>JBAXGH010000011.1:0-43392 GCA_037139515.1 bacterium
TAGTATCCGAAGACTATATTCTTCGGAGGTGGTGCACTCGGTATTGAATTCGCCCGAGCCCAACACCCCTTTACAAAAATGCCAATTTGCGCTAACTTCTTTTAGTCACTTACTCACAAAACGGAGGACAAATGGTGACTGTGAATCGGATTTTGGCTCTCATGAAGACGGTTGCTGGAACTTCGCGAGAAGCCCGCGAAATCATTCATTGGATTCGAACCCGGTTCGAAGAAATCGATCCGCGAACGCAGGACGGAGACTTCACCGAAGAGGCCAGAAAGACTCTCCGCGAAAGCTCACCCGGGCATCTGTTCCTTCAAAATGAAGCATCTGAGCAAACCGATCTGAACGGCATGGCTGGCTACAGAGCGTATTTCCTCGAAAACTCTGGACGAGAAGGCCATCCGCGCTGTGTCAAAGATGCGCGAATTGCCGTCTTCCTGAAAGATCGCTGCTCCGATGAAATCCTCGGCCTCGAAGCCTTGCGCGTCGTGGCTTTTCACCGAAAGAACATCGAGATGACTGAGGCTGGACGACCGGAACATAGGTGCGTCGCCTGCCACCCGGAGTTTTGCCTGGTGAGCCAGGACACGACCATGCTCGTGAGCCCTCTCATCATGCGATTCGTTGAAGATGCGGCACGCGATGTTATCGGCCGATTCCGCGCAGTAAGAGCTTTGACGACGCATACGACGCAGCAATACGCCTACGAGCTGTTCGCCGAACTCTCAAAAAAACTCGGTGAGCCGCAAAGCCAGGGCGAAGCAGACAGTCGCTACAAACTTCTCCTGGGCCTGATTTCCACTCACGGAGTCACCGAACCGGTACGTGCCGAAATCAGAAGGCGGCTTGTCGAAAAGCAACGCCTGGAGATTGCCGAGTGCGACGCTCAAATCAGTGACGTTCTGCACCAAAAAGAATCAGCCATCGAGGATTTCGCCGACGAGCTTCTCAGACAGCAAGAAGACTTGATGGCGATAAAGAAAGCTCCGGTTCAATAGACGGAGTTCGCCCAACCGACACGCGCGTTCTGCGTGTCATTTTTTATTCCGGCTTTTTTACCTGAAAAATATAATTCAGTCCCCGCTTTTCTTTTAAGACCTGAAAACCATTTTCCACGAGCATTCGCCGAACTGTTCGGGCACAAAAAGCATGATAATAGCGGGCCACGCCCTTATCTTTCCAAGGTATGAGCACATCTCCAAAATCCATTTGATGTTGCCAAAATAGCTTAAAAAGCGTAGATTTAAGCAAATATCCAAGATATTTTGAGCGCCACAGGTTCCAAACAGAAATCACCATAATCCCGCCCGGTTTCAAAACACGAAAAGCTTCTTTCAAAGCCTGATTTCTGGCTTCCATGCCTGGGATTTGATGCAAAACAGCAATCGAAAGAATGTATTCAAAAGAAGCTTCAGAGAAAGGTAATTTAAGCGCGTCACCTACCACAAAACTCGCTTCCGGAAACCTGGCCTGCGCGCGCTTCACGAGTTCCGGACTCAAGTCCAAACCGACATAGCGTTTCGTTTTCAAAGTCTGAACCATGCGACCATTGCCGCAGCCGATATCGAGCACGCGATCATTCGCCGTTATTTCCGGCATCATATCGCTGAGTTCTTCCCAAATATAACGCCGCGTCACATCCATGGCGTCCGCAAGCGCGTCATAATCTTCACGAGTTTTATCAGCTAATTTTTTTGCTAATTCCGGTCTCACAATGAAAAATGTTTTACTCGCAATAGTTAAGACTCTTTACGAATCGCATCCCAAAACTCAGGATGAACTTTTGCATTTGAAAAAAGATATCGCCGGTACGTATAAGATTTCACCACCGTCATCTGCGACGCTTCTAAAAGCTTATCAGAAATTAGTACAACTTGGCGAGCTTCAAAATGATGATTTCTTCATGAGCCTGCTTCGCCGTAAATCCGTAAGATCAAATTCCGGCATCGCACCGATCACTGTGCTCACGAAACCATATCCGTGCCCAGGAAAGTGCACCTACTGCCCGACCGAAGTGACCATGCCGAAGTCGTATTTAAGCAATGAACCAGCGGCTCAGCGCGCGCTCATGAATCGTTTTGATCCGTACAAGCAAATGGTTGAACGTATCAAAGCTTTGAGCTCCATCGGCCACGACGCGCATAAAATTGAACTCATTGTGAAGGGCGGAACTTGGTCGGCATATCCTGCGAGTTATCAGCGCTGGTTTATTAAGCGCTGTTTTGACGGTGCAAATCATGCCTCCGGAGCGCGCAAACGTAGCTCAACTTTACTTGAAGCCCAGAATACAAACGAGAATGCTGATCATCGCATCATCGGCATCACACTTGAAACCAGACCGGATTTTATCAAGCCAAAAGAAGTCGCTCGTTTGCGTTCGCTTGGCTGTACACGAGTTGAAATCGGGCTTCAGCACACTTCAAATATTGTTTTGGCGAAAGTTAAGCGCGGGCACACGGCCGAAGACTGTATGCAGGCACTCGCGCTACTTCGTGATGCCGGATTCAAAACCGATCTTCACATGATGCCGCAGCTCCCCGGTTCCGATGCTAAACAAGACGTCGCCGCGATCGCCGAACTTTTCGAAAATCCGAGCTATCGCCCGGACATGATTAAGATTTATCCCTGCGTCGTAACTCCGAACAGCGAGCTTTACGAGGATTGGAAAAACGGAAAATTCGTCACTTACTCCGAGCCGGAATTATTCGAAGCCCTGCTCGCGATGAAGCAGCTTATCCCACGATACTGTCGCATCTCGCGTCTCGTGCGCGATATTCCGAAGTCGAGCATTCTTGCCGGCAACAATTCCACCAACATGCGTGACATTCTTCAGCGCGAGATGAAAAAGCGCGGCACGAAATGCGCCTGTTTGCGTTGCCGTGAAATCTCTCATCAAAAAGAATTCGCTTCTCAAGCGCCGGTATTTTTTGATGATAAATACGAAGCCTCGAATGGCATCGAACATTTCTTGAGCATGGAAACCGAAGGACGCGAAGCGGTTTTTGCTTTTTGTAGGTTACGACTAGGCCGTAGGCCACAGGCCGTAGGGCGTAGTAAAACCACCGAACTCGAAAAGCTTATCCCCGAAATACGTGGCGCCGCTTTTATACGCGAACTTCACACCTATGGTGTTCAGCTTGGTCTTGGCGAACGCGATGCCGGCGCCTCTCAACACAAAGGTTTGGGTAAAAAACTGATGGAAAAATCAGAAGAAATCGCACGTACTGCCGGCTATAAAAAACTCGCTGTAATCAGCGGAATCGGGGTCCGCGCCTACTATCGAAAACTTGGATATAGACGCGTTGGCTCATATATGGTCAAATATCTATAGGAAAGGAGGTGGGCCATGAAGTTCCAACACTGGGTCCCGCCAAGAGTAGCGGTAGTTCTTTTGCACAACGGGGTGTTGCGGCTCGCAAGAGACGTTACCAGAGGCTCCTATTTCTTCCCCGAGGGAGAACCGGAGTCAAAAGACGGTGACGTTTTCAAGGCTGCGAAACGCATCATGCGAGAGCAATTCAAGGTCGAGATTGCGACGGACGGACTTGTGAGCGCGAATATCGCGGGCGCTTACGATGACCGCGGGCAAGTCGTGATCTATGTTCTCGCGCATGTCACAACAGACGGCACCGATCCACTGCCCGGTCTTTCACTGCGCGAAGTCAAGCGGTTCCGTCTCCGGGAACTCGCAAACGAGGGCCAACTTGCACCAGACATCCAACCGATCTACGAGGCAGCCCAGGCCATGCACAACTAGTGCCCTGCAAGCCAAGCTCGGAAATACGCTCATGACGGAGGGTCAATTCGGAAGTCCTGTCGGACTGACCACCGACAGGCACTTTTTTTTGAAACTCGCACAACATATCTTTAATCAGCGCTATCATCTCGACTTCCCTGTGTCATCCCGAAGCCGAGGGATCTTGACCAGAACTAAAATGCAATTCAAACATTTAAAAAAATCAGATTTAGCCGTAGAAAAATTAATTCAAGCCGAAACACGACGTCAGGACGAAGGACTCGAAATGATCGCTTCGGAGAATTTTGTTTCGCCGGCCGTGCTTGAGGCGCTCGGAAGCCCGCTCACAAATAAATATTCCGAAGGCTATCCCGGGAAACGTTATTACGCCGGAAACGAAATCATCGATCAAATCGAAACTCTGGCCATCGAACGCGCCAAAAAGTTATTCGGCGCCGAACATGCCAACGTTCAGCCGCACGCAGGTTCGCAAGCCAACATGGCCGCCTACGCCGCTTTTCTGAAACCAGGCGACACAATTCTCGCGCTTGATTTGGCGCACGGCGGGCATCTGACCCACGGAGCAAGTGTGAATTTTTCAGGAAAGCTCTATCGCTTTGTGCACTACGGCGTTGATAAAATCACCCACCGCATCGACATGAAAGTAGTTCGTGAGATTGCGTTGCGCGAGAAACCAAAAATGATTGTCGCCGGAGCTACGGCTTATCCGCGCGCGATTGATTTTAAAGAATTCCGCAAGATTGCCGATGAGGTTGGCGCCAAACTGATGGTCGATATGGCACATATTGCGGGTCTCGTCGCCGCCGGACTTCATGAGTCGCCTATTTCCATCGCCGACGTCGTAACCACAACCACACATAAAACTCTTCGCGGACCGCGTGGAGCCGTGATTTTTTGCAAAGCCGACTACGCAAAACTTATCGATAGCGCCGTATTCCCTGGGCTTCAGGGCGGGCCACTCGAACACGCAATCGCAGCTAAAGCCGTGGCTTTTAAAGAAGCTGCGACTCCCGGTTTCAAAAAATACGCCGGCCAAGTTGTAAAAAATGCAAAAGCTTTGGCTGATGAGCTGATGCATCAGGGCGTCAGTGTGATTTCCGACGGCACCGATAATCACTTAATCTTGATTAATGTCTTGCCGCTTGGAATCACCGGCAAAGAAGCCGAGACTCTACTCTCGAACATCGGAATCTCGACCAATAAAAACATGATTCCGTTTGATACGCGTTCGCCTTTCGATCCATCAGGTTTGCGCATAGGCACCGCGGCGCTCTCAACCCGCGGCATGAAAGAAAAGGAAATGCGTTTAATCGCGGCCATCATTGCGGAAACTCTGCGTACCAAATCGACTAAACTCGCAAAATCAGTTCGAGTGATAAGCAAAAAATTCCCTCTTGGATACTAATATGATTATTGACGGAAAAAAAATCGCCGCTGATTTACGCGTGGAACTCAAAGAAAAAATTGCCAAATCCGGAATCAAACCGGGACTTGGTATCGTTTTTGTTGGCGATGATGAGGGCTCAGAAATATACACGCGACAAAAAATGCGCGCGAGTGAAGAAGCCGGAATTCATGCCGAGCTATTTCGCCTGCCAGCCTCCGCTAAAAAATCAGATATTCTAAAAACCGTGAATCTTCTGAATATGCGCGCCGATATTCACGGAATCATTGTTCAGCTCCCACTTCCCCGCCCCGAAGAAGCTGATGAAGTTATCGCTGCGATTGACCCGAAGAAAGACGCGGATGGTTATCATTCGGCGACGCTTCAGGCTTTGCGCGACGGAAAACGCGGCATCATTCCGGTCATGAGCCGTGTGATTCTTAGGGCGGTTGAAGAGTGCAAACTTGATTTGCACGGAAAAAGTGTCGTTCTGGTTGCCAGAAACCCATCATTCATCGAGGGGCAAAAAATACTTCTTGAAGAACGCGGAGCAAGATTAGTGTCGGTAAGCCCGGATAACAAAAAAATGCCTGAACTCGCCGGCGCCGCCGATTTGCTGATTGCGGCTGGGAGAACCGAAAAACTTATCACTACGAACATGGTAAAGAATGGTGCCGTTGTGATCGATATCGGAATCATCAAGAATTTTGCAGGAAATACGGTCGGATGTGTCGATTTCGCGAACGTGGAACCAAAATGCCTGGGCATTACACCGGTTCCAGGAGGCGTGGGACCAATGACGGTCGCCTACCTTCTCTGGAATACATTCGACCTGGCAACAATACAAGATCCCTCGGCTTCGGGATGACAACAGAGAGGTTCAGACTGACAACCATAAACAGCGTAACAACAAAACAAATTGCTACAAACAAAAAAACACCCGCGGAAAGCGGGTGTTTTTATCTGACGATTTATAATTTCTTGATAATCAAAGTTTGAGAATTTGCGTGCGTATGAGTGCCATCAGCTGGCGTAATCGTAAGCGCTGCGCCATTTCCAGGAGGATTAACGAGCTTCACTACTGCATTTGAAACCGTCGTAGTGATAATACAACTTCCGTTAATCGGATGGCCCCCAGCAGTCGGATCCATATTTTCCCCGGTACATTCAGGTTTCAAAACATAGGAACCGTCACCGACATCATCAAGAGCTATTTCAAGCTGACCCGGTTCAGTCGTGTTAACTTTGAAAGACACCTCGTAGTTCCCGGCGACAGGAATTGTGAATGTATCATTCGTGGTTGAAACTATGCCACCCGAAGCAGCGCCGTCCTGCGGGAATGGGACACCGGCGCAAGCCGCTACTGTCGGCGCACAAACCGCAACCGTTGCGGCGTAATCCGTCCCAACCATGCCAGTTCCGGCAGTTAGACCGAAGAACATCGCATAAACTGGAGCCGCGCTACCAACTGCTTGGGCAGTAGCACCATTTCCAACGTATAGCTGATCGTCGTTAGTATCCCAGCAGATTTGACCCTCGGCAGTACCAGAGGCGCAAGATGTCGTCTGAGGAAGTTTCAAACCTTCGGTTGTGCTAGAAACGTTAATCGAAGAGAGATCTATTAAGTCGCCATCAGCAAATGTGAGAGTCGCGCTCAGGTCGGTAGCGGTAATCGTATCATCGATGATTTCCGAAGAAGAGATCGATGAACCGAGTAACGATACGTTAGCTGAGAGAGCTGCGTCAGCAATCGAAGTAGCCGGCAAAGTTAGCGTGCCGGTCGTAAGTGTAAAACCATTCGAAGCAGTGAGGAGTCCGGCGGAAGTGACGGCGCCGGCGCCAGTCGTAGTGACCGAGCCGGTTGTCGAAATTGCGATATTGGTAGCTAAATCACCACCAGCGATCGTACTGTCCGTGATTTCCGAGGAATCGATCGAAGCACCAAATGGGTTTCCCGCCGGAATCGCAGCCGCACCAGTACCCACATAAAGAAGGTCGGTAGCTGTATCCCAGCAGATTTGACCTTCAGCTGTGCTGGCAGAACAAGCTGTCGCGTTCTGCGGCAGAATCAAACCCTCGCCTACTCCAGATCCGTTTACCAGAGCGAGGTTAATAAGATCGCCGTCAGCAAATGTGAGAGTCGCGCTCAGGTCGGTAGCGGTAATCGTATCATCGGTGATTTCCGAAGAAGAGATCGATGAACCGAGTAACGATACGTTAGCTGAGAGAGCTGCGTCAGCAATCGAAGTGGCCGGCAAAGCTAGCGTGCCGGTCGTAAGCGTGAAGCCGTTCGAGGCGGTGAGGAGTCCGGCGGAAGTGATGGCGCCGGCACCAGTCGTAGTGACCGAACCGGTTGTCGAAATTGCGATATTTGATGCCAGGTCGCCGCCCGCGACTGTACCGTTCAAAATCATAGTACTCGTAACCGAACTAGTATCAGTTGTGTAAACACCAGCCGTTACAGTATCAGCATTTCCAGTCACATTGCCGGTCAAAGGACCGGTGAACGACACAGCCGTGACAGCGCCACCATTTGTAACTTTGAACTTGCTCGTTCCAGCCACTTGCAAATCCATAAAATTGCCAGTAAAAGCCGCTGGATTGATACCGATATAGGTGCCACTCGCCGAGCCTCCTGCAATCGCAGGACCGAGTTGCATGAGCGAGCTTGTCGCAGAAGCCGCCGGAGCACCAGACAAATACAGAGCAATGCCCCCAGTCACCTGCCCGGTCAGAAGACCATTAGAGGTAATAGTCCCGCCGGAGGAAGTAGAAATGTTCGTGCCAATAGACGAATCAGCGAGAGCGTCTCCAGCCGAAACTAGAAACATCGCGACGCTGATGCCTACGGCACCAGTCACGCGTAAGACTTTGTGAAAATTTCCTTTCATATACGAACAAATTGATGAATAGCAACCAAGTATCAATGAATCATACCACTATTTAAAAATGCCCGCGGAGAGCGGGCATTTTTAATTAGGGCTTAGTATTTATTCAAAGCCTCACGCGTGCCAGGACCAACAATTCCAAGCTGTTCCAAGCCACTAGCGGCCTGGAAAGCTTTAACTGCTGAAAGAGTCACGTTTCCAAAGTAACCATTAGCGAGAGTCTCTGCTGATAGATGACCCAAGCACTTAAGAAGATTCTGCATCGGCTTAACTTGTGCATCAGAGCTGCCCAACACCATGTAAGAAGTGAATGTTGTTTCTTTCACACAAGCTGACGCAACTTCTTGAACCGGAGCCGGTTCCGCCACAGGAACGGAAACCGCGGAAACCGTGACGAGCGGGCTTACCACATTCGAGAAGTAAACCATGTCACCGATTTGATAGTTCACGAACAATGAATCTGAAACGTCATCAATCATCTTGTTCCAATCGTATCCGTAGAGAGCTCTAGCCGTAGCCTCATCAGCAATCGGACGAAGTATTCCTCCCTTTGCGACGACGTATACACGTGGATCGGAAGTGATTTTAATCATGCGCTTGCCTGGTCGATATGTGACGTTTCCGCCAATCATCATCTTAGCCAAGTTGCTATCGCTCATGACGGTGATATTTCCGAAACCGGTAAACCAGGTGTTATAAACGAACTGATTTGGGAAAACATAACGTTTGCCATTGTATCCACAGAAATAAACCGCCGGTCCGGAAGCCTTGATGAGCGATCCCGGAGTGCAAAGCGCAGCTGAATTATCCACAGGCGCTGTGAGCGATTTATCGCCGTTAATGTCAGATGCAGTTCCGGCTGCCCCATCTGGATCATATGAACCGGCAACATATGGAGCTACTACCGGAATCGGAGCTACAACCGGAGTTACTGGTGTCGGAGACGGCGAGAATCCACCACCTCCTCCTCCACCACCTGAAGAAACCGGGGCTGCAGCAACTATCGTAAACGGTGCATTGCTCACATCAACCGCTAAAACTTCTCCGAGCGCACCAAGAGCCTCTGCCTTCATGAAGGCGTTAGTGGTTGCAGCGGTATTAGATGGAACAGCCCATGAATAGTTATTGAATCCTAGAGAGCTGGCCGCAACCATGGTTGTATAAGTTGCACCGCCATCGTACGACAGGGTAAGTCTAATTCCCTGAGTGTCAGAACCTGTCGAGAGATACGAAACATTGTAGTTTGTACCAGCCAAAATTCGTTCGCCACCATTCGGCGCCGTAAGCGAAACCGTTGCGGCTTCTCGAGTTGGATTAGAAACCCCACCGCTCGCTACGCAAATTGGACTTGCTGCAGGCGTAAAGACCACGGTACGAGCTCCACTGAAGGTAAGGTCATTGTTCGCGCCAACGCGGGTACAGCTGGCGAGTCCACCACCATTCACAAGAGCTCCCGGATTTGGCCCGGCCCAACGAAGCTTAAAAGTATCGCTCGCGCCAAGCACGACCGTAAATGTCGTTGAAGTTACCGCGACAGAAGTAGCCGTAGAGGTGGCGAGTACCGTGATATCAGCACCGATGCCATCCATATGGATAACAGAATCCTGCGGATAGCTGACCGCGAAAGCAACTGCTGAAGCGTAATTTGGAACCACGAGTAATCCAAGAGTCACAACACTCCCGACACCTACCGCGCGGAGCCAACGTTTGATTTTATCAATCGTCATAGGTCCATAGCCCGGCCGATTTAAGTCAACCGGGCTGCATTTAGGTTATCGGATTAGTTTACTGAGCGAGCAACTTCGTACCAATTCGTACCATCAGAAACCAATGTCAAAGTGTCATCAGGCGTATAAGCAAGAGTGCTCGCAAGCTTGAGATTGCCACCGTCAACAACACCCGCAACTCCAAAGGTTCCACTAAAGATAAGCGTGACCGTCTTTCCAGCCTCAGGTGCTGAAGTGGTGATGGAAGTAATGTCGGCAGTACCCGAAATCACGAATACATTTCCCGAACCAAGTGTCATGCTAGCGGTCGAAGCAACCGGCGTACCGTTTTGCTGAACCAGCGAACCAGTTAACGATATATTGCTGGCACCAGCATTCAATAGAAGCGTAGCCGCAGTGCTTCCAATCGTTATCGTGCGGGCAGCAGCAGTACCAATATTGATATTCTGAGCAACAGCATCGTTACCAATGCTAATCGCGCCACCCGAAGAGTTCAACTCAAGAACCCCCGCCGCATCCAAAGTCAAAGTTCCGAGTGAGTTCAAAGCCATGTTACCCGAACCAGCCTGAAGCGTAAGAGCCGAAGCACTGGCCGTTGAACCAAGAGTAATAAGCTTTGAAGTCGCACCGGCATCACCGATATGAATCGTCTTATTGTGATCGCTCACACCAAGATTCACCGTTCCGGTTCCAGTCGAATCAAGAGTCAAAGTGCTAGAAGTATTTGAGTAAACCGCACCGGCACCTTCAAAAGTGAACGCCGTCGAAGTCGTTCCAACAGTATTAAGGGAAGTAATATCGGCATTTGCGCCAGAAGCAGCAAAACTACCAGCAAGGGCTAGAGTTCCATCAGCATTTGGAAGCGCCCATGACCGACCAGCCGTCAAATCAGCCATCGAAAGAGTTCCTGTGAAAGCACCGGCTCCACCGGTCGCAACCGACAATTGCAAGTGATCATCATTCACAGCCTGAGTCGTGCTATCAACGAGCGGGTTCATGAGAGTTGGGGTGTTTGCAAAAACTGCTCCACCGCCCGAACCGGTTTCGTCAGAAAGAGCTGACTTCAAATTCGCGCTCGAAGCAGTTCCAAGGAAAGTAGCAACACCTGATCCAAGGGAAGTAATCCCTGTACCACCCTGAGCCGCCGAAAGAGCTGTCGTAAGCCCAGTGAGCGAAGTAATATCAGAGTTAGCACCCGAAGCGGCTAGACCAGCAATGCTCGGAATATCAGACGTAAGAGCTACGGTTCCGGAAGCATTTTGGAAGTTAATCGTTCGGTCCGCGGTCAAGTCAGGAGAAGAAAACGTGGCCGTATAAGCCGCTCCCCCGCCCGTCGCCACGCTAAACACAAAGTGATCGTCATTAACAGCAGCTGTGGTGCTACCGATCGTTAAATTCATCAGGTTCGGCGCGTTATTGTATACGAGTACGCCAGAACCGGTTTCGTTGGAAACGACTCCTGCCAATTCAGCAGACGTCGTTGACGATAAGGCTGAAACCTTGCTGCTGGTATAAACGCCATTCGTGACCGTGCCAGCATTTCCGCTGACATTGCCAGTAACATCACCAGTCAAAGGACCGGAAAATCCAAGGGCCGTTGCCACACCAGCATTCGAAACCTTGAATTTGCTCGTCCCCGCAACCTGCAAATCCATGAAATTTCCCGTAAAAGCCGCCGGATTGATACCAATATAAGTTCCGTTAACTGATCCACCAGCAATCACCGGACCTAGTTCCATGAGCGAGCTAGTTGCTGAAGCTGCCGGAGCACCAGACAAATACAAAGCGATACCACCGGTCACCTGTCCGGTCAGAAGACCATTAGATGTGATGGTTCCGCTAGACGAAGTCGAAATGTTCGTACCCACCGATGAATCAGCGAGTGCCGCGCCGGCACCGCTTAAAAACATCGCGAGGCCCACACTCACTGCGCCTGTAGTGCGCAGAACTTTGTGAAAGTTTCCTTTCATACAAAACGTACTTATTTAATAAAATAAAACTGCGGTGATTATACCACAGTTTTACTCAATTTAAGCCATCCCTTGTGCTTAAGTTTATACCCTCAAGTATTTTCCTATCGCAAGCGAGCTTGAAACAACGCAAAGCGTCGCGAGCGCCACAACTTGAATGCCCATTATCTTCAAACCGTTTTGCATAAAGTAAGCCAATAAGTCGACATTTGCCCCCTGGAAGAATACTGAGATGCTCGGAGCCAAAAGCAGAACAACCGAATACATAATTCCTGACGTAATCCCGACTGCAATCAATGAATACATTAAGCATTCAATCCAAAACGGCGCGCGAATGAAAGTATTCGAAGCCCCGACGAGCTTCATAATGCCGATTTCTTCGCGATAAGTATAAATCGCGACCCTAACCGCGTTAAACACGATCAAAATACCAATCAGGCCGAATAAAACCACAAGCCCGAAGCCAAAAGCCCGTACCCGGTTCAAAATCGAATTCAATTTTTCCGAGGCTTCCTTGTGATCCTCAAAATTCGCCTTGGAAATATATTTATTAAACTGCGGATTTTCGAGCGATCTGATGATAAAAGGATAATCTGCGGTATTCTTGGCCCGCACGATTAGTTCAGCGCCGAGCGGATTTGAATCTAACTCCGAAAGTGACTCGACGAGCTTCGGGTCAGCAGCATGAACGCGCTTAAATTCCTCTATCGCCTGCTCTTTGGTTTTAAATTCAACAGCTCTTACCTGAGAAAGATTAGTTAAATAATCTTTAGTTGAAGCTATGGCATCGTCCGGAGCATCCGGCACAAAAAATACACTCACGTCGATCTTATCTTCAATCGCCTGCGAAGCCGCATCAGCGACCACATTCACAACCAGCAAGACATTGACCGAGAAAAGCGCCAATACCAAAATACTAATCGTAATGAGCGAAAGCCAGATGTTTCGCCAAAAGTTTTTGAAGGCAAAAAGTACGGCTCGAAAGAATGATGTCATAGCGTATATTTAGCCCCTTCCTTATCTGAAATGATTCGCCCACCATCAATTGTGATAACGCGATGCTTGAGCTGATTCACGACGTCGCGATTATGGGTGACGAGCATCACCGTGGTCCCGAATTCATTTATTTTTTTGAGCAAACTGATAATTTCATGCGTATTTATCGAATCCAAGTTCCCAGTCGGCTCATCAGCAAGCAGGATTTTTGGACGGTGAACCAAGGCGCGCGCGATTGCGACTCGCTGCTGCTGACCGCCGGAAAGCTGATACGGAAACCGATCCGTCTTTTCATCCAGACCGACAAGCGTTAATAATTGCGGAACGACGCTTCTGATTCGTTTGCTTGGCACGCCGCTAACTTCAAGCGCAAAGGCCACGTTTTCGTAGACAGTCTTTTTCGGAATCAATCTAAAATCCTGAAACACGACACCAATTTGACGGCGCAGTAAAGGAATCTCACCTTGTCTTATACGCGTGATATCCCAGCCGCCAATCACAACATGACCGTTCGTCGGCCTTTCTTCCGCAATCAATAATTTTACCAGCGTTGTTTTGCCGGTACCGCTTTGACCGACAAGCGAAACAAACTCACCTGGCCTAATGTGCAGGTTTACAGTATCGAGTCCGACAGCATCGGACCCATATAGTTTAGAAACGCCACTGAGTTCAATCATGAGGGTATTATAGCAGAATTAAAATAGCGCAGTTTACAGTTGACACGTGGACAACTTTTGCTTGAAAAACACAATTAAACCAGGTATCATTGCCGAGCAGTTGAAAGAAATTCTATTTGCGGGTATAGTATATCGGCTATTATGTGGCCTTCCCAAGGCTAAGAGGCGAGTTCGATTCTCGCTACCCGCTATGCCGATTTAGCTCAGCTGGTAGAGCAATGCTTTCGTAAAGCAGAGGTCCCCGGTTCGATCCCGGGAATCGGCTAATGAAAAAACTTCGTCGCAAGACGGAGTTTTTTCGTTGAACTGATACAGCAATGCTTTCGTAAGCCCGGCCGAGCTACTGCTCGGCACCGGGCGGGCTTGCTGCAATATGTATCGCCCACCGGCGATGATATTTGATTCGTTCGGCTTTTGCCGAACTCTGTGCTGTAAGCCCGGCCGAGCTACTGCTCGGCACCGGGCGGGCTTGCTGCAATCAGTATCGCCCGCCGGCGATGATATTTGATTCGTTCGGCTTTTGCCGAACTCTGTGCAGTAAAGCAGAGGTCCCCGGTTCCCCGCCGTCCAGCGCATCGCGCAGGACTGGCGGGCCCGCCGGTCGTGCACAGCAGTGCTCGACGGCGGGGATCCCGGGAATCGGAATCAGAAAAATCCTCGTCTTCATGACGGGGATTTTTCGTTATTAAGAAAGCTATTCTTTCAAAAGCACCGAAGCCTTAATGTTCTTTTCAGCTTCCGTAATTGAGGGCTCGATATCCGCCTCATGACCCTGAACGCTGATGATAATGTGGCTTACCTTATACTCCTTCGCTTCACCCTCTCCGCGCTCGTCAACAAGCTTTGCCACATGCCAACCGAATCGCGAAGCAAATGGTCCGGCAACTTCACCCTTCTTCAAAGCAAAGACGACATTCTCAAACTCGGGAACCATTTGACCAGCTTTAAACCAGCCCAAATCTCCGCCGGTATCCTTCGAAGCATCCTCCCCTTTTTCCTTGGCAATTTTCGCGAAGTCAGCGCCAGGAGCCTTTACCAACGTCGCAAGTTCCTCAGCTTTTGGTTTCAAAACATCCAAGCCGTATGCCATGTCGCGAGCATAAGGATAAAGAACGCGCTTGTTAAAGTAATCAATCGTCCAATTGAAATTATCTTTCACTGACTTTTCCTTGTCAGCGTCGCTCGCTTTATCTCCAAAAGTCAGAGAAGTAGCCATTTTCACCGTTTCGTCGATGTTAATCTTTTTTTCCAAGACCAAAGAATCGACAGCCGCGGCGCGCTTAACGCGGTCCATAAACATCTTCGCGAGTTCTGCGTGAGACGCAGTCTTTTCATTCTGTTTCAAGATTCTATCCAAATTAGATAATTCCTGATCGTATTCTGAAACAGAATAGCGATCACCCCCAACGATGACAGCCGGATATGGCAAAGCGAATGCAATTTTACGCAAAGTCGGATTTTGCCAATTAAAGACGTATAAATCTAAAGCTGTGGCAACAAACGGCATGAGCACAAGAGCTACAACTAAAATCGCAACATTTCGAATCATTGAACGCGAAACGGAAATCGTCGACTTGTCACTATTAGGTGCCTTATTTTCTGCCGCCTTAGGCTCCGTTCCAACCACGCCGCCCTGCTTTTCAACTTCATTCATAGTATTTACTTACTAAAAAATCGTTTAAACCATTCTTTTACGGTATTTCCGCCGTTTTCTTTCGGTTCTTCTTTTTTAGCCGAAGTTTCGACGACGATTGGCTCCGTAGTGACTTCCGGAATGATAATAGCTGTCTCTCCGGGTTTTTTCAACCCCATCTTCAAACGAGCCTCGCCTTCCAAAAAATCCTGGCTCCCGAGCGTGTCCTTCAACTCGCTTATAGAAAACCTTTCCGTCTCCAGAGCCTTCGCCTTATCACGAAGTTTTTCAATCTCACGATCGACCTGATAATTATTATAAAGTTCGCGTGAAAACCCGGCGGCCACGATAAGTGCCGCGACCGATCCGACGATGACCAATGTTTTCACTCGTGAGGACATAAATTGCTTATTCTTCGGAATTCTCATCGGTAAAAAATTCTTTCGCAGCCCGTTCACGTTTCTTTTCGGAGGCGATCTTAATAACTTCTTGAACCTCGTCTTCGTCCATCCCCTGAAGCATTCCGCTCAACTTATTTTTGGCATTAACTTCCGGACTCGCGATTTTTAAAGCGCGTCTCGCGTCATTAATCACGCCAAGCACAACTTCCGGCTCATCAACGTCTTCGACTTCAATCATCGTATTCGAACCGGGAGTCTGAATCTTTATCAAACCGACATTAAAAATCATGCTGATGACGCCCTTCTTGTGAAAAGAAACATCTTGGATAATCTCAAAACCAGCATCCGTCACCTGCCGATCAAAAAAACCGGCATGATAAACGTCGACTACGCGAAAAGATGTAATCACGAACATCGTGTAATACCATTGAGTAAAGGTTCTGATAGCTAAGAATATTCCGAGCAAGAGAATCGCCATGAGCAAATACCCGCCATATGGCCGATAAGCAAGCAGCGGAAACGCGAAAAAGAACGGCGCGACCATGAGGGCTGCAATCACAACGATTTGCGGAAGCATCGAAACCCAAGAACGCCGCACGATTTGCAGAACCTCTTCACCGTCGCGAACGTTTATCATTTTATTAACAGACATATGATGAAGGCCGTAGGGGTTAGGTCTTAGGGCGTAGGATTTCTTTTAAGACTTCGCGTTCATCCCATGGCAACTTTTTTCCACCGGCGACACAAATCGCCTGCTCCGACCCTTTGCCGGTCGCAAGAATCAAATCTCCTTTTCGTGCGAGCGATACCGCTTTTGCGAGCGCCGCCCGACGATCGGTGAATAAAAATAGATTCTGCCCTTCTATTTTACCAGCTTTCCGAGCTCCCTCGGCGACCTGCTTGATAATTGCCATCGGATCCTCGTCGTACGGGTCTTCGTTCGCTACAATCACCGTGTCGGCCCATTTACCAGCCATCTCACCCAAGATAGGACGACGGGAAGTATCACGTCCGCCGCCAGCCGAACCCAAAACGTGAATCTTATGCGCAAATTTTGTTAAGTTAAGAGCCTCGTACAGTTTTGCGAGCCCAACCGGTTCCGGAGAATAATCAACCAAAACTTTAAAATCCTGGCCGCATTCAACCCAATCCCAACGACCGGGTACGTTTTTAATTTTAGCAATCGCGCGTGCCATCACATCAAACGGAAGCCCCAGAGAAAATCCGACCGTGATAGCGGCGAGCGCATTCGAGACATTATATTTCGCAGGCATTGCAAGTTCGAACTTTTGATCACGCACTTTAAAGCTGGAACCTAACTCCTGAAGAATCACATCATCAGCCACGCATGGAATAAGCGGCGGCGAGAATTTTTCGTCTTTCGCATCTCCGCGAATCGTAAAAATATATTTTTTATCCGCCGGAAGCGCGAGAAAATCAGCCGCGTGTTCATCATCGGCATTCGCAACAATCACTTTCGGCACTTCAACGCCGCGCACCGTCTTGTGTCTGCGCGCCGTCAGATGTTTAAACAATTCAAGCTTAGCTTTTTTATAATTTTCAAATCCGCCGTGAGCTTCGATATGCTCAGGAGTAAGATTTGTAAACACGACGGTATCGTAATTCACCGCTGCGTGACGATATTGCAAAACTCCCTGCGAAGAAGTTTCGACGACGGCATAAGTACAGCCAGCATCAACCATTTCACGCAATAATCTTTGCAAACGGAAACGCCCGACCATGGTCATCTTGGTATCATTCAGCCACTCACGCTCGGCAACCTTAAAAATCGCGGTTGATGTCGCTCCGACGCGCGCGCCTGATTCCTCCAAAATCTTCGCGATAAAACTCGTCGTCGTAGACTTGCCGTTCGTACCGGTAACTCCAATCACGATCATCTTTTCGGAAGGAAACCCGTATCGAAACGCCGCGATATAGGCAAGCGCGAAATGATAGGCGCGAAGAAGAGGCTCGGGAGCAAGTTGTTTTAGGCGATGCAACATATTATTTTAATTTTTTCACGAGTTTCCTGAATTGCTCCCCGCGGTCAAATTCGTTCGCGAAAATCCCAAAACTTGCGGCACCCGGCGAAAGCAGGATTATATCACCCCGCTTGGCCTGTCCTAGCGCCAAATCGAAAGCCTCCTTCATCGAAGTCGCGATAGCCGGCTTTAGCGCATCATGAGGCCAGGCGGCGAGAAGTTTGTCTGTCGCAGTTCCTTTAAAAAGTATTGCCGACTTGGTACGTTTCACGATTTCCGGCGCCAGCGAATCAAGCGGGAGCGCTTTGTCGGTTCCGCCGCCAATCAAAACCACCGGTTTCGATGCGAACCTCGCGAGCGCCGCCCGCAAACCTTCTGGCGAAGTCGCCGTAGTATCATTCACAAAAGTAATTCCCTTCCAAACGCGCAAAACTTCCTGACGATCAGGCACGCCTTTAAATCCGCGCACTGCTTTTTTGATAAGTTGAGCCGGCACGCCGTATGCCAAGGAAATCGCAACCGCCATAGCGACGTTAGCCAAGTTATGTTGACCCTCAAGCTTCACGTCTTTTACAGTCAGAACCGTTTTTTCTTTCCCATTGAAGCGAGCGATCAAGTCTGACTTTCGCCAAAAAACTCCGTTGCCATTAAAGCTCGGCGACATGGAGGTTAAAACCACGTGCGACTTCATCCGCTTTGAAATCTTGCGACCCCACTCATCATCGTTATTGAAAATCGCGATATCATCCGGGGTCTGACTCGCAAAAAGCGACTCCTTAGCGGCTGCATACTTCTCCATTGTGCCGTAGCGGTTCAAGTGATCCTCGGAAAGATTAGTGAGCGCCGCGATGTGGGGCGACTGTTTCGAACGAGCTAAGCCCTCGGCCTGCCAAGAAGAAATTTCAAGCACAATCGGCATGGCGTTCTTTGACTTCAAGATCTTTTCAATCACTTCGAGCGGCGAAACGCGAATATTTCCACCAAGAACCGCGCGTTTATCATGAAGCTTCATGATTTCGCCGACCAGCATGGTCGTGGTGGTTTTTCCGCGTGTACCGGTAATGCCGATTGTCGAATACGGGCACAGGTCAAAAAACAGCGACAAGTCAGTTTCGATCTTCTTCCCCAAATGCTCCGCATACAAAAGATACTTCGAATCAAAAGGAATGGCCGGACCCTGCACAATCAAATCAGCCCAAACCATATCTTCTTCGCGATGCCCACCCATCACCCACTTCGGCGTATAAACTTTAAGACCCTTACTTTTATAATCAGCCAAAGCTTTTTCCACGATACCAACCGTGAGCGGAGTTTCCGACTTTTTTGAAGTATCGGTAATCAAAAGCTTAGCGCCGTGACGCAGACAAAATTTGGCCGCCGCAACGCCACTGCCCTGTTTGAACTTTCCAAGCGCTAAAATCACGACTTTTTTTCCGCGCAATTCTTCAAGTTTCATAAAAAATTCACGCTAATCAATTAAGGTAATCTTACTTCAATTCTGAAAACAAAAAAAGACCCGCAAACGAGTTGAGGGTCATACGGGCAGAACACGAAGCTTCGAAAGCTCGGAACCGATCAGTTCGGCTTATTGCACGGGGGATTCAAGTCCCCAAGCATCGGGCAGCTCTCAATGGGATAGAGAGCCGAATTCGCGAGGGTACGAGCGAGGGTCGCATTGACATAGACGAACCCCTCCTCGATCTTGTTGAGTTCCGTCGCTCGGAAAAACCTCTTTAGCGCCGATCTCGACGCAATTTCCTGCTCGCGAGACATCTCCTCGATACCGATCTCACGCATCTGGCCGCGCAGAAGTTCAAGCGCCGCCTCGGATTGACCTCTGACATAGGCCGTGACCGCGGCAATCGCCGGCTTCTTGAAGCGCTGTCCGTAGTCGCTCATCTCGCCGGACTCGGTCAGCTGAAAGTAGAAGGCCTCCGCAAGCAGGACCGCATTCGCAGTCATCCGCTCGTCCGTCAGCATATCGACTTCATTCACTCCCACCAGGGAATACCAGGCCTCAATGATGACTGCGAGATTCTCGATGAACATCGCAATCAGACCATCCTCGTTGTGCTCCCCGATAGACTCCCAGACTTCGTCTGCAGTCACATCATCGATTCCGTGGACCTGAATCGCATACGTTGCAAGCGACGTCAGCGCCTCCTTGATTTTCTCCTCGGAAAAGGCGGAGATGTTGCTCGCAAGTCCGCGTCGCGCAAGTCCCTTCTCGAGCTCCTCAAGCATGGTGAGTCCAAGCCCGAGATTTGCCTTCTCTTGGCCCGCATCCGCATCGGATTCTTCACGAACTGCCCCCGATTCTTCTTTCTTCCTCTCTTCTCCCCCGAGCGGCTTTTCGTCGATCGCATCCTTGAATGCAATTTCTTGCTGACCGGTTTTCATGGCGCACAACCTTTCTACCGCAGATATGAAAAAGCGCGGTTTCTTTGGGGTGCATAGGCATCTTAGGCTAAATTGAGCGCAAATGTCAAGAGCGCGTCAAAAAACGCGCTCTTTTGCTCAACAAAGCTATTTTATGCCCACTTTAGAAGCGCCAGATATACGAGTCCGGCCACCGCGCCCATGCCAACGCCTATCGCTACGATCTGTTCTTTTGAAAGTGTGACCTGAACTGAGCTGCTACCAGAAGATGCTTTCTTCTCGAAATCCGGGTCGTATGGAAGGTTTTCTGACATATTTAGATCTTATTCCTGCGAATTAATAATGAGTTCATAACCACTGAAACGCTCGAAAAAGCCATGAGCGCCGCAGCGATCATCGGGGAAAGTTTACCAGAAGCGGCCACCGGTAGCGCAACCAAGTTATACACAAATGCCCAGAACAAGTTTTGTTTGATGGTGCGGAAAGTCTTTTTCGCCAAGATGAGAGCCTCAACAGCTTTTGATGGCTCGCCTTTCAAAAGCACGATATCGCCAGTTTCGATTGCCACATCCGAGCCGGTTCCAATCGCGATTCCAAGCTCAGCGGCTGCGAGCGATGGCGCGTCATTCACTCCGTCACCCACAAAAGCCACATGTCGACCTTCGCGTTCAAGATTCTGAACAGCCTCCAACTTTCCTTCCGGCTTCATTTCTGAAAGCACGTTTTCTATCCCCAAGTTTCTTGCGATTGATTCGGCAACAATTTTTCGGTCACCTGTCAGCATGACTACTCTCACACCCAGACGCTTGAGTTTTAACACGGATTCGGCGGCGCTTTCCTTTGGAGTGTCGGCGATCGAAATCAGAAGCGCCGGCTTCTCATCGATCAAAACGGCGATAACCGCATGCCCGCCAGATTCTTCTTTCGAAATCCAGTTCTTAGCCGCCGCATCAACTTCTTGATTGTGACCAGCAACAATCGCAACGGTTTTTCCGGAAACTTTTCCAACAACACCCTTACCGGTCAGGGCCCTAACATCACTCGCCGAATACGAAGTTTTAATTTGTTTAAAAGCCCAAGCGATTGGATGCTCTGATAATGATTCCACGGTGGCAGCCATTTGCAAGACAGCCTCGGCATCATTTCCGAAGACAGCGTACTTCGCAATAATTTTAGGCTTCCCTTCGGTGAGCGTGCCGGTTTTATCAAAAACCATGGTGTCGATTTTGTGCGCTTTTTCAAGCACGGCACCGTTTCTAATCAAGATTCCATGTTCAGCCGCGAGCCCTGTGCCAACCATGACCGCGGTCGGGGTTGCGAGTCCCAAAGCACACGGACAAGCTACGACCAAAACTGAAACCGCGACAAGCAACGATTCTGTGAAGCTGTGACCCGTAAAAACCCAGCCAAAGAAAACCAGGACCGCGAAAGATAAAACCGCCGGTACAAAAATTCGCGAAACCCGATCGGCCAACTTTTCAACCGGAGACTTGGTCATCTGTGCCTCCGAAACCATCTTCACGATTCTCGCAAGCGTCGCTTCATCACCGGTTTTTGTAACCAAAATCGTAATCACGCCTTCGCCGTTCACGGTGCCGCCGACAACCAAATCATCTACAGCACGCGCGACCGGCATGCTTTCGCCGGTAATCATCGACTCATCGATTTCCGTGGAACCACTTAAAATTTTTCCGTCCTGCGGAATTTTTTCACCCGGCTTCACCAAGACATTGTCGCCCACGCGTAATTCCGAAATTTCGACTTCTTCCTCGCCATGCGCAGTGATGCGGCGCGCTTTTTTGGCACCAAGCTCAAGCAGACGCTGAATGCCGGATGCAGCGCTCTTGCGGCTCTTATCTTCAAAGTAATCGCCGAGCAAAATAAACGCCGTGATTACGGATGCGGTTTCAAAATAGGTCGCGCCTCCGGTCAGAAGTCCGTAGATGCTTACCGCGAAAGCTGAGAGTGTACCGATTGACACAAGCGAATCCATGCCAGGAGAAAGGCGCTTGATTTCCGCGATCATATTACGGTGAAAACCAAGACCGACACTAAAAATTACAATCGCCGTGAGCACCGCGTTCACCGCGACGCTACCCGAAAAATTCAAAAGATTCATCCCGATAAGCATCGACGGGACCGCAAGCGCGAGCGCAAACTGAGCTTTTCTGAGCGCCGCCCGCGTCTCATCACCACTCACAATGTCGGAATGATGATGCGCATCATGATCAGCGTGATTCATTTCCGGCATCTCAACTTTGTAACCCTGCTCGCGAATGACGTCGTGGATTTTTTCCATCGAAGTTTGATTCTCATCAAATTCAACCGAAGCCGATTGCAGAGCAAAGTTAACCATCGCCGTTTTCACACCCGCCAAAGCTTTAAGAGCATCTTCATTCCGCACCGCGCAACTCGCACAGTGCATTCCGGAAATCTTAAAATTAGCTTTCATATGTGGCAGGGATTAGAGGTTAGAGATTAGAGCTTAGGGATACCTTTTCGAACTAACCTTTCACCACCCTCAAAGTCCCCGGGAACATGCCCATAGAACAGCTGAAAACCGCCGAACCTTCGACTGTCGGAGTAAAGCGAATTGTATTGTGCTGCGAATTTAAAGCGGTCCGGACGTTAAACTTCGGAATCTGGAAAATACTTCGACAGCCGGTGCCGACGCCTTCGATTTCCATGCGCACCGGAATACCGGCCTTAACCGTGTAATGATCGCTCGGCGTATAGGCCGGCTCAATACCAAGTTTGAGGCGAATTACCTGCTCGCCGTTTTCCATCACAACATTTGGATCAGTCGCGCCTTCTACAAGATTATCGGCCTGTTGCTGAAACTCGATATGTGGCAGTGAGAAACCAGCCGCAATTAAACTATTCTGCACCGTCCAGATACCGAGTAAAAACACCGCGGCTCCGGCGAAACGGTAGAAAAATCCTGCCGTTCTTCCTTTAACTGATGAGGCCACGGTGCCTAAAATCACAAGCGCCGGAGCGGTGCCGAGGGCGAATCCGAACAACAACATGCCGCTTCGGAACGCCGAACCGGTCGTAAGCGCGTAAAGCTGAAGTGCCTGCGTAAACCCGCACGGGAGGAAAAAAGTCGCAGCGCCGAGAAGCAATGGCGCAGCAAAAGATTGGCTCGATTCCGCGGCCAAAACTTGGTGACCGAGAAACTTCGGCATACGCGGAAGTAATTTCTTCAAAAATCCGGGCGCGATACCGAGCATATCGAGGCCAAACACAATCATGTAAAGAGCAGCCAGCATCGCAATCGCTCCCATCGCCCAGGGTGGCAATTGAAGAGCTGAACCGACGGCGCCAATCGCGGCACCCAAAATCGCGTATGAAATCAAGCGACCGGCGATGAAAAACGAAACCGGCACCAGTTTTTTTGCGCGACCGGCATGCGGATGAGCCGCCGACCAAGCCGTGATCGTCGAAAGCATGACACCTCCCGAAACCGCGATACACGACGAGCTAGCGGCTACGAGACCGACCATGAAAGCTGAGAAGAACGTAGTCTGATCGCCAAAAGTTAGGCTCGTCTCGAACAAACCAAGACTTGATAAAATTTTTCCAAAGACAAAAGCGAGCACCAAAAAACCAAGCACTACATACCAGGACGATTTTTCCGGCTTCACAAAAGCCTCCGAATATTCGCCATGTAATTTATAACCATCTTCAGCAAGTAGCTTCGAAATCTTGTCCGCCGCCGGAATCTCGCCCTCATATTCAAGTTTAGCCGTGCCGTTCGTAGAATTCACGCTCACCTTCTGAATCCCGGGCAAACATTTTAATTTTTTCTCGATGCGAATTTCGCAGCTCTGACACTTCATGCCGTCGATTGCGAGGTCCATCACGCGAGCCGGCGCCTTTTCAATCACAAAAACAGAACCAATAAGAGCCTTTTCAATATCAGCAAGCGTGATATTTTCCCGCGCCACAACCCGGGCCAAACCTTTTTCGCCGTTAGTTTCGACGCTCGCAATACCGTGCGTAACCTTCAAGATCCTTTCAAGCTCAAATTCGCTTTCGACCGTAAGACCTTTTACGCGAAACTTAAAAATTGGCATAAGACAAGCATTTAATCCACAAAGTTTAGCCTAGTACACATACGTTATACGCAAAACATAGCAAATCTTTGACAATCTGGGAAATTTTGGCTATATTACGCAACTAAGTCGTCATGTTGAGCACAGCGAAACATCAAGGCATCCTTGATCCTTCGCTTTGCTCAGGATGACGACCAAACTCGTATGAATTTCGCCCACCTGGAAGAGTTTCTAAAATCTATCGGCGAGAAACCGTTTCGCCTGAAGCAAGTACGCCATGCCGTTTTTACGGAACTGGTTTCGAATTGGAATGGTGCTACAACTCTCTCCAAGCCTTTGCGTGATCAACTCACCGCAACGATTCCGTTTACTTCGCTCGAATTGGTTCGTGAATCAAAATCTTCGCGCGGAGATACCATCAAAGCCATGTTCAAGCTCGCGGACGGCAATATGATCGAAACGGTTTTGATGCGCCACGATCGTGATCGCAATACAGTTTGCGTTTCATCTCAAGCCGGCTGCGCCATGAAGTGCGCTTTTTGCGCAACCGGAAAGCTCGGCTTCAAACGAAACCTGACCACGGAAGAAATCGTTGACCAGGTCATGCATTTCGCGCGCTATCTTGGAAAAGAACAAAAACGCGTTTCGAATATCGTTGTCATGGGCATGGGTGAACCAATGGCGAACTATGAAAACATGATTGGAGCTTTGCGATTTTTGAATGCCGAAGAAACTCTGAATATCAGCGCGCGAAAGATGACTGTTTCGACCTGTGGCATCGTGCCGGGAATTTTGCGACTCGCGGACGAACCGATGCAACTCAATCTCGCGATTTCTTTACACGCCCCGACCGAAGAAATCCGCTCGCAAATCATGCCGGTAAACAAAGCTTATCCTTTGGAAAAATTGATGGCGGCAGTTCACGAATATGTCGCGAAAACCAATCGCAAGGTTTTGTTTGAATATGTGATGCTTGAAGGCGTGAACGATACTCCGGCCTGCGCCGTAGCTTTGGCTAAACTTATGAATCACCCGCTCTTCCAGGTGAACCTGATTAAGTATCACTCGACCGGGGTTTTTACTCCGACCGAGGAGCAGCATCGCCTGCAATTTAAGGCAAAACTTGAAGATTTGGGCTGCGTCGTGACCCACCGCGTGACCTTCGGCGAAGATATCGACGCGGCCTGCGGACAACTTGCGAATAAGAATATGCCGCACCCTGTTTCGCCGTCGTCTTCCTAGCGCCTCGTCGTCATCCTGAGCAAAGCGAAGGATCATGACGTCATCGTCGTCAACCCAAGCTTCTCCTGTTGTCATCCTGGGCCTTCCTTGTTGTCATCCCGAAGCCGAGGGATCTTTAATCCCCCGGTATGTTGCCCGAAATTAATTCTTTTGATAGTATACCGGCACTTCGAAGAGACAGTATGGGGTGGTATTTCATACTGCCCCATCGCCGCTCGCAAGAAAAAATCAACCCAAGGGCAATTGTTTCGCCCCAGGCCAGCCCGAAAGCCTTGCTTTCGTCCTGACCCGGGTCTAAACAATAATCGCTTCGCGATTTGATTTTTTCACCCTCACTTACTCCGGGGTGGTAGCTCAGTCGGTAGAGCAATAGCCTTTTAAGCTAATGGTCGCGGGTTCGATTCCCGCCCACCCCAAAAAATAAAACGCCAGCCCTGAGCTGGTGTTTTATTTTTTGTCCGGGTTAGGCGGGAATCGAACGGGCAGCAGTCGACGCTAGGTTGCCATAGCAACCGACGCGGAGCGCCGACAAAGCAATGTTACTGCTTTGTCGCTGCCCAGGACAACGAAGCCGCACGCTGATCGTGCGGCTAGGCGGAATTCCCGCCCACCCCAGAGTAAAAACCTATGGCTCAAGCCATGGGTTTTTTGTAGCTCAGTCGGTAGCGCGGTCCGTCGTGCTCGCCGGACACCAGGCGCGCTTCGGCAAGAAGAATCGCCCACCGGCGATATTATTTGAAACTCGTGCCGTAGAGCAATAGCCTTTTAAGCTAATGGTCGCGGGTTCGATTCCCGCCCACCCCAAAAAATAAAACGCCAGCCCTGAGCTGGTGTTTTATTTTTTGTCCGGGTTAGGCGGGAATCGAACGGGCAGCAGTCGACGCTAGGTTGCCATAGCAACCGACGCGGAGCGCCGACAAAGCAATGTTACTGCTTTGTCGCTGCCCAGGACAACGAAGCCGCACGCTGATCGTGCGGCTAGGCGGAATTCCCGCCCACCCCAGAGTAAAAACCTATGGCTCAAGCCATGGGTTTTTTGTAGCTCAGTCGGTAGCGCGGTCCGTCGTGCTCGCCGGATCGAGCCCCAACAAAAAGCAGCAAGCTTAGTTCGAAAATAAACATCGACATGGCTACTCATTTCCAAGCGCGCCACCAAGAAACTCCTTGTTCTGCTGGACCCTATCCCACATTCTTTTTGACCATGCAATTTTATTTTCTAGGGGCGCGTTATGTAGATAAGGGTATCTTTTTCCAAACTGGCTACTTAATAAATCAATAATCTTTTCAGTAAAAGTGTCTTCGTCAGGGGCATTCTTTAGAATCTCGATAAATGCCTTGCGTGACGAATCGATTATTCCTGATTCAGACTTTTCCAAATCAGCCATGCGATCATTCCAGGAATCTAATATTGGATTCGAATGCGCAAATATGCGTTTCTCTATGCCATCAATCGCCACAGCAGCTTTCGCATCTTTATCAACTTGGCTACTCTTGAACTCGTCATTGCCGCTCAAAGCCGCATGTACATTATTCAAATAACTGTGTAGCAGACCACGCTCTGGCGACAGAACCAGAAAATGTGTAAAGGCAGAACCATCGCCTTCAACAACATCCTTCGCGCGTGGAAGATAGGTTTCTATTTTGCACTCGGCGACTTCCATGCCGTCATCATATCCAAGTAACGCCTTCTTTGGAAAAGTAAAATACAAATCATTATTCGGGTCAGCGTAAGCGACAGTATCATCATCAATTTCGTGAATCATCATAACGTGGCCTGGTGGCGTTGCAACAGAATGATGAATTTGTTTTTCCTGCAGAAATATCGAAGCAATAAGAACTCTTCCGGCACATTCAAGCGGACCATGTTGCATAGACGTCAGCAGAACGCCATCCGTAGGCACGTTCACAACATCATTCTCAACATCAGACGTTTTTGCGATAGCCTTAAAAACTTCATGAAACAGCTCCTCCGGTGGAACGCCTTTCACTTTTCCCTCGAGCTCTTTATAGCGCGGTAATTCTTTAATCCTCTTTTTCAACGATTCGGCGAAAGTTTCGAGAGGCTTCCCTGATTCAAGACCAAGAGTCTTCCACATTGCCGCTTCGGCTCTTTCAATATCTTCGTGTTGAATTTCCGAACCCTGTTCCTGATGCTTTGAAGGCGAGTCATGCGCGGAAGCTTCACTAATCATATTTAGCTGGCTACTATCTTTATTAAATTTCGGCGAAAACATCTACCCACCCCAACTTTAGCCACAAAACGATCTCCTCAAAGCAAGCGACTTCGCGAGAAGGCTCCCGCGCCAAAAGCAATCGTACTTCCCGCCCATGAACCAGTTTTTGCGCAAGTCCGTAGGCTAGCTCCGCAAAAGCGGCCGGTCCAATATAGCCATCAATATTATTTTTCCGCTCGTTCGCGATAAACAATATATCAGCGCGACCGATACTTGCATAAAATTCTTGATGCACGCGAGGATAATCCGCCTCAAAACTCTCGATCGGAATCTTTTTCGGATAATCCAAAATCTCGTGACCGCCCGAGCGCCAATATTTCAACCAGTGCGCGATTTCATCCTGCAATTTTGCGCTCCCCGAAATCACCACTTTCATAATAACTGAATCTAATACGTTGCAAACCATCGACGCTCGACTTCACGAACATTATCACGAATCATCCCTGTGAGTTTTGTTCGCTCGACAGATGGATAGTTCTTAGTCTTAATTTCTTCCGAAATATGCCATCTTCCACCATATTTCTCATGCAAGAATGCAAATACTTCCTTCAAGGATGGCGTCGCACCCATCTCGATGTTTCTTTTCAGAGGAAACTTTTGCCAAACGGTCGGATCAATGACGCGATATCCATGGTTAAAAGATTGTACGACTAATAAATCGTGTTTCAGATTCCTATCTCCGCTCACGCCCACACCCTGCGCGATGAATGCCGAAGTTTTCGGTGATGAATCCAAAATCCAGCAGCCTGCTAAACG
This sequence comes from bacterium, assembly GCA_037139515.1. Taxonomy (GTDB): domain Bacteria; phylum Patescibacteriota; class Patescibacteriia; order JBAXGH01; family JBAXGH01; genus JBAXGH01. The sequence continues at coordinate 28,088 of JBAXGH010000011.1, forward strand.
CGCGACTTCACTACAGGAATCCTTGCTCAATATCCGAAGCGGCGTACGGTTTCTGATGCCAAAAGCGCGGAGCATCCGTATAATCCGATGTTGCAATTTTGCGCTCCCCAAAATCACCGCTTTCATATGGCTCGCTAATAACAAATTTCGGAAAAAATGGATTCCCGCCTTCGCGGGAATGACGGAGGAGGGGCTCATGGGAATAATGAACCTGCTCGCGGGAATGACGGGGCGAAATTGACCGTTTTATCGATTTTCCGCATACTCATGCTCGGACCAACACGGAGGCTCCCATGAAACCAGCTGAGCTTCACACGCACGTCAGAGCAGCGATCGTAGGAGGTCTCACTCTGCGCAACCTCTATGACGCTCACGAGGATCGCGGAAAGCTCGAAATCGAGCTTGAAGGCATCAAGGGCCCGGTCACCATTCATCCCGGCTCCATTTCAAACCTCGCACACGGGGCGGATCTGAGGAGATTCACCGGCCATGTCATCGAGAAACTCCCCGGAGGCAAGAGCAATTCCGTTCCTTTCGTCGCCGAGTTCGATTTCGGCCCATCGACCGGCTGGCTCTCGTATGAGATGCCGTCCATACCCCCGCTCGTCTAAGCAACGCCCGGGGGCTTTTTTATTTTGATAGTTCGTCAGCAATTCGCGCCGCCGCATCGACCGGGAAAATCTTCGCCGCCTGATTGCCCAACTCATTGCGCTTTTCTACGTCGGAAAGTAAGTCCTTGACTATCGTGACCAAATCCGTGGGTGAATCTTGACTCGTGCTAAGAGCTGCTCGAACGCTGGAAAAATACTCGGAATTCTTTTCCTGATGCGAGCCAGGAATCGGCACCAGAATCATCGGCTTTTTCAAAATTCCGAGTTCGGTCGGCGTCGAAAGACTGGCACGCGCCACAACCACATCGGCGAGCGCATAAATATCTTTTATTTCCGGACCCAAAAACTTAACCGCTACATAACCTTCTCGTTTCTCCTCTTCATTTCCAGTCATGTGCACGACATTCGCGAGTTTCAGAATCTCCGGTAGTACACCGCGAATCATATCATTCAAACCAATCGCGCCACTCGACCCGCCGATCACGAGTACAACCGGTTTTCCGGCGCTGAATCCATATCGCGCTCGAGCCGCATGCGCGTCGCCATTCAAAACTTCTAGCCGAACCGGATTTCCGGTCACAACTGCACGCGAACCAAACTTAGGCGCGAGCACAGGAAAAGCCACCGTAACTTTGTTAGCGAACTTCGCCATGACGCGATTGGCGAGTCCGGGAAGCAAGTCTTGCTGATGAACTACATTCGGCACACGCATCACAAAGCAAGCCAGCGCGACTGGAATACTGACGAAGCTTCCGGCGGAAAAATGCACATCCGGTTTTGTTTTTGAAATTATCGCGAGTGATTGAAAAAACGACTTCACAAAACGAAACGGAAAAGTTAGCTGCGTGAACCCAATCCCCTGCGCTTCAAAGTTGCGCAAACGCGGCGAAGTTATTTGAAATTCCTCAAAACCGCGGCCGGAAACAAATACGCGCTCTTTCGGCAGATCTAAACCGATCCAAGCGCCGTGATAATCAGCGCGCTTCTTCATCTCTTCATGAACCGCGAGCAGCGGCGAAACCGAACCGAGGGTGCCGCCGCCGGAATATAGAACAGTCATATCGGGGGCAATAAGAGCTTAGAGATTAGAGCTTAGAGAAACATTTACGAACGCTACCTTCGCGCTCCCGACATCTTAAACACGAGTCCGGCGGCACAGGCAAGCGCGAAGAAAGACGAACCTCCGTACGAGACGAAAGGCAGCGTGAGTCCGGTCATCGGCATCAGCCCGATCATCGAACCGATATTCACAAGCGCCTGCCCGGATATCCAAACCGCGACCCCAATCGTGACAAATTTGCCGAACTCATCAAGTTTGCGCGCGATCGCAACCGAACGGTACACGAAAGCGATTATTAAACCAATTATTATCGCCACAGGGATAAAGCCAAGCTCCTCAGCCATGACCGCAAAAACCGAATCGCCGGCGACTTCCGGAAGATATTGATACTTTTGTCGCGAATGCCCGAAACCGAGTCCAAAAAATCCTCCGCTGCCGATTGTCATCAAAGCCTGATTGATGTGATAGCCTAGACCTTTAGGATCCAGCTCCGGATGAAGAAAAACCATAAAGCGTTCGGCGCGATAAGGCCTCGCCTTAATCAAAAGCCAAAACATTAATCCGCCGGCTGAAATCAAAGCGCTCATATAGCTCAACTTTCCGCCAGCCACAAAATAAACAGCAAATGCCACCAGTGCGAAAACCGCCATGCCACCAACGTCTGGCTGCAGAATCAATAGCACGAGCATGACACCAAGGCCGCCGATAAATGTAAAAAAGCCCTGCTTCAAATCATTGACCGCAATCTTCCCGCGCGCTTCAAGCCAGCCGGCAAGCGCCATAATTCCAATCAGCTTTGCGAGTTCCGAAGTCTGAAAGCTGGAGTTCCCGATATGAATCCAACTTCGCGCTGTTCCCCAGTTATTTCCAAGTACCGGCAAGAAAGGCAGAGCCAAAAGCAGAACTCCGAAAACATAGAGCAACTTCCAATTCCTGCGCCAAAAATCCGGATTGATGAGAAAAAATAAAAGAAAGCCAAAAGCTCCGGGCAAGACTCCGGCCAGCAACTGATGTTTCAAAAACCAATAAGAGTCATTAAATTTTTGAAATCCGAGCGGCCCGGAAGCGGAAGCAAGTACGAGAATTCCCAAAACCATGAGCGTCCCGACAAGCGCGAGATAGCCGAAGTCGTAGTTTTTTTTCGGAGTACTTCCGGGATTCTTAAAGAGCATAGCGGTCGAGCTTTAAATAGACTCTTAGAGTTTCGCCTGATCCGCGACCACGAGCACAACCCCGAGCGCCGCCGTAATCAGTGCCACAACCCAAGCTCGCATCACAATTTTGGTTTCCGGCCAGCCGATGGCTTCAAAATGATGATGAATTGGAGTCGAGATGAAAACTTTGCGCCCGCCGCGAAGCTTTTTTGACGCAGTCTGGATAATCACCGATAAAGTTTCGAGCACAAAGATAAATCCGATGATCGGGAGCAGTAACGCCGTATTTGTGAGCATCGCGACGACTCCAAGCGTAACACCCAAGGACATCGCGCCGGTATCGCCCATAAAAAACTTTGCCGGGTGAATATTAAACCAGAGGAAAGCCAAGAGCCCGCCCATGAGCACACCTAGGAAGGTCGCTAGGTCGTATTTCCCCTGAAGCGCGGCGATGACGGCATAAGCACCGAACGCGATGAGTAGTGTGCCTCCGGAGAGCCCATCTAAGCCATCGGTTTCGTTGACGCTATTCGAAGTCGCGACGATAACCGTGAAGAAAACCGGAATGTATAACCACCCGATATCAAAGCTCCCCATGAACGGCACATGAAAAATCGTCCAGCCGAGTTTTGAATAGAACCACCAGGCACCGAATGCTGCGATTACGGAATATGTAAGCAGGCGATGTTTGACCGAAAGCCCACCACCTTTCGGACCAATTCGACGCACGTTCAGATAGTCATCAACTAATCCAACAATAGCCGAGGCAACCAAAACCCCGAGCGGCAAAAGAGTTTGCGACTGAGTCAAAAAGTTCATGCGACCGATAAAGCTGTCTGGCCAGATTTTATAAACCGCTAGACAAACAAGCGCCAAAATAAGCGCCGTTACCCAAACCAGAAGCCCGCCCATAACCGGCGTGCCTGATTTATGCGCGTGCATCTGACTCATAACCGGCGCTGCTTCGGCATCACGAATACTCTTTCCCATTTTATATTTCAAAAGAAGTCGATAAAGCAAAGGCTCCCAAAGCAAAGCCAAGATAAAAGCCGCCGAAGTCAGAATTAGGAATTTAAAAAGAAAGAATGACTGAAGCATATTTACATGTTCGTAATGATGACAAAAACCGTACCAATTATTAGAAGTAAGTTTACGAGAAGCGAAATCACTCCGAGCGCATGACTAACGAAGCGCTCCGAAGAATACATGGCAATCGCGAGAGCAAAGTTTACCGCGAGACTTAGTCCGCCAAGAATCGGTAGATAAAATACCTGTTTCCAATCCCCAACCCGATCAACCCCGAAAAATATGCTGTAATGAAGAGCCACATTGGACTGCTCAGCACCTATCCCGCCCATCTTCCAAGCAACCAGAAAAGCATTGACCACAAAGACAACCAGGGCCGCCACAAATGAAGTGACCAAGAGTCTGTCTTTTACCGATGCTCTGATATGAATGGCAAATGTCGACATACGGGTAATAGACTTGTTGCCGAATAAGCTTCATGGCAAAAATGGCAGATTTCGAGCAAAGTCGACGGCAACAATTTTTTTTGTTTAGCCTCAGCTAAGCTAAAAAAATTTTGGCTAGAGTTTGCCGAAAGCTGACTTTTTGGCTGGAGTCTATTCGGCAACAAGTCTATTGTACTAGAAAGTTATCAAACAAGAAAAGCGGCCAGCTTTTTAGGCCAGTCGCTTTTCAAAAACTCTGTTTATTTTACGAGAATCGGGTCAATGTGGATGAATTTGGTTGAAACGAGTCCGCCATGGAATTTGCGAACCTTCTTCGTGACGAAGCGAATCGTACCTTTCGAGAGCGCGTAAAGTGTATCATCGCCACCCTTTTCGACATGCTTTCCTGGGTGAATCTTGGTACCACGCTGACGCACAAGGACTTCACCTTCGCTCACAAATTCACCGGCATGACGCTTAACTCCGAGGCGTTGCGCACGAGAATCACGACCGAGGGCTGTACTTCCACCTGCTTTTTTATGGGCCATATGTTGGTTTAGAGAGTATTCGGGATATGGGCGAAAGTATAGAGAAAACGCGCCGATGCGTCAAGTCTGTCGATATGCACAGGAATATACCGTTTTTCTGACTCTATTGTATACTGGATATATGAAATTTCGCGACAATGTCATAAAAGTCCTGGAAGAAGCCCGCGAGAACCTCAAAAAACATGGGGGCGGCATTGAATTGGTTGATGCAAATGAAAAGACTGGGATCGTCAAAGTAAGGCTTGAAGGTGCTTGCGTGGGCTGTCCGATGTCGACTTTTACCATGCAACTTGGCATCGAAAAATTGTTAAAAGAGCGTATCCCGGCCGTAAAAGAGGTTGTGGATGAAACCGAATACCAATTGACACTGGGCGACGACGACTATTGAACGTGCTAAGATTTCTTTACCAGAGATTTAATTATTTATTTATTGCTCTATGAACAAAAAATTGTTGCTTTCCGCAGCCTCAGCCGTAACCCTACTTGCCATGGCATTACCGGCGCTCGCCGTCGAAACCGAGACACCCGTCACCCCATCCTCAGTCAACTCTCAGATCGAAGACAGAAAAGAAGAGCTTAAATCACTGAAGGAACAGAAAGCTGCCGAAGTTAAAGCCGCCAAAGAAAAGCGCGCCGCCGAACTCAAGGCGAAAAAGGAAGCCAAGGAAGCCGAAAAGAAACTTCGAGCTGAAAAACAGAAGCAGCGCAGCGAAGCCATCAAAGCAATTAAAGCCACCCACGAAGCTGCGATCAAGGCCGCTGTTGAAAAATATCAGGCTGCCGTAAAGGCCGCAAAGACAACTTTTGAAGCAGAAAAGAAAGCTGCGAACGAAGCTATGCAGGCAGCCAAGAAAGCCGCTGAAGAGGCAGCCAAAGTCGTCACCCCGGTTCCGGCAGTAGTTCCGACCCCAGCCGTTGTCCCGGTTCAGTAAATTTCAAACAAAAAAACACCCGGCTTAGTCGCCGAGTGTTTTTATTTCTTAATAAGTTTTGCCACGAAAAAACCTTCATGTTCAACGTTCGGCAAAACAGTGACGCTTTTATTTTTATGAACCAACACCGATTTCGCCGGAAGTTCAATTTTTTCAGTTTTCATCATCGGAAGCTCCGTTGTAAGCCAGTCAACCATCAATTCATTTTCTTCCGGCGCGAGCGTACAAGTTGAATAAACCATCACGCCACCGGCCTTTAAGCATCCAACTGCCGCTCGAAGCAAGCGTCGCTGAAGCTTAGCGTGCGCCACAATATTTTTTTCGGACCAGAAACCGGTCGTACGCGGATCGTGCAAATCGATTCTCCCCTCGGCTGAACATGGTGCATCAACCAAAACTTTATCAAAAACTTCCGGATACTCACGCACCGCAAGAGTCGCATCAGCATGAATAGCCTGCACAAAATCGGCACCCTGAATTTTCAAAGTATATTGAAGTTTTTGAAATCTGATTGGATTTTCTTCGAGCGCCACAAGACGCCCTGACTTCATCATCATGGCCATCTCTGAAGTCTTCGAACCTGGAGCGGCGCACATATCAAGTACAGACTCGCCAGCTTTCGGATCCAAAACTAGCGGGGGTAACATTGAAGCCACGCCTTGAAGATAGATTCTTCCACTAATGCACAAATCATGCGCGAGCAAATCTTCGTCACTGCGGTTCTTCACCCGAATAGCGTGAGGAATACCGCGAACCCGTTCGTACGAAATACTCTCTTCACGCAGAACAGCCATCACGTCTTCGTCCGTGGTGCGCAGCGTATTTATTCTAAAAGTTGGCAGTCGTTTTTCACCGAATGCTTTTATGATCGAGTTCAATCCACCCTTGCCAAATTGTTTCTCCAGTCGCTCCTCCAGAGCCTCAGGGAGACGAGATTCACCTTTTGCCATATGATTAAGTTATCCGACCTAACCAATTATATATGAAGAAACGTTTCTTCGCGTTATTGACTCTAATTACACTCTTTTCGGTTTTTTCGCCAATTTCGCGACCGGTTCTGGCAAATGGATGCTTCGAAGATCCGGTTTTAGAGCGTTCCGGACAGGTAAAAGTTATTATCGGCGCCAGAGTTAGAAGTGTGGCCTGCATGGAAGGCTCAACGGTACTGAAGACACTATCAGTTGGCAAAATCGTTCAGCTTATTGGCGAGACAAGCGGCTGGCTCAAGATTCGCGATACTGATGGAGTTGAAGGCTGGGTCGGCGCCACACTTCTTAAAATCACCGACGCGAGCCCAGCTCAACCCGAGGCGATTGCGACTCCGCCAACTTTTGAAGCCTCCGAATCAGCACCTGAAGGACTAGCTCGCTCAAAATATCCTCGCGGTTGCTATCTTGACTCCGTTACTGAAAAAACAGGAACGGTTAAGGCTTTATACTCTTCAAGAATACGCAACGGTGCTTGTTCAATAGGAACAAAAACTCTTTCGGTATTGAATTACGGAAAAACAGCCGAGGTTCTTGCGGTAACTGACGGTTGGACAAAAATCCGAAGCGCAAACGGAACCATCGGCTGGGTTGGGAGCAAGTTACTCAAAACAGTCACGACGCCGGCGGTAACAGCAACGGCTCCGGTCGTGCCACCCGTTTCAGCACCACAGACTATTCTCGAAACCAAACCGGTCGAATCAAGTTTTCAACAGCAAGGCATCGTTCCGAACGGAATTGATCTGGTTGAACTGAACAATTACTGGCTCACAAAAGTAAACGCGCTCAGATCGGAAGCTGGACTGCGCCTACTGGCCATTGATCAGCGTTTTATCAATACCGCGACAGAATATGCGGGTTACATGGGAATTAATCACAAATATGCCCATGAACGCGCCGACGGAAAAACCATGCATCAATGGATTGATACCAAGGGCTTAACTTTCACAAAAAGATATAGCGTGGACGGCTGGCAAACTAATTATTTCACCGAAAACATTTCATGGGACCAGATTTCCGGCGACATGAACTCCGCTAAAAGCGCTCTAGATAAGACACTTAATATGTTCTTGGCCGAAAAGTCCGCTAACGGTCCGCATTATCGGACCATCTATCACAAAGACTGGAACGTAGTTGGAGTCGGATTCTATTTTGAGCCAATTTCGAACGGAGAATACAAAGCCTATCAAGTCTTTCACTACGGCAGTCTAGCAAGATAGTTTTATCAATAATAAGAGGCCTCCCGCGCACCGAGAGGCCTCATTACCCAGAGAAACTTTCATTAAGTAAAAAGTAGCTTAGTTTGAAACATGCTTCATGGTGAGGAGCATGGGTTACGACTCCCCTCACTAAATACTACGTGTCGGATTTAAAAATTATTTCACTTTATAAAAACACCTGCAAAATACTATTTCCCACACGGCACCATGAACCGACTTCGAATGCAGTCCCCCGAACCGGAGAGCTTTACATCCCACGGCAAGACCGACTGCACGTCAAACTGGCCGCTCGGTTGCATCATGCCGATGAATTTTACACGATTACCAACTTTTCTAATTGAACCGCATTTCCAGACGGCATTGACATCGGCAAAAGTCCACATATGCCCTTTATAGTCCACCAAAACTACGCCTCCATTTTCAGAAGATCGCAGTTCTCCGGCTATCAAGCCCATTTCCGGACGATCCCAATCGTTCTCCGGACGATTAACAACGCTACCATACCCAGGCATAAACTCCGCAATTTCGTGTTCGATGATCGTTCCGCTCCCAGATTCGGCAATTGCAACTCCAATGAGAAGCGCTATCGTGCCATAGAGACAGATGTAAACCGACGGACGCACCGAATAACCGCGCTTAAGCGCACGGCTTCCGTAAACGGCGAGCGAAAGAAACAGCACGGCCACCAAAAACCATAAATACGGCAAGTTCGTCACCACATCATGAAAAAGAGAATCTCCGCTAATAATACGCAAACCCCAGTCATGACCGCGCAACAAATAAACCATGACCCCGCAGACGGTTCCAGTCAAAGTCACCGTCACCACAATCGTCGCCCATACTAAAATCGACCTGGCCACGAAATATGTCTTCGGGATAGGCTTTATATTTTCTTGTTGGATTTTTTGGGCTACGCGCCCGGCGATGTCCATGGTCATAGTTTCTCGTTCTCTTTTTTGTCCGCAATCATCACAACTTCTTTCATTTCTTTTTTGGCCCTCGAAATCAGCGTCGCGACCGTCCCCATCGGAATCTGCAAGATATCTGCTATTTCTCCGTATTCTTTTTCTTCCAAATATCTGAGAATCAGTACCGCTCGATGTTTTTCTTTTAATTTTTCCATCGACTTCATGATTTCCTCGCGCTCAAGATTTCTACTCACATCTTTTTCAACATCGATATCAGAGGCAAGAATATCCGCAAAAGACATGGCGTCTTCATCGTCGTTTTCGAGCGGCAGCATTACCACCTTTCTCTTTCTGAACAAATCAATAGCTTCGTTTCTTACGATTCTATAAACCCAGGAAGAAAACGGCATCGTCGGATCGTAGTCGTTCAAGTGCTGATAGGTCTTTAAAAATGCATTTTGAAGAATATCTTCACCGTCCTCCCCTGAAACACTAAAACTTCTCCTTAGATACCTAAGGAGCTTTTCTTCATACCTACCGACCAACTCAGCAAAGGCTTCTGGTGATGTTTTAGCGAGTATTGCCAGTTCCGAGTCCGGTATCTCTCGACTCTTCTCTCGATTCTCGAGCATGTTGTTTCTACGTTGGCTTCCCGTTCTTTATTTCAACTTGCTTAGACTCAGTGCAGACTTTCAGCTCCTTCTTTAGCTCAATCATGCGAAGTTCACGCCCGACCATAAATTTATTTAATTTTGTGATTTCAGCAATTTTTGACTCGTTTTCTTCTTTAGACTTAGCAAGCGCGCGCACGAGTTCGGTGAGTTCTTTATCGTGTGCCGAAACCTGGCTAATCAGGCTATGAAACGTTCTATATAAATCACCAAATTCATCGCTTCTTGAAATCATTAAGGGGTCGGAAGTACCAGCGTCCTTATTGAAATTCTTTATAAGTTTGATTATTTGAGAGATTGGACCAACCACAGTAAAACTCATGATGACTAAAAAGATAATCGAAGAGGCAAAAAGCCCAATCGAGTACATCCAAATAAATACGTACAGCTCTCGCTTAATCAAGTCTACCCACGACCTTTCCTGACTTAAACGTATAGCTCCAATAACACCGCCTTCATCCGAAATTACCGGAATATATAGATAAATGTAATCCGGCTGTATGTCGGTATATTGTTTTTTGCTTGATATCTGACGAAAAGCCTCCGAGTTCACATCTCTAAACAATGTTCCTGGCTCTGGGGTCCGAGTATACTCACTGCTAGCTACTAAAGTATTGTCATTAAAAAAGGCTACGTCGTGACCGATAGAGACTGAAATATTAACTAAATTTTCAACTGAAATTTTATCTCCGCAAACCATTACTCCGACAGCGTCATTAACTGCTGTTGGAGACCCTTCCGCGGCAATCGGGATAATGTTTGCGGATGCAATCATGATCGCGCTTTTTTCGTATTGTTCATAAACCACAGTCTCATTACCGCTTCTTGCATTCCTAAAAAATTTAGTATCAGAAATATCATCGCTTAGCTCAATCGGCGCTCCGTATTGCCATAAAACTTTGCCTTTTTTATCAGCGATTATGATCATCTCGTACCCATAGTGCTTCGAAATATACTCAAAAACCTGCGATTTAAACCAGGCGCCGTCGGATTTATTCAAGGCATTTACAGCATCATCCCAATGAGCATAGTCCTGGAGGTTTTTTAGAAGTTGACTATTCTCCGTCGCCCTGACCTGACGATATTGGATTGCACTTTCTTCTGCATCTGCAATCTCGATATTCAAAATACCACCAGAGATTTTTTGATACATGTACACAGGAATAACCATCACCGGCAGAATCACAAGCGCGATGAACGCCAAAAAAAACTTAGTGCGAATTTTTAGAAATCCAAAAAAACTTTTATCCTGCATAAGATTTTAACTAATTATATCATGCCCAATCGATTTTTCTTTTGCCCTTGGATGCTAAATAATCATTTGCTCGGCTAAACGGTTTTGAACCAAAAAAACCACCGTACGCAGAAAAAGGCGACGGATGCGGTGACGATAAAACAAGATGCTTTTGTTTGTCGATTTGAGCGCCTTTTTTCTGAGCATAAGCACCCCACAAAATAAAAACTAAATTTTCACGCCTTTCTGACAGCGCTTTAATCGCAGCGTCGGTAAATTCCTCCCAGCCTTTTCCTTGATGCGATCCGGCCTGACTCGCAACCACAGTAAGAGTCGCATTCAGCAGCAGAACTCCTTGGCGGGACCAATCTGAAAGGTCACCTGAAATTCTTTGCGTAACTTTTAAGTCATCGGCCATTTCTTTAAAGATGTTCTGCAACGAAGGAGGATTTCTTACGCCTTCGTGAACCGAAAAGCATAAGCCATTCGCCTGCCCCGGACCATGATAAGGATCTTGGCCTAAAATCACGACCCGAACTTCTTCGAAAGGAGTTTCATCAAAAGCCGCAAAGATACTTTTCGGTGGCGGAAAGATGCGCTTGGTTTTATATTCTTCACGAACAAATTCGGTCAGTGATTTGAAATACGGCTTCTCAAATTCATCAACCAATATGGCTTTCCATGAGGGATTTATTTTCACTTCCATATACTAATATCTTAGCATTTTGGCATAACAAAACACCACCCCGGGCCGAAGCCATGGGGCGGTGTCTTCTTCTCTGATTGATTCTCTGCCGATCTTGGGCCACGTGATACACGAATTAATGCCTGATACGGTGATGTGGATCAAATTATGAGGTGAGTGCTTGAGAGATAGTTTCTAAATCGTTCTAGGCTAACTTTGTAATATTTCCTAATCGAGGGGAACTGCTTCTATATCTCTAATGAGTCTCTCAAGCTAACGAAGAGTATAGTACCACGAAACTCGGATTTTGTCAAGAGTTTAGCCAAATATGGCTAGTATTGGCGATATTAAATGCACATCCCAACAGATTTATGACTAAGATTAGCCAAATATCATTTAAGCGTTGAAAATATAGCTTATTATGAACAAATATAATCCCCGCTTTCGCAGGGATTATATTCTAACTATCTCTTCTTTGTTTGTTTTGACCGTTTTACCAGTGCTCGACCCTGATTTTTATCCTCCTTATCTTCCTTCTCGCGCCTTCCAAGAACGAACCAATACCAGGAGCTAAGAATGATCAGGATAATTAAGAAGAATATCAGGAACCACCAATACCATTGAATATCCCAAACTGTTTCCTTGTAGCCGAGTACATGCGAAAGATATTTTGGTGTAAGCGGATAAATACTTCCATCAACCGCTACACCTTCTGACCAAACAGTAGTCTCGCCTACTTCCGGAACTCCTAAATTGACTGAGAAATTTCCTTCCCCATCTGCTCTTGTACGAATCGAGAGCAAAGAACCCCCCTTAAATTGAACCTTAATTCTAGCTACCGCGTTCGGTTCCGTTGAGCCATTAACAACTAATGGCTGACCCAGCTGCGTTATCGGCGGAACATCTAGCAATACGTGCTCGGCATATTTTCCTTCTGCACTCGCCGAAGTTACGGTTACGAAAACAGAGCTCTTAGAAGTGTTCCCGGCGCGATCTTTAGCAATACCATCTATTCGATAGATTCCGGTTGGTAGATCCGGCAACACGAATAAATGATCACCCGAATCAACCCAATCCGTATCAATTCTATTTTCTGATGTAAAATGATACTTTTCGATTCCAGAAACACTATCACTACCGGTTACCACTATCCGAGTCGGATCATTAGGGTCTAACGGTATCTGCTGATCAAGCGAGAATACTTCCGGAGGGGTTCTATCAATTTGAATTCGATAATGCGCGGTTTCACCCCAACCAACTAGGTTATGCATTCGAATATGAAAGTACCAAACGCCATCAGCAATCTTTTCGTATTTCCACTGACTCCTGACGATGTTCGCTTTTTCGGTTGGATCAGTATTCGGTTCGTGATCAAGTAAATAGCTTACAGCGTCAATCTCATTCGATACCGACCAGGTTAGCGTTGGTGACGGATCCGCATACCAAATGTCTTGGTTTGGATGAGTACCGGAAGAAATCGTAGGTGCGTTCGGAGCGGAAGTCGGTACTGATGAATCCAATTTTGATTTTGGCTTTGGTGTCGGCGGAGGAGGCGGAATCGTCTGTACCGGAGCTGAAACCGGAGGTTTAACTACGACCGGAGCCGGAGCTGGAACAGGCTTTTCAGAAGGCGGAGTCGCCCCATTCACCGTATATTTTGCCGCTCCCATGGAGCCTAGAATATTGGTACCATTTCCATCATTTGCGAGTAACGAAGCAGAAGAAAATGTGATATTCGCCGTACCCGCAGCTTTTGCCTTAAAAGTTATCGACAATAATCTAGCCGCATTCCCCTGATATCCGGGATTAAATGCCACTCCTTCAAAAGAAAGGCTTCCATTCGCATTCGAATAAGCCGGCTCCTGAACCCAGAGTGAAAGAATTGACCCAATTTTTGAAGTCGATGTGATTTCCAGTAAATCCGCCGGGAATTTTACTGCCGCCTGAACAGCATTTGCTGGTTCGTCAGGACTTGCGGCCATCACCCAGATGGAAAATGTCGCTCCAGGATTCAAGGAACCTGCGGACGGAGAAAAGAATAGCGAACCAGTGTTCCCCGCGTGCGCGTTCGGGACAACGGTCGCAAACATCGAAAGCGCCGCAATAAATGCAAAGATTTTACTTATGCCCCTCCTCATAAGATTTATTTTTGTTTCCGGCGAATGGCTCGCCACAAAAGATAGTATATCACAGCGAATGCAATCGCGATTCCAGCACCAATTTTGATTGGACGAAAATTATTCGCCGCTTCGAAATTAACTGTGGCTTCGCGACGATTCCCATATCTGTCAACAGCAGTAACTATGATTTTTCCGGACGTTGTTTGATCATGCAGTGCATATGTCAGTTCCGTGGTCTGATAGATATGACCATCCGGTTCCCTAATTTCATACCAACTCACACCAGAATCACGATCTTTTGCCGAATACATTAAATACCATCTGAAATTATACAAATTTAAATCACGATTCAAGACGACACCGAACGGCTCAGGTGCAACAGAATCCTGTTTGAGGACGGACTCGAGTGACTTATCTAAAGAAAAAACCGGGTTCAAAGTTAAGGATACCGGAGTCGCATTCCCGTCGTTAAGATATCCGACCGCATTAACAAGCCTAACCGAACCGGCATTAGCTGCGATAGCTTGAACTTCAAAATTAAATAAGGTAATCGACTTACCCGAGACTCCGCCAATAATTAGTCCTGAAAAAGGAATCGTGATTTCATCTTTTCCAGAAATTGCCATGGGACGATCCAGCCATTCTGTAACTTGAGTATGCGCTTCGCTCACTGACTTGATGGCAAAAGCTTTACCAGACAAACGAAGCTCACCTTCAACGGCGTTGATTGTGGCGCCCTGTGTATCAAGCAAAACACGCATTATTACAGGCGATCCTGGCGCGACCTGGTTGTCAGAAACCGATATGTTTATTCGTGCCGCGAAGACTGGAGATGCAAAACAAAACAAAAAAATGAAGACAAAAAGATGCCGAATTAGACTTCCTCGCGTTTTCCGCGCCGCTCTTTGCTTCACCTCTTCATTATTTGAATTCATATTTTACTTATCAGCCGGTCCAAAAATATGCCATGATGCTAAAATCTCGAAGGTTGATAACGCCATCTTGATAAAGCTTATTATCAACACGCGTTATCGCATCAGGAGTCAACGTCCTGTGCCACCAAAAAGCAGCTATCGAATAATCGACTAGATTTACGCGGCAGTCTAAGTTTAGATCGGCACGGAGATCACAAGCACTAGTTTTTGGCGTTACCGGCACGGAAACTGTACCAACCTTAAAACCTTCAGCCGTACCATAGCCGCTAATTACGCTGTCCAGAGTAGCAAAAGCCTTTATTGAATAATCCCCGTACGCCAAAGATTCCGGAATTTCAACAATGAATTTACCGTCGCCGTCCGCCATAGCACCGATATCTGAAATGATTTTCTGCCCAAGCAAGTTAAAAACATCGATCGTGACAAGAGCTTGTGGAGTACTTTGACCGAAAAGTTTTATCGGATCGCCTTTCCCTATTTCTTGATTATTCAATGCCAGTGTCGGGGGGACTAAAATATTTTTGACGGAACTAACTTGAAAGGTGCTGATATTTTCGGTGAAAGTAATGAGATTTGAGCGAAACGGATCTAATTGCCCATACAGTAAGAAAGGGAAAGTTCCGGCGGTTAAACCAGATACACTAACTTTAAAACTACCATTCACATCGGTAGATGTTTGCGCCGCAATCACCCCATCACGCAGGACATAAACTAATCCAAATGGATAAGCTTTTCCTTCGAAGCTGACACCTGTTACGGCTGGTGCTGGGATTCCACCCCCTCCTCCGCC
>JBAXGH010000012.1:0-40711 GCA_037139515.1 bacterium
CAGGGGCGCGTCTCCCGCAAAATCAACTCGTTCCCATGATTTTGCGGGAGACACAGACCGACCCAGGACCCGTGTATCGGCGCGCCTCCGTCCGGCGTAGTGTGTTGAAGAAATATATTTTAAATAAAAAAGTGGACCCTTCGTCTTGCGACTTGGGGTCCGGGGTGCATTCCATTTACGGGTCTGAGGGGCTCAGGGATCCGGATTTGGGATGCGTCGCGTGTACGCAGGGATGTTCGGTTCCGGGGGGTGTAGAACCTAGTAATCACGGGCGCACGTCACGAAGGTACGAGGGGAGGTGGCGGTGCATGATTCGTATTTTGCCCACTTGAGCTTTTCGTTCCTCGCGGAGCGATAGTGTTCAGGTGTTGTTCCAGAGATTCGCGATTGTTGCCAATCGCTGCACTTACGCATCCAGAAGCTTGCGCTCTCTAAGATGCTTGGGTCGACCAGTCGTGATATTCGCGGCATCACGTTGCAAAGGTCGTCGTCTGAAACGGCTACTGTCAGGTCGATATTTTCTCGATCAGTTCACTCCTGGCCTGGAGAGAAAAGTCGAGCCGGTCTCGATACTCACTTTGAGGGTGAGTTAGGGAGCTTACGGTAATCTACCCTGAATACGATGTCTTCTTTGCCAAACGCACTGTTCGGATGAGCCCAGTTGCCTGGATTCAAGCGAGCAAATACGTTTTTCTCCGAGAAGACGGTTTCTCACAAAGAATCTTTACGACTCTACGGATTGTTCTAACGCGAGATGCGTCTAGGACAACCATCGAGAAGTATTAAAGCCTTGTGAGCAGCTGTCCTAAAGGTTTTACCCTTCAGGCCTCATGCTTCCAACTGGAAAGTACCGACGGGACGAAGCGAGTTTGACTGCACTTCACACACCGTTTTTTCCCCGTCATTCCTGACGAGTTGTTGCTCCCGATGCTGACCAGGCGCCAATCGCGCAGTCATCATATTTCGTACCAGAGTCACCCCCGATACGCAGTCTGACTCTTGCGAGACAAACACATGTATCAGTTGCATCACCGGTACTAGGGAGCTCGACTGCTTCGCGCCTCGACGCGGGCAATCAGCAGGAGTATAGGCAGTTCGTGCTATCCAGTGGTTTCCTTATCAGGTCTTCCGTGAACACAACCGGTTAAGGTGGAGCTCACAGAGGAACGAGACTTGGTGAAACTGGCAGTCAGGTTTTGAGGCCCAACACACGTACTTACCTTTGGAAGCGGCATCTCCTTGCCGTGAGTCGTCTGGACAAAAGGCTGTTAACCTTCGATCCGAACTCATTCAGTAGAGCATCGCGCTTAGTGATTAGTCGTGAGACTTCCACCAAGAACGAGAACTGAATGTTTGCGACTCTGCACTTCCCGCTCATCACTTGTCATGCATGGTTTGTTTCTCTTTCGAGAGACAGTTCAGATGCTTGCGCATCCAAACCACCATAGCATGCCCCGACTTCTCCAACGCTGACTCGTCCTAGTGCTCATGAATGGACGAACGCGGTGCAGGTAGCGACTCCTGCGAACATCTCAACCGTCAGAACCCCTGATCATCAAATCTCTCGTGCTTAAGGAAAGATTCGAAGCAGTTTAAATGGGTTTAGACCTTACGGTCGACTCTCAAAGACCTTACGGAAAACGAGAGTTGATGGAAGAAACGCCTGGGTTGGCACAAATGTCACCGGGTTTACGGCATTACCCTAAGCACCGAAGTGCCGAAGGTAATTTTCACTGGTTGCCGACGCACGAGGCGAAAGCAACAAGGAAAGACAAATGCGTTTAAACGCCCAGCATTGGATTGTGATGAACTCTGAAGAGCCACAGTAGAGCAAGGTCACCCTCGCACCACATGCTTTGAACAAGATTCGTGAAAACCCTGTTCTTGCACCACGCGTCTTTTGGATAGCTTTGTGAAAGTCTTGCGACGATCACTCGACAGTCCGCAGATTAACGTGAGTTCTCTCCAATGAACCTTTTGAAACCACCTTACGATGGAAACAGTAGGTTCAGCCACAAGGCTTCGTTCTCTCGCGAGAATATATCCAGAGGATTTTGAGCATCTTGCGAAGCTCTAGTTCCAGAGGAAGTGACGCTGGTTCGTGGACCGAACGTCTTGCTTTGTGATCACCGTGCTGACTTGCGTCGGCTAGTGGTGAGGCGCAGTATGGGGCAGTTCAAATGGAGCGTCAAGCGCCGTATGTGGATAAGCCTGTTTGGAATAATATTTGCAATATCAAAATAAGAAAAACGCCCGAGAAAATCTCGAGCGCTCCCCTATTTTATCCCCAGAATTTTCTTCGCGATGGCACTTTTTAGCTCTTCAAGTCCGGTTTTTTTATGCGCCGAGACAAATTGCGGATCGAATTCTGCAAATTCTTCAAGAATTTCCGTTTTGCCAAATCTCTTCCTGGCGATATCTATCTTGTTATAAACATAAATCTTGGGCGTGTTTTCCAAGCCGAGACGCGCAAGAATATCTTCTACGACTTCTATTTTCATGTCGCGCTTGGAATCGGCGGCATCAATTACATGAATAAGAATGTCGGCATCAACCGCTTCCGAGAGCGTTGAAGTGAAAGCTTTCAATAATTCCGGCGGCAAGTCCTGAATAAATCCAATCGTATCGGAAACCAGAATTTCTTTACCAGCATCCGCGAGCCACATTTTTCCGACGCGCGTATCAAGTGTCGCGAAAAGTTCGTTAGCCGCGTATTCCTTGCGCTTCGTAAGCGAATTCAAAAGTGATGTTTTTCCGGCATTCGTATATCCGACAATCGAAACGGTTTGAAAGCCCTGACGCTTGCGAGCCGCCCGATGCGTTTCGCGAACTCGTTCGTATTTAGAAATCTGGCCAAGCAAAAGGCGTGACTTCTCTTTCAAGTGACGCTTCATGATTTCGGTATTGGTTTCGCCGACGCCGGAAGTGCCAATGCCACCGCCCTGTCGCGAAAGTTCCATGCCCATTCCGTAAATGCGCGGGCCCATATGACGAATCGATGCCAGCTCAATTTCAAGTTTTGCTTCCGTAGTGCGTGCGTGTTTCGCGAAAATTTTCAAAATCAAATCAATGCGATCCCAAACTTCGATGCCGTCTTTGCGTAACTCTTCGCCGAGTGCATAAATCTGGCGAAATTTAACCTGGCAATTGATAATCAAATGCGTGGCACCCAATTCTTTTGCCAACTTGCGAATTTCTTCAATCTTGCCGGAGCCGATAAAGGTTCGATAATCAGGGGCTCCGCGACGCTGCATGGCTTTTACAACCACAAGACCGCCGTAAGTTTTCACCAAACTTTCGGCTTCAAGCAAACGATCAGCGATTTCCGCCTTCGGATACATCGGCGGCACGACATCAATCAAAATCGCGCGTGGAATTGATTTATCAATCTTGTTTTCCATAAATACGAAGTTATCCACACATGGTGACTGTCACTAAAGGGACAGTCACTCAAAGCTCGGTTTTTGATATTTTCATAATCTCCTGCCACTCCGATTCGGTAACCGGCTGAACCGAAAGTCGCGACTGTTTCAAGAGCGGCATTTGATAACAAGCCTGCCGCGAACGAATTTCTTCAATCGAAACCGGGCGCGAGACCGCTTTGACGGGCGTAATATCAATCGTCTCCCACTTTTCATCATTTGGATCCGGATAAGCAGCCGATTCGACCCGCGCGATTCCTACAACCTGGCGCTCTTCCCCGCCATGAAAATAAAAAGCCAAGTCGCCTTTTTTCATTTCACGCAAAAAATTACGTGCCTGAAAATTCCGCACACCCGGCCAACCAAGCTTTTTATCTTCAAGAAGCTTCAGCCAATTATTCGAATCCGGATCTGCTTTCAAAAGCCAATATGACATGTTGATGTAATTTATTTCTTCGCAATCGCCGCCTTAATGAACTCACGGAAAAGTGGCTGTGATTTTTCCGGACGTGAAGTGAATTCCGGATGAGCTTGAGTTCCGAGGAAGAAAGGATGATTCGGAAGCTCAATAATTTCGACGAGTTTTCCGTCCGGAGTTGTAGCTGAACACACAAGCCCGGCTTTTTCAAGCTTAGCTTTGAATGCGTTGTTGAATTCGTAGCGATGACGATGACGCTCAATAGCCGAATCTGCGCCATATGCCTTATGCGCCAAAGTGCCTTTTTTCAAAACACATTCATAAGCACCGAGTCGCATCGTGCCACCATATTGCCCACCAGCCACGTTTTTAACCTGATGCTTCATGATATGAATCACCGGATGTTTTGTTTTCGGCGCGATTTCGGTGGTATTTGCATCTTTCCATCCCAATATATGACGCGCGAATTCAACCACCGCAAGTTGCATGCCGTAGCACAATCCCAAATACGGGATTTTTTCTTCGCGGGCAAAACGAATCGCTTCGATTTTTCCTTCGACGCCGCGCGAACCAAAACCGCCCGGAATCAAAATACCGTCGTAGCCACTAAGCAAAGCGGCCGCACCTTTCTTTTCAACCTCTTCAGCATTGATCCAAGAAAGTTCGGCCTTGCGATCATGAAACCAGGCCGCGTGCTTCAGCGCTTCAATAACCGAGTGATAGGCATCCGCAAGCACAAAGTCGCCGGTCGAAAAATACTTTCCCACAACCGCAATCTTAACCGGCGTCGTGACGCTCAAAATTCTTGTCACGAATTTTCGATATTCGGCAAAAGTATTTTTCTTTTCTTTAAGCTTTAGTTTGGCAAGTAAGCGGTCACCGAGTTTTTGGTCTTCAAAAATAACCGGAACCTCATAGATACTCTTCGCATCCGGCGCTGAAAAAATATCCTCTTCATGAACGCCGCAACCGACCGCGAGCTTACCTTTTCGCGGTTCGTCGAGCGCCCGTTCAGCGCGACAGATAATAAAATCAGGCTGAATTCCGGCCTCGTTTACAGTGCGCGCCGCATATTGAGTCGGCTTGGTTTTCATCTCGCCGATGGTTGGCGGAATCGGCACATACGAAACCAGCGCAAAGAAAATATCATCCGGAGTTTCGTGTTTCATCATGCGCGCCGCCTCCAAAAATAATATATTTTGATACTCACCGACCGTTCCGCCGACTTCAATCATCAATACATCAGATTTAGTTTCCGCGGCACATTTTTTTATGCGGTCGATAACTTCGAGCGGCACATGCGGCACGACTTCGACGCATTTTCCGCCATATCCGAGTGCACGTTCACGTTCAATAACCGTTTTATAAACGCGACCGGTCGTCATGTAGTTAACTTTGCCCATGTCGCCACCCAAAAATCTTTCGTAGGCGCCGATATCCATATCGGTTTCATCACCGTCCGGGGTCACAAAGACTTCACCATGTTCAACCGGATTCATGGTTCCGGCATCAACGTTGATATACGGATCGATTTTCATGGCCGCGACTTTAAGCCCACGACATTGAAGAATCTTTCCGATTGAAGCCGTGGTTGTGCCTTTTCCGACGCCCGACATGACCCCGCCAACGACAAAAATATACTTTGACATATTGTGCGCGTATTCAAGATATCAAAAGTTTCCCTAAGCTCTAATCTCTAACCTCTAAGCCCTCCCCATCCCCCTTCCCCCTCACATACTTAACCGCCAAAATATCAAGCGCTTTTTTAATTACCGGGCGCATGTTTTCATAGTCAGAAACGTTTTCAGCGAGCTTTGCCGGCATCCAGCGATATCCATAAAAATGCTCACCCTGACCGTCTTTACGTTTTTGCAGAGTGACGCGCGAATTCCACGGCACGTGCACCAAAAAGTAATGGACCGTTTTGCGAATCGCCACATTTTTCCGACGGAATTTTAAAACAATCGTACCTAAATCGCCCTCAACCGTACCATGCATACCAGCTTCTTCACCAAGTTCGCGCACCGCCGCCACCTCGTCCAGCTCCCCCGGATCTATGTGCCCTTTTGGTACCGCCCACTTGTGATACGGGTCAAGCAAAAAGAAAACCAAAACCGTGCGACCACGACGCCTATAAGCAACAGCGCCAGCCGAGCGCTCGAATTTAATCTTTCCCTGAGTCTGCGGCTCTTTCTTTTGATTCGGCTGCGGCAGATTCATAATACAGGATATTATTTCAGCAAGAATTTCTTCGCAGCATCAAGCTGCGGATCACGTCCGGCGTCGACATCGGCAGAAGAGAGTTCAACTTTTTGGTCCGGTGTGACGCCAACCTTATCAATCGAGCGGCCTTTGCCGGTTAACCATTCAGCAACTGTCACTTTGACTTCCGAACCACCCGGTAAATCAACCAGTTCCTGAACGACACCTTTTCCGAATGTCTGTTCGCCAATCAAAGTCGCGGCGGCATAATCCTGAAGTGCGCCGGAAACAATTTCCGAAGCCGAAGCTGAGCCGCCATTCACAAGCAGAACCACATTCTTTCCCTTCAAGCGACCGTCGCCATAGGCGGTGAGCTGATCTTCAATGCCCTGTTTAGTCTTTTCCTGAACGACAATTTGATTCGGCACGAATTCGCCCAAAATATCAACCGCCGAAGTCAGAAGTCCACCCGGGTTATTGCGCAAATCGATAATCCAGCCCTTCGGATTCTGACGCGCGAGTTCGGTAACTGACTTTCTGAACAAGTCAGCGGTTTCGTCGTTGAAATGGAAAACTTCGATGTATGCCAAATTCTGCGGCAACATCTTTCCGCGCACGCTTAAGAACGTAATTTGCGAACGCGTGATTTTAACTTCGCGAGTCGCTTTCGCTTTATCAGAAAGCACGGTGAGCTTAACTTCGGTGCCGCCCTTTCCGCGAATCAGGCGCACGGCGGCATCGGTCGTCATACCGTCCGTAAAAGTATCTTCGATTTTCACGATAATATCTTTGGCGCGAAGTCCGGCTTTCTCAGCTGGCGAATCAGGGAGCGGTGCAATAATCGTGATATAGCCGTTACGAATTCCGATTTCGGCACCAATTCCTTCAAACTCACCATTAAGCTCATCAGCAAAAGCTTTAGCATCTTCTGGATCAAAGAAGTTTGTATAAGGATCTTCGAGTGAATCCGTCATTCCTTTGATCGCTCCGTAAAACATCTTTTTCTCGTCGAGCGGAGTGCGTAAATACTTTTCAGAAAGTAACTTTCGGACAGTCCAGATTATCGACTGGTCAACATCAGTTGAAAAACTTTCGCGAACAGGTTCGTGGCCGAGAATTTTTGCGATATCCGAGTTCAGAGATGTAGTCGAATTACTTACACCGGGATTCGAATCACCGATGTGAATTGTGACTCCGAGCAAAAACGCAGCAATCACCGAAGCCGCAAAAACCACGCGACGAGCGGAATTTGAAAGTCCCGAGTTCGATTTTAACTGATGTTCTGGCTGGATTATTGACGGTTCCATGGTAGGATGTGTATAAGTTTA
Organism: bacterium; assembly: GCA_037139515.1. Taxonomy (GTDB): domain Bacteria; phylum Patescibacteriota; class Patescibacteriia; order JBAXGH01; family JBAXGH01; genus JBAXGH01. Next base: position 7,371 of record JBAXGH010000012.1, read on the forward strand.
AAATGACGCAGAAGTATGCCGAGTAGCTTACTCCCAAAACAGAAATGCGACCAATACGCCAAACAGCCGGATTACAAAAAATATATGACTTCCCGCAGAAATATTCTTCTCACCATAACTATTCTTGCGTTTTTTCTTTCCGCTCCGCTCATCACATTATACACAGCCGGATATCGCTACAATTTTAAAAAGAACCATCTTGAACGAGTGGGCTTCTTTGAAACCAGCACCGTTCCGGCTAACGCGACCACTCTCATCGATGGAAACATTGTCGGTAAAACTCCTTATGTCGACACCGGTATTTTTCCGGGAAACTACGAACTTAAACTCTCAAAAGATGGTTATCACGCATATAATTCCAGAATAGAAGTGCGCAGCGGTATCGCCTCGCTTCTCTTAAATGTACTTCTCTTCAAAGATACCAACCCGGAACTCGTAAACCAATCTCCGGCAAACGCTATTCTTTCAAAAAACGGAAGCTACATCGCCTGGATAGAATCAGCGGCCGGCGTGGACACCGCAATGATTTCGCTCACGAGCGGCGACAAGAAGCGCACCGTCTGCGCACTAAAACCGGGAACCACGCAGTCTGTTCTCTGGAATGATAGCGGTGAGAGCGTCCTCTTTTTGACCAAAACTAGCGCCGGAGCAGAAGGCTGCCTTACGTCTGTAAGTGGCAACACCTATGCTCTCAATGATTTTTTTACAGAAAAAATTATTAATGTAGAGTGGTCGCCTTTCGATAACAACCATCTGTTGATTCGTGCCGCGAGCGGAGATTATGCGGTCGCCTTCGAACGCAAAGAAAAGAAGTTGGCTTCTTCCGAAAACGTGCCGTTCACAATCCGAGGATCAAGATTCTTCGGAGTCAGAAGCCTAAAAACCGGCGCCGAACTCTGGAGCCAGTCGCTCAGCGTGCTTCCGATAAATTTTGGTCCGGAAAAAATCATGCTCGGCATTGGCGATTACACTTTTCTGCCTTCTCCAGAAAAATATCTGGTCTTGAAGGAAGCTCGAAGCGGTAGGATTGACGTCTATGACAGTAAAAATTTCAAGCGTTTGAATTCGACGGTCGCCGATTCTTTGGTTTTTGACTCAACCGGTAAATCAGAAAGATTTTTGGCTGTGAGCGATTTTGAACTCACGCTGGTCGATTTGAAAGCCGAAACTTCGCATCTTATCGTGCGCTATTCCGAACCGATTACTAATGTCGTCTGGCACCCGCTTGAAGGCCACGCAATCGCCTATGTGAACGGCGAGATACTCGCAATACCGTTTGAAAACAGCGCTGAACGTACGGTTCACTTGGCAAAATTCGAAAGCACACAAAGCATCTGGATTGATTCACGCGGCGATACGCTTTTTATCGTCGGTACAAGCGGCGCTAAATCCGGCGTCTGGAAACTGGTACTCAAAGAGTAGTTTGCTTTTGTCATCCAGAGGCTCCTCCCTGTTGTCATCCCGAAGCCGAGGGATCTTGAAATGTCTTGATATCGCGAGCGCGATTTAAGATTTCAGAATGACAATATTATAAAAATCCCCCGGGCATGGACTTCATGCTCGGGGGTTTTGTTTCACTTCGAATTCGCGATCAGTTCGAGGATCTGTTCGGCGATGGCCTGGTTCGCCGCGAGCACAACCGGGACTTGCGTCACGAAGTCGTACTTGCGCGGACCAAGGTCACGGCCCTCGAAGTCGACCGCGACTCCGCCTGCGGCCTTCGTGAGCAGATAGCCCATGCCAAGCTCGTGCTGCTTCTGTCGGTCGCAGACCATGGCCACCGCCTGACCAGTCGCGACAAGCGTCATTTCGAACGCCGCCGAACCGGGATTGCGAAGCCAGCCCTTCCGGCCCGCGAACATCCTGGCAAGCATTTCGCGATTTTCTGGGTAGTACATCTCCCCAATCACGATCTGCGAGCCCAGGTCAAGCTTCGTCTCGCGGCTGGTATGCAACGGCTGCCCGCCGGGTTCGTGATGCGACGTGACCCCAGCTTCCATCTGGTCACCATCATCAGGATACCAGCACGCCGAAAGCATCTCGAGCTTCGGCGCCGCACGCAGATCCGCGACCGCGGCACTCCTGATGTCCGAGAACTTCGCGCTCTCGGAATCATCGCTGAGTACCGTGATGCAGGCGGTGTATGGCAACCCTCCCCAGATCGACGTCCGAACCTTGTAGTCGAGCGAACCGTCGAGCGGATCAACCGTCCACCAGCCCTTGCCGGACGCACGAACTTCGCCGAGTCCTTCAATCATGACCCGTGCCGGATTCCCCTCGCGGAGAATTACGTCCCGAATCGTTTCGCCGAGCACGCGGTCAGCACGGATTTCGGTGTCGTTTTTCACGTCGCCGAAAGCTGCGCCACCGTGAATCACGCGCCCACCATCTTCCAAGCCGTGAAGCTTCTCCGTCGCGGTCGCGAGCGCCTTCTTCATCACCGCGAAGTCGCTCATCGCAACAACTCCCGCACGACGAGCGCCTTCGTGAAGATCTCCGGGTGCTTCAACATGAGAAGCGTGATCGCGGAGAGCGTGAAGCCGTCGTAGAGCTTGCCCTCTTCCTGCAGCTTCACCACTTCATTCAACGTGAAGTACGTGAGAGCCGAGAGCTTCTTCTCGTGCGGGTCGGGCTTGTTCGCCGCCTTCTTCGAGGAATCGATGCGACCCCAAGAAGCGCGCACGAGGTGGAGCGAGAAAGCGCGGTTGTCGCAGACGAGGCCCAAGTCCTCGAGGAACGTGACCTGCGAACCGGACTCCTCTTGCGCCTCGCGCCGAGCCGTCTTCAGCGCCGACTCATCGGCATCCGAGAAGCCGCCGAGCAGCTCCCAGGACTCGCGCCCGAGGTTCCCGAAGTCAACCCTCGGATAGTCGCGCGCGAACTGGTCCTGATCCCGCGTCTGCGGCCGCCAGCTCTTCTGCAGCCCGATGCGGTTTTCCGTGTCGACCGGGAGGAAGACTGCGCCTCCGCGCTCGAAACGGACCATCTGGTCATACTGAAACTTGCCCTCGTCGTTCACCCACATGACGTGGTCAACGTAGCCAAACTTCGCTCCGCCGAAGTAGTGGCCGTCGGCTCCGGGCGTCCATCCAGCCGTCTTACCAGCCGCCTTCACGAGGTCATGATCAATCTTCACGAGCTTATTCGGCATGTTTTTTCCGACCGAGCTAGCGTTTCCGCAGACTCGATATCGGTGAACTTTCCGCACAAGCGGAACCGTTCAACGTTTGCCTCAGGCACAAGCCTGACCACCCCCGCAGGGAGCCGAATGCTCATGTTTTCGCTTATATTCATGATTATGTCAACAATTCGTGAAGCTTCTATATAGAAGCCCTTGACTAGTACCCAATATTTTGCTAAACATAGCCAAGTGAACACGAGTTCACCAACTTTGAAAAATGAGGCCTGAAATGAGCAGCGGAATTGCGATACTTGAGCGGCCGGATACGCTGACCGAATTGCTGCACCGACGAAAGGAAGACATCAACCGGCAACTGCGAGCTCTGAAGCTTGTCGAATTTCCATGGCTCGGAAACTACAAGAATCACGAATTCGAGCTCGTCGCAATCAACCACGTAAGTCAGAATAAATGGTTCGCGCTTGTCGAGTTTACCTGTATCAAGCCCGACGGTTCGCCCGGGATTTTCTTCCTAACCTTCTCCCGCGATGGCACTGAAAGTCGCGGCTGCGTGGTTCTGAATGTCCTGACCGATCCCGAGACCGATGAAGATTTTGTCGCCATCGTGAGGCAACATCGTCCGGGACTTCTGGTTCGTGACCCAAAGATTGGCGCTTGGCAAAACGAGATTCCGCGTATGTGGAGCTCGACCCAGGTTCAGCTCACCAAAGTTGACAAGTTGCTAAACACCGCAATGCGTGCCACGCCGAACCCTAACCCGACGCACGAGGCCAGCCTGCTTTGCGGCGAGATGATGGAGCTCTACGACCCGCAGAAGACTCGCATCGAAGAGCGTCGATTGCTCGCCGAGGATGTCCCCGAGAACACCGGCGACTCCACCAAACTTCTCGAAATCTGGCTTTTCCGCCTCACCATGATTGACCGTGAAGCAGTAATGGCGGTACGCGGAACCAAGACTCATCGCATCAAACTCATCCCGCTCAAAGAGCTAGTCCGAAACCGTGTGAAGCACGGACTCACCGACAACTTCAGCGGAAACGCGCTCCTGTTTCTTTGGGAGCACATGAATATCCTCCGAATCTGAATCAAAACGCCGCCGGCCTAAACTTGGCCCGCGGCGTCTTTTTTATTGCCATATTCTTGCGATGACCGCTTCTGTCTTTTGATTTATTGATTTCTTGATTTTTTACTGCCTACAATTCCACCACACCGTTATCACCCACCACCAGCCGATGTCCGAATGGCAGTGTCTCCTCCACCCGACAAATGGTTGAGTTTCGTCCGATCAGCGAATCGACGATTCTCTTCGCCGCTCGAACCACGGTACCATCTAAAATTAAAGAGTGTTCGATTTCGGCGCCGCTGATTTTTACATTATTTCCAAGCGAAGTATAAGGTCCAATATAGCAATCCGAAAGTTCGCAGTTCTCCCCGATTACAACCGGTCCGCGAATCAAAACCCGCGCTCCAATTTTTGTGCCCTTCCCGATGCGAACTTTGCCCTGAATGCGCGCGCCCTCCTGAACCTCGCCGTCGCATTTCATTTCCGACGCAAGCATTTCGTTCAAAATCAAAGCATTTCCTTCGAGCATATCGTCAGGCCGCCCGGTATCTTTCCACCAACCGGTAATTTCTTCGTATCCGACAGCGTGCTTTTTCTCGATAAGCCAGGTATGCACATCGCTAATTTCGTATTCTTTGCGCGCGCTTGGAGTAATGTGTTTGAAAGCCTCAAAAAAGTTTTTGTCGTAGATGTAAATTCCGGTCACGGCATAATTGCTCTTCGGCTGCAGTGGCTTTTCATCAACACGAACGATGCGGCCATCAACAATTTCCGGCACGCCAAAAGCTCGCGGATCTTTAACCGCGGCGAGCGCGAGTAAACAATTCAACTTTTCAGATTCAAATTTATCCACGAAACGCTTCAGACTGCCCAAGATAATATTATCTCCGAGATAGAAGATAAAAGGCTCGTCGCCGAGGAACGGCTGTGCGATATTCACGGCGTGCGCAATTCCGAGCGCGCCGCCGATTTGCTCGATGTAAGTGATTTTCACCCCGAAACGCGACCCGTCACCGAGCGCGCGTTCCAAGTCCTTATCGCCTTCTGAAACGATGATTCCGATTTCGCGTACATTAACATCGGCCAATTTATCAATGGCGTACTCAATCATCGGCTTATTGGCAAGCGGAATCAGGTGCTTGTTCAAAGTCCAAGTAATCGGACGCAAACGTGTGGCGCGACCGCCCGCAGTTATCAAAGCTTTCATGTTTTTGGAATTTATTTTTTGAGACCCAGTTTCCAGGCGGTTTCTTCATTCACCTTTTTCATGAGGTCGATACCTTCGCTGCTATTAATCTTATCACGCAAATCCTGACAGACTTCGCGCAGGCGCTTTTCGAGTGGTTCAAGCTTGATGCCGAGAGAATTCAACTTCGTACAGTCGAGAACCGCATCGATACGCTCGGACTTAGTCATGCCGTTCAATTCTTCTTTTGTGATCTTCGTGAATTTCATTTCCGGCCTGATAACCTCTTTCAGCACTTCCGCGATTTTATACGGCGAAGTCACGCCCGGATTTGCGACATTATAAACACCAACAGCGGACCGCTTGATAAGCTCTTCCGTCACCCAAAGCAAGTCATCAACCACGGTGCAGGAATTCGGCGTGTCGATAAATTTGTTATACGAAAGCATTTTGGTGAGCGCATTTCGCGGCGAAAGCTCACTCGAAAGCAACTGGCGCGGACGAAGAAGCAAAACACGAAGGCCATGACGGCTCGCGCGATGTTGCAACATCTGTTCGGCCCAAAGTTTGGTCCAAGAATAAAAACAGAGCGGCGTCGCCGGATCAGTTTCCGGATGAGCCTGACTTTCAGTCAAGCTTTCCTGAATACAACCGGTCGACATGTGAACCAAATAAGTATTGGTTTTTTGGCAAGCGGCGCCGACGGTATCAGCGCCGACCGTGTTGGAATCAAACGCCGTCAGCTTATTTTCTTCGCAAAAATCAATATTAGCCCGGGCAGCAAGATTCAAGACCACATCCGGCTTAGTAGATGTAATCGCTTTAGTGACCGCGACCAAATCCCGAATTTCAACGCGTGTGATTTCAACGGAAATTCCATGAGTCTTAAAATATCGCTCATACGCGCTTCCTAGCTGACCTCGTCCGCCGAACATCAAAATCTTCATAATTCGTGATAATTATGTATTGCGAAGACTATTTGAGCACAATATGCGGGTTTACGTCTTTAGACTTATCCACAAGCGCTTTTATCCAATCGCCGTGCGTTCGATACCACTCGACCGTCTGTTCTAAGCCCTCTTCAAAGCGGGAATTATCAAAAACCGGTTTCCAGCCAAGCTCACGATTGATTTTTTCCGAAGAAACGGCATATCTGCGATCATGACCGGGGCGATCTGCGACGTAAGCGATAAGGGTTTCCGGTTTTCCGCAGAATTTCAAAATCAATTTGGCGATTTCGATGTTCGGGCGCTCGGCATCGGCACCGACATTATACGTTTCACCCGCTTTTCCAAATTCCAAAACCATTAAGAGCGCTGAGCAATGATCATCAACATGCAACCAGTCGCGCACATATTTTCCATCGCCATAAAGCGGCAATGGTTCATCGTGAAGGGCGCGCGTGACCATGAAAGGGATCAATTTTTCCGGGAATTGGTATGGGCCGTAATTATTTGACGCATGAGTCACGATAACCGGCACACCATAAGTCTTGAAATACGAACGGCACAGCAAATCACCGCCCGCTTTGGATGCGGCATATGGCGAATTCGGAGAAAGCTTGGTTTCTTCGGTAAAAGCACTGCCGGAATCAAGCGGGAGCGCGCCGTAAACTTCATCAGTCGAAACCTGTACGTACTTTTTTAAGCCCAAACGGCGCACAAGTTCAAGAATAGTTTGAACGCCGATAATATTCGTGCGCACAAACTCGGCGGCACCACCGTGAATTGACCGGTCGACGTGAGTTTCAGCGGCAAAATTGATAATCGCATCGGGCCCAAATTCGTTTATCGAAGATTCTAAAGCCGATGCATCACAAATATCACCTTGTTTAAAAGAATATCGCGGGTCACCTTCCAAAACCGCTACATTGGCAGGATTTCCCGCATAAGTAAGCAAATCGTAATTCAAAATCTTCCATTCCGGACGTTCGCGCAGAACGTAGTGAATGAAGTTTGAACCGATAAAGCCGGAACCACCGGAGACAAGTAATCGCATAATAAATCAATAAAACAAAAAATCAAGAAATCAATAGGATTACAGAGTCGCGTCTCGAGGCATATCGTTTCTTTGATTTATTGATTTTTTGATTTTTTCCCCCACCTCCCACATCTCTCCGCTACCATATGTCATTTTCGGCCAATGCTCAAGCCCGTCGCCTTCAAATCGCGGAATGATGTGGATATGTAAATGGTCGACCACCTGCCCACTCACATGACCATTGTTCACATGAAGATTAAAACCATGCGCGCCGGTCGCAGCTAAAACGGCCTTCGCAACTTTTTGAGCAGCCCCAAAAGCCTTCGCGGAAACATCTTCTGAAACAACCAAAAAATTTTCAGCGTGAGACTTTGGCACAACAAGAGTGTGACCTTTGTTCACCGGGCTGATATCTAAAAAAGCCACGACGTCCTGGTCTTCGTAAACCTTGGTCGAAGGAATCTCGCCCGCGATGATTTTGCAAAAAAGACAGTCGGACATATGGTGGAGAGCTTAGAGGTTAGAGCTTAGGGATGTCATTTTCAAACTGAAACGCGGCCGGAAGAATCAGAATCAATGGCGCGAAGAACCAAGTCATGGGTAGGAACACCATTACAACGCCAGGTCTAACAAACTCTAGCACAACAAAAGGAAGTTCGAGGGCAAATAACATCCACATGAGTCGCTCGAACCTAATTTTTTCCGCAAAATTGGCCATAACTATTTGATATACGTAACCGTGATTGAATTTATGACAAGCGGCTTTGCGTCTTCACGAAGTCTTGGCGCAGAAATTATCAGCTGAACTCGCCCGCCGACATTCTGTAAATTGGAAACAAGATATTCGTGTTCGAATGACGTCAAACCGGCCGGGCTCAAATTTAAATCCGTATTTTTTGCGCGGACTCCAATCGAAACCGGAATCGAATCAGGATTTTCAAAACCAACTTCGACTTTTATTTTGGAATATTTAGCTGGCACCAATATATCGGTATAACCCGGCTCATAAGTCATGACCTGTTTGAAATTTTCAACCGGTAAAAAGCGACCTGGCGGATAAAGCGGATCGGCAAATACAGAAATTTCTCCGGGACGCCAGTCAATTCTCCATTCGCGACGCAAATAATCATTTATAAAAAGCGCGCCGGCAACTGCGAGCCCCGCAAAAAACGCTCCGGCTATATATTTAGTGCTCGTGTGCATAATGCTATTTCTTGAGACTGAACTGGTACAAACTTTCACCATCAAAATTTTTCACGAGTTCTATTGAAACGTCTTTCGGCAATTTTTCGCGCGTCAGAGTTTCGATATCAGACGGCGGAAACGTGATTCCGAAATAATAAACCGGAGCCGCTTTCAATAATTCCGGAATCGCTTCATAGGTTCCCGGATTTCGAAGCCAAGATACGACTCGGTAACTTGGAAAAAAAACCTTATCCGTTTGCTCTACGATGATTATCGAATCCGACGGAATTTTAGCACGAACTTCCGAGAGAACGTTATCGTAGCGATTCAAACTCGCCATAATTCCGCGCAGACTGTCGGGTGTTCCGTACCAAACGGCATAAAACGAAGTTAGCATGTAGACCGCGACAACTACAGTAATTAGGCCGCGTGAACGGATTTTTTCGAGCACAAAAATCACGACGCCCGCACCAATCATAAATGCCGGAAGCCAATATCGCACAAAAGAAGTTCCGATTGTCGGGATACCGGTACCAACTAAATCGCGCGCGCCAAAAACCACATAAGGCAGTACGATGAAGGCGACAAGCGCTGCGATCACCGCAGCAATTTTACGATATTCTTTCTTTGAAACCAGCCAGAGCCAGGCACAAATCATGGCAAGCGAGTGAATCGGAAATATCATGATACCGAACCGAGCTAAGTGCTTAACCACTGTCTTTATCCCTGGTGCCGCAACCGCAAAAGCGTCCGGTGCAGCTAGCGAAGCTGAGTAACCATTGGAGAACCAGGCTCCGTAAACCCAGTGATTCGCGAGAAGTGAGGCAAAAACGCCGAATACTATTCCGGACAATATCGCACATATGTTCATGCGGTAAAACTTGAAAAATATAAATCCGATTGAGACCGGAAAAATCCAAATCAATTCGACTGGTCGGATAAATATCGCAATCGCTAAAATTATTGCCGAACCAGCGAGCGCCGTCTTTTTTTGTTCAAACAAAAACATGAACGCGCCGGCAATCACAACGAGCGCAAGCACGGCGGCATTCGGATAGAGCCCCCGAGAAGCGTAATACCAAAGCGCCGGATTAAAAGCATAAATCATCGCTCCGCACGCGGCTTTAAAATCATCCGACCGTTTTCTTAAAGCAAAAAACAAAATGATCGAACTCATCGCGACAAGTACCGGTGTAAAATAATTTATCGCGCTGACGCTAAAAATCTTTGCGAGTATTCCGTAGAAAATCGCGAGCCCCGGGAACCCGATTGGCACGACCCGCGAGCCCAGCGCCATCATCGAACGAGAAACAACTCTCCCCTGCACGCTCAAGTTCAAAGGCTCGGAATACCAAAGCTCTCCACGCTCCGCGAAATGCGTGATAAAAAATGCATTTGCATGATCGTCGGGTGAATTATATAAATGCGAAGTCGAGAAAATCGAAAAAGCCGCATAAGCAAAAAAGGCCACAAGGCCAATCGTCGCAGCAATAATATTCTCGCGTTTGAAGATTTCTCTAAATACCATAACTTAGCAACGAAATCACCGAAAATATAAGAGCGAGCGTAAACGAAGCGTTTGAGAGCGGCACAAAAGCCTGGATATCCAAAGAAAGGCCGAGGAGCAGCACGGTGATACCGAAAACCTGTAAAAGCATTTTGAGCTTTCCGAAGCGGTTCGCCATAACCACTTCACCGCGAAAAGTCCTGATAGCTCCGGCAATAATAGCTATCACATCCAGGGCGATAAGCGCAAAGGCAAGAATCGGATCAACGTAATGAAGCAGAATTATCACGAGCACCGAGCCGATAAGCAATTTATCGGCAAGCGGGTCGTAGCGGCTCCCCCAATCAGTGACCTGGCCACGGACACGAGCCAGCGTACCATCAAGCACATCGGTAAAAGCCACAAACAGGAAAAATGGAATCGCAAAACTATACCAACGAAGACTCAAAAACAGAACCACGAGCGGTGTCATCGCGAATCTGAAGATAGTGATATGATTCGGCGTGATCCACTTTGGTATGATATGTTCGAACACCGCACCCAAAGCCCGGTCGTAAAAATAGAGCTTTAAAGGATCTCTCATATGAATTTAATCCCTTCTATCATACTCTTTGCGAGCTTACTTGCAATCTCGGCTGACATTTTTCTGTTTGCTGGCCTCTTGAATCGCGGGACCGCGATTATTTCTCTTATCGTCGCCGCGGCTTTAACTTGGCGACTTGCGACTTCATCCACTAGAGGACAGTCCCCGTCAGATCAGGGACAGCTCCCCGTCGTCGTCATTTATCTCCTTTCCACCATCGCATTTTTCAAAATAATTCTCGCATCCACAACCGTAATCGCAGTCCGCACTCCCTGGACAGTTTTGCCGCGCGAAATCTTCGTCGCTTTCACCTTGATGCTCTGCACCGCAATCGCACTCGAATTTGCACGCAGTAAATTCGCCGAAAGCTTCAGCACTTTTCTAACAAGCTTCGGATATTTGGCGCTGACTCTTTTGATTTTTCCGCTCGGCTATGGATTCGATTCTTTCCTTCATAGCGCCGCCGAACTTTCGATCGCTGCAAATGGCTCAATAAATCCGCTGCCGATTTTATACGGCGGACAATATGCGCTTGTAACCGCGCTCAATTTTTTGACCGGAATTTCGATTGACGGTCTGGACCGTTTTCTGGTTCCGTCGCTCGCCGCCATGATTCTGCCGGTACTTATCAAGAAATTCACTCGCTCATCGCTCATTGCGCTTATCTTTTTACCGCTCTCGATTCTTACCATCACAACTCCGTTTGCTTTCGCCGCACTTTTATTCATCGCAGTCGTGCTGATTTGCGCAACCGGTACGCGTGCCGAGCGTCTGCGTTTTGCCCTTCCAATAGCAATCGCCGCATGCACAATACATTTGATTGCCGGAATTCCGGCTCTTATTATCGTCGGTCTGTCATTTTTGAAACACCCAAAACATCTGGCGCTAGCGAGCTTCGGCGGCGCGCTTTTGGTTCCAGGATTGATGCTCGCAAAAATAAAACTGGCCGGGCAGCCGCTCGATTTTCATCTGCCGACCGACTTGATTTCAAAAACCCTGGCACCGCTCACAACCTTCAGACTCTATGAAGATCTCGCCTATCTTTCAGGCTTTGCGCTCATCGCGATGTTTATTTTCTTCACCGCACTCGGCTTGAGGCGCAAAGAAAAATCCGAGACTCTAACCTTCCTGCTCGCCTCCGCGCTTGCTTTTGCGCTCTCCGGCATCATGCTTTCCTGTTTTACTTTCCCGGATGTTATCGGCTACGAGCAGGGTGACTATGGTCGACGGCTACTATTGCTTTCCGTTTTCGCACTTTCGCCTTTCATGATGATGGGACTCGAAAATTTCCTGGAACGCCTCGCCAACAAATCGATCGCGCTTAAACTTGCCGCGCTTTTCGCGATCACAGTTCTCGGCACCGGACATTTTTATCTGATGTATCCACGCGCTGATCGCCACGAAACCAGCAAAGGTTTTAATGTTGCCGCGGCTGATTTGACCGTGGCTCGCATGATAAATACTGACGCCGGAACACAGCCGTATTTTATTCTGGCGCCGCAAACCACTTCCGCCGCTTTTGTTCACGAACTCGGTTTTCCGGAAACCATCGCAACTAGTGCCGGCGAGATTCTCCCCTATCCGATTCCGACCGGCGGCGCGCTCTATCCGTATTTTTTAGAGATGACTTATGAGCCGTCGGAAAAAGCGATTCTCGATTCGATGACTCTCACCGGCCGCAATTTGTGCTACTTTATTTTGCCGAAGTTTTGGTGGCAATATGATTATATAAAACAAAAAACCGCGCAGTTTGCGACTGGCAGCTTTGATATCGGCGATGAGATCACTGTTTTCAAGTTTGAGAAATAAAAACTATCCGCTCTTTCTACGCTCGAGTTTTACGAGGCGCGGAAAAACATCATCAAAAAGATTCTGCGTATTCAAATCACGCTCGATGAGAAAATCGAGTTTTTCATCGTGGTTATCAAGTGTAACTTTTATATCTCTAACGTCGTACTTCAAGCCGGCGACATCTTCTTTTAGTACTGAAATATCTGACTTTATTTCCGTAATCTCAGAAATCATGGCAGAGAATCCCTTTTCCATCACACTAGCTAAGTCATGAACCGTGGTTTTTATCTCGCCCATCCCGACAACAAGACCGTTGACCGTAGTTTTTAATTCACTCATACCAACAACAAGACCGTCGACGGTGGTTTTTAACCCCTGCACGTCAGAAGAAAGCTCTTCTATTTTCATTCTTCGTCGTCTCATAGCTATCACCATGATAGTCATGTGATTTTTCAGCGCGCAAGAGAGCGGATTTATTGAGTTTTTCAAATATCTGTGGATAACAAAAGCGCCCCACCTCCTCCGAAGAAATCAGAGGGTGCGGGGCCTGAAAAGGGACGTGGACAGGTTTAGCGGAAGCGCAACCAGTAGCGCCCGCCCTCAAAAACGCACTCCAGCCGGTCGCCTTCGATCCGATAACCGCAGGGCTCGTTCAGGGTGGGGGCAAAGCCGAGCGCATCGGGATTGAGGAAAATACTTCCGGGATTGGACGGCGAAATCACCGCAATCCGCGTCTCCTCGGGACCGAGGGCGCTGCTCCAGGCTCGCTTCACGAGGCTTGCGAGGCTCACGGGACAGAGCGCAACCTCGAGCATCGTTTGCTCGATCTGACTCAATCCGTATGAGCGCGATGCCAAAACCACTGCCTCGAGTCCCTCCTGCGGCACGGCGAGGGCGGCGAATGCGAGCAGGAGAACGGCGGCGTAGAAACGGACAACGATCAAGCCGATTTTCTTCATCTGTAACCTCATGGCTCCGGCTCGAACGAGTTGTTCGGGGCGGTGTTTTGAGGGAGGACCGGCCGCGCGATGTTTTGCGCGGGTGCGGTCCTCACGTGGGAAATCAATTGGTAGAAAGCTGCTTGTTGAATGCGAACCCGGTCACCGTGTCGCGGAGGATGACCGAGAACTCGTCGATGACGAGAATCTCGAATCTCCCGAGCCGATTACCGATGCGACCGGGCTTCTCCGGAAACATCGACACCACGTACCCGTGCCCGCCGTAGCTGAAGGACGCGAGACGCGTCTCTTCGCTCTCCGAAGACAGGATGCGCTCGAGCACCGGGAGCTCGAACTCGACGCTCGTCTCCGCGACCAGGGGCATGAGCACCACCTCGAAGTCCTCGTCGGCGTCGACCTCGGCACCGGCGTCGGACACACCGGATTCCTGCGTCAGTGGGTCGTAGCTCACGACCGCGATGTCGGCCATTCCCTCGTCGTTGTTCAGGTCACCGCAGCCGACGAAGCTTGCAATGACGGTGGCCGGGATGGCCAGGGTTCCGGGGCAAAACAGGAAAAACGAAACGATAATCTTTTTCAAGACTGCCTCCAAAAGGCCGACGCGCCATGCGTCGCCAGTCAAATCGTGTCGAAACTATAACACAAAGTAGCGATAATGTCAATCATCGCTAACAGTTATAATGGCTAAATTAAGCTATTTAGCCTTATTAAAGCCCAGATTTGATAACGGATTTTCGAGCTTTTCCGCGTATTTTTCGGCGGTCATCTTTTCGCGCCCAAGCAAAGCCGCCTTGAGCATCGCAACCTCCTTTGGATGATCAACAACATGCCGCAACATACGCGACAAAGCCACGGTATCGCCCGGCGGAATCAGCCAACCGCTTTGATTTTCGCGCACGAATTCCGGTACGCCCCCGACGTCGGTCGCGAGAACTGGCACACCTAGGGACAGTGCCTCAAGTACAGCGCCCGGCGCATTCTCCAAACACTTCGACGGAAAAACCAGCGCCGTCGCACCTTCGAGTAACCTCAAAACTTTTTCATTCGGCAAACGACCGTGAAAACGAATCCTTTCATGCAAACCGACGCGCTCACTAATTTTTGAAAGCAAAGTACCATCACCAATAACTTCAAGCTCGGCAATAAAATCAGGATTTTTTTCTGCCTCTAACCAAGCGTCGATTAACTCATTGATGCCTTTATGATTCTCAATTTGTCCAACGAAGACAAATTTAGGAACAGCTCTTTGATTTATTGATTTATTGATTTCTTGATTTTTTATTACCTCCCGCACCGGATTCTGCAACACCAAAGCCTGCGAGCGCTGAAAAAATCCGTCGGCACGATGAAGCTCGAGCAGCCACTCGGTTGGCGAAACAACCAGCGCAGGTGACGAGAAAAGCCATCTCGTCACAAAACGATATCCGACAAAAGGCAGTCCCGTGAAAAAGTTTTTAATTTTCACAAAAATACTAGATCCCTCGGCTTCGGGATGACGCATATTGGCCGCTGGATGAAACATTCCGACAGGATGACACTCGTTCGATTTCGGCGTGATCAATCCGGACGGCTCGATCAGTTGAACATCATGAAGCGTGTGAATATGCGGAATTTTTAATTCGTGAATGACGCCCGGAATCAAAAGCCCTATCCCCTTCAAATTGTGCGTAATCACGCAATCGGGTTTGATTTTTTTTAAAAGTTTGCGCACCACGCCAGCGGAATACATATTGAATGCATCCTGAATATGCCACAGCAAACGCGTCGAATATTTGTGCTTATGATCGTCGAGCGTGTAATAAAGTTCAGCCGGAAAGAATCGCAAGACGCGCAGACCTTCCCACTCGCCCTCTTCGACCTCGTAGCGCTTGGCACCAAGTTTGGTCGGACAAGTCGAAATCACGGTGACTTCGTGGCCACGTGCCGATAAAGCTTTTGCCGAAGCAGCCGCGACAAGCTCAGCTCCCCCGCGCACAAAAGGCGGAAATAAATTCGAGATGATTACGATTTTCATGATTTGTTGCTGATGATTTTTTCGAGCACTTCAAGATATTTTTCAACCGAATATTTTTTGAGCTTTTCCGGAATATTCGCAACGAGTCTTGCATGTAGCGCATTATCACCCGCCATCAAACGCAGTGAAATTGCGAGCGCCGTGACATCCCCCGGCGCAACCTGCAACGCAATGTCTTTAGATGCCACCGTGCGCACTCCCGGAAGACTCGACGCAATCAGCGGAATTCCGGCCGCGAGAGCCTGAAGAAGTACAAGGCCGAATACTTCCGAGCGATCAATCGACGGCAAGACCAAAGCGCGCGCACCGCGAAGCTCGCTTTCAAGCGGCTCGCCGGAAGGCAGAGAGCCTAAAAACTTAACTCGCTCGGCGATCCCAAGTCGAATCGCTAGGTTTTCATATTCACCACGCAGACCGCCACCACCTATTATATGCAATTCGTAGGAATCAAGCTTCGCAGCCACGGCAGCAAAAGCTCGAATCAGAACATCAACGCCTTTAAAATAGTGCGCTCTATCAAGGCCACCGAGGAAGACGAAATAGGGATTAGAGCTTAGATCGTAGAGCTTAGAGATGGCTTTTGGGGCCGGAAACGGATGCTCTTCAATTTTAGATTCGATTCTTTTCCAGGAACGCTTCAGTGCTACGCTTGATTCCGCATAATCACGCGAGCTCACCAGGATTTTTTCAGCTCTGCGCAAGACGAGCGGCAAAATAATCAGCGAGTAAAGTTTGAATATGACGGCGAGCCAACCGCGCCCAATCGTATCCATGTGATAAGTGATGAAATATCGGAACTTCGGATGAAATAATCTATAAAGAGCGACCGATTCAGCGCCACCAAAAAAAGGATAATGAAGATGAACCACGTCATGCCCACGCAAGTTGAAAAATAGCCGCGGCACAAAAGCTGCATTTCCAAAAGTGAAAAGTGGCTTAATTTCGCAAACTTTGTAAAGGGGACTGTCCCCTTTGGGCCCTAAGGGGACAGTCCCCTTCGCGTCGCGGCTGGGGATAAGTACTGTCACTTCGTGGCCGCGCTCGCTTAACAATCGCGCCTCTTCTTCGGCGACGTTGCCCATGCCGCCTCGATATGGCGGAAATGTTGATGAAATGATCGCAACTTTCATAAGCATGTATTACCAACGCATGAGCGGATACGCGATCTTCCAGTACAGGCGCATCATTGGATTGCCGACATGCCTAAGCAGCCAATTATCAACATCCTGAAACACGACCTCGCTTTTGCAGATCGCATAAGCCTCACGGTCGCTCATCAAACGCACCAATTGAATCTCGCGACGGCGCTTGGCTAAATATTTCCAAGTCGATGGCTTTAAAAAGAATCCATAAGCACGCAATGATTGGCGCCACCAACCGCCTTTAAAAGAAAACAAGAGAGTCGCCGAATTCAAAACGATTTGCATCGGCAAAAGCAATAATATCGTGCGCTTCTTGGGCAGCGTAAAAAACAAAACCAACTGATTCCTAAGCATCCAGTAATAACTCATGATGCTGCGGGTGAATTCGTATTTGTGATAAAAGTCCGAGCGCGGCGCAATCACAATACGCCAATTTCGCAATCTCATGCGCACCGAAAGATCAGTATCTTCGTGATACAAAAACATCACTTCATCAAAGATGCCGACATCGCGAAGAGCTGACGCGCGATACAAAACAGCGGCGCCGCTCGCATAACCAATTTCGTGAACCAAAGTCGGTCGTGCATCATGAACTTTCAAACGATAGCCGCCGCTCCAACCTAAGCCCAAATAATGAAGTTCATTTCCATAGCCGTTCAGAAGATGAGTTTCTGGATGAAGTCGAATCAAACATTGCACGGCGCCGATTTTTAAATCAGCTTCGGCAACCCGAACGGCGTTTTCGATGATGCCGGAATCTACTTCCCCATCCTGGTTCAAGAGCATGACATAATCAAAAACGTTCTCGAGCGCAAATTTCATGCCGGTATTCATACCGCCGGCAAAACCCAGGTTATCCGGATTTTCAAGCAGGGTTATTTTTGGAAGATCGACGCCTGAACGCGGCAAGACCGTCGCCTTAATAACTGCAGCCGAATCATCACCAGGCACTTTATTATCGACGATAACAAGCTCAAAACGGTCACGCGGATAGCGTACCGATTTGATAGTATTTAAAGCCTCGGAAAGATACTTGCCTGACTTGAAACTCAGGTAAATCAAAGCAACTTTTGGCATCATGGCAGTGGTAAGTTTTAAGTGAATAAGTAGTAAGTGTATTCACTTATTACTCTATTACTTACCACTTACTACTTCTCTTTCGCAAGCTCATTATCGAATTCGTGTAAAGCCTCGGCACGTATCAAAGCCGAAGTCTGGCGCTCAATCGCCTCGAGACGCACAAAGACCCTGAAGATTAGCCAAAATATGATGATTATCGACGAATAGATGACCAAATCAGCGCCGCGACCGACACCAACCTTGCCAGCCAAAAACGAAACAAAACCGGGCCACCAAACAATCAAAAGCGCTGCAAACCAAAGCAGACTCCAGATGCAAGCTTCAGCAAAACGCACGGCATCTTCACGAAAACGCTTCCAAGTCGTGAAAAGCGCGATTGCAAAACTCAGCGAAAATATGATTTGTATGAGCATAAATGTCTCCCTAATCTCTAAGCTCTAATCTCTGCCCCCCAGTATCAGTTGCCAAACTATTTTAAACGAGTCAAGCGCTTTATTGCCTTTCGCAAGCGACTCAGCAGTATATTTAACACGCACCGGAACTTCTTTCCAGCGCAAATCAGAATGCGTGACTTTCGACATCAATTCGGAACAGTGTGCCATGCGATCCTGAAAAAAGTTGAGTTTGCGCACAGCGTCCGCTGTCATGACGCGAAAACCGCTCTGCGGATCGGTCATGCGCGACGGGATTCCAAGTGCCAAAGCATTGAAACGGCGAATTCCAAAATGCAAAAAACGCCGACTAGCCGGAATCCCGCTCGCATCTATTCCCATATAGCGAGAACCGTAAACCACATCAACTTCTTTCTTTAAAATAGGTTCAACGGCAACCGGAATATAACTCGGATCGTGCTGACCGTCGGCATCAATGTGAACCACGATATCGGCGCCAAGCCGAAGCGCAGCCGCGTTCCCGGTCTTAAGAGCCGCGCCCTGTCCGCGATTCAAACGATGCACCAAAACACGCGCACCAGCCGAACGCGCCACAGAAGCAGTTGTATCGCGAGAACCGTCATCAACCACAACCACGGAATGGACAAAAGGCCGCACGCCGGAAATGGCTGCAGCAATACGTGTTGATTCATTGTAAGCGGGCATGACCGCGATGATTTTCATACATTAAAGATCCCTCGGCCGTCGAGGATGACAACAAAAAAGCTGAGATGACAACAAAAATCTTAAATAGCTGTCCTGTCATCTTCTCGTCAAAGCAGATGCGACTGAATCCGCCTGACACACACACTTCCATGAACGAGCCAGACATTACTTGTAAATTCGAGGCGTATCGCCTGTGAGCTATGGCTCCCCTCTAGCTCACAGGGCGATATGCTCGATTTACAAGTGTCGAGTCTAAACCCCGTTCGTCATGAACTTGTGTGCTTTAGCGTATTCAATCGTTTTGCGCAATCCCTCTTCGAGGCGGGTCAAAGGCAACCATCCCAGTGTATCTCGAGCCTTAGCGATGCTCGGAAGTCCAAGCTCTGTCATGAAAAGCAGCCGCGGCTGGAAAGAAATCTTTGCCTTCGAATTGGTAGTTTTTAGAATCAGGCTAGCCACATCAACAAGCCGCAAATCCTGATCCGAGCCGAAGTTTACAGCACCCAGTCCCTTCGCGGCGCCCATAAGTTTCATGAGCCCCGAAACAGCATCATCAACATACATGAGCGAAGTCATGAAATTTTCATCGCCAAAAATCTGAAGTTCGCGATCTTCAAGCGCCGCAACGATAAAGTCGGGAATCATCTGGCCATCATTCAAAGGCATGCGTGGGCCGTAGGTGCGGAAAATGCGCGCGATTTTAGCATCCAAATCATAGGCCTGAACATAGGTTTGAGTCGCCGTCTCCGCGAATCTCTTGCCTTCGTCATAACAACCACGCGGACTCATGTGATCGAGTATGCCGCGAAAATTCTCATCAAATAACGGCGTGTCCTTTTGCCTCCCGCCATACACGACCGAGCTAGACGCCAAAACAAATTTTGATTTATACCGCTTAGCCAAATCAAGAACGCGAATCGTGCCGATAGAATTTGTGTGAAGCGTCTCAATAACATGCGTATCAAACCCCTTAACCGACATCGGAGTAGCAAGGTGATAAATCTCCTGAATGCCCTGAAATTTGATTTTGAACCGATCCAACTCCGGGAGCGTTTCCGGATCAAAGACTTCGTTTATATCGAGACGCAGAAATTCAAAATCAGGAAATCGAAGCAAATGATCGATATTACGTTCCGAAGAAGTCGAAAAAGTATCGACGCAAATGACATGATTATTTTCCTTGAGCAGCCGCTCGCAAATATGCGAGCCGATAAAACCGGCACCGCCCGTTACGAGAACATTCTTTTTTTCAAATGGTGTAGACATAGGGATTTAGGCCTTAGGCCATAGGCCGTAGGGCGTAGTAGGTTACTTCTAAATGTTTCACTATGGCCTGTGGCCTACGCCCTACGGCCTTTCTCATCATTTCTCCACCTTCACCGAGCCAATCACGATCTGCGAAACCCCGATTGGAGCAGCCGTAAACGCCTGATACTGGGCAACAACTTTTCCGCTCGCGTCATAGAAGAAAGCCTCTTTCCGAGCAGTCATACCAATCGGAATAAAACGTCTCTTGCCGGAAGTCGCGTCCGCTGATCCAAGCATTACTCCGCCAAGATATTTTTTATTTGTCGAAGCATTCCACGAACGCAGTTCGACTCCTTTGCTCGAATAAACCTTGACCGTGCTGCCGCCAATTCTCTGCCCGATAACAATCTCATCCCGTCCATCTTCTTCAATATCCACCGTGCCCAAAACAACACCATCAGTTTTCCACGGAACCGTCGGCATCATGCCGACCAAAGCTCCGTCTCGATTAAAGATTCTAACATCTTTTCCTCTCGACATCATTCCGGCAACGATTTCAAAACTACCGTCACCGTCGATGTCAGCCGTCGTCACAGAAACGCCGCCCCGAAACTTAGCATCAAAAACTTGGAAGTCGCCGACTATTTTTCCGGTTCCGTCCCAAACCTTAACCTGTGGTCCTCCGCCGATTCCGGGAGCTGTCACAATCTCCGATTTTCCGTCACGGTTCACATCCCCGATAGCCAAGTTAACTCCCCCGGTAAATTTTTTATCATAAGCGAAAAACTCCGATATGAGCGCCCCGCTCATCGAATAAACTTTAATATGAGGCCCACCGACTGATGCCGGAGCAGTCACAATTTCATCATTCCCGTCGCCGTCCAAATCCCCAACCGCAACGCGCAAACCGCCGGAAAAATTCTTAGCATACGGCGTGATGCTATTCACGAACAAACCCTGTTCGTCGAATATCTGAATCGTCGAAGACCCGCCAGAGCCGCGCGCAACCACAATTCGCGGCGACTGGATAAATACTTTCGGTGGCGCATTTAATAACTTCAAAACCGCGCTCTGCACATTCAGTCTTCCACTCCCAAGTTTTCCCTGAAAAGTCGGATTCAAGCCATCGATCGAGTCAGCCGTGCTCATCAAAATCTTGATCAAGTCTTGCGCCGTGGCTTGCGGTGCGAGCGACTTCAAAAGCGCGGCAGCCCCAGCTACTATTGGCGAAGAGACCGAAGTTCCCGACCAACCGCCACCGTATTCATCGCTATAGTCAGGCAGCTTCTGTGAACTGAAAAGCGTACCGAAAACATTTTCTCCCGGCGCTGATATTTGAACACAATTTTTTCCGTAATTTGAAAAGTCTGATTTCTGATCGAATTCAGAAACTGAAGCAACTGTAAGCAAAATCGGATTGCCCCCGAGCGGAGACTTCACGCAGGCCGGAAAAATAGGGCGCGCATCCAAATCCTGTCCGCCACCAAAAATCGCATTACCTGCAGCAGTCACAACCAAAACTCCATGTTGGTAAGCGTCCCATATAGCCTTCTGCACCGTCGGCGAAGCCGTGTCGCTCGTAAAACTTAAGTTGATGATATCGGCACCGTTTTGTACCGCATAAAGAATCGCATCGCCAATATGATTCGTGATTCCATAGCCGCTACCGTTGATTACCCGAAGCGGCATGATGCGCACATTCCAATTCATGCCCGCAACACCGATTTTATTGTTGCCGACCGCTCCGATAATGCCAGCCACAATCGTGCCGTGATTCATGCCGCCAGGATTCGCATCATCGGTAAGCTTTGGCATCGGATCCGGAGTTCCGGTTACAAAATCCCAGCCGTTCATGTCATCGATATAACCATTGTGATCATCATCTACATTATTTCCGGGAATCTCAAACTGATTCTGCCAAATATTATCAGCTAAATCCGGATGATTGATATCAACGCCGGTATCAAGCACCGCCACCGTCACTTCGCGCTTGCCAATCGTATACGGCCAAGCTTGCAGCGCCATGATTTGCTGCAAATAAGTCTGGTCTTTGATATGTTCATCGTTCGGCACAAAAACTGTCTCAATATGAACATCAACCGCTTGAACAGGTGCGGCAAATAAAGAAAAACATGTAATCAAAGCCAAAACAGCTTTAAAATGCCAATTTTTCTGCATGCTTGAAGTATAGCAAATAAAAGGCCCCGCACAAGAATCATTTTCTCGTACGGGGCTCTGGAACACTAATCGATCTGCATCCACCAAACACCGTCAATATCCTGAACGTAGCTCAACCGTTCGATTCTCGGATTTCCATTGTAGCTCGGGTTCGGATCGATGCACCAGGTGACGAGATTTGGTCGATATGCCACCCAGTCTGAACCAATCCCGACAATCGTGAACATCTTTTGCGGCGTCGCCCAAAGCTTGAACTCGCCGGTGTTCAGTGGAGCCGTCGGATTCGAGTTACAGTAGACCGTGCCCGAACATCCGTCGCGATAAACCACCTGATAGCCGAGGAGTGCGAGCGGCGGCGTTACAAGACCGAGCCAGATATTGCTTTGCAGGTAGGCTCCGGTTCCGAAAACCGCAATAGCATCGCCACAGACTGAACCGCTACACGGTGGGCCACCCGCCGCGTATGAAGACAGTGTGACGAGTTGCTGTCCCTGCCCCGGTCCAAGCGATGAGGAGTTGCTCGCGCCGACGCTCGACGAACTGACAACCGCACTGCTCGAGGGCGACGCAACCGAGAAGGAGCTGCTTTCCGTGAGGCTCGATGAGCTCCCCGCCTCGAAAGACGAGGAAGTGACTTCAACCGAGCTTGACGCGACGAACGAGCTGCTGCCTTCAGCGCTTGATGCGACTCCGGAACTGCCGATTTCAATACTCGAAGAGCTCGCAACCTGAGAGCTCGACGAATTCGCCTCGACCGAGCTAGAACCCAATTCGATCGAGCTTGAACCGGGTCCGGAACTCGACATCTCAGCACTACTCGAACTCACATCTCCCCCGTTCGAACTCGACGATTCTACGCCGGCGCTAGAAGACATCCCGGCGCTCGAAACTTCAAAGCTCACCGCGCTCGAGCTTGAGTATTCCGATGCACCGGAAGCGCTGCTCGAATTCTGGCTTTCTGCGGAACTGACTCCCGAAGAAGACCGGTGATCACTGCTCGACCGAGCTTCGACGCTCGAAGCTGAACCGTGCGACGAAGATGTCGATGCTCCTCCCGAAGCTGTGTTTTGCGACACCGAACTGCTCGAATCCGGCGGAGTGACCGTGCCGCGTTCTTTACAGATATCACCATCGCAGTAGAAGCCATTCGCGCAATCACCATCTTCATTGCAACGAAAGCTTCCGGCTGGGACCGTGCCTGACATCAGGCACCCAAGATATGAACAAATCGCGAGAAACACGACCACGAACAGGGCGATACTTCTTTGTTTTTGCATGGAAAGGTACTCCCTTCTTTGTTTGACCTGCCTATGCAGAATCTAGCCGATTTTATGCAACTAGTCAAGTATCAATCTCCGCCCTCCGTCATTCCCGCGTGGCCAAGAATCCATTTGAAGACAGCAAGATCCCTCGGCTGTCTAGGATGACACAAAATAGAATGCCTCCTCCCTGCTATCATCCTAGATCTCCCTACTGTCATCCCGAAGCCGAGGGATCCAGTGTCCGAAATGACAACAAAAGCAGTCCAGGAATGCCAACATCCCGCAAAAGAAAAAGACCCCGTGAGGGGTCTTTTTCAGTTGGTTTATCGAGCCACTAATTCTGTTTAGAGAACTAGTAAGTGATCGACTTACCCGAAACGATATAGCTGTCGCTGATGTCGATGTTACCCGAAGAGTTACCATTCGACGTGCGAATATAGTTCCAGGTCAAACCAGCGTTCGTGCTACCTTCAACAGCCTTTGAACCGAGCATACGAACCTGCGTAGAAGCAGTGTTCGAACCCGAGTTGGACTTGATGACAGTAGTATCAGCGAGAACGACGTAGCCCTTTGAGGAGCCACCGCCGATTTCTTCAACTAAACCAGCGGCGTCAAGGTCGAAGACGATGACTGATCCGGAGACCGGAATCATGACTGAAGTACAGCTGCCGAATACGTTGTATACACCTGAAGCGGCAAACGTGACACATTCGTTAGAAGTACCGGCCATATCCGCGTAGGTGTAGGTTGAAAGTGCAGCGCCGCTGATCATGGTGTTCGCAATGCGAGCGCCAGTCGTCGGATCGGCACGATCAAGCTTGAACGAACGAGGACCATAGGTCTGAGCACCGGAAGTCGTCGGGTAAGAACCCGAGATTTCGAACTTCAAGGTGTCAACAACGAGTGAGCGGTTGCCTTCGTTACGAATAACGAATGTACCGACTTCATTTTCCGAGACCATGCTGCCTGAACCAACGTTCAAGCCGGTCACGATCGGTTCAACTTCCTGAACTTCCTGATTGGAAGAGGAGAAGTTGTAGTTCACAACCGGAACGCCAGTCGTGAGCACCGGAGGAACGAGCAAGGCACCCGAGGACGAAGTCGTCTGCGAGAGCTGAATGCTGTTCGTACCGACAGTCTTGACGGCGTATGACTGCGATTCCTTGATCGAAGTCGTGAAGTCTACGAAGTCACCATCCTTGTTCACATCCAAGTAAACCAAGTCGCCAACTTCGAAGTTAGAGACGTCGTTAACGAGGAGGAATGAAGGAGCGGTCGTACCAATAACACCGGTCGTAGCGACATTGGTGATGGCGCTACCAGTAGTACCGTCCGTGAAAGTGATATTGGTGGCCGAAGCTACCGCACCAGCTTCAACAAAGGTCGCCGTTGAACCGGTTCCATAAACTACGAGAGCGTTATGGAGAGCATCGGTAACGTTCGTGAGGAGAGCGAGCTGACCAGCAACCAAAGCGGCTGAGTTGTAGGTCGTGCGGTTGATCGTAGCACCACCAGTACAGTTGGTATCATGCGTACCAGCCGTGCTGAAGGTTACCAAACAAGCACCAATATTGATTGTATCGGAATTAGCCGGAAGCGAAGCAACCGTCAAAACCTGTTTAGCCTGGGTCGAAGTACCAGCCGTGAACGTACCGGCAACGCCAGTAGCATCAGCTGTGTGCTGACCAATGACCAAACCACCGGAAACGCGAGTCGTGGTACCGGAAACTGAACCGGTGTATTCCACAAACGAAGGCGTTACGAGGACATCGTAGTTCGAAGAAGCCATGGTGGCAGCGTCGACAACGGATCCCTTAACGATGAGGTTCATTTCACCACCCTTTACGATCGAGAGGTTCAATCCACCAAAGCGGACTTCACCGTTCGTACCGTTAGAGATGATGGCTGTGTTCGAAGAACCGATCTGCTGACCAGTCGCTTCGTTGAAGAGTTTGTAGCTCGAGAAGGTGTTCTGAGCATTCTTGACAACGAGGTACAACTTACCGAGCGTCATCGCTTCGGCATTGGTCGTTTCGCGGATCTTGAACTTGAAGAGAGGAACATCGGATTCACCAGCGTGGAGCAATTTCGCGACGTTGATCACGCCATCGTTGCCCAAGCTTGAAACCGTAAGTGTACCGCCAACCGAGATCGTGAGATCCTGGCCGAGAACGGCTGTTCCATTCGTGGTCGTCTGCGAGGAGAGACCCGTGAATGAGCTGGCCGTAAGAGCCATACCCAAGTTGGTCGGACCATACGAAGACGAAACTACACCGTAAACGTCAACCGCGATAGTCGTGTTGGCGTTAACCGTGAGCTGAGTCGAATACGTACCACCAGCGGCGGTCGTGATTGAC
The DNA here is from genome assembly GCA_037139515.1 of bacterium. Lineage (GTDB taxonomy): Bacteria > Patescibacteriota > Patescibacteriia > JBAXGH01 > JBAXGH01 > JBAXGH01. Next base: position 33,142 of record JBAXGH010000012.1, read on the forward strand.
TGAGCTGGAGCGAGCTGAGTCGCACCCTGCATGAGCGTGATGTTCGTGACGGTAGAGATACCGGTCGCGGTAACATCGGCGCCGGTACAGTTGGTAGCAACGTCAACGAGGGCTGAAGTGCCAGTACAAACCTGGACCTTCAAAGCGTTAACGCGCTGACCTTCTGAAGCGCCAGCCTGAAGATCGAAGGAAGCAAGCTTCTGGAGCGAACCACCCTTAACCAAGTTGGTTGGGTTGTAAGAAGACGACTTGTTCACCGTGAGCGTCGAGGTTTCGACAGTTAAGCCGTTACCAGCGATGTTTGGGGTGGTCGTATCAAACGTGTTCGAAGAAACCTTGCGGAACTTGATCGACTGGAGCTGAACCGTGTAACCATCAGACGACGTAGCGTTCTGATCGATATCGGCTACGAACACGAGCTTGCCCGTGCTGTTCGCCTGAATCGTCGTGAACGAAGAGAGCGTCGAAAGGACGGTTCCACCGGTTCCACCACAAGTACCGGAGAACGTGTTCGAAGAAATCGTACACGTACCACCATAGTTCGTGGCGTCAGTCGCGGTCTTTGAGAAGATCGCAGCGCCAGAAGCGTTGTTAATCTTCACCGTTCCAACGAGAGACTTGCGAGTCGAGCCAGCCAAAGCGGCGCCACTCTGATTCAATACAACGTACTGAATTTCCTGAATTTCGATCGGTTCGCCAAAGGCGCGAACATCAAACGTAGCAAGAGCTACATTCGTGGCACCCTTAGTGATTTTGCCCGAGAGAGATTCAGTTGAACGGGAAACCGAGAGAGTACCAGTGCGGAAAGCAACCCAGTTAGCACCGCCTTCGGTGTCACCAATCGGGTAAGTATCCGAACCACCAGCTGAAGGCGTCACACCAACTCCGGTGCGGACACCAACCGCGCGAACGCGGAAAGAGTTCTGAACCGTGAAGTTGATTGTGCGGGAAGCTGAGTTGGTATTTTCCGAAGTATCAATGCGGACCGTGAAGTCGCGCTGTTGACCAGACGGAATCTTGAAACCACCATGAGGACCAGCTTTCGTACCAGTCATTGAGAGGATCGAGAACTTAGCGATGTTGTTCACAACGCCAGACACGGTCGCAACGACCTGGTTATCCTGGTCAACGAGGCGAATGTTGGACATGTCACCAGCGGAAGCAGAACCGTTGTTCTGGATTTCGAGGTTCATGAGTTCAACATCTTCGCTACCCGAAGATTCGGAAATACGGAACTTGGCCACATCGAGGTTCTTGGCACCCTGATCGATAGCGATCGGAGCACCTGAAGTACCACCAATGATGGTCTGAGTCGTAACAGCAACCGCACCGATCGAACCCGTACCATCCACAACACTCATCGTGCTGCCGGAGATCGGGAAAGAACCGCCAACGGCGACGGCAGCGCCGTTACCATCAACGAAAGTAAGATCGGAAGCGAGGCTGATTGTGGCTCCGAGAGTACCGGAAGTGACGGCACCGATGTTAACCGAGAGGGTAACATCTTCCGTGGCACCAGCGGCAATACGAATCGGATCCGTACCAAAACCAGGCTGGGCTACCGACTGACCGAAAGTGACGAGTGTTCCGTGAAGAATACCCGAGCTGTCGGTTACGAGCACACCGGAGACAGAAGAGTCAGCGATGATACCCGTGCGGTGGACCGTGAGTCCGGTAAGATTAACCTGCGACGACGTCGTGTTCTTCACCGAAAGGGTGAGGAGCGGAGCGTAGAAAGCAGTTGACGGGATCGACATCGAAGATGGGGACTTCGAAGACAAGGAGACGGTTACACCAGAAGAAACTGGCTGTGAACCATCGAGACCCTTATCAGCATTAATGGAAGTAGCGTTCGCCAATTCCTGTGCCTTGTTGTAGTCAGCAGCTGAGTTGATATCACCATCAACCGTGTAGTTGATGAAGAAGACATCAGCGATATCATCGATCTGCTGGTTCCAGGTTGAACCATAGAGAGCGACGGCAGCGGCTTCAGTCTTTACCCAACGGAGAACGCCACCCTTTGCAATAGCATAGGTCTTGTTATCCGAAGTGATCTTGACCATGCGCAAACCTGGCTTGTAGGTAACGTTACCGCCAATCATGAGAGAGGCGAGGTCGGCATCAGAAATCTTCTGAACCGTTGAGAAATCCGAGTACCAGGTCTTGAAGACCTTGTCATTCGGGAAAACAAAACGCTTACCATTGGCACCGACGTAGTAAACAGCTGGGAGCGAACCCTTAACGAGCGAGCCCGAAGGGATCGTAGCAGCAGAGGCGGAGAGCGGAGCAACGAGCGTCGCGAGGCCGATTGCCCAAGCCATGGTGGCGAGAGCGACGGCGACTGCGAGTACGCGCTTCGTGCCGCGATGTGTTTCAGTCATCATAGAAATAATATCTGATTCCGAAAGACTTATTTATAGTTAGTGTCTTTCGGGAAGGCATTCGTTTTTAAGCGAATGCTTATGAACAGAGCGTGAGCTGCCGTGAGGCTCGACCTTTTTAAGCCACGCGGATGAATTATAGACCCGTCACCATTGGTAACTGGTCTTTGGCGAACGCACAGGGCGTTCGACGCTTGATGCGAAGCTGTAAAGCCTCGTATCGAACGACGAAGGTCTTGTACTTCCCTGCTGCTGTTACGTCATCCCCGCGTTCTACACGAGGATGACGTAATTTTCCTATTTAACTTCTTCGACTAGAACCGCAACTGGAGCTGGCGATGTAACCGGAACTTCTGCTTTCGGAGCTCTTGATTTTATTTCAGCAATCTTCGCAACCACACCGGCGCGAACATCTTCTGCAAGCTTAGCTTCTTCAAGCGCGACTCCGTAATCTTTCTTTTTCGCAGCATCCAGGGCGCTACCGATTGATTCGTCTGCGCTTGCAAGATCCGATTCGATTTCTTTAAGAGCCGCTACATCTTTACGATCAGATTCCGAAAGAATCGACAGTCTCGAAACGCGTTTTTCAAAAGCTGCTCTGACTTCGCTATAATCTTTCTCAACGTTCGTAAGTCCGATCTTTATCTCTTTCACGCGATCGTCGACTTTCTTACCGAGAGATTCCGTGGAATTCGTTTTGGTGGCATCGTCTTTCACAAGCACCGTGAGAGCCTGAGCGCTTGCGATTCTGACGGCATCACGCACTTCCGTGGCTTCCTGCTTCACCGAGTCAGTCGCGCCTTCCAGGTTCGCGTCAATCGCCTGTTCCAGATTTCCGACCTTGCGATCAACCAACTTGGCGAGCGCAACCGCAGTCTCTTCATCACCACCTTCTAAATTTGTTAGATGCTCGGAAACGGTTTGAACTTCGGTTTTCAAATTTCCCATGGCTTCTTTGACGCGCGCATCGTTGCTACTGGAACGCGATTCCATGAGGCGGGAGACTTCATCAGCCCGACGGTTCGCGAATTCGATATGAAGTCTTACGCGAGTTTCATCAGAGCTTGCAAAAGAAAGCTGAGTTCTTTCGGCGGCCAATTTCAAGCCATATAATGTATCGCCCGGAATGCTGTTCATGGAAGCGAAGACCGAACCGATCCAGCCAACAGAAGCAAAAGCTAAAACTCCGAGTGCGGCGACCGGCTGAAGCACGGAACGGATTTCGATTCCGTGGAATGGCGCGCGGATAACGTCAAAAATCGTAGGCGCAACCGCAGGCGCCGACGTTTCAGAGATTTGTTTCATTAAATTGGCGCGAACAGACTCCTTAACAACCGCCGAAAGCTTACCGAGCTCCGGGGTGTTCTTCGCCAACGTTAGGAGTTGTTCCAATTTCTTTGACATAGGGTCTTGACTCTTCCGCGAGCAAATCTTCTAGAGCGGTAACTGCGCGATGGACGAGCACACGAACGGTTCCCGGAGTCTTATCTAAAGCCTGCGCTATTTCATCAATCGACATTTCTTCAAAATACCGTAGCTGGATTGCCTCCCTATATGAGGCCCGAAGCTTGCCGAGCATGGCGCGAACTTTTTCGACATCGCGCTTGGCGTCCAACTGATCCGTTCTAATGCCAGCACTCACCACTTCCGGAGCATTATCATCATCAAGCGAAAGCGCTTCCGGATCAGTACGACGATAATGGTCGATAACGGTCGTGCGGGCGATGCGGAAGAAAAGCGCCTGAGGATGTTCCACGGCTTCGTCTTCCATCAAATACTTCCAAGCTTTGAAAAATACTTCCTGCAACAAATCCGCCACGACTTCCCCGTCACCTACCTTCATCGAGAGAAAGCGGGCGATGCGGTCGGCGTAGGTCTCATAGAGCACCCCAAAAGCTTCACGATCGCGAAGCTTTTGAACTCGAAAGATTAAGATGTGTTCTTTAAGTCCTAGCATTGCATTAGTCGCAAGATTTCTTAAAACGTTACAGTGGGTGGGGGTTAGAGCTTAGAGATTAGGGCTTAGGGATATCTTTTTTGTCTCAAATTAGCCAATATCGCCATTACTGCCATTAGGATTGCCAAAATCACAGATTGGGCACCATATTAGCAGTAAATTACCTAATAAACAAGACTTATCCCCTTGCATACACTCATATATCACCGTACACTCGTTTTCAATTGAAGAGCGTGGAGGAGCGCGTTTTTTGATATGAATTTGCCAAATCCCCACCAGGCTCACGAACCACATACACCGGAAGCGGAAAAACCGGCGGCACACGAACCCTCGTCGCCCCATCGCGTCCCCATTGTACCCACTAATCCAAGTTTGACCGAAGAAAGTGACTCTTCGTGGCTTTGGAATATCGCGAGCGTTCTTTCTCTTATCGCGATCGTTGTGATCGTAGCTTTTGGCGGCTGGTATTACTTTAAAAACAAAAAACAAGCTGTCACATCAGTAACCGGTACAACGCAGACCGAAGTTCCAAATGTGATAGTCGCGCTTGATGCTCCGGCTTCAGTCATGGTGAACGAAGAGTCGCGCGTTTCCATCACCCTGCAAAATACTGCTTCCGAAAGACGTTCGGTGGCCGTCGGAATTATCGCCGACGGAGTCTTTGAGGATTCTGGTTCGCGAAGAATTATTGAACTTCAAAATAAAGGTGATGAAACCCTCTCGATTCCTTTTATCGCAAAATCCCGCGGGAGCTTTGTGCTGCGAGTCGGCATCTATAACGAAGAAGAAAAACTCATCGCAACTGCGACTCGTTCGGTTTCAGTCGTGACTCCGGCTCTGAATGTAACGATGGATATTGGTGATAATGGAAACTTCAAGGTACCGAAAAGCGGCCGAGTCTATACCACCATTCACTACGATACTTTGAATTCCCCGAATATCATTAAGTCGGCTTCCGTGCGCGTAAATTCGTTTCCAGACAAGACGGTTACACTTAAAAATATACTTCCGGGACGCACCGGGAACTTCCGCGTCTGGACCACAGTTGCGCCAAACTTTCGTGGCAAAACTGTTCTGCTTAGCGAACTCGGTCTAAAAGCGCGAACTACCTGGACCGATGTGAGCGGCATCGAACACGCGACCAGAACAGAACCGGAACCGGATGTGGTTCATGTGACAGCTTTTCCGCGACTCTATGATTCGACCGGGAAAAAAATCAGCGCCGGACCATTGCCGCAAAAACCAGGTGTGACTTCAACCTTCTGGGTAAACCTGAGTGTCAATCGCAATCTTCGCGATGCAAAAGGCGCCATCATCAAAGCCGCACTCGCACCCGGAGTCGAATTCACCGGAAAAACCTGGGTCAATAATAAAGACAAACTCTCATATAACAAAGAAACCCGGGCTTTTGAGTGGTATGCGCGGCCACTCAAAAAGACCGATAAGAACGAGCCCCTCATGGGTTTTGAGGTGAAATTTACACCCGCCGAGGGTTCTGTCGGAACCCTGCCAACTTTGCTTTCTTCCATGACGGCGAGGGTCGACCGCCCAGTCGCACGAAAAAATGACCCAGCCATTGAGTTTGGCCCCGTCGTTGCTGACTTTCGTTTCGACAAATTCGCCGCTTCTGAATCAGTCGTACGGCCCTAGCCCTGTTGACAAAATCGCATTTTTCTGCTAAACATAGGCAATCCTATGAAGATTGCCATGATCGGACAAAAAGGCATTCCGGCCTTATTCGGCGGTATTGAACGCTATGCCGAAGAACTTTCGGTTAGACTCGCGGCCCACGGCCATGAAGTCACGGTATTTTGCCGCTCCTGGTATTCCCCGCTCGCCAAAAACAAGCATCGCGGCGTAAACCTGATTCACACCACAAGCGTTCGCACCAAACACCTCGACGCCATCACCCACACTTTTTTCTCGCTCATCAAAGCTTCACGCATGAACCTGGATGTGATTCACATTCACGGCGTCGGTCCGGCTCTTTTGAGCTGGATTCCAAAAATCATGTCACCACGCACAAAAATCGTGATTACTTTTCACTGCATTGACCGCAAACACGCCAAGTGGGGGCTCGTAGCTCGATTATTTCTGCGCCTTGGTGAGCTCGCAGCCTGCACTTTTGCCGACTCGACAATTACAGTTTCCAAGTCCCTCCACCAGTATTGCATCGGGGCATACGAAACCGAGACTAACTATATTCCAAGCGGTGTCGATGAAGCTATTCCCGGTCAGGCGAAAAATCTGAAAGTTTTTGCTCTCAAACCGAAAGAATATTTTCTTTTCGTCGGACGTCTCGTTGCTCACAAGCGTGTTCATGATTTAATTCAAGTCTGGCTCGAACTTCGTGAAACTCACGCCGAACTGATGATTGGAAAGAAGCTCGCAATTGTCGGCGGCTCAGCTTTCACCGAAGATTATATCAGCGATCTTCACAAACTCGCCGCGAACGATCAGTCGATTGTTTTCACCGACTATCAAACCAACGAGACTCTCTCGGCACTCTTCACCCATGCACTTGCAGTTGTGAATCCGTCAGAATCTGAAGGCCTGCCGATTGCGACTATTGAGGCCATGTCATACGGTCGCCCGGTTATCGCTTCTGACATCGCTGAGAATATGGAACTTATCGCAAACCACGGAATTCCGTTCAAGGTCCGCGATAATGAACATCTAAAAGAAAAGATTCTCTGGGTTCTAAATCACTCGACCGAGGCGGATATAATCGGCGAAAAGGCACGCGAGTTCGTGAGACATGAATACAATATCGACACCATGGTCGAAAAAGTCGAACGAGTTTATCAAGAATAAAATAACAGGCGTCACTCAGGCGCCTGTTATTTTTTTGAAGTCAGTGCGACGGCGGTCGAGCCGCCGGTTTCGTGCACGCGATAATCCAGAACCAGCTCGTGATCACGCAATACAGCGAGTGTCGCCCGAAGCAAAGTTCCCTCGCCCTTTCCGTGAACGATCCGAACCGCGCGTTCGTTTTTCATCCAAGCTGATTGCAAAAAACTATCAATTTGATATTTAACCTGCTGCGCAAAAGCGCCGTGCAAATCAAGCTCCGGCACATTTCCAATTTCCGCCGCGGTGAGTAGCATTCCGATGTCGGGGTGGGGCATAGGGGGACAGAGATTAGAGCTTAGAGGTTAGAGATTAGGGATATCCTTGAGAAGGCCTAAGGAAACCCTAAGCTCTAACCTCTAAGCTCTTCCCCTGCTCACTT
>JBAXGH010000013.1:0-40473 GCA_037139515.1 bacterium
CCCCTCCCACCCGTATACCGCGCGCCCCGTCCGCGCCCCCTTTTTCGAACGTGAACATTTTGCAACGCATGCGTTTACGAGAAAGGGAGCCAACATTTTTTGAACACTCGTTTTGTGCGTTTGATGTATGTTCGGTGTAGGCGAACGGATTGCGCGTGTGCTCGCGAGCATTCACCGCAGGCGTTACACGCCGCGGAGGAGGGCGCAGGGAACACGCGCTCGCCGAATTCGCGTATGCTCGAAATGATTTGCTGTGCACAAGTACCTAAAAAATGTATTGCGCTTTTTAGAATGATGTGTTGCTACATGTGAATAACTATTTTGGCCTTGTTTTCGAATGTTTGTATACTAATGCCGCCATTAACTCTTAACTTGATCAGTTTCCGGCGACTAGTTTTTGAACCTCGTAAAAATATTTTCAAACGGGATTTAAAAACTAGGAGCCTGAAGCTCCTCCAAAAACACTATGGCAAAAATGACAAAGTCCCAGCTCATCAGTGCCCTCGCAGAAAAGGCCGCTATGCCGAAGAAGGCCATCAAGGATTTGCTCGAGATGATCGTTAACCTCGCTTACCACGAAGTTAAGGTCAATGGTGAACTCACGATCCCGGGTCTCGGAAAGATGCAGAAGAAGCACCGTGCCGAACGCATGGGCCGCAACCCAGCCACGGGTGTTGCTATCAAGATCCCGGCAAAGACGGTTCTCAAGTTCCGCGTTGCCAAGGCCGCCAAAGAAGCCATCCTCTAATAAAAGCTTCAAAAACCACCCAATTCGGGTGGTTTTTTTGTGTGTATAGAGCGCTCTTGTCAAAATCCCAACAAATGAGTATAATCGTTTAGAATTTTAGCTTGAGTACCGGTTCGCCATTACTCTTCTATTTTTTCCTCTAACTATTCTATATCCGATATAATATGGGTGGATGCTCTGCAAAACGTACGCGCACCGAAACATTGCGCAAGATTGGCAAGATGGCCAACCGCAAGTCTATCAAACGTGGTCTCTGGTTCCGTAAGGCTCGTGTGACCGCGAAGTAAACCGAGTTTTCATTTTTGTTATTGAGTCCAAATCACGAGGTTAAGAAAAAAAGTTTCAGCCTCGTGTTTTGGTTATAAAGGGAAGGAGTATGAAAATCAAATTTGTCGACGCCGCCAAAATTCGAAACACACTGGACACTGATTTCAGCGGATACGGAACGGCTGAGTTCTATTTGTATATCCCGAAAGGTGAAATTTGGCTTGATAAATGTCTGCGCGATGAAACCAGGCACTATGTGGCGCTCACGAAACTATATTCGAAGATGCGGAAAGAGCCGTTTAGAAAGATTCGTGAAGCGGCGAAGAAATTATTGACTATTAAGAATGTTGACGGCCTGATTGAAAGAAAGCGTGAGCGCGTCGGAAAATACACGGTTGTGTATATCGATGGCGGCTCGGTTCGCGCTCATCTGGATCCGTATTTCGAGCTTGGCGGGCATCATTTGGTTTACGACTATGTGCCCAAGAATGAAATTTGGGTCGATGCTAAGACGGAACCTAAAGACTGGAAATACACCGTCATTCACGAGATTGAAGAGCACAAGCGCATGAGCGGCGGCATGAGCTACTCTGATGCCCACGACTACGCTATGGCCGCTGAACGTGTCGCGCGCAGACACGATGGAGTCGCAAACTTTTTCCGATAAATTTACCTGTATGGCGAGAAAACCTCTTAAAGCTTTCAGACAAACTCCCGGACTTTGCGGTCCGGCGAGTCTTAAAATTCTCATGACGCATTACGGTAAAGAATTCACCGAAGGCGAAATGGCCAACCTTTGTACTGCGACCGCTGATGATGGCGCCGATCACTCCGGGATGATGCGGGCCGCGGAACGCCTGGGGCATAAGCCGATTGCAATGTCGAACGCGAGCATCAAAGATATTCAGTGGTTCTTGGACCAGGATGTGCCGGTTATTATCGGCTGGTGGTCTGATCATGGGGAAGCCGGGGATCATTTTTCCGTGGTTTACGATATCGAAGGTGACATCATAAAGATGATGGATCCGGAACTCGATGCCGGAATTCGTGAGATGAAAATCGAAGAATTCAAGAAGGTTTGGTTTGATTTTGATGGCAAAGAAAATGTTCAGGTGAAGCGCTGGATGATGGCAATTCCGTCCGTCGACGATGATACCGTTAAGCCATTACTTTCTCCGCAGCAAAAAAATCTTACCAAATAGTATTACAGAAAGTGCGGACCTATTCGCTCGTCGGGCTAGAGGGGAGCCATAGCCCGACGACGAATAGGCTCCGTACACTTTCTCCTCCTGTTGTTATCTGAATTTCTTCTGTTGTCATCCCGAAGCCGAGGGATCTTGAAGATTGTTGCTCGGGGACTAGGCTAGTTTCTCCTTAATCGTCTCTCGGTGCGTAACCGCATCCGCATTTCCTTCTGGTGGTGAGAGTAAGGGGGTGGGAGCACGCGCACCCGGCGAGCGCAGCTGTGGTGAATGCTCGCGAACGCTCGACTCGCGAATTCGCCAACATTTCGAGCGCGGGCCGGTACGTTGATGACAGGAAAGTGTACGGAGCGTATATGTCGGCGGGAAATCAGCCGTACCTTTGCCCGACGAGCATATACGTCCGCACTTTCGGGCATCAGTCCCTAGGCGTGCACGATAAGCATTTTCTTTCGGGGTGGGTGTTGAGGTATACTGCACTCGGCTTAAATTTTAATTTCTGCGACATTTATGTCATCACTCGACAAGCTTCAGGAAGCCTACAAGCAACTTTTGGATAAGAAGGGCCAGCGCAAAGAAATCATGCAATCTTTTAAAGATGAGTTGAATAACACGGCGCGATATCGCGAAATTGTCGAAAAGATGACCGAGCTTCGTGAAGAGAAAAAGCAACTCGAGAATGAAGTCTACGCGCGTTCGATGGCTGATATTCAAAAGGTGGAAGATCTGAAACAGGATATCAAAACCCACGAAATGTTGGTTTCCGATATCGCTGTGAACTTGATGATGCAGAATGAATCGGTTGAGGTAGTTGATGAATACAACAATAAATACGAAGCTCAGTTCGTAGCGCGCTTCAAGAAGACCGGTGATGTCGCCAAGGAACAGGCTGCGGTGGCTGAAATGGCCGAAGAGATGAATGTGGCGCCGAACATGGAGCCGGGACTCGCTGCAGCCTAGTTTGAAGGGGTGTATACTGAAGCAGTCTTATTCATAAGTTTTTCAAAAGTATGCTGAAAGGCTGCGTGCTTCATAAAGTTTCTTATGTCCTCGTGCTTGTCGGAGCTTTGAATTGGGGACTCATCGGTGTTGCGAAATGGAATCTGGTTACGGCGCTTCTCGGTGGCTTCTCGATGGTTGAACGCTTGGTTTATATCCTGGTTGGTGCGGCAGCGGTTCTTATGCTCGTAGCTCCATCTTGCAAGCCGTGCAAGGAATGCATGGTGAAATAAATAATTCGAAGAGCGCCCGAGTTGGGGCGCTTTTTGATTTGCTATAATACTAAGATAAAGGTGGAGGCATGAAAACTCATTCGCACGAAGGGTCGCAAAAACAAAAAGCCTACGTCGTAGCCGTTAATATGGGCTATGGACATGAACGTGCTGCACACGGTCTTTTGGATTTGGCGGAGGGTGGAGAATATATTATCGCGAACGATTATCCGGGAATTCCTGAAACTGAGCGTGCTGCCTGGAATGGTGGCCGCAAACTTTACGAAGTCGTCTCACGGGTAAAATCTTTGCCGCTCGTCGGGGAGCCGCTTTTTAGTGTTTTTCTTGATAGACAGCAGGAAATCGAACCTTTTTATCCGAAGCGCGATCTTTCTAAGCCAACAATTCAGGTTAGACAGACATATTTCATGATTGAGAAGCTTGGTTTATGTCGGCATCTGATAAAAAAACTTTCAAAGAATCCGTTGCCGCTTATTGCGACCTTTTTCACGATTGCTTTTGCGGCCGAGTATTATAATTATCCGGGTGAAATATATTTGGTTGTTTGCGATGCTGACATGTCGCGCGCCTGGGTGTCTCGCGATCCAAAAAACAGTCGCATCAAATATTTTGCGCCGACCGGTCGCGTGGTTGAACGGCTGAAGCGTTACGGTGTTCCGGCTAAAAATATTTTTCACACCGGTTTTCCGTTGCCGAAGTCGAATGTCGGAGGTGCGAGCATGTCGATTATCAATCCGGATTTGCTCGAGCGACTGGATAGACTTGATCCGAATCGAATCTTTTTTAATAAATATCACAAAACTCTGCGCGATCATTTTGGCGTAGCCTTGTCGTCAACTCCAGGGCATAAACCAATACGCATTACTTTTGCGGTTGGCGGCGCCGGCGCTCAAAAAGAAATTGGCGAAGATGTGTTGTTGAGCCTGAAAAAGCACCTTAAAAAAGGCGATGTAGTTTTAAATCTTGTGGCCGGAAATCGTCCCGAGATTGCGGATTTCTTTATTGATGCAATTCAGCGCGCCGGCTTGCAGGGTCAGATAGAAAAATCTATTCATGTGCTTCAAACCAATACTAGATTGGAGTATTTCAATCTCTTTGATGCGACGCTTCGGAATACTGATGTTCTTTGGACGAAACCTTCGGAGTTGTCATTCTTTTGTGGAATTGGACTGCCGATAATCATGGCGCCGACGGTTGGCTCACAGGAAGAATTCAATAAGCGCTGGTTATTGCAGGTTGGTGCCGGAGTCAAACAAAACAATCCAAAATATACCGACGAGTGGCTTTTTGATTGGGTTGTGTCTGGTGGCTTGGCGCGTCTTGCTTGGAACGGTTTTGTAGAGGCTCCGACGCATGGCGCTTATCGGATCGAAGACGTTATCAACAGGCGACTGAGTGAACTCGAGGTCCTGCCCATGATTATTTAATGTATACTGGGCATCATGATCGTATCTTCGATCAAGCACTTTGAGAGGTGTCAAGATGGAAGTGACTTCAAAGCAATTCCTGGCTTCATTCATGAAGACCTATGCTGCCGGAGCGGCTCTTTTTCGGCCACTGCGTGAGCTTCATGAAGATTTGGCTGAAAGAGTGGTCAAGACGCTTCGAGCTGATTCGGCGACCGTGGTGGATGCTGGTTGCGGAAATGCTTTGTTTTTTGAGTCGCTTTCCAGACGCTCCACGCAAAGGCTGAATCTTCTGGGTTTCGATGTTGAAGAGGAAGCGCTTTGTGATGCGCGTGAGCGCCACATCGAGCGTCCGTTTGTCGGCATCCGTTTTGCGGATTTGAATGACGGATTGCCGGTTGAAGAGAATAGCGTGGATGTGGTTGTTTCGGTCAATGCGCTCTACTGGCTCAAGGACCAGCAGTCTTTTTTTGAGTCAGTGCGTCGTTCACTCAAAGATGGTGGAGTCTTTCTGTGTGTGAACCCGGATGGCGGAGGAAACCCGAAGAGCTTGTTCGAAAAACAGGAAGAATGGCTTCGGAATCAAGCTGCTATTCATGAGGTTGGTGCTTGGAATGCGCTCAAGGAGCAAGGCCTGCTTCAAAAGTCGATTTCCGACAACACTCGCATCGATGAAGCTGCGAGAAGGGGAGAGCTTCGCTACCTGAAAGCAGAGGAACTCGTCACGCTCGCACGCGCCGCCGGTTATTCGGAGGTCAGCTCTGAAAGGGTCTACTGCGATACGTCGGTCCTTCTCTACGCCAAGCGGATCAAAAAGGAGGAGGCTTAATGAAGCCGCTTTTGCCACCGTGGAGCTTTGACGATTCTTCGTTTCAGGCAGGTATTGCTGAAACGTCAGAAGAGATTCTGGCTCTTGCCAGGCTTCGTGCTGAGTATTACGCAAAATGGGAGAAGGACTACATCGTTGACGGTCGCGAACATGATGAGTATGACGATCGAGCAGTTCACTTCATGGCGGTTCGCAGAAAGCATGATTCCGAGCAGCTCATCGGATGCATGCGACTCGTTAGGTCAAGCAAGAATCTGAGCAAACTCGGGTTTCCGGTGGAATCAGGGCAATACGGTGACTTCCGCATCCAGAGACTTCCTAGCGGAGTCATGGGCTGTGCTTCTGGAGTCATTGGAGATAGCGTTGCCATGCGTCCGCTCGTACACCCGGTAACGTACGAGGAGGTTCCCATCGAGCAGACGGTTGAGGCGTCGCGATGGATTGGATTGCCTCGACAGCTTTCTGACGGCAGAGCAGTGATGGTTTCGATGCTGCTCGTCGAGACCGCAATCGAGTATTGTCTGCAGAACGGCTTCCGATTCTGGATCGGAGTTCAGCAGGAAAGTCTTTTCCAGCAGCTGAAGAAAAACGGTTGGCCGGTCTACCCGGTCATTCCCGGACTGCATCCGTATCGAGGTTCAAAGTTGAAGTATAGAGTTGTGCTCTTTGGACTTCGTCACCCCTGTGTTCGTACTGTGCACATCGGTGACGCTTCGTAATGACAGCCGTCGGGGCTGTCTTTTTTTATGATACAATATTGGTCTGGAATGTTAGTGTGATGTTCATATAAAATTTATGGATAAAATTATTATCCTGTTAGATATAGTTACCTTTTTTGCGACACTCGCTTTCGGAGTCTTCGTAATCGGTAAAAATCACACACGCGAATCATTCCGCGCGTTTTTTCTTACAATGCTTGGAATGTCGGGGTGGGCTTTTTGCATTGCTAGTTTGATTGCTGGTCTTGGGCCCACAGAGCTTCTTGCGAGAGGTTCTTTTTCTTTCGGCATATTGGGCATGACTGCATTTTCATGGTTTGCAGTTGTGTTCCCGAGTGGTGCTAGGCATGAACGTTTTTGGAAAATAATCATCTTCATTTTAGGAACCATTTGTTTCTTTATTCCGTTTTATCCCGGGTGGGTTTCTAATGTAGCGGTTCGGGACTCAGCGATTACTTCCGACTTTCACCCGGTACTTTTTCCACTGTTGTCGCTTTATGATATTTTGATTCTTATTTCTAGCTTTATTATTTTGGCGGTCAGATATGTGGCTACTCGAGGAGTTGATCGAGAACGACTGAAACAAGTCTTCATTGGTTTTACTCTGTTCTTCGTTGCGTCTATAACCACAAATCTGGTTTTACCGGGGGTATTGAATGACAGTCGTTGGAATAATATAGGGCCGGCGTTCGCGCTTTTATTGGCTCCATTCATGGCGAATGCTATTTTGAAATACAGACTATTGGATATTCGATGGATTGTCTCAAAGTCAATTGTTCTCTCTGCGCTCATCGGGCTTGTTGTATGGATTCTAATGACGGTCTCATATTTTCTTGCGAGTATTTTTAGCCAACAAAGTGCCTTTCTCCTCGGAACTCTTATCGTAGCGCTAACAATTCTCCCGCTCTCTCGCGCGATCGAAAAATGGGTCAGTCATATTTTTGAGCGCGGTAGTTATAATTCAAGCGAACTCATGAATAAGGTTTTCGCGATCGTCAGAAACGAAATCGACGTCAACGAAATCGCGACCAGCATTTTAAAGAATCTGAAAGCGGCATTCGGGGCCGAGGCTGGCGCTTTTATTGTCTTTGCGCCCAAGAGCACTCATCAAATTGCAACCGTAATTCAGTCTTTTGGCCCTGAAATGCGAAACTCTATTCCGCAGATTGCTTTGCTTTTGAAGCGCCATCCGAATCAAATCATAGAAACAGCCGAACTTGAGTGGAATTTGACCTATGGTGATGAAGCGCTACGTCATCCTGAAGACCGAAAGATGTTGAAGGGCATGAAGGAAGCCAGGATCGATTTGATTATTCCGCTCGTCATGAAAGATGCGCTTGTAGGTATTATTGTGCTTGGCGAGCGACGTTTTGACCGCGTTTTGCATCAGGCTGAATTTGATTTTGTAAATTTGTTGCGCGCAGGCATCGCTCCTGGTGTTGAAAACGCCGCCAAATTCGCCGAGATTCAAGAATTAAACACGAAGTTACGAGAATCTGACGCTATCAAATCAAGATTTATCGATACCATTAGCCATCAGTTCAGAACGCCGCTTTCTTCGATTCGTTGGAATATCGAAACCCTTCTCGATCCTTCTTCTCGTATGAATAAAGAAGAACAGGGGATGCTAGGCGAGATTCAAACCAATTCGACTTTCTTGATTCGTACACTAACTTTGTTTACCGACGTGATTCAGTTCGAGTCTAATTCCGTCGGCTTGGAGCAGACCAAATTGGAAACGTCAGAAATCGAATCCGCTTTGAGTGAATATGCGGCGCTCGCTAAGGCGAAGAAGATAGCTTTCACGGCTACTATCGAACCGGCCGCGATAGTTGGGGATAAAAAATATTTGTTGCGCGCACTCGACGAAATTCTTCGCAATGCGCTGGAATATACTTCTGCCGAGGGACAGGTCAAGCTTAGGGTTGTGCCGGTTGATGGTATGGTGAAGCTCGAAGTAAGTGATTCCGGCATCGGTATGTCGAGTGTTGATGCGCAAAAACGAGCGTTCACGAAATTTTATCGCGGAAAGAACGCTATTTTGGAACATCCGGATGGTATTGGGCTTGGTCTTTATCTGGTTAAGCTCGTCATTGAAAAGCTTGGAGGTTCGGTCTCGCTCGAATCTGAAATCGGAAAAGGCACCGTGGTTTCAATGCTATTGCCGAGATTAAAAAGTGAGGGTCCGGAAGTGGCTGTGGATAACATCAGCAAGAAAAAGAATAGGAAAGCAGTCTGATAGCTGTACTATACTAGGATAAATAGCTGCAGACGAAGAGAATGTTGTTTTGACAATCTATGCCGATGAAGTGATTTGATTGTTGCGACGTTTATTCTGGCGGGGTAGGATTGCGATAAAATACGATACAAATTCTGAAAAATATGAAAAAAGTTTTAATAGTCGAGGATGATGAACATATTGCTCGGGTGTACGATATTAAGTTGAAGCGCGAGGGGATTGAGACAATTATGGCGGTTGACGGTGAAGAAGGGTTAGAAAAGATTCTTAAGGAAAAACCCGCCGTCATTTTGCTGGATTTGATGCTTCCTAAAAAAGATGGCTTCTGGGTGCTGGAGGAAATGAAAAAGAAGCCGGCATTGAAAAGTATAATCGTTCTGGTGCTCTCAAACCTTGGTCAGAAATCGGATATCGAAAGGTGTTTGGGACTAGGCGCGAAAGAATATTTGATCAAAGTAGACCATTCCATTCAAGACATTGTGGACCGCGTCAAGGGATATTTAAAATAAGTTGTGGTATAATAATCTGGCAAATAATTATTAATACAAATATGCAAAAGGCTGTTTGTCGCAAGAATGCAGGTTTCACGCTCCTCGAACTTTTGATTGTGATCGCGATTATTGCGATTCTGTCCGTAGTTTTGATTCTTATTTTGAACCCGGCGGAATCTTTGAAGAAGAGCCGCGACACTCAGCGTCTTTCGGATTTGAGCACGCTTAAGACTGCAATCGGTATTTATCTTTCGGATGTAAACTCGCCAGATTTGGATGCAGCCATTGCGAGCCACTGCTTTACGGTTCCAGTGAACACTACGGCTTTGATTTCATACAGTGCACAGATTGCTGATGTTGTCTGTACAGCAAACGTAGTCGAAGGTGCAGATGTAACTTCTTCGGGCACGTTCTCCACGGTCGATTTCTGCCGCTATGTGGGCGCGACGGGTGCTTCAGCTGTTGATGGAACAGGTTGGGTGCCGGTGGCTCTTTCGGGCGTGAATGGTGGTTCTCCTCTTTCAAACATGCCACTCGACCCAACGAACACGGTTGCAACCGGTACGACTCCTGCAAGCACCGACTTGGTCTACCGCTATGCATGTCAGAATCGCTCCGCTGGTGGCAAGCCGGCTTCGGTCTTCGAAATCGATGCCCAGCTTGAATCTGATGCTTACACGGTTTCGGTCGACAAGCGCACTCAAGATGGTGGCGATAACGACAACTACTTCGAAGTTGGAAACTCGCTCAAACTCATCGGCTCGGGTACAAACTTCTAAAACACACCAAAGAAAGCGGGGAGCAAGAGCTCCTCGCTTTTTTATGATATAATGATTTGGATTAATGAACTTTTTTGTATGTGCGAACTTACGTACGCGCACAGAATGGATTTACCTTGTTGGAGTTGCTTATTGTGATAGCGATTATTGCGATTCTGTCCGTAGTTTTGATTCTGGTGCTGAACCCGGCGGAATCTCTGAAGAAGAGCCGTGATACACAGCGCCTTTCCGATTTGAGCACTCTTAAGACGGCGCTGGGCGTCTATCTAACTGACGTTAACCAGCCCGACCTAGATGCTGCGATCGCGAATCATTGCTTTACGGTTCCGGTGAATACTGTTGCGAAGATTTCCTATAGTGCGCAAATTGCTGATGTCGCTTGCACAGCAGTCGTAGCTGTGGGCACGGACGTAACTTCTTCAGGCACATTCTCTGCGGTTGATTTCTGCCGTTATGTGGGTACGACAGGTGCTTCTGCTATCGATGGCACAGGTTGGGTGCCAGTGGCTCTTTCTGGCGTGAACGGCGGCTCTCCTCTTTCAAACTTACCACTCGACCCAACGAACACGGTTGCGGTCGCGACGGTTCCTGCAAGCACCGACTTGGTTTATCGCTATGCATGTCAGAATCGCTCCGCCGGTGGCAAGCCAGCTTCGGTTTTCGAAGTCGATGCACAGCTTGAATCTGATGCTTACACCGTTACAACTGATAAGCGTACGCAGGACGGTGGAGATAATGTTAACTACTTCGAAGTCGGAAATTCGCTCAGGCTTATCGGGGGTGGCACAAACTTCTAAGATTTTCAAGAAGAAGCGGGGAGCAGCGGCTCCTCGCTTTTTGCTTTGGGTATTAGTATAATATTGCGTATAAAATTATGGACATAAATTATCTTCAAATCGGAGCAGATATCAAAAACTTAGAACCGGTGGCATTCTCGTTACTTCTCCTTGGTGGCTTTTTTGTTTATAGCCTTTCACGAGGTTGTAAATGGCTTATCGGTATCGCAGTTATTTTGCATGTATCGATACCGGTTTCGCTCGCTATCATGCAATACAAGATTTGGGCGCTTCCGGGCCATGGTTTGACAAACATGTTTTTGCCGCCGCATCAGCCCATTACTTATTGGCTTTTATATTCCTGGACAAATTTTACGCTCGATCACGTACTTGCTCTGTTATTCGCTTTTGGAGTAGCGATAATCTGTTTTGCGCTCGCAAAATATCGTGAAAATATATTTTTACCGCAAGAACCGTATTTAATCGTGCTGTGTTCGTTGATTATTGGTTGGCCCAGAGCGATATTTTTGATTCCGATGGTACTTGTTTTGGCAGCCTTATCGCTCGCAGTTGAGAAGATTTGGAATCGCGAAGCACGCATGGTAATTGGTCTTTGGGCTTTATTCGTGTCGATATTTATAATGGCTTTTGGATCAAACCTGATTAGTGTTTTGCATCTTGGAGCGTTGCGCATCGGACAATAAGGTTTCGTGATATAATTATGCATAAGGAGGTATGCATATTTCGAACGAAAAATTGCGTAGTTTATTATTGGCTTCGGATGTTATAACGGAGTCAGTTTTTGATTCGGCGATGGAAGAGGGAAAGCGTTTTGGCCAAGATATTGTTAGCGTCTTGCTTGGGCGACAGGATATTACTGAAAACTTTCTCGCTGAAATTTTACAGCCGTATTTTGGAGTTCAGATAGTTGATTTAAGAAAACTAGTGTTAATTCCGGAAGTCGTCTTGAAAATTCCGGAAACTATCGCCAAGACAAAAGGCGTGGTTCTTTATGAGATAGACGAAAAAGAAGGAGTCGCCAAGGTCGCCATGGTTGATCCTTTCGATTTTGAAACCATCGAATTTTTACGCGCCAAGCTGAAAATGTGGGTAGATGTTGCGCTCACCACACCGGGAAGTATCAAATATGGTTTGAAGATGTACGGCAAGCATATCGGCGTCGATTTTAATCAGTTAATCGAAGAGAATATTAAAAAGACGCTTTCGCTTACAGGCGAAGCTAATCTTTCAAAGTTGGCTGAAGCGGTGCCGATTGTGAATATCTTAGACACGATTATTGAGCAGGCCGCGATGGTGAATGCTTCTGATATCCATTTTGAGCCGCTGCCGAAATTGGTTTTGGTGCGTTACCGGGTTGATGGCGTGTTGCATGAAATTTTGACCCCACCTTCTGTAATTGCGCCGATGTTGGTTGCGCGCGTTAAGGTTTTGACGGCAATGCAAATCGATGAACATCGCATGCCTCAAGATGGCCGTTTTCGTTTTGAAATCGAAGGCGGAAGCGTGATTGACTTACGTGTAAATATAATGCCAATTCTGCACGGTGAAAAAGTCGAAATGCGTCTTTTGAAATCGGCGCAAAGGCCGTTATCTTTGAATGAGTTGGGACTTTCAGACGAAGACACCGAGACTTTGAAAATTGAAATTCAGAAACCGCACGGCATGTTGCTTGTGACGGGCCCGACCGGTCATGGAAAAACCACTACGCTCTATACGGTTCTGCACATGTTGAATACGCCGGAAGTAAATATCACAACTATCGAAGATCCGGTTGAATACGAAATTCCTCGCGTTAATCAAACTCAGGTGAATGTTAAAGCCGGTATTACGTTTGGTAACGGTTTGCGTGCACTGCTCCGTCAGAATCCGGACATTATCATGGTCGGAGAAATCCGTGATAATGAAACGGTGGAAATTTCGGTACAAGCGGCGCTCACCGGACACTTGGTGCTTTCAACTCTTCATACGAACGATGCTCCGGGAGCTTTGCCTCGTTTGCTTGATATGGGCGCGCCGGCATTCTTGCTGACTTCGACTTTAAACTGCGTAATCGCGCAGCGCTTGGTTAGGCGCATCTGTCAGAGTTGTATCTATTCTTTTACCATGCCGATTGCGGCGCGAAAAAATATCGAAAAGCAGCTGACTTCGCAAGATATTATTCATGGAGCTGTGAACTTGCCGCAGACTTTATACAAGGGAAAGGGTTGCAAGCTTTGTGGAAATAGCGGATATGTTGGTCAAATCGGAATCTACGAACTTCTGCGCGTTAATGACGCTATCAGAACCTTGATTTTGAAATCGGCTCCGATTTCAGATATCCGTACCCAGGCAATCAAAAACGGCATGGTTACGATGTTTGAGGACGGCATGAAAAAGGTTGAGCGAGGCATTGTGACGCTTGAAGAAGTCTTGAGAGTGGTACGTGAATAGCATGTTTCCCTATGGCGATATTTGTCTATAAAGCTGCCGACCGCGACGGCGCTATTCGAGAGGGGAAGTATTTAACGGCTGATCGTGCCGGGGTGATTAAGTATCTGGAGCAATCAGAAATGATTCCGATTTCGGTCGAGGAAAAAGCCTCTGATTCCGGAACCATGGCGAGCAAAGCGTCGACCGTGCTTTTTGAGCATATCGCACCCGTTGATCGTATTACGATTGCGAGGAATCTTGCCGCCGCAGTAAAAAGCGGACTCGATATTCTTCAGGCGCTTGATATTTTAATCTTTGATACTTCGAAGTCTGTCATTCGAAACCGTCTGGCGGGGGTTAAGGCTGGCATGCAGAATGGTCAGGCGCTTTCGGATGCTCTTGCGGCTCAGCCGGGGCTGTTTTCGAAAGTTGTTATCGGCATGGTAAAAGCTGGTGAAGCTTCCGGAAAATTAGGCGTGACGCTTGAAGAGATTAGCAACAATATGTCGCGTGATTTCGCCATGACGCGAAAAATAAAATCGGCTTTTTCGTATCCGGTTTTGTTGCTTACGGCTGCATTCGGTGTCGTTGCTTTGTTGATTGGATTTGTTTTACCGCGACTGACTCGTTTATTTCAGATGAGTGATGTCAAACTGCCGCTTTTGACAAGAATTCTGCTTGGAATCAGCGATATAGTGACCTGGAGTCCGCTGCTTGATCTGGTTGTATTAATAGCGTTAATCACGACCGTGGTTTTGTTTTCTCGGAGCGAGAAAGGCCGTTCTATGATTGCGAACGTCATATTTCGTTTACCACTCGCAAATGAAGTCATGAAAAAAATCGCGCTGGTGCGGCTCACGAGAACTTTGAGCTACATGATTGCGTCCGGCACGATGATTACCGACGCGCTCGTACTTACAGCTGAAGCTGTCGGAAATCCGATTTACAAAAAAGTAATTTTGGAATCGACCAAAGAGTTGCAGGTTGGTATTCAGTTTTCGCAAACTTTTGAAAAATATCCCAAGCTATTCCCGCGGTTTCTGGTTTCGCTTATTGCGGTTGGAGAAAAAACTGGTTCTTTGGAAAGCGTTTTAAAGACTTTTGCAAATTTTTACGAAGAAGAAGTGGAGGCGGCGCTTAAAGACTTAACCAATGTTATTGAGCCGATTTTGCTGATTGTGATGGGTATCGTGGTCGGTTCGGTGGTGCTTTCAATTCTCTTGCCGATTTATCAATTGGTTGGCTCATACTCCTGATATGCGACTAAAAGAACTCGGGTTCACAATGCTTGAAATGGTAATCGCGATTGGGATTTTGGTAATTATGTCGGGGCTTGGCGCCGGGTACTATGCCGGAACATTCCGAAGCATCTCGCTTGATTCAACCAAGAAAACTATCATCGAAGATTTGCGAACTGCTCAGGGAAACGCCATGCAGGGTGAATTTGCCATGAAGTGGGGAGTGCGCTTTTCAAACGGTGCTTCGCAGAGCTACGAATTATTTCGCACGCCGGTTGATTATGCTGATCCGGGGCGCATTACACTTCAGACGAGTTATTTGCAAAGCGGTTTGATTTTTACCGATCCCGCAACATCGAATACGAAAGATATTATTTTTAATCGCACGACCGGGCAGACATCGGCTTCGAGCGTGACTTTTGAAAGCAGTACATCCGGTTCGTCGGCCACGGTCAATGTGACTTCCGAGGGGATAATCGACTAAATCTGAATATGAAAAGCCGTGCTTCAACAAATAGATGCGTTGCCTCGCGCCTCGGTGAGCGTGGCCAGCTCTTGCTTGAAGTTTTAATTGTTACAACGATCGCGGCCGCAGTGATTGCGCTCACGGCGCAAATAGTCAGCGTTTCTCTTAGTGGTACACGAAGTTCCGGAGTGCGCGGAGAAGTGACTTCGCTTACGAGCGAAGCTTTTGATGGCGTGCGCGCTTCAGCGACCGAAAAATGGCAAAATCTTTTTAACCTCGCGACCGATGGGACGCACTATTATTCCACGCAATCTGCAGGAAAATGGGTTTTGAGCGCGGGCGACGAAACTGTTACAATACAGGGTAAGTCATACACCCGATATTTCACAATTTCTTCGGTGAGCCGCGATTTGGTGACGCGAGATATCGAGACTTCATACAACGCGAGCCACGATGATCCGTCGACACGACAAATAACCGTGACTTTGATTTCGAACGACGGCGCAACCACGACGACTTCTTCTGAATATGTCCCGCGTTGGCGAAACAAAGCTTGTCTTCAGACTGATTGGGGGGTGGCAGGAGCGGGTCCGACGGATTGCCCAACGACTAACTTTGGTTCTAAAACAAATATCGATACTTCAACTTCAGGAAGCATCAAAATTTTACAACAATGAAAATTTTCGAAGTTAAGAATTCAAAATATCTCGTCTCTTTCTTAGTTGGACTGGTTGGAATATTAGCAATACTCGGTTTTGTTCTCTGGAACCGAGGAGGCGCAGTGAAAAAACCGATTATTGTAGCGCCGCCGAAGGTCGAAACCGAGAATAGCCGATTAGAAGTAGCGCAGGTGCGAGCCCGCGAGTGGAATGCGGACGCGGTTTTGTCGAAAGTTTCGCTTTCGTCGGATGCGCCGGACCGCGCGATTTATGAGTTTTCAAGTTTGCAAGTAAAAAATAAAGTTTTGTCTGTGATAATCGACGGCAGTTCGGTGACTTCGGCAGAAGAAATTGCGGCGGTCGTGACGGGCGGGGAAGTGCCATCTAACTTGATTGGTTCGGACGAAGCTATTACGAAGGTTTTGAGTATCAAAGGTTATGAAGAAGCAAAAATATTCGGCGTTGAGATGATCTACGGACCCGACGGCAAGCAATGGTACTGGGGTGTAAAAACCGACAAAGGGGTTGTAAGCATAAAAGCCACCAAATAAAATTATGCAAGGAGGAACGCAAAATATTTTGGTGAAGATTGGGGGATTTACGGCAAGCTTGGCGCTTGCGGCGTTTTGTTTATTTGTGCCGAATTCGGCGGAAGCGGCGGTTGCTCGAGTGAAAACAGTTACGGGTTCGAATAATGGTGCAACGACGGTCGCTGCAACTTGGCCAGGCGCTACCACGGCCGGCAATTTGCTTGTTGCGATTATTGCCGTCCGTGGTGGTACCGGAACCACAATTACTCCACCTGGCGGTCTTGGATGGACTCTGGCCGGTGCGCGCGCCAATAATGGCACAACCATCGGTACGGCAATTTATTATATTGCCAATGCCGCGTCACAGTCAGGGGCCTCGACTTGGACACTCACGAGCGCTAAGGCGACACTCACGCTCGTCGAATATAGTGGTGTTGTGACAGCAACTGCTTTAGACGTAACAAGCACAACTGTTGGTTCAGGAACCGCGGGAAATTCTGGTCAAACAGCCGCAACCGCCTTTGCCGGAGAAGTCTCTGTAGGCGCAATTTCCGTTGCCAGTTCCGGCGGTACGTGGTCAGCACCAACTAATAGTTACACCTTGGTTAGCCAAGTAGCTTCCACGTCAGGAGTCGCGACCACCAGACACAATACCGGTTTCTTTGAAAAAATTCCGGCCGCGACAGCCCAAGAACAGGTGATGGCAACGAGTGCGGCGAATGCAGCCTGGGCGGGCGTAATTGCTACCTTTAAACCGCGCATTGTTACTGTGGGTGTAACAGCTGGTTCCATGATAGCCACAGCGGATTCTGGCGCGACCGCAAAAACAGCTAATGATCCAGCCTGCACAAGTGCGGCGGCGTGTGCGGCTTTTACGATGTCAGTAAACGCCGGTACGGCTACTGTGACTTCTGTGATGATTACTGAAACTGGAACCGTAAATGCCAGCAGCGATCTTTCTAATGCCAAATTGTATTACGATACAGATGGTAATTATGCGAATGGCACCACTGGGCAATTTGACGGTACGGTCGCTTCTTTTACGACAGAGACGGCCAATTTTGCCGGTGGTTCACTCGCTATGACTTCGGGTACTACTTATTATTTTTACATCGTTTATGATGTAAAAAGTAGTGCGCCGACATATCCGCAAGCTGGAGAAACGATTGATTTTCAAATCGCGGCAAATACTGATGTGATTGTCACAAATGGAACCGTAACCGGTGCACCGCAAACATTTTCTGGAAACTCCACTATTCTTCCCGACGCCACTGGTGTTTCTTATCCGACTTCTCCGGATGGTGGTATTTCCGGGCAGTCAGTTACAGTTTCTGGTTATGGCTTTGGTGTTGCATCGGCCGGCGCAAATCGCGCTAATTGCACGACCGCAACGGTTGATATTGGATGCGTGAAGTTTATCGTCGGCGGTACCACGAATGTTGCTTCCGGAGATATCACAGCTTGGTCAAATACTTCCATCACATTTACGGTCAATGCAGCGCTCGCATCAAACGGGGGAGCTTCGTCGATTGAAATTCGCGGTGCTAATCAAGCTGATGCAACGCCGCTCACGTTTTACGTCTATCCGAATATTACTTCGCTTGCGGCACTTGGAACTAATGCCGGGCGCGAATATGCGGCGACAGATACAGATGGTTTGATTTACGCAATCGGCGATCATTTTGGCGCTGCCGGAACCGTCACGATTTTGGGGAGCGCGGCGACTCAGCACGGAGTTGTTGAAGGCACTTGTGTAGCTTCTGGCTATTCCAGCACGGCGACATGTTTGGAGATTCCGACAGCGATTTCGGATTCGACTTATACTGGCAACTTGGTTTTGACTCGCACGAGTGATTCTAAAACTTTTACTTTTGCTAACGTTCGAATTTTGCCGCGTATCCTTACGAATTCTCCAGTTTCTGGAGTGGTTGGCGCGACAGTCCAGATTCTCGGTAATCATTTTTGTGAAACTGGTACCTGTCCTGTTACACCGAATCGCTCGACCGTCTCGGATCATGTAAATTTCGATTCCGTTCAGGCGCTTGATGCTGATTTTCAAAACTTAACCGGTTCAGGAACTTGTGCTGGCTCCGGCGCGGCTTGGACGCATACGGAAATCTGTATAAATGTGCCGGCGGGCACGACCGGTTCGGCGCCTTCTCAGGTCATTTCGAATACGTATTCATCAAATACAAAAGCTTTTTCAGTGGTCTCGACGGCACCGAACACGCCAGTCATAACGCCGGCGGCGGCGCGTGGTCAATTTAAACTTGATGGCACGACAGCGATTTCGATTGGAGGTACTACACCGCAAGCGTCGGTAGTTTTTAAGGCTGATCTTTCGGCGGGCACTAGTATCGCGATGGCTCTGCAGATTGAAAAGCAGCCGGTTGGTACATCTTTTACCTGTACTTCGGGTAACTGCGTCGCGGCTGTTGAGGGTACCATTGGTGGTGGCGGTGCTTGCGCGAGTTGCGCTTCTTTGGCTGGTGCGACTTTAACGATCGGTTCGATAACTGATAATAGTTATCATTGGCAGGCACGCGCCAAAAATACTGCTACGAACGAATATTCAGCGTGGATTGCTTTTGGCGGCAATCTTGAATCGCAGGCAGACTTTATAGTCGACACGGCTGGCCCCGCAATTACCAATCTTTCCTGCGGAGTTCCAGGCACAAACGACGCTACGATTACTTGGGATACTTCGCTTGAAGCTTCCTCATCGCAGGTTCAGTACAATCAAACCGGAACCTTTGGCGCTTCCTGTTCCGGTGATTGTTCGACGCTTGATCCGACGCTCGTCTTTTCGCATTCCGTCGCGCTTTCAAACCTCGCGTCCGGTGCGACTTACTATTTCCGTGCTCGTTCCTCAGATGCTGGTGGTAATGAGACTGTGAGCTCGACTCAGTCTTGTGCGACTCAAGCCGTCGGAAATAATCCGAGTCGTGCCGTAGTCTACTTTGTTACCGGTCGTGATTCGACGCTCGGAGCCGGTGGTACAGAATCCGCAACTTTTAGTATTCCTTCACCAGAGAATAGCGTTTCTGTAAAAAGCGCTTGGATTCGGGTAGAGGGAATTACGAGCGGCACCGGAACGAATAATGTCACTGTGCAGGTTAATGCGCAGGCGTCGCAAACCTTCGTCTTGCCGGCTCTTGTCGAAACGCAATTCGTGATTCTGTATCAAGTTCAGGCGGCTAATCTGTATTTGAATGACACTCCGTCTATCAACACACTAACCGTGACGCCGAGTATCTCGACCGATCTTCTGACGGCTTCAGCGACCGTGCTTTACTCGTATACGCCATAACATGCTTAGAAGTCTTCGAGGACAAATTATCGGACTTCTCCTTTGTGTCCTGGCTCTGGGCTTTATGTCGCCGAGTTTGGTTCAGGCAACAGCCGTAAAAACGGTTACGAATTTTATTTATTCTTCACCCACGGCTTTAAGCGGAACGGTTAATGTGCCGTATTCTATATATATTGGTGATGATATTAGTGCTGTCGTAAACCCGGTAAAGTCAGGCTGGTTCACGTCCACGGGGCTTTATACCGGTTCCGGTACGGTGGCATATTCGATAAATGGAAACGGTGCCTCGACTAAAACTTTTACGCTGCCGAATGTCGGAGCGACGCCGACGCGTTTCACGATTCTATATAATGACCCTTCAAACACCATGAATCCGAGCAGCTCCGGAACTTATAATTATACTTTGAATATTGTCTCGTCCGGCGTTTCGATGTCGGGTTTTGGTGTTGAGCTTCGGTTAACGTACGAATTCACGCTTAGTAGTTGTCCGGACGGTGCCACGGCTAATGAAAAAATTAAAACCGTCGAAAACTATGCCTACGCTTCGCCTACGCAAATCACGGGTACGGTCACAACTCCGGTTTCAATCTATATAGGAGAAGACATCTCTGGCATTACGGGCCCAATAAAGTCAGCTTTTTTCACGATTACAGGAATCTATACCGGGTCGGGGACTTATGCTTTTACGTTGAACGGTGACGGCGCTTCAACTAAAACTTTTACCTTTCCGAACGTCGGGTCTACACCAACGATATTTACTTTGAAGTACAGCGATTCTACCGGAATCATCAATCCGACAACTTCCGGAACTTATAGCTATTCACTGGCAATGGTGCCGAGCGGACTTACGATTTCCGGACTTGGTGTGCTCATAACCTATACTTACCAACATAAACCACCGAGCTGTGGAGGATTCCCACCAACCGGCGAGATGGAATCAACGACGTTTGATACTACGGGCGTTTCTGACGGCCCGGGATACAATTCCATTTTGTGGAAAGGCGCGCTCGGCGGACCATCACAAAATGTCGGTCATGTGCGATTTCAATTGGCTGCTTCGGCGAGCTCAACCGGTCCCTGGACTTATGTGGGTGGCGCAACCTGCACGGTTTCTGACTGGTTTGAGCCAACCGGACCAGACACGCCGATTGAACTAATGTGTCCTTCGTTTTATAACAATCTTCGATATTTTAGATACAAGGTGCAGCTCTGCAGCTCTGATTGCACCGCGGTCGGTTTATTTACTCCGCAAGTCGATGATGTTGTTGTGAGTTGGTCGCCATAACTTTGTACATGAAATTTTTCAATAAAAAATTAGTTTGTCACGCGGAAAAAGGATTCTCGCTCATGGAGATCCTGATTTACGTTGTGCTCGTCGCGATTCTGGCGGTTTTTCTGTCTGGCTCAATCGTGGTTCTGCTTCAGGGTCGGGGAGTGGTCGGCACGCAGTCCGGGGTTCATGACACACTGCGACTTGCAGAAGAAAAGATTTCTCAAGATGTTCGGATTGCAACTGCGATTACGACTCCGGCAGCTGCCGGCACATCTTCCGCGACGCTTGTGATGACGGTTGGAGTCGATACTATTACTTATAGCTTAAGTGCCGGGGTCGTCACTCGCCAAGTCAATGCAGATGCCCCGATTTCGATAACACCCGCTACGATGAGTATTCTGAGCCTCAACTTTCTTCGATTTGAAAATACAAACACGATACTTTCAAAAACCGTGGTAAGCGTTCAGGCAACAATCGAGGCCGGTAGCGCCTCTTCCGGCGGACTCGGCAAGGGATATGTCGAAACGAAACAATTCACGGTAACGATGCAGTAATATGACGAATCAAAAATCACAACGCGGCATTGCGGCCACCCAAATTGTCATAGTTTTGGGTGCTTTGATTGCGATCGTCGGGCTTGAGATGCTAGCCCTTGGATTCTCTGAAGTCTATCTTTCGGGAGGCGGTGCGGATTCGGCTAAAGCCTATCGTATCGCAGAAGCCGGGGCGCGAGATGCGCTGATGCGTATCGCACGCGATAAAAAATATTCTTGCGCTACAACCGATTGTTATCAAATCGATATCGAAACCAATGGATGCGCTGATCTTATAGCCTGTGCCAAAATTCAGGTAGGTACCGGTGTCGGCACAGTTCCGGATCCAAAAATCATTACATCGAAAGGCATGGTGAAAAACAAAACCCGCACGGTGCGGGTGAATGTGATTCTTGATAGCAACCTTTCGGGAGAAATCCAGTCGACAACTTGGACGGAATTTACGGATTAATCGTGCCGGCTTTTGCGACTTAAGGAGTTTTGATAATTGGATTTTTCGAGACGCCAAAATTTCTTATAAGAAAATCGGCGTCGTTTTTGTTTAGTGATAGATTGTTGGCAATCGATGTATCGACGGTTGAAGCTCGATCAAATTGAGTGCGGAAAAAAATTATCACGAAAGCAAGGACGGTGCCAACGATCACGAAAAAACTCAAAATCATTAGAGGATAACCGAATTTGTCGATGATTTTATTCTTGGCTAACATATACTTTTCCGGAAATAACGATGTTAGTAAGACCGTTCAGGCCTTTTTCGGTCGAAGCGTTAAGCGAAATCGAATTGATTGCAGAATAATATCGCGCGGATTCAATCTGGTTAAGATAGCGAGAAAGCGTTTGCCAGGTGCCGGTCATTTCGTTTGTATAATCAACCGAAGCAACCGGGAGCGCAATGTTCGGCGCGGTTAGTGCGATTGGTGATCCGAAACGAACGTTTTGAGTCATTGAATTTTGATTTGCAAAAGATTCGAGCGTGGAAAGAAATTCTAAGCTATCTTCCGGTTTGATAAGTGGACCCTTAAGCGAAGTCACGAAAGAGTCAGTGTCTTTCAGAGAAGCTCTCAGTGAAGCTGCTAGTTCCGATCTTTTTTCCGAAAGATAGGCTAGGCGGCGTTGCTGCGCTATAGAAGCTGAGATTTTAGAAATTTGACCAGCGGCGAACCAGATTACGAGTGAAGAAAATCCAATAGCGACCGTTGCTTTTAGCAAGCCTTTTAGAAATATAGTTAAAAGCTGACCGCGTTTCAACATATTTGATTAGTTCGGGAAGATAAGCTTTGGATCGCGCAAACGGAAGGTGATAGTGAAAGGAATTTTCTGTTTTAATTCTAGGTTATTGAGTGGCAGCAGGATATCTGCGAACAGGTTTGATTCCTGAAGGCTGTTCCTGAAGGCTACGAGCGCGTTTCGACTCGCAGCCATTCCGTTCAAGTTGAAGTTTTGTTCAGGCGAAGAGAGTGAAAGCGATTGAACGGTAATCTCTGCGGGGACTATTTTCTGAAGCTCTGCCAGAACCATGCTAAAACGTGGTTCGGTTCTTACGAGTGCCGCTGCTGTTTTTACAGTGTTGTTATAGAGTTTCGCCTTGTTTTCGAGTGCCAGCGAATCGGGCGGCGGGACCATGGCGATGGATCTACTGAGTTGCTCGTTCACGCTATTTTGTAGCGATACCATGAAGAGCCAGGCTCCTAAAAACACTGCGCTGAAGAACACTGAAAGTACCACCGTCATGTCAGTCAGAAACTCGGCGACAACGTTCGCGCGCTGGAATCTATAAGCGTCTTCAGTGCCAACCGAAAGTAATGAAATCGCAGTATCGTCGGAGCGCGGAGTAAGACCGCGAATGGCGGCGCCGAGTGAAATAATCCATGCGCCAGGATTCGTTATGATGCGCGGATCTTTGTCGAGCGGCTTTACGATTGGCGCTTTTTCCAGAACGATCATCGCTTTTATTGGAGTCTCACTGACTTCGTATGACTGCTTAATCCGGCTCATTTCATCGGTGATAGTTTTTTTATCAATCGGGAGACGAGAAAGAGTCCGGCAAAAATAGACGGCTTTATTTTTTATTATGGTGATCGAGGCGGACGTTTCGTGAACGTGAGTGAAGAGAAGATTTTCTTCTGGTTTGGTAATAATCGCGCGAGCCATGCTGTGCGGATGGACTTCAAGCGCCAAGAGTTTTACGTTTGCGTCTTGAAAAGCGTGAATGTAATCATCAGAAATTGCTTTTGGCACAGCCATGAATAGAACCTCGTGGGATGCATCTGTACTTACCGTTTCCCAATCAGCGTAGCCTTCGTTACGAGTAATCGGAGACTGAAAATCGAAAGCCAGATTCATGGCGTCGTTAAGCTTTGAACCGCTAACACTGAGTGGAAGAGTATGAATTTTTGAGTAGGTCTCGCTAATCGGAATTGAGGCGATTGCGTAATTTCCGTGGAAGCCAGAGACTTTGACGAGCTGTTTTATAGCTGCAGTGAGAGCTGGTATATCTTTTACTGAACTGCCAACTATGACTCCCTTGTTGAGCTTAACTTCTCCAAGCTTGTGAACCTTCGGTAATGACTTGTTTTGCTTCACGTTTACAAGCTGAACCAACCGCAAGAAAGTGTCGCCCACTTCGATGCCGGCAATCGCGATTCTTTTACTAAAAATGCTAACAAAATTCATGGTCCTCCATTACCACACTATTATACCACGAGAGGGGGCTTGCGGAGATTCTCGCCCCATGGTACAAAAGGCCATATTTTAATGCGCAGAAACTGCCGCTAATAATACAAATATGGGCCAAGATAACTTGATTAAGCTCGAATGCTCGGTTTGCAAGCACGTTAACTACACCTCGAAAAAGAACAAGAAAACCATCAAAGAACGCCTGCTTCTCTCGAAGTATTGTAACTGGTGCATCAAGCACACTGACCACAAGGAAACGAAATAGCCTTTTAAAGAACTCGCGGAAACGCGGGTTTTTTGATTCAAGCCGGACTTGACTAAAGGCCTAAATCTTGATTATATCCTGATCGGATACGGTGACCGCTTCACAGGGTCACGAAGGAGAGCGTTATGCGGGTCAGCGAAAGTCCCTTCTGGCTGAAGTTCCTTCTTCCGGAGGATGATGGTTCGGAAACGAACTTGGAGACCGCAATCAGAGGCGCCGAGGTTTTCATCAGGGATTTTGGGTGGGTCGGCTTCATGCTCGAACAACAGGTTGAACTCGCCGGCCAGTATGGCGGTGGCAAGGTGAAGATCGCGAACTCGCACGCCGAAGCGCGTCGGTTCCTGCTGGCCGGATCGGTGTCCGTGGGTCAGGGTACGAGAATGGTACTGATTCGCGCCGGGGGAGAGTTGTTGGTTTCGCGATCCAGATTCGATTTGAGCCGTGAGTCTGCCAAGTTGCTTTCTGATGGGATGCAAAACGCCTTTGCGCGCGGGAATCCTCCGCTCGTCGATCTTGGTACCAGGGTGTGTTTCGCCGCAAGTCACGTTGAAGCCATCTTGCCGGATGAGTTTGTGGCGAAGCTCGAGGCGGAAAAGAAAACGAGCCCGTAGGCTCGTCAGTCAGAATGGTTTTACGGTCCGACCAAAAGTCGGCCGTTTTTTTATTCCACAATAATGTTGATATTGCAATCTTCGCACTCATGAGACTGGGCGAATATTGAATAAATTCCACCGAAGATTCCGCCCCAGACCGAAGCCTGAATCAGGCCAAGTAATAAACTCGTCCAATTGTGGCCGGTGTATCCGAGGATTGCGACGCGCATCATCATTTCATGAAAAGCACGCACATCGGCGCCGGTAAGTGCGTAGAGCCATAGATAGCAAATCAAGAAAAAGAAAACTGCGAGAAACGAGAAGGTCAAGATGTGATGACGCGAGCAGTGACCGCAGGTACGCATAGGGGTGGGGATTAGAGGTTAGAGCTTAGGGATTAGAGCTTAGGGAAATCGCTAACCTCTAAGCTCTAACCTCTAATCTCTTCCGTATCATATCATCTTTGGTATAATACCTGCATGCAAGAGAGGAGGCATGATTTTGACGTTCTTGTGATTGGTGCCGGGAGCGCCGGTTTTTCGGCTGCACTCGCGGCGAGTCAGGCTGGAATGAGAGTCGGAATTATTGAACGCGGGGCGCTTGGAGGTGAATGTCCGAACCGCGCTTGCGTGCCTACAAAGGTGCTACTGCAGGCTTCAAGGCTAAAGTCTTTAGGTTCCGCGATGTCCTGGAAAAAAGCTATTGGGCAAACAGATTCGGTGAAACGAGTACTGACCGGAAATCGTCTAACTTCATTGCTTGAAAAGTCGGGGATTGTGTTTCTTAAAGGGTTGGCTCGGTTCGCTGATCCTCACTCGGTCGTTGTCGGGTCGCACGAATGGACGGCTTCAAAATTTGTGATTGCCGGTGGAACCGAAACCGCTATTCCGGAGATACCGGGACTGAAAGAAACCGGATTTTTAACTTATGCTGATATTGTTTCGCTGAAGGTTTTGCCTAAGTCGATATTGATTTTAGGCGGCGGTCCGGTAGCGATAGAATTTGCTGAAATACTTAATGGTTTTGGGGTGAAGGTTACACTCATTCAGTACGCCGACCGAGTACTTGAACGCGAAGAGCCGGAAGTCTCGGCCGTCATCGAAGAAGCTTTAAGGGCTAAAGGCGTAATCATCTATACCGGTGCTGCGGCACAAATTGTGGCGCGCGCGAAGGGTATCGCGAAGATTCTGGTTCGGCAGGGGAGAATGGAATTCGAACTTAGTGCCGAAAAAATTCTGGTCGCAACCGGAAAAAGATCGCTTGCTGCAGAAATGATGGTCGAGCGTGCCGGAGTCGAATTAGATCCTCGCGGATATATTAAGACCGACAAATTTTTGCGAACTTCGGTTCCGCATATCTTTGCTGCCGGCGACGTTAAAGCCGGTCCGCAGTTTACTCATGTGGCAACTCTTGACGGTGAAATCGTCGGGCAGAATTTAACACACAAAAATTTGCGAGCAATAAGTTATGAAGTCATGCCGCGAGCAACTTTTTGCAGTCCGGAAGTAGCGAGCGTCGGCAAAACTGAAGAGCAAGCGCGCGCCTCCGGAAAGTATAAAGTTGGCGTCGGACGCGCTTTCTTTGCTGGTTTTGGAAAGGCCCTGACTCATGGAGACGGAATCGGCTTGGTGAAAGTTGTGGTTGATCTTAAGACCGGTAAGATTTTAGGTGCCGGGATAGTCGGCGAAGATGCTTCGGAAATGATTCATGAGCTTGCGCTCGCGATGCAGGTAGGTGCGACGTACGAAGATATCGCGAACATGATGCATGTTTATCCAACCGGAAGCGAGACTGTGAAAATGGCCTGTGTGAATGTTGAATAAATATGAAGGCGAAAGTAAATCATGAACAGCAGCTACATTGGCACCAGACTTTCATGCTTTTGTTGTTGCTCGGACTTGTTTCTGCGGTTTCGCTCGTCATCCAGTCTCAGCTTGCTAAATTCAGGGCACAGCCGGTCGAGCTTGGCGCGACCTATAGTACCAAATACGCCTACTGGTTAGGGCTTGATTCTCACAAAGCTTTCGTTTCGATGTTAGACGATTTAAAAATTCGTGATTTTCGTCTGCCTGTTTATTGGTCAGACATTGAAAAGAGCGCAGGCGATTATGATTGGAACGAAACCAAGTGGTTGCTTGATGAAGCTGCAAAACGTGATGCGAAAGTCACAATCGCGATTGGCGTAAAAGTACCGCGGTATCCGGAGTGTTTTGTGCCTGATTGGGCAATCGGTCTTTCGCCTGAAAAATATTCAGCTGCGTTAAACAGGTATCTTGAATCAGGTGTTCGGGCCTTAAATGATAAGCCAGCCTTGGTTGCTTGGCAGGTGGAAAACGAGCCGATGTTTAAATACTTTGGGGATTGTCCCATGCCGGACCCGGTTCTTTTGAAGAAAGAAATTGCAGCCGTAAGAGGAGCTTCTGATAAGCTAATCATGACAACTTCGAGCGGTGAGTTTGGAAGCTGGGTTTCGGAGGGGCTGCTTGTTGATAAGCTCGGTATCAGCCTGTATCGCGGAGCTTATATTGGTAAGATTGGTTATTTTGCTTATCCGGCGCCATCTTGGTATTACTCGATAAGGCGGGTTTTGGCTCAGGGAGCGGTTAAGGATATCTTTATTTCGGAGCTTCAGGTTGAACCTTGGCTACAGGATGACATGCAAAAAGTGCCGGTTCCTCAGCAGATCACATCTATGCCGATTTCAAAAATCAAAGCCAACCTTGAGTTTGCACACGAAACTGGGTTTCGCAGGATTTGGCTCTGGGGACCGGAATGGTGGTTATATTTAAAGGAAAAACACGGAATTGATACCTATTGGGAATACGGAAAAACTCTTTTCACAAAATAACACAAAATCGACTCGCCTAAGCTCAGGCGGGTCGATTTTTGTCACAGGATACTATTGACTGATGGGCGTGATTTTACCCCGGCTTGTGGTAAACTGTTTTGGCACTCAAAAAATATATATGGGAGAAGTTGTCTTGGATATTGAAACACAAAATTCGTTTCAGGAAGTTGGTGAATATAACCCGTCGCTCCTCAAAATCTCGCTTATCGGAGTCTATTTTTACGACACCGATACATACGAATCTTTCCTCGAACCTGATTTGCTAAAGCTCTGGCCGCGGCTTGAAAAGGCTGACAGGATCATTGGATACAACATTCTGGGATTTGATTTTCCGGTCATGGCGAAATATTATGCCGGTGATCTTTTGCGGATTCCGTCGCTTGATATCATGAAAGAGCTTGAACGTGAATTAGGCTTTCGTGTGAAGCTCGATTCTGTTGCGGAAGCCACACTCGGACATGGCAAATCCGGTAACGGTCTGCAGGCGATTGATTGGTGGAAGAAGGGCGAGATTGATAAGATTCGCGAGTATTGTCTTATGGATGTGAAGGTTACGCGTGAGTGTTATGAATTCGGGAAGAAGAATAAGTTTCTGGAAGTGGCTGATAAGAATGGTGGAAAGCTCACAGTTAAAACCGAAAAATTCGATCTTCCGACCGCGACTTCAAAGCCGAAAATAAATCTGACGATGCCGTTCTAGAATAGGCCGTAGGTTTCAGGGCGTAGGCCGTAGTGAAGACTGCAGAAAAGACATAACTACGCCCTACGGCCTGCGGCCTATGGCCTAACTCCACACTTATCCCCAAAGGTTCGTCACTAGCCCTTGTGGTACAATAGTTCTCGCGCACACAACAGGTAGTGTCGCTAAAAATTTATTCACGTTTCGTGAAATACTCAAAGCTCAAGCGGTTCTTCGGGACCCTGCCTCATTTCCGTGGGGTGTAGGGTTTCTAAGATGCGCGAGAAAGTTTTGGGTGTATATCGTTATGTCGGAAAGACATGGAACTGCGCTCTCAAAAAAGGGCGTGGGTGATGCTGTGCAGCAAATTCTCTCGCCTAAGGAAGTCGTGAAGCGCGAAGGAAAAAAAGAAGGTTACTCGTCGGAAAAACTACGCGCTTCGATTTGGAACGCTTTTCAGGAAGCTGGTCTTAAAGATACTTTTGCGGCCGAGCGCACTTTTGCTCAGGTTCAGTCGCGTTTATATCGCCGTTTTAACGGACACACGACGCCAACGACTGCTGATATTCGCGAAACTTTGCTCGCGACTTTGATCGACTCAAACCTAGCACATGTCGCGAAGAAATATTCCGACCATAAGTTGATTGGAATTGCTGCGAATCGCGAACCGCGATACGGCAACGGTATTTCGGTAGAACGTTTTTTCACGAAACCGGGCGTGCATCCTTTTGATTTGATCGAATGGGAAAAGCGCGAAGCTGTCATCATGAGCGACAAGGGTGAAAAAGTCTTCGAGCAACACGGAGTCGAAGCGCCGAAGTGGTATTCGCAAACTGCGACAAATATTATTGCGAGTAAGTATTTTACCGGCCAGATAGGCACTCCAGGACGCGAATTCAGCGTGCGTCAGATGGTTACGCGCGTTGCTCACACGATTTCCGATTGGGGCCGATATGACGGTTATTTTGCCACCGCCGAAGATTCGGAAGTCTTCGAAATGGAACTGACTCACATTTTGGTGAACCAGATGGCGGCTTTCAATAGCCCGGTTTGGTTTAATGTCGGCGTCAATCCGCATCCGCAGTGTTCGGCTTGCTTCATCAATTCGGTGCAGGACGATATGCGTTCGATTTTGAACTTGGCCGTGACCGAAGGCATGCTTTTCAAGTATGGCTCGGGTGCCGGATCGAATCTTTCTAAACTGCGTTCTTCGAAAGAACATCTCTCAAATTCTTCCGGTCGTTCATCGGGTCCGGTTTGGTTTATGCGCGGCTTTGATTCTTTTGCCGGCGTTATCAAGTCAGGCGGAAAGACGCGTCGCGCTGCAAAGATGGTAATTTTGGACGTCGATCACCCTGATATTCGTGACTTTATTTGGTGTAAAGTGAAGGAAGAAAAGAAGGCTTGGGCTTTGATGGATGCTGGCTACGACGGTTCGATGAGCGGGGAAGCATATTCTTCAATTTTCTTTCAGAACGCCAATAATTCTGTGCGCGTGACTGACGAATTCATGAAGGCGGCGCTTGAAGGCAAGAAGTTTTCGCTCACGGCGCGCACAACCGGAGTCGTGACCGATGAAGTCGACGCTAAACAGATTTTCCGCGAGATCGCGGAAGCGGCTTGGATTTGCGGTGACCCCGGAATTCAGATGGATACAACCATCAACAAGTGGCATACCTGCAAAAACACCGATCGAATTTATGCCTCGAACCCGTGCTCAGAATTCATGTTCTTGGATGATTCGGCCTGTAACCTTGCCTCGCTCAATTTAATGAAATATCGTTTGCCGAACGGCGACTTTGACGTTGCCTCGTTCAATCACGCGAACGATATTATTATTACGGCGCAGGAAATTCTGGTTAGCAATTCGAGCTATCCGAATCCGGCAATTGAACAGCGCAGCCTTGAATTCCGTCCGCTCGGTATCGGTTATGCCAACTTGGGCGCGCTCCTCATGTGTCGCGGTTTGGCTTACGACTCCGATACGGGTCGCAACTTCGCCGCTGTCATTACTTCGCTCCAGTCTGGTCGCGCGTATTTGCAGTCTTCAAAGATTGCTGAAAAGATGGGCGCTTTTGCCGGCTATTCGGTAAATCGTGAGCCGTGCAATGAAGTTATCCGCATGCATCGCGATCAGAGCTTTAATATCAATTCAAATGGGGTACCGGCCGAGCTACTGGAAGCGGCGCGCAAGGAATGGAATAGTGCGGTTTCGAGTGGTGAGCAATTTGGCTATCGAAATGCACAGATTTCGGTGCTCGCGCCGACCGGCACGATCGCATTTCTCATGGACTGTGATACAACCGGAGTCGAACCGGATATTGCTTTGGTTAAATACAAGTGGCTAGTCGGCGGTGGCATGATTAAGATTGTGAACCAGTCTGTGCCGGAAGCTCTGGAACGACTCGGTTATACGAAAGAAGAACGCGAGGCGATTCTTAAATACATCGACGAAAAAGACACGATTGAAGGCGCGCCACTTTTGAAAGAAGAACATCTTTCCGTGTTCGATTGCGCTTTCAAGCCGAAGAATGGTCGCCGTTCAATTGCGCCGATGGGTCATATTCGCATGATGGCCGCGGTTCAGCCATTCATTTCCGGAGCTATTTCGAAAACCGTGAACATGTCGAATGACGCGACGGTTGAAGATATCATGAATGTTTATGCCGAAGGATGGCGTTTGGGTTTGAAAGCAATCGCTATCTATCGCGACGGCTCGAAGCGCCAGCAGGCTCTTACGACTTCAAAATCGCAAGATTCTTCGGGCAAGAGTTCAAGAAATCAAGAAATCAATAAATCAATAAATCAGGAGCAGGAGGTACGCGAGGTGATTAAAGAAATCGTAAAGGTTGTCGAAGTAAACAAGCCTCGCCGCATGCGTTTGCCTGATGAGCGCAAAGCCATCACGCACAAGTTTGTGATTGCTGGTCACAAAGGTTATGTGACGGTCGGTTTGTACGATAACGGTCAGCCGGGCGAGTTATTTATCACGATGAATAAAGAGGGGACGGTGATTTCTGGTTTGGTGGATGCTTTCGCAGCTTCGGTTTCGCTCGCGCTTCAATATGGCGTGCCGATGAAGGCTCTGGTTAATAAATTCGTGCACATGCGCTTTGAGCCAAGCGGCTTCACGAATAACCCGAAGATTCGAATCGCTAAGTCGATTATTGATTATTTATTCCGCTGGATGGCGCTCAAATTCATGTCGCTCGAAGAGCAGTCAAGCTTGGGCTTGAACTTGCATGTCGATACTCCGGCCGAAGAAAACGCTTCGCTTCTTGGCACGATTCAGATGCCGGCAGAAGTTCAGACAGCACAACTGCCGCTTAACGAAGCTCATGTTCATGACCATGAAGAATCGATTGAGGAGCATGCGGAAGGATCGGAACGCGTCGGTCATCTCTCAACGATTAAGGCCCAGCAAGACGCACCGGTCTGCGATACCTGTGGCTCGATTATGGTGCGAAACGCGGCTTGCTATAAGTGTTTGAACTGCGGTGGCACGAGCGGTTGCTCATGATATCTTCATAGTTGTCATCCCGGGCTTAATTGTTGTCATCCCGAAGCCGAGGGATCTTGAAAAGATGTTAACCAAAAGGCAGGGACTTTAATCCCTGCCTTTTGCGCATAAATATGTCTCAAAAAAATCGGGCGCCAGAAAAGTGGGGAATGATTTCTGTCTACACAGGTGATGGTAAAGGCAAAACCACAGCTGCGCTCGGTTCTGCGATACGCGCACTCGCTGCTGGTAAACGCGTCGCGATTGTTTATTTTGATAAGGGTGGGGAGTCGCACTATAGCGAGCGGGAGTTCATCCGCTCCGTCATTCCCGCGCAGGCCGGTCCTCGCTTGGCGGGGACGGGAATCCATTTTTTCGTGACCGGTCTTGACCGTATCGACCCGGAATCCGGCAGATTCAGATTTGGTGTCACGCCGGAAGATATTGTGGAAGCAAAACGAGGATTAAAAATAGTCTCCGATATTTTTTCGAGTGACTGTCCCTTTAGTGACAGTCACCAGGTGTGGATAACTCCCGATTTGTTGATTTTGGATGAAATCAACTCAACAACAGCACTCGGGATGCTTCAGGAGTCGGAAGTACTTGCTTTGCTTGAACAAAAACCGGCCAATCTTGAATTGATTATGACCGGTCGCGGTGCGCCGGCTTCGTTTATCGAGCTTGCGGACTTGGTGACTGAAATGAAGCTCGTGAAGCACTATTTTTACAAAGGAGTTTCGGCACGCGAGGGGATTGATTATTAAATTAAACAAAATAAAGAGCTCACCTTCCCGTGAGGGTTGGTGAGCTTGTGCATGGAGCCGAGTGAGGGACTTGAACCCCCGTCCCTGGATTTAGAATCCAGTGCCTTCCCAACTTGGCCAACTCGGCTCAAGCCTCCCGCCCAAAACCGGTAAATCCGGGAGTGGTTTCGGGCGGGAGGGGTACAGAGCCCGCAACCATGTTCGCCTCGCGCTCTACGTACTGTCTGTCGCAGCAACGGGCCGGTTGTGGGGCTGAGAGGAAAGAACGCGCCGTGAAACTTAACCGGTGACGAGATACCGGACCCGTTCGGCGACCGACGGGATTCCTCAACGCCTTGAGAGGTTGAGTGTTTTGGGCAGGAGCCGCGGAAAGTCCGGAACCCCGCAGCCATCCTCTAACCCTACTCGTCAAAGTGCACGTCCAGCCGTTGGTACCCCCGCAGAGGGTTTTTCCCTAAATCCCGGTCAGAGCCGGATAGGACTCTGCGAGCCACCGTGTCGGCCAATGTCGAAGACATCCCTCAGCAAAATAGCATAAAATTTCGCTTTTAGGTTTTATGTCTTACGTTTTTACTATCTCCGCCTTCGCCTTAGTCTTTTCAAGCTGGGGAGCTTCGACTGTGCGAGAGAAATAATAACAAAAACCCCGACATCTGTCAAGGGTTTCTGTCAGTTTGAGCAATTTTACCTAAACTTTACAAAAAACGAAGAATTTTAGATAAGCACCCTCCGGAAAACTCGGGTTTACCGCATGATCCACGGGCTGCGCGCGCTTTTCAAGCAAGCGCAAAGTTGCACCGGATCTTTCGGCAGCATAGCGAATCGCGTTCATGAAATCATCCTCTTTTACAGCGCCAGAACACGAAGAAGTGATTAAAATGCCGTTTTTAGGCAAGGCTTCAATCGCGAGCGCGTTCAATTTTGTATAAGCCTTCAAAGCCTGTGGAGCTTCTTTGACAGTTTTAGAGAAAGCCGGCGGATCAAGCAAGATTAAATCGAACTGACCGGGCTTTGAACCGGCGAGAGCATCAAAAGCATCGCCGACGACGAAATCTTCGTCGATAGCTTCAAGCTTGTTCAAGTTGTAATTGATGCGAGCCATTTCGTTCGCCGATTCCGAAGAGTCGACGTTCACAACCTGTTTTGCGCCGCCCTGAAGCATCGCGACAGAGAAAGCGCCAGTATACGAACAAATATTCAAACAAGTGCGATTTTTTGCGTAGTGTGCGGCTGCCATGCGATTTTCGCGCTGGTCCATGAAGAATCCGGTTTTCTGACCCTTCGCGATATCGACGATAAACTTCAAGCCGTTTTCCATGATTTCAACTTCGGTTGTTTCAAGCGCGCCTGAAAGAAGTCCGGTCGGCTGATCGGGAAGCCCTTCGATTTTACGTACGCTCAAATCGGAGCGTTCAAAAATCGCGCGCGGCGAGTAAACTTTCTTCAAAGCTTCGACGATGGTAGCTTTCTGAACATCGATGCCGGCGGTGTGAGCCTGAAGCACCAAAACATCGTTGTATTTATCGACGATCAAGCCCGGGATGCCGTCGCTTTCAGCAAAAACAACGCGATACGAGTTGGTCGTCGCGGCATCAATCCAAGATTCTTTGAACTCTTTCAAAGCGCTGATTTTTTTTACGAAAAAAGCGGTGTTGATAACTTCTGCTGGGTCGCGCGTAAGCATGCGAACCGTGATACCGGATTTCGGATTGCAATAACCGACTCCAAGCGGAACTTCGCGCGAATCCAAAACCAATACCAGTGCGCCAGGCGAGACTTTTCCGGTCATGTTTGAGATGGCGCCGGAGAAAATCCAAGGGTGGCCGTGCTTAACGGCGACGTCCTTGCCTGGTTTCAGGATGATGGAATCGAGCATATTTTTCTATTAGGTCAGCAAAAGTGCGGACGTATTTGCTCGCCGGGCAAGGGACGGGCAATTGCCCGGCGACAAACACGCTCCGTACACTTTTGCAAACATCAAAATTAAAACTTTACCGGACCGCCAATACCCGGACCGCCGATAAATGTACGTGGCCCTTTTTTCTGTTTGAACATTGGGCGGCTAGCATCCTTCTTCGGAATCCAGTTTGACTTCGGTCGACGGGTTTTGCCGCCGGCACCAGTCGAGCCTCCCTTGCCGTGATAAGTTCCGGCCGGAGTTCGCGGCGCAATCGAACCGATAGGCTTGCCTCCCATGGTTTTGATTTCACCCGTTGAAGCAGGCGCAATGGTTCGCGGTCTTTCGTAGGTATTCATCATCGGATTGAATTTTACGCCGCCGACGGTTTGATGCGTGACAGGTTCAATCGCGAGAGGTTTATTGGTCGGAGTGCGCGGAGCATTCGAAACAAACGGCACATGCGCGGCGCGCGGAGCGACGTGAGAATGAGCCGGATAAGGTCGCGAAGGCACGCGAGCCACGAAAGGCTTGCGGTCATGTGAGAATGGGCGCGGCGAAGAAGAGCGCGAAGTTGCGCCGTGGAAGCTGCGGTTGCCTTCGTTTTCTTCGGCTTCGGTAAGTCGAGGAGACATACGCGGGGCAGGCAGAACCGGCAATTTGGTAATCGGGATTTGTTTGCGAATCACGCCTTCAATTGTACGGACATCGCGGCCCTGATCAGGCGTCGCGAAAGAAATTGCGCGACCTTCCATGCCGGCGCGTCCCGTACGACCGATGCGGTGCACATAATCTTCAGCTGCATCCGGAAGATCAAAATTCAAAACGACTTCGATGCCTTTAACATCAATTCCACGAGCAGCGATATCGGTTGCGACAAGCACGCGATATTTGCCGGCACGGAATCCTTCCAAAGCTTCGCGGCGCTGAGCGAGCGAGCGGTTGGAGTGGATTTCGGCGGCCGAGTGTCCGATCGCGCGAAGGTCTCGAGCGATGCGTTTGGCGCCGAATTTGGTGCGCGAGAAAACCAAAACCGAACCCTTGATTTCACCGAGAAGCTTCTCGAGCAATCGAGGTTTATCATGTTTGCCGACGACGAAAATTTCCTGAGCGACTTTTTCAGCCGAGGTTCCGGCGCGAGCGATTTCAACGCGAACCGGGAGTTGCATGTGGCGCGCGGCAATCGTCACGATTTCCGCCGGCATGGTGGCCGAGAAAAGCATGGTCTGGCGTTCCTTCGGAATCGCGGCCAAGATTTTTTGAATCTGCGGCATGAAACCCATGTCGAGCATGCGATCAGCTTCATCCAAAACCAAAACTTTAACATCGTTCAAATTAACAAAACGCTGCTCCATGTGATCAATCAAACGACCCGGGGTCGCGACAATCACGTGAGGATTCTTCTGAATCATGTCGCGCTGACGACCCATCGGGGCGCCGCCGATTAAAACCGCGGTGCGAAGACCGGTCAAACGGCCGACGCGCATCAAAGATTCTTCAACCTGAATCGCAAGTTCGCGAGTTGGAACGACAATAAGACCGCGACCCTTGGTAGAGGCGAGGCGCTGGAGCATCGGAATGCCGAAAGCGAGAGTTTTGCCGGTACCGGTTTGAGCGATGCCGATAATATCTTTGCCTTCGATAGCAACCGGAATAGATTTTTCCTGAATCGGAGTTGGAACGGTGAAGTTGGCTTTTTCAAGTGCTTCAAGAAGCCGCGGCGCGATGCCGAGGTTATGGAACGACGAGCCTGTTGGCTGTGTCATAAAAATGAAAAATAGGGAAGCGGGCGGGAGCGTACTTCGCATATCGTGTAGCGTTTATCGTCAACAATGTCAGCGATACAAGATACAAGTTACACGATGTCGTGCCTGCGCCACTCCATGAATATAGCTTGCGTGCGACTAGTTCCGCTGTGTCACGCATGAGCTATATGACAACTACGTTCGAGTCCGTGTGCTTTGGGCTTGGCCCAAGAGCATCACACAAGACAAGAATAATAGCATGAATGCTGAATATTGTCAACTTTTGGCTTAAAATACTCGGGACAGTCCCGGGCATTTTAAGCGAAAAAAAGAGCACACCGGGCTGGCGTCGAGCGGGGTGCTCTTCGGCCTCGGGCCTTGGCGTGCTTTCTGGGCGGTTACTTTATTGACTTCGGGCGATAGAGGGTGAGGGACTTGCCGTCCTTCATGACGACGACCTGGCGCCCAGACTCGGACTTGATTTCGTAGCCTTGTGCGAGTGCAGCTTCCACCGTTTTCGGAGGTCCGCTCTGGCTGTAGCTTCGGGGGAGCTGAATCGCGAACTGTCGGTAGCTCGGCAGATAGTCCCGCAGTTCGTAGCACACAGACTTCGGCAGGTTGTAGCCAAAAAGCGAGTTCAGGAAGGTCGCAGTCTTCTCGAGTTCCTTCTTGTTCTCGACTGGAGCCTTCGCACAGCGAATCATCCAGTGTATGTACATTGCGGTCTCACGATTGCATTCGCCGGCCGCCGTGATTACCGCGGTGCACTTCTCATTCACACGGTCCTTCATGAATTGGAGCGCGACGGGGTTGCGACACTCGTTCAGGAAGCGCTCGAGCACGCGCTGTCGCAGGTCGTGTAGGTCTGGCCCGGTCAAGCGATTTGCGAGCTGCAGCCAATCCTCCGGCGTCTTTGCGCTCGTGATCATCATGTGTCGCCCGCGGTCTCGCGACTGCATCCGGTCCATCTTCGTGAGAGCTTCAGCCGATTCCGCACAGTAGGCATCGAAGGCAGAGCGTGCGTCTTCGGTTCCGGAGGCCGCTTCGAACAGGCGTTCGAGGGCTTCGCGGCTGCGCGTCGGGTGTTTCTTGAGCTGAACGAGAATCGCATCAAACGGAATCTCGCAGTTCACAAGCACGTGGAAGGTGAAGTCGCGGTCCGAGATGTCGCTCTCGTCCTGGGTCAGAAACAGACGGTCGGCCCAGGTGAGGACTAGAAACTTTTCGTCGGCATTCAGGGGGAGCATGATCTCAGCAATCCGCCTGATGATGGCGAAGTT
This sequence comes from bacterium, assembly GCA_037139515.1. Taxonomy (GTDB): domain Bacteria; phylum Patescibacteriota; class Patescibacteriia; order JBAXGH01; family JBAXGH01; genus JBAXGH01. Next base: position 37,395 of record JBAXGH010000013.1, read on the forward strand.
GCAGGAATCGAGGACTGCTTGGAGCACGACGAGTCGCTCTTCCGGAGTCGCGGTTGCGGCACCTTCGAGCGTTTTGTGCATCCTTGCGGCGCTTTCTGGGGTCTGGTGTTGGCTCACGGAATACTCACTTTCTGCCCGGTGGGCAATTGGGTTCGAACTTTGCGCTCAAGATAATAGCAAGATTTAGCCAATCCGTCAATGCTACTTAACACAATAAAAAACACTGGTTAGTTCAGTGTTTTTTATCTATTCTCAACTTTCTCGGGTTCTGTCGGACTCGCTTCACGATCTCTTGTCCAGATGTGGTTTCATAATTTCAAGCTCGGGTTGAGTTGGACTTGCTTGCCCGCCGGCACTGCGAGCACGCTGTGCGGCGGGAACCCACGACCTCGTCATGGCGGCACGGTCGTGATAAACAAAAATTGGGAGCGTTTATCATTTTTCTCGGGTTAGTGGGACTTGAACCCACGACCTCGTCGTCCCGAACGACGCGCGCTACCAACTGCGCTATAACCCGAGAAAAAAGACAAACAATTTTTAAACATCGCGACAACGTGCCGCCTGTCGTGCGGGTCGCAAGCGAAGCAGTTCGCCTGCTTTCATCCCGCCCGACTCCGCTCACGACGCGCGCTACCAACTGCGCTATAACCCGAGTTTGAAATTATGTTGTAAAGTATTTGTCTCCGCGCGCTGTTTACTGCGCTACGGGCTCGCGCAAGTGAGTGAAGCGGTGTTCGTTTGTTCAATTCACGAAGTGAATCGATAAGCGGCAACGGTCATCGAAAGCTTGCTTTCGAATGATCCGTGCCGATTAGCGAATCGCATCAGCGATTGAACAAAATGATTTCCATTTCCGAGCCCGTGGCCCGTATCGATGTTCAGTAGAACATCGATAGAACCCGAGTTTAGAACCAAACAGCGCGCGAATCTTACCAAAAACCTATATACTTGTCGAATATGACTTTATCCACGTTTTCTCTCATCGGTTCGATCTTGTCGCTTTTAGCGATGATTGTGAGCTTTATCTGGGTCTATCGCCGCGGAAAGTTCGAAGTCTCTAAAATGAACAATGATGAGGCGGGGGAGTTTGTGACGCGCGGCACGGTCGGAGACACCTCTGGCAAAACATATTTTAAAGGTAAAGCTTGGGGTATGAGTATGGGTGCGGAAATCTCGACGCTCGAGGTTTTGAATATGGTGCGGGCAAAAAAATATTCCGAAGCGGCACCGTGGCTCTTCGGAATATTCGGGGCTCTCGCGGCGATGTTTTTTTGGCCGTTTTGGGTTTTGGAGATTTGTAATGTTGATGATTTTTGGAGCATCGCAGGATCTTTGTTTTTTCTAGCCTGCGCACTTCGAGCAGCCTGGCCACGTAAAACTAAAGTTTGATAATCATGACCGTTGCATTGTCGGGAATATTTCGGCGAGAAAGAATCGAGCTGATCTTTTTACGGGCTTCTTCGGCTGTTTCGCTTGCCACGAGTGCGTGTTCAACCGCATGATGCGATTTTGAATTTAGAGTCGCGGCGTCCCAAAAACCATTCGTGCCGATGAGCAGAAATTTTTCACCACCCGTAAGTTTTACGGTTTCGATTTCCGGTTCGTGCGATAAATACGGGTCGAATTCTTCGTTTCCAAGCGCGCGAGTGAGTTTGATTTTTGCCGGAGCTTCGTCGGATACATTCGGGGAACTGATGTTTGCAATCAGATAGCCGCCACGAATATTAGCCGCTGTTCTTTCGAGTCTGGCGGTTTCTTTTTTGTGCTCGCCGTAGCGGTGCGGGGCGGTTCGGCGGCGCAGTTCGCCGTCTTTCAGAATCCAAACTTCGGAGTCGCCAACGAATGCTGTGGTGAGCTTATGGTCTTCAACAATGGCAACCGAAAGAGTGGTGCCGCTTTTATCGGCAAGTTTAGAAACAGCATCATGGATCAATAAAAATTGTTCGCGAATTGCAGGCGCGTCGAGCCGTGGCTCGGCGCTCAAATCATTCACAGCAGCTTTGACGGCAAAAGCGGCGGCCTTTTCGCCCTTCGGACCGCGACCGTCGGCGACTGCGTAAACCGAGCGCTTTATGCCTTTGATTATAGATTCACGCGAGGCATGAATGTCTTGTTGTTCGGCGCGTTCGCCGCGCAATTTGATAATCGCAATCTTCTCTTCAAAAAATTTATCCTCCATACAAAAGTATTATACCTCAGAAATTTAAAAACCACCGATTGTCTCACCCTTGGCTGGGTCGAGGTCGGTGGCACTGCATCAAAGGGGTGGGGGCGAGAGTCAAGGTTCTGCACGATCAGGTCACGTGCGGGCGAAGTGGGGTTACCACCGCGGTGAGCGTTGTCCTGCTCCGGCGTCGCGCGCATCGGCCTATGCCGTACTACCTCGTATCTCGCCTCCTTAAGTCCGGTGTGACGCCTCTTACTCAAGCGTCACGGATTTTTTAGGGGTGCCAGATCGGACTATGGCACCATTCAATTACGGAGCACTGATTTTGCCTTTCTCCGCGGCTTCAGCGCGGGCTATTCGCACCCCGTTCGTCGGTAGGTTGGGCATGTGCGAGTTTGCTTGGGACGTCCGTGTGCTTTGCGGAGCACACGGGGAGAAGAAACGATGTCGCGGTTCCGCTCGGGTTACTGCCTCAACTTTACCCGAGAAGACTTGACGCTTAGGCCGTGCGACCGGCCGCCAAGATCATTCGCATCTGCTTCCTCCTTCTTGGTGGTTACTTCCCGGCGCGTATGCCCGGATACTTGTCGTCCGCCCTAGTCCTGGGCCATCACGGAACCTGATCGCGTTCGCCGTGAAGCCGCTGTTATCGGGTGGACCGCCTGCGTATTTGTTTGCTTTGGCGCCCGGCAGTCGGCGCCTATTCTCGCAGTCTCATCAAGCCTCCGTGGGTGGTGTTTGCCACCCTTAGGCCGTGCACCGCAGCCCATGGGACGGCGCGTCTGCGCGCTCTCATGTCGCCATGGTGATTAGTAATATAGCACAAAATATAAAAACTGTCAAGAGTAGGTGACAGTGGGCGAATTCAATACCGAGTGCACCACCTCCGAAGAATATAGTCTTCGGATACTA
>JBAXGH010000014.1:0-33866 GCA_037139515.1 bacterium
TGGACCCTATCGGGATCGAACCGATTACCTCCGCCTTGCAAAGGCGGCGCTCTACCAGATGAGCTAAGGGCCCGTATTTGTTCGGCTAGAGTACCAGCACTCAAGACAATAATCAAGTCTATTAAAATCGGCTCCATCTCGCAAGGAGAGGGAGCCGTGTGCTGATGTATTTCAGTCCTGCGGAAGTTGGTTCTTGTGATCGATCATCGTTTCCATGATTTCCGCGATGCGCTTCTTCGATCCTTCCATGTGGCGATTCGCGAAGACCCGTACGCGATAGATCGGCGGCTCATCTTTGGCCACGTATTCCAGACGGAGATGCTCTTGCATGTTAATCGTCGGAATCCTGCCTCCGCGAAAATCACGTCCCTTGCCGATGTGAACCGCAACATGATTCGGCGGAACTACGAATCTTTCCGCAAGCTCATCCGCGACCTTCGTGCGAATCTCGGGAATCGCGATGAGCTTTTGAAGCCTTTCCGACGGCTTCTGGGTTTCGAGCGCAAAACTGCAGTCGAACCAGATGTGATTCACCGTTTCGCGCATCAAATCCGACACGTCGCGGTCATCAGAGCGGAGCAGATACTCGGTCGCGGTCGCGTCGTGGAGTTCGAAGAATTCTCGCGTCAGAAGCCCGTGCTTCTCGGCGAGTTCGAGCGTGCGGTAGAGCATCGCATGGCGCGCGAAACTTTCAAGCTCGTAGACTTTTTTGTAAACCATGAAGCGAGCCTGCTGCCAGAGCGGGATGAGGTGCGTTTCATCCGTATCAAGCAGCCATTCGTTCGCCATGAAGTACATCGAGCGAGCAAGATGTTGTGGCGAGAATTCCGGCAGAACGAGCCCGGCGCACTTTCCGTAGCGGCCGACATTGTCCATGTTGTCCGTGTCGATGATGCCGTTCAGGATCCACGAATGCCGGGTCTTTCCGGTCACACAGTCAACAACCTCGGAGATGGTGAGCCCGTTTTTCTCGATGATTTTCTTGGCTTCCAAGTCCTTCTCGAGCAGCACTTCGAGGAAGCTTTCACCGTCATAGCCAAAACGCTTGCTCATAAACCTCTCGCTCATGTGCGAGAACGGCGGGTTGCCGGCATCGTGCAGATATCCGGCAATCGGGAGCAGTGCCTTTTCGTGCGCGTAGATCGCCTTGCCGCTGGAAATACCTTTCATGATGAGGTGCATGGTTCCGAGACCGTGTTCGGCCCGACTCGGCATGGACCCGTGAGCCTCGATTTCGTGCGGGATAGCCGACATGCTGATATTTCGCATTCGGCGTGCCAGGCTTGTTGTCTCGAGCTCCTGAACCGAATCCGGGATCTCGATCGGTCCGTAAAGCCGGTCTATTCTGCGCATAAAAAACTCCGAGCGCTTCTCGTGAAAGAACTGTGAGCGCTCGGAGAAAATAGCTTATTTTTGCGTCTTAGTCAAGTCTTAGAACTTGATTTCCGTTGGCATTGGTTTGCCGGTTAATGCCGCGATTACGTTCTGTGCTGCGATCGTGGCCATAGCTGAACGCGCTTCGAAGGTCGCAGATGCGGTGTGCGGGGTTAGAATCACATTGTCGAGCTTCATGAGTGCCTGTGTGATTTTTGGTTCGAACTCAAAAACATCCAAACCAGCTCCGCGAATCGTTCGTGCTTTTAATGCGGCCGCCAAAGCTTTTTCATCAATCACCGGACCACGCGAAGTATTTACGAGGAAAGCTGATTTTTTCATCATCTTAAGTTCGCGCGCGCCGATTAGATGACGGGTCTGCGGGAGCAGGGGAACGTGAAGCGAAATCGCATCGGCGTGCTTGAGTAGGTTATTGCGGTCCATGAAAATCGCGCCGAGCTCGCGTTCAAAATCCGGATTTGGTTTGACGTCGTTGTAAACGATTTTCATGCCCATGGCTTTGCAGCGCGTCGCGACCCCTATGCCGATGCGCCCTAGTCCGATAATGCCCAAAACTTTGTTTTGGATTTCGATATCCATGAGCAAATGAGGTTCCCAGCCTTTGTATTTTCCGGCGCGTGTGAATTTATCGGCTTCGACAATTCTTTTTGCGAGCGCAAAAATAAGGGTGACAGTATGTTCGGCAACGGCGTCACTGACTGACTGGCTAGGCGCATTAGAAACGCGAACTCCGGCAGCTTTGCAGGCTTTCAGGTCGATATTATCAAAACCGACGGCGTAATTTGCGACGACTTTAAGTTGTGGTCCCGCGGCGCGCAAAAATTCGGCATCGATTTTTTCGGTCAGCTCCGGAATCACAGCGACTGCGCCCTTGGCTTCTTTGAGTAGTTGCTTACGCGCAATCAAAGCTTCTTTGGGATGAACTTTTACGGTGAAGCCTTTTAGCTTTTTCAGTTCGTCGATTGCTTTACCGGGAAGTGGGCGAGTAACGAAGATTATGTCCATATGTGAAGTGTGTTGCCATTTAAGCTTCTTGATCAAAGCGGTCGATTTCGAGCAAAATCGACGTCAACAAATTTTTTTACCCTTCTACTTATATTTAGTATGTCGGGTACGATGTGTTTAGCCTGAGCTAAGCTGAACAAATTTTTGACTAGAGTTTGCCGAAAGCTACCGTTTTGAGCTGGAGCTTAAATGGCAACACGCTTAATACGTATGATACCAAAAACCGCGGTTTCCCGCGGCTCTGACCTCTACCATTTATTCACAGAGATTCTGGACATCGCGTTTTCACTCGGCCATTCCTTCAAAATACCTTCTTTGGCACCGATTTTTTGAATCACGGATTGTGAGTTTGTGAGTGCGATTCTGAGAGCCTGTTCCGGCGTGCCGTATTTCATGAACCCAGCAATCAGGCCCGAACCAAAAGCGTCGCCCGCGCCAGTCGTACTTGCGACCGGAATATCGGTGCATTTTATTTGCCAGGCGTCGGAAGCGGTACACATCCAAGCGCCGTTCGAGCCATCAGTTACACAGGTGTATTCCGCGATTCCGGCCAAAGCTTCAAGTAGAGCGTTAACGTTCGCGGCTTTGATGCTGGTCATTTCCGCGGCTTCTTCGCGGTTGATAATTAAAACATGAATTCGTTCGAGAATCGGTTTGAGCTTTTTGAGTCCGAGCGCGAGTTCGCTGTGACCGGGATTCCAAGCGACGCGAGCATCGCATTCTTCCGCGCGATCAAGCACCGATTTTACGCCGGCGATATTTCCGTGAAACGAAGTCAGATAAAACCAGCGGGGCGAAAGTTTGTTGAGCGGATAATTCGCGACCGTGATTTCTTCGGAAGCGCCACGGTAGGTAAGAATCGAGCGATCTTTGCTGGTTTGAGAAAGAATAATTGAGAGCGCAGTTTTGCTGCCTTTTGAAAGGTGAGAATAGTCGGTGATGCCAAGTGTTTTGAGCTCTTCACGAATCATCTCTCCGGCATTATCGTCACCAACTTCGGTACAGACTACGGTTCTGAATCCGAGACGCGCAAAAGTCGTCGCCGAATTGGTGGCGCCGCCGCCGGTTGCATCAATCAGTTTATCGACTGAACTTTTTGAGCCTAATTCCAGGCACTCAGAATAACCGGATTCTGACTTTGGAGACTTGGTGATGCTCAAACTTTTAGAGAATACAAATAAATCATGGGTTGCGGAGCCGATTGTGACGACATCGAGCGAAGAAGCTTGCTTTTTCATACGCCACAATTATACCACGGAAGCCTTGACTTATTCGGCGCTTTGACGTAGGTTTCGGGAACCACAGCGTGTCGCGCAGGGCCCCCGATTCCCGGGAAGAGCGTGCGGCACATGAGGAGTACCATGAAAAGCCAGCAGAGTGTGAAGGATGTGATGGAAGCTGCAGGGAACCTCTTGCGAATCGGACAGAAGATTGCGGAGGCGGTTGCGATGAAGCTTGGGGATGCGAGCGCGCTTTACTCGCTCGCGACGGATCCTGGCAAGGTGCTCGTCGATCGCATCGCGGATGTGATTGCGAATGGTGCGCTTGTTGCCAGCGCCTACCCTGAGGTTTTGATCGGCGGTGAATCCTACTCCTGGCCGACGGTTTTCAAACACTGTCTCGGACTCGAGGGGGTCAATATCCTTGGAAGCGCTTATGGTAGGCGTCTTCGCTCTGCGCGAGATGTTTTGCATGCTCCGCATGCCGGCAAGATGCTCGTACCGCTTCTCGTGACGAGACACGTCACTTTTGCGGAGGCGAGCTTGTTTTGTCAGAAGCTCGGTCTCCGTTGGGCGTCCACCGAGGATGTGCTCGTGGCTGCGCTCTGCGAGATGTCTCATGCCTTTAGCGAGAGTGTGAGTACTTTCTGGGGTCAGAAATTGGTTCTTGCGGATGCTTCATTGCCCATGAGCGAGACGGTGAGTAACGTGCTCAGCGTCCACACCAAGGGGCTCACACTCACCGACATCGTCTGGGTCGATGACGAGCCTCGGGACGGGTTCTTCCCAGGCGTCGTACTTGCCGCCGTCCGGGTCTGATTGATTCATGAGTTCGCAGTCTGCGCCCCAAAATATCGGGGCGCTTTTTTTATCCACACGATTTTAAAATCACCCGCAAATCAGACTCTTGACCGGGCGAAAAATATATTCCCATAATTAATGATATGAGAAAGAAGATTCGAATAAATAACCTCGCAGACAAGATTGATAGCCTGGCGGTTTTGATGGAACAAGGGTTTCTGCATATGCAGACGCGCTTTGATGAGCACGATCGGCGTTTCGACGGAATCGATGCTCGCCTTAGCGAACATGATAGGCGTTTCGACGAAGTTGATTTTCATTTCAGTGAGATTAACTCTCGTTTCTGTGAGATGGACTCTCGTTTCTGTGAGATGGACGCTCGTTTTTGCGAGGTTGACAAGCGTTTTGACGAAGTCGACCGCCGTTTTGATGTCGTCGATGAGTGGCATCGCGGTTCGGAATGTGTCACCGACGAAGTCTACAAAAAATTCGACGACTTTCGTCGCCGAGTTTCAATAATAGAAAAGAAAATTGCCTAAACTCAGGCTTTAAGCGCGGCCGCTTGAACCGAGTATTCGCATCTTGTGTCGTGCGAGTTTGGTCATAAGTTCGCGCGCCGGAATCAGGATTTTTCGCGGATCGATGGTTGACGGATACATATCGAGCGCCTCGCGCACGCCGGCCACAAAAGCAATCCGTAGATCCGAATCGATGTTTACTTTATTTACGCCGAGCGAGACGGCTTTTTTTAGCGCCGAGTCAGCAACACCGCGCGCGCCGGTCAAATCAGCACCGTGATGTTCGGCGAGCGCCACAAGTTCGGCCGGAACATTACTCGCACCATGCAAAACGAGCGGCATCTTGGTGAGTTTTTTAATCTCCGCGATGCGTTTATAATCAAGCTCGGTTTTATCTTCAAATTTATAGGCACCGTGAGCTGTGCCGACCGAAATCGCGAGCGCGTCGCAACCAGTTTTGCGCACAAAATCAAGCGCTTGCTTCGGATCGGTGAAAAAAGCAGCGCGTTCCGAGACGCTCACCTTATCTTCAGTACCTTTGATGGCGCCGAGTTCGGCTTCGAGCGTCATCCGTCGCGAGTGGGCGAGTTTAACCAGCTCGCGAGTGTTGCGAATATTTTCGGAGTAGGGAAGTGAAGACCCGTCGTACATCGCCGAAGTATATTCACCGCTCTTGATCAGCATTTTGACGAGTTTAAAATTCTTGCCGTGATCAACGTGGAAAACCACCGGTACTTTTGCGTGTGCCGCGGTGTGAGCGATGGCGCTCAAATAATCCAGACCGGCATAATCAATCGCGCCTTCACTGGTCTGCAGAATCACCGGAGACTTCTCGGCGACGGCGGCAACGATTACGGCCTGTGCGATTTCCATGTTATTGATATTGAACGCCGGCACAGCATAGTTGTGTTTGTTCGCGTGGTCCAGGATCTTCGAAAGATTTACAAGCATACTTAGATTTCCTTCAGATGAACCTTGGTGTGCTTTTTTAATACTTTATCTATACCGGCGCGCGTCAAAAGTCCCGCTTGCGGACCAACCTGTGTGATCACCGAAGAGGCGTTCGCGATTCCCCAGGCGAGCGATTCCTGAATTTTTTTACCTTCAATGAAGGCAGCGACGAACCCGCAGCCAAGCGAATCTCCGGCACCGGTCGCTTCAACAACTTTAACGGGAAGCGAAGGGTGAAAATAGATCTTTCCGCCATCAAAAGCGTAGGCGCCGCGCGCACCGTCAGAAATCACAACGATGTTCGGACCAAGCTTCCAAACTAGTTTTATTATTTTTTCGATTTCGTTGTGATCTTTTATTCCGAGAAGCATCTCAGCTTCTTCAAGATTCACAAAAAGAACTTCCGTGGCTTTCAGAATCGGTGAAAGGGCTTTTGCTCCGGCTTGAAGTTGAATGGTGCCGGGATTAAAAGCAAGTTTGATGCCTTTGGCCTTTATGTATTCGGGCAGCTTATCGAAAAGTTTGTGATAGTGCGTACCGAGTTCTGAAAGATAAAGCCATTTTGTCTCATCGATTTTTGGAAGCGTGTAAACATTCGGTTCGTGCTTTGCGAGAATCGTGCGATTGCCTTTGTAGGTGAGCACGATAGAGAAACTCGAATTTGCGTCTTTTTTGATGCTGACATAGCGAGTATCGACGCCTTCTCGGCCCAGCTTTTTGAAGGCCAGGTCAGTGGTTTCGTCGTCTCCCATAACTGAATAAATCGCCGTACGCGAACCCAAGCGTGAAGCTCCGACGGCTACGTTTGCGGCCGAGCCCGCGATTTGCGGTGCAAAAGCATCGACCGTGATTTTTTTTCCGTAAGCAAGACATAGTAAACAATCTTGGTCTTTCAGGGTGCAAGAAAGTGAGGCTTCCGGCAGCACGATGAAAGTGTCTAGTTTGATGTCGCCGATTGTGACTATGTCGTACATATTAGATTCGTTTTAAAACTCTTTTGGCGGCTTCGACTATGTGTGGAGCGGTAAGTCCGAAGTGCGCGAGTAGTTCGTCCGGCTCGCCGGATTCGCCGTAGCGGTTTTTGACGCCGACAAATTCCATCGGCACCGGATAATTTTGAGAGAATAATTCCGAGAGGGCGCCACCGAGTCCGCCGATAACCTGATGTTCTTCGATCGAAACCACGGCCCCGCACTCGCGCGCGGCCGCGAGCAGGGTTTTTTCATCGAGCGGTTTAATGGTGTGACAGTTGATTACGCGCGCACTGATTTTTTTCTTTGATAAAACTTCGGCGGCGAGAAGCGCTTGATAGACGAGCGGACCGCAAGCGATTAAGGCGACGTCATTTCCTTCACGCAAAACATTAGCTCGTCCGATTTTGAAAGGCGATTCAGTGGTTGTGAAAACCGGTGATTTATCGCGCGCAAACCGGATATAAACCGGACCGTCAACACCAACCGAAGCCACTGTGGCTTTGCGAGTTTCGTGCATATCGCAAGGCACAACGACGGTCATGTTAGGAATCACACGGGTAATGGCGATATCTTCGATGGCTTGATGAGTGGCGCCGTCTGGTCCGACTGAAACTCCGGCATGGGCGCCGGCAATTTTCACCGGTGTGTTTTGAAGTCCGGCGCAGGTTCGCAGCTGTTCCCAATTTCGTCCAGGACTAAACATCGCATAGCTCGCGATGAACGGAATTTTTCCGGCGAGCGCCATGCCGGAAGCGATCGAAGCCATCGATTGTTCGGAGACGCCGAGCTGGATAAATCTATCCGGAAAAGCTTTTTTAAAAGCCAGAACACGAGTTGATTCGGTCAAATCGGCGCACAAAACCACAACGCGCGGATCCTTTTTTCCGAGGTCCACGAGTGCATCGCCGAACCCGTCGCGGGTTGGTTTTTGTAAAATATCGGACGCAAACAAATTAGGGGCAAGATACATCTCCTCCATATTATTCACTAGTATAGCGCACCGGTTGACTTTTGCGGAAAATAATGGTATTAATTGCGAGCGGTTTTTTCCGAGAACTTTTCGCGAGAGGAGAGCAAGGTGTCGATGAGAACCAGTTATTCGAAGCGGGTGATGCTTGGTCCGTATCTCGGATACAAGCAAATCTGGGAATCGCTTCGGGCTCGGGGGGTCGGGGTGACGCCGGCTGCCGACAACCTTCTTAGGCAGCTGCCAATCAAAGAGGAGCACAATGAAGCAAGAGTCGAAGTTCTTTCTGTTCACGCGCTTCACGAAACAGCCGGCTGCAAGTATCAGGATCTCGTTGTCTCTGGCCGGGCTCGTGGGCTTTTCCCTGGGCCGGCTGATTTGGGTCCGAGCCTCTGCCTTGCGGACCTTGGGCTTGAAGATGGTGAGTGGGTCTATGCCATCTCGGCTCCGATCACGGCGCCGGACAAGAGCATCCGTCTCTTCGGCTTCGGAATGAAATCTGGGAAGATGGTTCTTGGCCTCGGGAACGGCAAACCGGACTACTACTGGCATCCGGCAAAACTCGTTGCCTTCATTCGCGAAGATCGTTCGTGAGCCGTGTCAGTAGCAAACTCCGCACCACGAAGTCGTGATGCGGAGGATTTTTTTACTCATGTTCGCTCCGGATTTTCCCGCCAAGCGTGCGTAGTTCGCGGAGTGCGACTTCGGCCTGTTCTGCGTTTGGTGGCATTCCGTGCCAGCGATAATCGTTTTCCATGAAGTCGACGCCGCGTCCCGGAATCGTATGCGCGATAATCACCGTCGGTTTCTCTGAAATAGTTTTAGCTTCATTGCAAGCGTCGATGATGGCACGAAGATCATTGCCGTTGATTTCCAAAACGTGAAAGTTAAACGATTCGAACTTGGCGCGCAACGGCTCGAGCGGCATGATATCTTCTGTTGTACCGTCGATTTGGATATTATTGCGGTCGATAATCCAAGTAAGATTTCGTAGGCGATTTCGACCGGCAAAAAGCGCCGCTTCCCAAGTTTGACCGCATTCAAGTTCGCCGTCTGACATACAGCAATAAACGCGCCATTTCTTTTTATCCATGAGCGCCGCATAAGCCATGCCGGCAGCTTGCGAAGAACCGGAACCGAGCGGCCCGGAAGTGGTTTCAAGTCCGGGTAATTTTGCGCGTTCCGGGTGGCCCTGCAAACGCGAACCGAATCGGCGTAGAGTTAATAATTCTTTGCGCGGAAAGTATCCGGCATTTGCCATGGCCGCATAGCGCACCGGACAAATATGCCCGTTCGATAAAATCAAGCGGTCGCGTTCTTCCCATTCCGGTTTCTTTGGATTGTGATGGAGGATGTGAAAATACAAAGCTGTAAAAACATCAGCCATGCCGAGAGGCCCTGCGCTGTGTCCGGAGCCCGCCGCGACAAGCATGCGAATAATATCTTCGCGTACGGTATTTGCGACGAGTTCCATCTTTTCGATATCGGCATCATGAACGTGAGCCATATGGGAACATTGTATCAGAAAATGTTTCCCTTACCCCTTTACCCTTTAACCTAAGCTCTGGAATTCTCGAATTGCAGCCTTGATGTCTTTTGATTTATAAAGCGCGCTTGCGGCGATAAGCCTGGTAGCGCCAGCTTCGACCATTCTCTTTGCCGTGATGATCGAAACTCCGCCGTCGACGGCGATTGGAAGGTCGGGCATTAGTGCGCGGATTTTTGCGATGCGTTCATTGGTTCCGGATACAAGCGGCTGCCCGGAAGCTCCTGGATGTACGCCCATCACGAGCACCGATTCGACATGCGGCAAAAGGGGAATGATTTTTTCGAGCGGAGTTTCGGGGTTAATCGCAACGCACGGTTCGATACCGCGCTTTTGGATTTCGGCGATTATCTCGGCTGGATTTTCCACGGCTTCGATGTGAAAAGTTGCACGTAAAAGAGAAGCGACGTGTTTCCAATTTTCTAAAACCTCGATGGCGTTTATAACCATCAAATGCAAATCGTACTTGGTTGGAGTTGCCATTGTTTGAATGGCAGCGCCGTCGTAATAGGTAATGTCTTTGACGAATTCGCCGTCCATACAGTCAACTTGCACAGTTTTAACCATGCCTTCAACTTTGCGCATCTTCTGCGCAAATTCGATAGCATCGTGAGCGAGAATCGCAGGAATGATTTCAATCATATGTAGTACAGGATATACCCTTTTGTATTGATTTAATAGGTCGGGTACAGGCAGGGTTAAGGGTAAAGGGATATCTCGAAAATTACACAAGAAAAACGAGGGACTAGCCCTCGTTTTCAAGTTTCTTCACTTTTTTGATGCGACGCTTGTGACGCGCGGCGCCGGAAAATCGCGTGGTTAGAAAAACCAGAGCGGTTCTTTCAGCTTCTTCGCGAGTCAGAACTCTTCCCGGCAAACAAATTATATTCGCATCGTCATCTTCGCGTGTGGTTCTGGCAGCATAAACGCTGTAACCGATTCCGGCGCGAATATTTTTTATTTTATTGGCGGCGATGCAGATTCCTTCCGCGTTTCCACAAAGCAGAATTCCCATAGCCTTTTCGGCGACGACCCGGCGACCGACAGCGGCGGCAAAATCCGGATAATCATCGTCGCGGTCAAGTTCGTGCGCACCTTCATCGGTGACTTCATAACCTTGTTCAACCAAAAACTTCACCAAATGGTTTTTTAGATTGTAACCGGCGTGATCTGAGCCGATGAAAATAGTTGGGCGCATATCAATATTTTAGAAGCTATCCGCGGGTTTGTGCGTACCTCCTTCCGAAATAAAACCGGCTTTCAAACGCTCAATTACCAGATGTACGAGTTCTCCCGGATCGCGGCTAAAAATCACGCGATCAGAACCGCGCTTTCCGATTTCGAGAAGTTTTCTGATGTGATCAGCCATGCCGCCCGTGCCTTCCAGTACACCACAGATTTTTTTATCTTCAAAAGCGATTGTAAATTCGTTGAGCGATCCGATGCGGCCGTTCACCGTGATAACGGCGTCGGAAGCGCGGGTCAAAAGCAGGTTTCGTCCGGAATAATTGAAACCGGTATAGACGATCACGTCATGATAATCGGTTGGAAGTTTGTAGGATTTTACGTGTTCGATAGCGCTTGAAGCCGGTGAGAATCCAATAGCGAGTCCGCCAACATCAAAATTTCCTTTGGCGGCGATGAACGGAATGCCGGTCGTAGCGCCGGTGAGCAGAATCACCCCACGCAAACCGATTTGACGCCCAAGTTCATAGGCGCCCTGCATGCCTTCTTCGGCGATATTTCCGCCCGCGGAGCCCGAAACACAAATCTTAAAATTGTTTTCAAGATGAAAATGTTGTTTGAGAGGTTTGGTAATAATATGTGGCACGTGGCCCATTTGAAAGCCGAGCGCAGCGCGAACTTCTTTTTTCATACCACGTAATTATACCAGATTTATTTGCTATAATGCCCGCATATGGAAAACGACATTATTTCACAAAAATATTCTGACTTGTCTGGTTCGAAGCCGGTTTTGCGCGCGGCTATTCGCAAGCAGGCGGAAACTGGGGAAGCCGTGACGGAAGATAAATTAGTTCAGAATTACTTTGATCGCATTAGTAGACTCTTAAATCCGAAGAATCCGGATGGCAGTCTTGACGAAGAACGCCGCGATTTTAACATCGCAGCGCTTAGGGATTCTCTTCATGAAAAATTCGTCATTAAAACCGAAGAAATCCCGGAAAGCTATTGGAAATATCAAATAGAAGCGTTACGCGAGCGCGGTGAGATTGATGATTACAAAGATGTTCCAGAAAAAGTAAAGCAAGAAACGAAACAGCGCTTGGCTGAAATAGTGGTTGAGGATCAGCGTCGGTCGCTCGATGTTTGGATTAACTATCTCGTTTCTAGTGAAGCGGCCTATCCGGATTGGTTCAAATATTATGTGATTCGCGAAGTTCTGCAGACCGGAAGTTATGACATTGTGACTAATCAATATTCTGGTCGCAAGCCCGGGAAGCCGACGACGGCACCCTTTCCAGAACTTAATAGCCAGGCGCTTGCCATAGTGCTTGATCGCATCAACGCCGGAAATCAGCAAGAAAAAGAAAGAACCAAGGGCTATAAATTCCCGATTTTATATGCCGAAACTTTGCGTTCGCTCGTACCACTCGATGAAAAGCAACTTAAAGAAACTCGCGGAGTTTGGAAAACTTACAAAAAAGGTTCTGGCGAAACCAAGCTCACCAAAACCCTGAAAGGTTTTAACACCAATCTTTGTATCGCGGGTGACGCAACAGCGAAAAGCTATCTATCAGACGGGGATCTCACCATCTACTATTCCATGGATTCGGAGGGAACAGCCAGGATTCCACGTGCCGCCCTGCATGTTGTTTCCGGAAATCTGAAAGAGGTTCGTGGAATCGGCGCCAACCAGAACACCGATCCCTATATCTCCGATGTCCTCGCAAAAAAGCTCAAGAAGTACCCGAATGGTGAAAAGTATGCCAAGCAATCTGCGGACATGAAGCAAGTCACCGCAATCGAGCGAAAGATAAACAAGAAAGAACAGCTCTCGAAGGATGACCTTGCTTTTTTGTATGAAATCGACGAACCGATTCAGGGATTTGGTAATAATAATGATCCCCGAGTCTCTAAGCTTCGTGAAATGCGCAATCCGAAAGAGGACATGTTGATTGTTTTTAATGATTGTCGCCCGGATCAAATCGCGACTAGTGAGCATGAAGTGAAACCGGACACGAGGGTTTATATTGGACCACTCTTTCCGGGTATTTTTAAGTTAAACATTGAGAAAATTTTCACCCGTTTTCCGGAAGCGAAGATTAGAAGATCAAGTCTTGAAATAGGTGATAAGACGAAGGAAGAATATATTTCTGCCCTGAAGAAAGCTGGAATAGAAATTACGCATTGGGCAAAGCGGTTACTGGATAGTAAAAATTTTACGACGAAAAAGTCGACAGGCAGCTTCATCGATAGGTTTCGAAAGAAAAAGTCCGAATTAGAAACGCTGGACATTGTTCGTCTTACCGTCGCTGATCTTGGTTTTGCGCAGGGCGCGACGGCAAAAGAGATTTATGAACGAGCAGAAACTTTTAATCTCGAAATCTGTCCGGCTGAAGTTGGGCTCGCGCAGCGTTTGTTTGATGCTCGTCAGATATCAGACGATCAGTATCGCATTGCCATGAAGCCGGCCTCTGACTCCGTCCTGGGCGTATTCCGCGTGGGTCGTAATTCCCGTGGTCAATATCTGGATGTGGTCCATAGTAGCGCTGATCACAAGTATTCTGCTGACAGTCGATGGATTTTTCGCTGTAGCAAGTAGCTCTTGAAGTTTTGAGTTTTAGCGTCTCGGTATTTGGATCCTTAGACCTTTGCGCTTGCTTGAATTTTCATCATCTTTCCGCTTTTGGCGTCATGAGCCACTTTTTGATTTCGTCCAAATTTCTCGAGTTCAAAACGTCTTTTTTTGTAACCCAGCCGCGGCGGGCTTGGGCTATTCCTAGTTCTAAACTTGCGAGTTGCGCGATCGAATGCGAATCGGAATTAATCATGAATTTCACACCGAATTTTAGCGCCCTGCGAATGTGAACATCGCGCAAATCCATGCGATCGGAGGCATTGATTTCAAGCAGGGTATTTGTGGCTCGCGCGGTTTTAAAAATCAAATCTAAATCCATGTCGGCTTCTTCGCGACGGCCGATGCGACGCGTCGTCGGATGAAAAATAATATCGACGTGCGGATTTTTCATGGCGCGAATCAGGCGCTTAGTTTGCTCGGCGCGCGGTAATTTGAAATGCGAATGAATCGAAGCGCCGACGAAATCAAGTTTCGCAAGCGTCGAATCCGGCAAATCCATTTTTCCGGATTTTAAAATATCACATTCGATGCCTTTGAGGATGTGTAATTGGTTTTTTGATTTCTTGATTTTTTGATTTATTAAATCGATCTCGCGGCCTTGTTTTTCGAGATCTTTCGGGTTGAGACCGTGAGCGAAGGCGAGTGCCTGCGAGTGGTCGGTGATTGCGATATATTCAAGTCCGAGTTTCATCGCCTCACGAGCCATTTGCTCGATTGAGTTTCGGCCATCAGTCCAGCTTGATTGAACCTGTAAATCGCCGCGCAAATCACTGTATTTGATTAAGTTTGGTAGCGCACTTTTTCCGTCATTCCCGCGCAGGCCAGTCCTCGCTTGGCGGGGACGGGAATCCATTTTAGCCGCCTCGATTTCTCCGGAATTTGTTCGTAGTTCCGGCTCCATATAATCAAGCCCGAGTTTCGCGTAAATCGCTTCTTCGGTGGCTGCGGCAAGTTTGTGCTCACCCTTAAAAAGCCCGTATTCATTAAGCTTATAACCTTTGCTGATCGCGATTTTGCGAACTTCGATATTGTGATTTTTGTCGCCGGTGAAATATTGCAGCGCGGCTCCGAATTCGGAATCGGGAACGAGACGGATATCGGCGCGCATGCCGTTTTTGAGTTCAACCGCGACCTTGGTTTTGCCCTCTTCGATTATACGGGCGACTTCCGGGAAATCGAGAAAAGCCTGGCGCGCTTTGGCAAGATTCTTTGCGGTCACAAGCAAATCGATATCGCCAATCGTTTCCTGCATACGGCGCACTGATCCTGCGACGACGGCGTGAGCGACGCCCGGAACCGAGCGCATGCGAGTCTCAAAATCGCGCGCAACCCCCAGGACTTCGCCCAAAAACTTTCGGCCTTCAACTTGGCGCAAACGCAAAACCGCATCTAAAATACGCGCCTCCGAACGCGGCCCGAAATTTTTGAGCTTGCTGAGCTTTCCGGTTCGAGCGGCGCGTTCCAGATCCTCTAAATCGCGAATACCCAATTTTTTATACAAAGTTTTGACGGTTTTAGGCCCGACGCTTTCGACGCTCGTGAGTTCAAGCAGGTGGACCGGATATTTTTTGCGATAGGCTTTTAATTCGCTAAAAGTCTTGTGGCGCAAAAGCGTCTGGATGTGTGCCGCGATATGCGGGCCGATTCCGGGAACGTCTTCGAGTCCGCGCAGACCTTTGTTTTTATAAATAAAACTCATTTGATAATCGTGACCGGAAATTGCGGCCGCGGCTTTTTCATAAGCCGCCGGTTTCCAAGCGACATCATCCATAGAATAGTAAGCGCTCATTTCGCGGAGAATCGAAGCGATTTCGACATTCGTCATATATTTTGATTATATCACAGCAAAACCCTTGACATTTTGCGTTTTTTCTGCGATATTCAGTTCAGATTGGCTGAAACGCAGTCAACAACGGGGGTGGAGGATAGATGAAATGCTACATGGAGAGGGAAGCGTTGGTGCGAAAGCGAGCGGCGCTTTACCGGCTTTACATGGCGGGGTTTGATGTTCGCCTAAAAGTTCGCAATGTCACGGAAGCAGGGGTTGAACCGGAGTTGGCGTGGAAATATCGTACGCGACCGGAGCTCGGAGAGCTGTTTGATTGGCCAACTTTTGTCTGCAGGGCAGTCGACTTTTGTCTGATCCAGCAGCTCCTTCCGCTCACAACCACGATGTTTAGTGAGCAAGAGCTCGTGGGACTTCAGAAGAACTTCGAGGATTTGTATGAGGGGCTCAAGATTCAGGGTGTTACCAAATACTACGAAGGCGAGTGGTTTGATGTCAGGGTTTCTGAGCCGTTCTGTTACAGTTCGCCGATTCCCAGGTGTTTGACCGATGACTGGCAAGCAATCCCAGGATGTCGGCTTGTGACGCTTGTCGAGGCGCTCATGTTCGTAGCAGAACATGGTGATACTGCTCTGCGATCAGAGGGCAAGGATGGTTCAGCGGAACTTGCCGTGGCTTTGCCAAACGTCGAGGTTGAGTTTCACCCGGATCCGAAGCGCCCGGAGTACAGTTCGCGTTTTCCAGTGTTTCTGCGCCGTTCGAAACCTAACAAAGAGGGTAATCGTTCCTGGAAGTTGGAGCTGATGCTGAAAGGAATCAAGTTCGACGGTCCGATGGTTGCCCTTTATACCTACGACTAGCGAAATCTGTGCCGCGCCACCCGAAAGGTTGGCGCGCTTTTATTTGTCGGAAATCATTGACATTTAGCCAAAAAACGAGCATAATGCTTGAGCGTTCATCGACAATCCGTCGAGAGTTAACAGGAGTGGCTGAGTTTAGCCATTTTCTACTACGACCGGCAGCGCTATGCGCGCTTTGACCGGTTTTGGAGAGTTCATGAGAGCGAGCTATCTGTTGGTTTTGTTGCTTGGTTTTGGCTGCGTGAAGACCCCCGGAACGAAGGAAGGCGAGTCGGTTGATGCTTCGGTGCAAGAGGACGCGGGGTTCAACTTTTGCCTCCGCGACACCGATTGCAGCGCCGGCGAACGTTGCAACGAAGAGTTCCGCTGTGTGATTCCGTGTCGTCGTGATGGCGACTGCCACAGCCCGCACCTTCGTTGCCTGCCGCCGGGAATCATCGGCGACAACACCGAGGGTACTTGTCAGGAAATCCCGTTCGGCGTTGATGCCGGCTGGAATCAGGCAGTTGATGCGAGTGTCGCAGCTCCCGATGCTGGACACGATGCGGGGCCAACGACGCGTGTCACAATCAAAATCGAATCGCTCACGGTCGCAGGACCGAGCGAGGCCGAGGCGGCGGAAAGGCTGCCCGGGGAAGAGGGTGACGTGCTTAGAGTCAAGCTCACGGAAACGAGCGGGACGGCAGATGCAATCATTCCCTGGATTGGACTCATGAAGGTCGGAAGCGATCGATTGCTTCCGTTCACGGCCAACTACTTTGGTGACGGACTACCTACACGGCGGTTCCTCGAGATTTTCGACAGCCAAGGAAGCTTGGTCGGTCGAGCGAGCGAGACTTCGTACGGTTATATGTACGGCGAGCTCACGGATACGCAGGAGAACTCGGATTGGCGCAGCGGCTTGATTGTCTACGCGGGACTGACGGAAACGCTCACGTTCCGCGGGACGATCACGGATGATGCCGAACCAGAGGTTTTCAGCATGACGATCAATGCACCGTTCACAGTGAAGGATCGCGGGAACGGCGCGCTTGGTACGCTCACGGTTGTGGGTGATTTTCCCCTCGGCAATGACGACCCGGGTTCGAACTGGATTCGGATCGTGTCGCCGCCGGATGCTGGTGCGCTGCAGGTTGATGCTGGTCAGGTGACCGATGCCGGAACTGATATCGACGCGCATTACAGCGTTGATGCCGGCCAAGTCGAGCAGTGCATCGGTCAGCTTTTCCTCGACAGCTACTACGTTTACCTCGGGGGTTATACCTCGAGTGATCCGCTCTGGAGCGATCTGGCTCTCGGAGCAATCCATGTCGCGAACGGCAGCATCATGTCAGACAGCTGTGAAGGTCTGCGCGTCGATAATTTGTACTACAATCTTCTGGGTACGATCGCGCCGGATCAGGTGACGGCTTACGAACTGCAGGATCAGCAGGGGAACTTGCTGGTGCGGGGAACGAAGACGCCGCTCGGCGTGCGTTTCCCGTTCCCGATTTTCGTGCCGGAATCGTCGCGCTTTGATTTTGCGGTTCGAGCGCACTTCGACGACTCCACGGAAGCTTCGAGACTCGCTCGGGTTGGCAAGACCATGGCACTCGAACTTCAGCCGACGGAAGCAATCGGAACACAGAGTGCAGAATCACTTCCGCAACACAATGATACCTCGCGCATGCAGTGGCTCAAGTTCGTGTGTTCGCGCGACGGCCAGACGTTCACGGATCCGAACCTGTGCAATGCGCAGGCGGCTTCGCCCGATGCCGGCGTGATCACGACGCGACCCGATGCTGGGCCGAGTGGCACCGTGCTCATCGAAGAGCTGCCGCAGGATGATGTCGCGAATCACGATCGGATCGTGCATGTCGGCGAGTTCGACATTCCGCTCTTCGAACACAGCGTTCGCGAGCCGACGAACAACGAGATGATGTCGGTTTCGGTGATTTGCTACGGCATCGTGAATGCGTGGAATACGCTTCAGAGCTACAAGCTTTGGAATGCAACCACGAATCAGCAGCACGGAATCACGCGCGACGCCGTGACTTACGACGGTCGAAACGGCGAAGTCTGCTTCAACAATATCCGGATACCGGTCGTGGAAGGTTCGGAAATCCGGCTTCGGGTTTACGGCACGCCGGTCGCCTCAGCCAATCTCACGTCCGGAAACTACGATGTGAAGATGGGTGTGACCTACGTCGAATTTACCGGTGATCGAACCGGAGAGACGACGCGGGTTTCGGGTGGTCTCGTGATCGGACAAGGACTTTCGGACCTGGCCGAGGCCGGCACGTTTGACTCGATGGGAAGTTTCATCGTTGTGAACGATGTTAGGAATTTCAAGGTTGGTGACGAAGTTTACTTCGATGTGAACAACGATGGTGACTTTCGTGACCAGGTCAACGGTGTGCATGATTTTACCCCGCACCGGATCAGTTACGTCGGCATGCGCACGATTCAGCTCGAAGATGCTGGTCATGTGGTGCTAGGTCTTGGCGAAGCCGTGAAGAGCGGTGCTCGTCTTACGGCTTTCCCGTTCTCCTCGTATAACACCGAGGTGCAGGAAATCAAGCCGACGATTCACGTGCTTTGGGTCGGCAGCGGGAGCCCGGTCATGGAGAATCAGGTCGCGACTTACGTTGTGCAGAATCACGGCGGTCGCTCGATGCAGCTCCTTGACCACGTGCTTCAAGTGAATGGTTCCTACCCGGCGGCAGTCGGTCGCAATCCGAGTTTTGGGCCGAAGAAGTTCAAGCTTGATCGCGCCGATCAGTCGACCGGTTCACGGATGCCGAACTGGATGGGAAGCATCGGAACCATTCCGATGAGAGTTATCGCGGGTAGCGGGTGCGTGACGCCGACCGGTGTTGCGGATCCGGTCTGTGCGGAAGTCGATACCATCGTGCTTTCGGGCACATCGCTCGGTTTCCGGTCGGCGGATTATCTGGTCGACGAAGTCGCACCGGACAC
This sequence comes from bacterium, assembly GCA_037139515.1. Taxonomy (GTDB): domain Bacteria; phylum Patescibacteriota; class Patescibacteriia; order JBAXGH01; family JBAXGH01; genus JBAXGH01. Next base: position 18,802 of record JBAXGH010000014.1, read on the forward strand.
GCGCGGCGGATACGCGGTCGTTGCGAACACGACGAGCATGAAGGATCCGAACTCTGCCACGATTGTCAGCTTGAAGTTGCGGATGCTCGGTCGAAAGGCTTCTCCGACTTCGGATGCGAGCGACGGCATCCAGTGGAGCTACATTCGTAGTGCGAGCGGTGCGGATTCGGGAGCGCTTTCGATTTGTGAGAGCTATCCCGTGGAAATGATCGAAACGTATTACTGATGAGTGTTGGTTTCAAACCCCGTTTGCCGAAAGGTAAGCGGGGGTGTTTTTTATCTCGGCAGGGCGTCGTATAAAATCTTGAAAAGCACTCTTTGAAAGTCGGCGATAGCTTTGTTTTCGATGAGTAGCGCGGTTTCGGAATTCAAATCGATATAGGCGACTTTGTTGTTATAGATAATCACGCTCACTCCAAAATCAAATTTCCCGAATGAAGCCGGCACGATTTTCACCGCGCGACCAAGACTCGGTTTCATTTGTTTTGCGAGCGTCGGACTTGTAATCACGAAGCGCTGCAATTGTTTAGCGTTACGTACTTCGCGATAATCGCGCGGTAAATATTTATCTCCAAACTCGATACCTGATTTGGAATCGTAGCGATAATAGACATCGTCTTTTTTTAAACTGTGAACCAGGTCTTCCCAGATCCAGGTGATTCCGTGTTTGCCTTCGAGCACTTTTAAAATAGGTTTGGTGTTCTGTCCGGCGAAAGCGTGTTCAAGATCGGGCAATAAATTAGCAAACGAATCCTGAAAGTCCTTCATTAGAAGGTCCAGTTTTTTTGGCGATTCGGCGGCATAGACGCGCTGTTTGCCCTTCGGAGCTTCACTAATTAAACCGCGGTTTTTTAAAAGCGGCAGCATTTGATAAATGGTCGGGCGATGAAGTCCGGTGTTTTTGGCGATTTGAGCAGCCTTTTGCGGCCCGAAGTTAATCAGTGCCAGGTAGACGGTTTGCTCGTGCTTCGAGAGTCCGAGGTTCGACAAAACATGTTTCTTTTTCATAGTGTAATTTTTTCTTACTCATTTCATATTCATGATATTCGCTATAAACAAGGGTTTTGTCAAGGGTAAGGGTAATTCGGTTACACAATCGATAAGATTTTCACACCAGTTTTTTGGGCGGTGTTAGTGTGTGCCTAGGAGACAGGTTCTTGGTCCGGACTTCGCTGTCACAGAGGTCCGGGGCTTTACGCAGGGCGCACGATATCGCTCTCTGCCTGAGCTGAAAAGCTTTGCGGATTTTGACAATCAAACGACGGGAGGAAGAAATGAGCCAGGAACAGCTTCGTAGGTTGCAGGATCTTCTCGATGAGGCGGAAGAGGCGATCAAGGCTCAGGACGAGCTCATCCGGCAGCTGAAGGGTGAGTCGCGGAGTCCGGCCACGGTGATCGCGGTCCAGGAAATCAAGACCGTGAGGAAGCGCGTCGAGAAGCGGGTGCTGATTTCCCTCGGTGCGCAGATCTACCAGGTCGACTACCCGAAGACCTTCGCGGTGGAACCCGGCGAGTGCGTGATCATGTCCGCAAGCGGGGCGATTGTGGAGATCGGGGAACATGCGCAGGGTGGAGAGATCCACTATGCGAAAAAGGTTGGGACCCAGGTTTGCGAAGTTGATGTCGAAGGCGGTGTGCGCGAAGTCATCGTGCCGGAGCTCGTGAAGAATCTCGCTTCCGGTGATCGCGTGATTCTGGATGAGGGCAAACGCATCGTGCTCCGTTCGCTTGGAGCTGACGAAAACGGTTTTGCACTCGCCGAGAATCCGGACGTCGCCTGGAGCGACATCATCGGGCTCGAAAGCACGAAAACGCTTTTGCGCGATGCGGTGAACCTGGCTTCAGAAGGGTCCGAGGCGGCGAAGAAGTACGGTGTGAAAGCGCCGAAGGGCGTCTTGCTCTACGGCCCACCGGGGAATGGCAAGACCATGCTCGCGAAGGCCTGCGCTACGGCCCTCATGAAGAATTCGAAGGCAAAGCAGGCGGGGTTCTTCTCGGTTAAGGGACCGGAGATTCTCGACCGCTATGTCGGAGTCGCGGAAGGCAGCGTGCGGCGGCTCTTTGAAGAGGCGCGGCGCTATGCGGCGAAGACCGGCGGCAAGGCGCTCATCTTCATCGACGAAGCTGATGCGATTCTCGGTCGGCGCGGCAGCGGGATCAGCTCCGACATCGAACGCACGATTGTGCCGGCGTTCCTCGCCGAAATGGACGGGCTCGTGAAGAACGACGCGCTTGTCCTGCTCGCGACGAATCGCCCGGACACGCTCGACAGCGCCGTCATCCGCGAGGGTCGCATCGACCGCAAGATTCTGGTTCCGCGGCCCGACAAGGAAACGGCGCAGAAGATGCTCGCGAAGTACTTGAAGGGGCGAGCCATTTCGATGAACGAGACAGAGGAGTCGATCGCGAAATCCGGCGCCGAAGTCATGTTTGGTGAAGAGTTTGGGCTCTTCGAAGTGAGCTACGAGGAACTCGGCGAAGTGAAGATTCGCAGAATCGTGTTCGGGGACGTGGTTTCCGGCGCGCTCATCGCAGAGATCGCGAATCGGACGGCGATGAATGCGCTGCGTCGCGACACAGAGAGCGGCACAAACAACACGGCGTCCGGCATTCGCGCAGACGACTTGGGGCGCGCCATCAGAGAGTCGTATGAGGAGTGGCGAAATATCGACCAGCGTGAAGCGCTCGATGAAATCGCGGCCCAGATTCCGGGCGCCATTCGAGGCGTTCGCCGGCTCAAGGTCGGCACCGCCTGAAAGGAGAAAATCATGCAACAGGAGATGAAGCAGCGAAGGTTCGCGAAGCCCACGGGCAACGGATTCGACTTCGGTTCGAACGAAGGCACAGCCTCGTCGGAAGTCGAAGTGAACGACCTTGTGGACCGGCTGAATCGCGCCAAGGGCGAGAAGCTCGAAAAAGTGCAGCGGCGCGAGAGCAACAGCTGCACCTGCTTCTAGGAGGCTCACATGAGCGAGCAGATCATGAAGTTCGTGTTCATCGCGCTCAGCATTTCGAGCATCACGCTCACCCTGACGCGGGCCGGGATTTTCAAGCGACCGCGCGAGTGGATTGAGGATCGCTCGAGTCTGCTCGGCGAACTTGCGAAGTGCCCGTTCTGCATGAGCTTCTGGGTGAGCTTTGGCGCCGTCTGCTTCTTCGGCACGCCACTCATGCTCGTGGAGAACAGCTTCGGGAACGCCATGATCTCGGTCTTCGCCTTCATGGGCGGAGCCTCGCTCGGAACCGGAGCCATCTTCCGTTCTTTGAAAGTGATCGGCTAGCGCATTGGTTTAGTACAGGACGCTTGAACTCGAGCGTCCTGATTTTTTTCGCTTAATATGCTGGGGACAGTCCCGGGCATTTTAAGCGAAATTGGCTAATCTATCCGGGGACTGTCCTCAGAGAACAAAGCCAAAAATACAATTGCTCAAATTTGATATATTCGTTATGGTACACAGGCTATTATTTTAACCCTAGCTCTCTGATATAGAGCAAAATTATATGGAAGCACGACCAAGTTTTCCGAAATTAGAAGAGGAGATGCTTTTGCACTGGAAGAATCACGAGGTTTTTAAAAAGACTCTCGCAAAATCGGCGCCTAAGGGTGAGTACGTATTTTTCGAAGGTCCGCCGACCGCGAATGGCATGCCGGGCATTCATCATATCGAATCCCGATCTTTTAAAGATGTCATGCCGCGCTTCAAAACGATGCAGGGTTTTCACGTTGAAAGAAAAGCTGGTTGGGATACTCACGGACTTCCAGTTGAACTTCAGGTTGAAAAAGAACTTGGTTTTAGCGGCAAGCCTGATATCGAAAAATACGGCGTTAAAGAATTTAATGAGAAGTGCAAAGAATCGGTCTGGAAATATCGCGCGGAGTTTGAGCGCTCGACCGAGCGTATGGCTTTTTGGCTGGACCTTGAGCATCCATACGTTACCTATACAAACGAATATATCGAATCAGTTTGGTGGGTGATTTCGGAAATGTGGAAAAAAGATTTGGTTTACAAAGGTTACAAAGTTGTGCCTTATTGCCCGCGCTGCGGCACACCGCTTTCGTCTCACGAAGTCGCTCAAGGATATAAAGATGACACGTCGGATCCGGCGGTTTCGGTTAAGTTCAAGGTGCTTGGAAAGGCCAACGAGTATTTGATGGCCTGGACGACGACGCCATGGACTCTTCCTGCAAATGCCGCGCTTGCCGTTGGTGTTGAAGTTGTTTATGTAAAAGCTAAACTCGGTGAAGCGATTTTGATTTTGGCCAAAGACCGTTTAAAAGCGATTGCACCGGAAGCGGAAATTATCAGCGAGATGAAAGGCGCTGATTTGGTTGGAATGGAATACGAGCCACTGTATTCATTCTTGCCGCTCGATAAAAAAGCTCACTATGTTGTGGCGGCATCGTTCGTTTCGACGGCCGACGGTACCGGCATCGTGCACATCGCGCCGATGTATGGCGAAGATGATTTCCAGGTTGGCATCGAACACGGTTTGCCGCAGATTCATGTTTTGAACGCCAAGGGCGAATTCATCGAAGCGGTCACGCCTTTCGCCGGCATGTTCATGAAGAAGGCTGATAAATTTGTGATTGCTGACTTGGAATCACGCGGTTTACTGCACGAGGCTGGCACGATTAAGCATACTTATCCGTTCTGTTGGCGCTGCGATACGCCGCTCGTTTATTTTGCGATCGATTCTTGGTATGTCGCGATGTCCAAAATGCGCGATGAACTTCTCGCGCGGAACGAAACGATTCACTGGGTGCCGGATTATATCAAAGAAGGTCGCTTTGGTGAGTGGCTGCGCGGAATCAAAGACTGGGCGATTTCACGTCGTCGTTATTGGGGTACGCCGCTTCCGGTTTGGACTTGCGGTTGTGGCAATCGAACTTGTATTGGATCGGTTTCGGAACTCAAACGACTCGCGAAGAACGCGGTGCCGGAAGATTTGCATCGACCGTTTATCGACGAAGTGATTTTGAAATGTGAAAAGTGCGATGGCGACATGAAGCGCGAAACTGACTTGCTTGATGTTTGGTTTGACTCCGGTTCGATGCCATACGCGCAGAATCATTTCCCATTCGAAAATGGATGTCGCTCCGAAAAGAGCTGCAGCGGTGAAGAAAAAGGTTGTGACCAAAATGAAAAATGTTGTCATCCCGAAGCCGAGGGATCTTGCATGCCGCCGCATTATCCCGCCGATTATATTGCCGAAGGTTTGGATCAGACACGCGGCTGGTTTTATACCATGCTTGCGATCGCAACCTGTCTCGGACTCCCGGCGCCATACAAGAATGTGATTTGTCTCGGCATGGTGAACGATAAGAACGGCAAGAAGATGTCGAAGTCGAAGGGGAATGCGGTTTCGTGTTTTGATATGTTCGACAAGTTCGGCGCCGATGCCGTGCGCATGTACTTCTATACCGTGAATCAGCCTGGTGACATAAAACGCTTCGATGAAAAAGATTTGGATGAAGTCACCAAGAAGTTCTTCATGATTTTGTGGAACGTAGTGAGTTTCAGAAAGATGTATGGCGGAAAAGTTGCCGAATTCAAACTCGATGATTCGAGCCATATTCTCGATAAATGGGTCCTGAATGAAACCGCAAAGCTCGTTGAAGGCGTCACGGCGAATCTTGAGAAATACGAAATCGTGGAAGCAGCGCGCTTGATTCAACCATATGTGAACGAGCTTTCGACCTGGTACGTGCGCCGTTCGCGTGATCGCATGAAGGGCGAAGAAGCGGCGCAAGTGACCGCGGTTCTGGACGCAGTTTTTGGCGCCCTCGTTAAGCTCATGGCGCCATTCACGCCGTTCCTCGCTGATTATTTATACCAAGAGCTCGGCGGTAAGCAGGTTTCGGTTCACTTGGAAGATTGGCCGGTTGCGCCGAAGGAGTGGCGCAATGAAAAAGTTGAACGTGACATGATGTTCTTGCGCACGGTCGTCACGAAGGCGCTTGAAGCTCGCGCGGTTACAAAGATCCCGATTCGCCAAGTGCTTGGCGGACTCACGGTCAATTTTGCCGACATCAAAGAAAGCGAGAGCTTCGGTTCGAACGCGGCACTGCTCGATATCTTGAAAGATGAAATCAACGTTGAAGCGGTTGAGGTTTTTGGCGGTGATGCCGGAGTCGATGACGCGACCGGGGCTGCGCGCGATTTGCGGGTTGAGCTTGATACCAAGATGACGCCGGAACTTCTCGCAAAAGGCGCTAAGCGTGAATTGGTTCGCGCGGTTAATTCGATGCGCAAAGAAGCCGGGTTCACGATCAATGACCGCGTCGATTTGTATGTGGATGCGGCGAGTGGTCCAGCTCACGAAGCGGTCAAATTATTCGGCGAAGAACTAAAAACCGACGTCCGAGCCAATAATTTGTTCAAGGAACGTGGCGAATGCGACAAGTCATCAACGCTGACTATCGGCGAAATTGAAGTTTGGCTAGGTATTAAAAAGGCTTAGTTGACTAAAATCACGAAAGGGGACTGTCCCCTTAAGGCACAAAGGGGACAGTCCCCTTTGTGTTTGTTTTGAGATAAGGTTGTTAGCGGGGATTGACGAACTGCGTAATTCATGATAATATTTTTATCGCGAATTGCCCTTTTCTGAAAGGAGAGTGGATGACAGCCAAGCCTCGTAGCTGGGACGAAGTCTGCCGACTGGCCGCTTCAAACCACTTCAAACGGATTGAAAGCAGCAAGGCGCTCCGCGCTGAGTATGCTGAAATCAGCAAAGGCTTGAAGGAAGGCGGGATGAGCGTCCATTATATGGACTTGCCGAAGTTCCGCCCGGACGTGCTCGAGGTCCATCGCGTGATGAGCCGGCGTAGTGGCGACGGTAAAGAAATCGGCATCTTCGAGGCGGCTCGCGCCTACCCGACGGTGCTCGAAATCTACAAAAAGCGGAAAGAAAAAAGGCCGCATACGATTCTCGCCGCCGCCGTTCGCGAGTATCTGTACGAGATGGAGAGAACAGCGAAGGGAGGGCTGAAGTGACAATGCGCTATTGGCCGAGTCCGGAGGACTTCATGGAGCCGCGTTTGCAAGAGCGTGGCCCGGAAGAGAATCTTCCGAAGCCTGAAATATCCCAGGAAATCGCAGAGATCGAGGTCGAAAAGGCCCCGCCGATGCGAATCCGGATTACCGTGAAAAACGGAAATCCGCTCTGGGAACTCAACTAACCTTTTCTTCGTGAGGTCCTTGATGTCTGACATCGATGGTGAGGCGCTCGTGATTGCGCTCCGTGATGCGCGTAGCATTTCGGACGCCAAGATCGCCCGGCGATTCAAGGTTGCGAAGCTCGAAGTCAAGAGCTGGCGCGAAGGGCAGGATGTCCCGCATCACGTCGTGTGCGGTATCCTCATGAGCTGGTTGCGTGAGGAAATCGCAAGCAAGCACGTGAAGACGAAGCCCGCCGTGCGCTCCGGAAAGAAGCGCCGTTAGCGAGTGAATTCGAGTCGAGCCCCAGGGTGCGCCAAGCAAGCGCGCGTCCCTGGGGCTTCTTTTTTGTGCCTGAGATGGTTGACAAGAGTCTAAAAAAATGGCAATATCCGACCTGGTTCTAGTGCTATTCTTGTTTAAGAGACGCGGGTTAAGCGCGAGGGCGCTTGGAGGTCAGGATGAGGATTTTGCTGCTGATTTTTGGGGCATTTGCGGCTTTTGGATGTGACACCGGAGAATATCTGGGAAGGGTGCCGGACAGTTCCGTGCCTTACGTGACACCAATCGTTTCGGTCGGAGTCGACGCCGCAGTTTCAGCTCACGACGCAGGCTATCTGAATCGCCCGGATGCGACCGTCTATGTTCCTGATGCGAATCGCACTGATACTGCGCTGCCGCACATCATGTGTCACGATGCTGGGCAAGCTGACGTAGCGCATCCTGACAGCAACTCGCGTGACGCGATGCGGCCTGACGCGGATGCTCGTGATGCTGCTGTGCCGAATCGTCCGGATGCCGGGCAGGCCGATACCGCGATAGTGTCCCCGGACGCGAGCGTGCTCATCACCGACTCGAATTGCGTCGGCGCGAATGGCGGCTATACGCAGATGGCGCGCAATCCCAATGCGGTTTTCGGAATCTCGCATCTTGAAATGCATGACGCGATTGGCATGACTTGGTTCAAGGTTGTCGCCTGTCGGCATCTTCGCGTGATTTCGAGCGGTTATGTGCTTGAAGCTCCGGCAGAAGTCGCGCAGTCGCCGCAGCTCGTGGACAATACCGGTTTTTTCCTGTCTGATGAGACGCCGGTTTTTCTTGATCCGCGTACCGTGATTGAGTCTGACCATGGGCCAGCGTTCAATCATGTGTCGCAGAACCTGTTCTTTGCGGAGGTGAGTGACTCTTCGGCGGAAGTCGTGGCACCGATTTCAGTCATGACGCCATACGAGCTTTGGCTTGAGTCGGGTGAAGCGGTCGGGTTTTACAATTACGTGATTCCTGGACGCGTAGCCGATGGTAACGCCTTCGAAACCAACTTCAGCTTCAGGCCGTTCTTCGTTTTCGAAGATGATTCCGGTAATCAGTTCCGGTCGAATCGCCTTGCTGGTGATCCCGCAAGTATCATTGTTTCGTACGGCGGCGATCGGATTCCGGATGCCGGTCAATAGACTCAAGTTTGCCCCTCGTCGATTATTGGCGCGGGGCTTTTTAATTTTCCTGAATCCCGTTACAATGCGCTCATATGATCGCTTATTTGAAAGGTGCGGCGCGAGCTATCGGCTCGAATTACGTGATTATTGTGCCTCATGAGGCGCCGGGACTTGGTTATCGTCTGACTCTGCCTGTCGCGATGCTTTTAGGTATACGTGAAGGTGAGACGGTCGAGTTTTTTGTGCACGAACATCAGCGTGATGATGGTCGCGAATTATATGGTTTTTCTTCGCATGAAAATTTGGAACTCGCGGAAAAATTATTGACCGTTTCGGGGGTGGGGCCAAAAATTGCTCAGACCCTTGTCGGGATTGGCGCCGAAAAAGTTACCGGAGCGATTCGGGCCGGGGATCCGAATGTGTTCCTCGCGGTTTCCGGTATTGGAAAAAAGCGCGCTCAGCAAATCATTTTAGAATTGAAAGGCACGATTGATACGCAAAACCTGGATGGCGGTGCAAAAGATGATCTGACTTTGGCGCTTGAACAGCTTGGTTATGGTGGAAAGGAAATCAATGAAACTCTGCGGAAAATTCCGCGGTCCGGGTCGACAGAAGAGCGATTGCGGGCAGCGCTTGGGTTAATGGGGAGATAGACTGTGTTCGTCATTACCGCGCAGGCCAGCCCTCGCTTGGCGGGGGCGGGAATCAATTTAAAGATAACTAGATCCCTCGGCTTCGGGATGACAACAGAGACGCGGGAATGACGAACGAGAATTATGCAAGAAATCACACAAAAATCCGACTGGAATCAACTCGTGCTTCGCGGGGAAAAGCACATGTTTTTAGAGTCGTGGGAGTGGGGTGAGTTTCAGGCCAAGTACGGCCGCGTTTTTCGTTTTGAGGACGGCGATTCTTTTGCGCAGGTTTTTGAAAAATCCATTCCATTTGGTTTCAAATTTTGGTTTGCTGCGAAAGGCGCGCGCGGTTTGAGCGGTGAATTTTTGGATTCGATAAAGCAAAAGGCAAAAGAATCCGGTGCCATCTTTTTAAGATTCGAACCCGATTCTAAACCTGAAAAGGCGAGTCAGATTACAGCCGTGAATCCGAGCGTCACTCTGATTACCGATCTAACTCAAAACGAAGATGCACTGCTTGCCGGAATGCATTCCAAGACTCGATATAATATTCGTCTGGCGCAGAAAAAAGGCGTCGTGGTTTCAGAATCACGCGATATTAAAATTTGGAATGATTTGATGGCGGAGACTTCGAAGCGCGACGGATTCAGGGCGCATCCGGACGAGTATTATCGCGAAATGCTGGACTGCGGCATCGTGAAGCTGTTTGTAGCTTCGTACGAAGGCCAACCGCTCGCCGCCATGATTGCGACTTTTTTTGGCGACACGGCAACTTATTTGCATGGCGCATCTTCGAACGAAGCCCGCGATGTGATGGCGCCATATGCTTTGCATTTCGAAGTTATGAAGATGGCTAAATCTATCGGTTGTGCGCGTTATGATTGGTGGGGACTGAACCCGGAAGATGTGAATCATTCGGCATATAAAAAATCCTGGGACGGAATCACGCGGTTCAAACGCGGTTTTGGTGGCCGCGAAGAACAATCCCCGGGAACTTTTGAAATCGCTTTGAATAGTTTTTGGTATCGAATGTATGCGCTTCGTCGACGATTTCTTGGGAGAGGATAGCCCGGGTTGGCTCAAAAAATACGTGGCCGGATTTATTGCCGCGCTCGCGGTTTTTCGTTTTTGGAATTCCTGGCAGTTTAATCCTTACTGGGGATACGACGGCGGCGGGCACATCGACTATATTTTTTCGCTCGCTTCTGGGCATTTGCCGAACATCGCGACGAATTACCTGGCTTGGCATGAGCCGCTATATTATTTACTGCTCGCGCCGATTGCGTTTTTGGGTCGGGGATTGCATACGTTTGGCCTAATCCAGGCCTGTTTGAGTCTTGGAGTTGCGGCTCTGTCCTGGCTCGTGATTCGTGAGTTGGTTCAAACTTCATGGGCGAGAGCGCTCACTTTTACGGTTTGGAATTTGTTGCCGCCGGTTGTGCTGGCTTCGACTTTTGTAACTAATGAATTGCTGAACTATTTTTGGATTTTGTTGATTTTGTTGCTCGCTCTTCGATTTTCCGGCGCCCCTGTTGTCATCCCGAAGCCGAGGGATCCAGTTGTCTTCAAATGGATTCCCGCCTTCGCGGGAATGACGGGAGTGGGCGGAAGGGCGGTGTATTTCATCGGAATTATCTGCGGGCTCGCGCTTCTAACCAAGATAACGGCTATAGTCGCTGTTTTCGCTGTTGTTATTGCGCAAGTATTTCGGGGACTGTCTGAACAACAGGGGACGGTTCCCTGGAGTGCGCGATGGAGGCAGCCCGTGATCATCGCTTTGATTGCGATTTTGATGTACGCGCCCTGGCTCGCAGTGCGAACAAAATATGTGCTCCCGTCGCTTTCGATCAATAATACAAGCTATATGGCGCCGGCGCCGCTCGCACTTGATAATCGAATCTGGTTCTTCGCGAAGTTCGACTCTGATATTTTCAAGTTCCCGTATTGGTATTCCGGTGGTCGCGGTTTTTGGAGCATGATCTATGCCGATACTTTCTGGGATTATTACGGCATGATGCAGAACCGGAACCAGCTCGCATCGACGCCTGCATCGCTTAAAATAAGTACTGATCGCAATGGCGGGGAAGTTTTGCGCGCAAACCTCGTAGTTGCGCGAACTTTTCCATATCTCGCAATCCCGCTCGCGCTCATCATGTTAATCGGCGCCTTCGAATTACTAAAAAAGCCGTTCGAGATGCCGACGCTCGTGAGTTTTGGCCTATTCGCGGCGCTTTTGTATTTTTCGTATCGATATCCGTTTTATGACCGCGGAATTGTGAAATCAATCTTTATCGGACCGGCTTATTTGCCGATTTTGGCCGCCGGTTTCGGCGTCGTCGAAGCGAGACTAAAATCAACCTGGGGAAAACTCGCCATCACGATCATGATTTTTGCCTACGTTGCGATGCTTTTGCGAGTAATAATCATGCCAAGCCTGGGCTATTGAATTGTGCAGCTCGCATGAGTTAAGCTCAAGCGACTATGCAAGACGAAAATAAGAAAGCGCTTCTGTATTTGGGTGTCGCGGTTGCAATCGTCGTCGGTTGGATTGCTTGGAATAAGGAATTTAAGTCGAGTAATTCGACGGTTTTAGGAAATAACGTTCAAGAGGTGAAAAAAGTGGTGGACGATACGCCGAAAATCACAAATGAAAACCTGGTTGAAATACCTGATGGAAAGGGAAGCTTGAATGAAGAAGAAAACGGTAATACGCGGCTTTTAAGATGGACTAAGTATACGAACACAGCGCTCGGATTTTCTCTCGGGCTTCCGGCCTATTGGTATGCGCCGAGCGCGGAAGACTCTGATCCGCGTTTTTACTCGTGCAAATACTACGAGTGCCCGATGGCGTTCGAGATTATCCGTACCGATGATTTAGTCTCGCGCGGTTTTGATGTGGTTATGGCCTCTGCGAACGATGCTCAACTTCGCCCACATGAAATCAAGCTGATTCCGGGTGCGAGGGTGATTAAATCTGATGCGCCGGTTTTAACTGAAGGCTGGCTCGATCAATATTTGATAATGTTTCCGAAGGAAAATGTCGGGTACACGGTATATTTGAACGGCTGGCAGGCGGAAAGATTGGTGCTTTCGACGCTCCGAATCGCGAAGTAGTTTTTCTTTCCTCTCCCGCCAGAGTTTTTTATAGATGTAGTGCGAAAAAACAAACGCCTTCTCTGAGAGAAGGCGTTTGTGTTGAAAGTAGGCGAGCGACTTTGGTCTGCGTGTGAGCCGGCCAATCAGCCGTGCCTTTGGCCGCCACACACGCAGCCAAACCGCGCTCGCGTAGTGAATTTAAGTAGTCTTTTTCTTCCCGCCCTTTGTTGGTGCGCTCGGATGATCTTTAAACAAGCTCTCGAACTCCTCCTTTTCGATGGTTTCTTGTTTAAGTAACAAGTCGACGATGCGCTTCATGTAGGTTTCATTGTTCGCGATTGTCTTCTTGGCAACAGCCTGCGCGTCATCAACTAGCCGTTTCATTTCGCCGTCGATGCTCTCAGCGATTTTCGAGCTGACATTCCCGTATTGCGCGACGTCGAGTCCGCCGTACTTCGCTTCGTCTTCGAAGACACCGAAAGCGCGCGGGCCCAAGGTTTCCGACATACCATATTCCATAACCATACGGCGCGAAAGAAGCGTGGCTTGCTTCAAGTCATTCGAAGCGCCGGTCGTCATATCGCCGAAGTTTTCAAGCTCTGAAACATAACCGCCGAGCATAACCGCCAAATCATCGTAGAACTCTTTGCGCGAATTCAATTTCGTATCTTCGAGCGGTAACTTCAGAGTGTAACCGGCTGCCCGACCGCGCGAAATAATCGAAACTTTGTGAACCGGATCAGCATGCTGCAACAGGTGAGCGACGAGTGCATGTCCGGCTTCGTGATAAGCCGTAATCTCGCGTTCGCGGTCGTTCAGTAAATGAGATTTGCGTTCCGGGCCAAGCAAAACTTTTTCAATCGAGGTCAGAATATCTTCCTGTGTGATGGTTTTGCGATTGGCGCGCGCCGCTTTGATAGCGGCTTCGTTAAGCAAGTTCATCAAATCGGCACCGCTAAAACCCGGTGTGCGTTCGGCTACGCGGCGCAATTCAACATCGGTAGCCAAAGGTTTTCCGGTCGCGTGAATCTTCATGATAGCTTCGCGGTCATTGATATCCGGCGGATCCAAAATCACTCGGCGATCGAAGCGACCCGGGCGAAGCAGCGCAGCATCAAGCACATCCGGGCGATTGGTCGCGGCAAGCAAGATAACACCGGAGTTCGGTTCAAAGCCATCCATTTCAACCAGGATTTGATTCAAAGTCTGTTCGCGTTCATCGTGATTTCCGCCCATACCGGCACCGCGCGTGCGACCGACGGCGTCGATTTCATCGATGAAGATTATGCATGGCGCCGCTTTTTTGGCGCGCGCAAACAAGTCGCGGACGCGAGCTGCGCCGACGCCCACAAACATCTCCACAAATTCGGAACCGGAAATGTGGAAGAAAGGCACATCGGCTTCACCGGCGACGGCGCGGGCGAGTAAAGTTTTTCCGCCACCCGGCAAGCCCATCAACAAAACGCCCTTCGGAATCTTGGCGCCGACCGCGACGAATTTTTTTGGATGCTTCAAGAATTCAACTACTTCTTGCAGTTCTTCTTTAGCTTCTTTGACACCGGCGACATCTTTAAAAGTCACCCGATCTTTGCCGCCCTTCGGTGATTCGCGCGCTCCGGAATTGCCAAAGCTCATGGCTTTGTTATTCATGCCGGAAACTTGGCGGAACATTATGTAGATGAGTGCGCCGAGCAATAACAGGGTCAGAAACGACGGCAAAAGACTCAAGAGCCACGACGAACTTGAGCGTCCCTGAACTTCGATTTTCACACCCATTAACTTGTCGGTCGGGACTTTGTAATTATCAAAAAGCTCCGAAAGCGGCTGGCCGGATTCTTTCAAAGATTCGGCGAGTGTTTTGTCTTTAAGTGTAATGTGAAGTTTGTCGCCTTCGACTTTGATGCCTTCAACTTCGCCGGCGTTTACTTTCGAAACCAAGGTCGCTGTGTCGATCTCGGCAATCTTTTTATTAAAAGGAAAGTTCATCGTAGAAAGCAAAAGCCCGATTGCGGTGAAAACCAGGAGCCAGCTGATGACGTTTTTTGTAATGGAATTCATAGGGTATTTTTGGGAGTAGTATACTCTGAAAAGCGATATAGTTGTACAGGTTTTTGCGACTTATGTCGAGCAAGTGTCCCTCGGGGACTGTCCCCTAGGGACACTTGGCTGGAATAAAAAAAGCCGGTCGCGTGATTGCGGCCGGGCAGGGGTTTCGAAAAAGTGCTGAGTAACGCCAGGTTACTTGTTGCGAGCGACGCTTTGGATGCCTTTCCATATATGGGGCTTGTGGATGAGATCGACGCCGTGGCGTTCGAAATACTTGACTGTCGTCTCCGTGAACTTGCCACTCATCGCGACAAACTTGGCGCCGCGGGCGTGGAGTTCGGGATGCAGTTCAGCGTGTAGCTCATGGCCGTTTCCGTCCGGCAGGTGGAAGTCGGAAATCACGACTCGAATGGCAGGGTCGTTACGGAAGCGTCGAAGAGCTTCGTGCTTTGTTTCGGCCGTGAGAATCCTCTCAATGCCGTGTGCCATGAGAAGGTCCACCATCGTGCGCCGCGCTCCTGCATCGTCATCCACTACGAGAATCGTCATTTTCTCCCTCCGAAGGTACGTCTCCGCCAAATGGCATTTAACGGGAAGCGCATCATGACATGTTTTTTGATGTCAGTCAATGCCGACGGAAAAGCGGCGAATTCAATACCGAGTGCACCACCTCCGAAGAATATAGTCTTCGGATACTA
>JBAXGH010000015.1:0-33133 GCA_037139515.1 bacterium
AGCATGTCAGACAGCGCCTTTTCATCCTCAATCACCAGTATTCTGCTCATATTATTTTTTTAGATAAAAAAAGTTCATATTTTTGTGTAGACGTCAAGAATACCATTTCTAAGGTTCAGTTCGGCAATCTTTCCGGTGCCGCCGCCGGTGTCTTCGCCTTCAATCGGAATTCCGAGTGCCGCGAGCTTCTCTCTGGCCGCCTCGATATTCTGTGTTCCAATGCTATGCTGTTCCGGAATTAACTTTTTAAACATCGAAGCGCCGCCCACGAATTTTGCTACCAAATTTTCCTGCTTTCCCCCAAGTTTGAGTATCTCGACTATCATGGTATCAATCGCCTGATCAACATATTTTCCGGGCGCACCTTCCTCGGCATGGCCGCCTTTAGAAGATGGAAGCATCGAATGAGCCATGCCTCCGACAGAGTTCACAGCATCATACAAAGAAATAACAAGACAAGAACCGATGCTCCCGGTTACAATGTTCTCGGCGCCCTTTCCGACGTGGATTTCAGCGGTTTTTATAGTCACCACTCCAGCCATACATATTATTATCCCTGAAGAATCTTCTTTGTCTGCACGAGTATTTTAGAACTTGACTTCGGATCAAAAAGGAAGAATAACTCGCCAAGAACTCTGTCCGACTCAATTTTCAAATCAACCCTGAAAGACAGAACTTCATCACTTTCGCTACCCATCTCTAGAATCACCGATTCCATAATAGCGCCCAACATATCAGTCGCGACATCAGGAATCGAATGCATGATATTCATGTTCAAGAACTTTCCGAGCGCTGTGATCGATGCGCCGAGCAGAATGTTGCCAACCTCGCGCAATGCCGAACGTTCAACTTCCGTAAAATTGCTGATGTCAGTCTTATTATTTTTAGTCAGCAACTCGGCGAATTTCAAAGCGCCTGCCGGCGGAAAGATAATCGCGAGAGCGCCGTCGATATCGCCGGAAAGTTTCAAGAATACCGCAAGCACCGTATCATCAGAATTTCCCAAAATGCGCTGAACCTCCTGAATGTGGCCAACAAAAGGCGTCGGTACATCCATTTGAACAGGCTTGCCGATCATGCGCGAAAAAGCCGTCGCCGCATTGCCGCCGCCGATATTCACAACTTCCGCCAGTTGATCCAGTTCAGCCTTGGTCAGAATCGTATTCATAGTCAACTATTTTCTTGTTAATTTTCGTGTATCGGAGAGTAGCGTTGAAACATCCAACACAAGTATAGTCTCACCGTTACCGAGCGTTGTCGAACCAGAAAATCCATTTGCATGACGAAGCACGGTCGGCATCGGTTTAATAATCAATTCCTGTTCCTTGATCAGCTCATCGACCCTGATGCCGGCAGTCTCGCGTCCCCTTTTAATTATCACCGCAAGTTCACTTCCCCCATGTTTTTTTGGAGGTTGTACCGTGTCAGGCGTAACCAGGCTGAAAATCTTTTCAAGATTCACGAGCGGGATATCGACACCGTCAACAATTGCGATATCCTGATCTGCCATGCTCTTGATATCACCCAATGAAAGCGCGACCGAACGCTCGATGCCAGAAAAAGGAATGGCAAAAACACGATCCTTTATTCTTACGAGCAGTGCTTTGATAATCGCAAGTGAAAGCGGGAGTTCTAATGAAAATCTAGCTCCGAACGTAACTAGTTTTCCATCCACTATCTTAGATGCACTCGGCGACTCCACAATCAGTCGTCCGCTCATTTGTTCGGCAAAAATCTTAGCGATGTTTAAGCCGACTCCGCGACCGGAAGTTTCAGTTACTTTCTCATTCGTAGAAAGCCGTCCATGTAACAATAAATCAACAACCTCATGCGCCATAAGCGCATTCTCCCGCTCAATGCTTTCGATTTCGCGATTCTCGAGTCTGGATTGAAGCTTGCTATAAAAATCCTTCACCAAGCCTAGATATTTTTCGCCCTCACTGGCTTTTAGAAGACCGCGTTCAAGTGCCGTTTCGACAACTTTTTTCCAATCGATGCCGGCGCCGTCATCTTCAACGCTGACGAGCGCAAATTCCCTCTCACGAGCTGCCTCCATTTTCACCGAACCTTTTTGCGAAATACCATGGTCCACTGCATTGCGCAAAAGGTGGATTAAAGGCTCGCCAAGCTTATCGACAATTGTACGGTCGAGTTCGAGGCTACCACCGACAATATCAAAGTCTATTTCTTTGCCAGTTTTTTCCGCCAAATCTCGCACCATTCTTGGGAAACGCAGAAAAACCTGGTCGAGTGCCACAAGCCGCGTCTGCATCACCTGATACTGAATATCGGAAATCAGACGACTCAAATGATTAGTGACGGATTTAAACTCCGAATCCGTAATTTTCAAATTTTCGAGCTTCATCTTATCAATCAAAAGCTCCTCCATCAGATTCATAAGATCATCAAGCCTTTTGACCGGAACTTTGATATTAGAAATGGTTTCTATTTTTGAAACTTCTACCGCTGATGCCAAAGTCAAAACTGGCTTCACTTCAGCCCGCGCGACAGTTACTGGTTTTCCGTCTTCCGCTCGAACCGATTTACCGATGCCTTCGGTTTTAACACCGGTAATAGCTTTAATACTTTGGCTGATTTCTTTCAAATCATCCTCGCAGTCAGAAGATTCTATTTTACGCAAGGATTTTCCAAGCGCATCAACAGCGGCGAAAAGCTCATTCATGACACCTCGGTCTATCTTCACCAAATCGTTGCGCGCATAATCAAAAACATCCTCCAAAACATGAGTCAGAAACGCGGTTTGCGTATATCCCATGGTCGCCGCCGAACCCTTAATGGTATGAGCCGAGCGCATTAGCTCATCAAGTAGAGCTTTATCGTTAGGGGATTTTTCGAGCCTCAAAAGGTTATCATCAAGCTTCTGAAGATGATCTTCAAACTCCGAGATAAAAATAGCCTTGAATTTTGAGAGATCGATTCCCATATTTTTTATGAGGTGAGAGTAACGAGTCGATGCGCGATTTTGTCAGGCGACAAAATCTCATTCGCTACCCCGGCATCGATAACTTCCTGTGTCATGGAATCAACAGCTGCTGTTTCCGGTGACTGAGCAATCACGTATCCGCCGGCTTTTCTAACCGCAACAGCACCTTCGCGACCGTCTTCGCCCATTCCACTCAAAATAACCGCAATTACTCGCCCAGCAAAATTATGGGCCGCTGACTTCATAGTAACATCAATACACGGTCTCGGCTTATCTGAGCTTTCATTTCCCATTAGCTGAACAAAGTTTGTGTCCATCAATTCTTCGGACTTTTCGACCGATAAATCAGTATCTCCCGGTACAAGTAAGACTTTTCCATCGACCAGCTTCTCTCCGTCCTTTGGCTGCATGACCGGAATATAGGCCAACTTATCGAGTCGAGCTGTAAATGTTTCCGTGAAAAAACGCGGCATGTGCTGAACCACGATTATGGATGCCTTTATTTCAACCGGCAGATTTACCAATATATTCTCCACAAGCGGCGGACCTCCTGTTGAGGCGCCGATAATAATCAAAGTTTTTGCGTTTTCCGTCCCGCGATAATTTTTTCTCGTAACTCTTTCCGGCAGAAACGGAAACTCGATAATCCTAGCGTGCGCCGCCGCATGAATCTTCGCCAAAATTTCCTGCTCGGCCTTATTGATGTCGAGCGACAACTCTCCAGAAGGCTTTTGCACAAAAGAAAAGGCGCCGGCGCGCAGACACTCAAGAGTGACCGCAGCACCCTTACCGGTAAAAGCAGAAATCATCAAAATTGCCGGTTTTTTTATCTTCTCTAATGCCAAAATACGGCGCGTCGCTTCGCCGCCGTTCATAACCGGCATATCATAGTCCATGGTAATCACGTCCGGCTGATACCTTATGCAGCCGGCAATCGCTTCGGAACCATCGCGAGCTTCACCAACGATTTCGATATCAGGATCAGCCTCAAGCATTTCGCGTAGTAACTTTCTCATGAAGAAAGATTCATCGACGATCATCACCGAAATCTTTCTCTTTTCGATCATAGTGTCAATTTACGCAAACCATTTTTAACCGAGAATTTTAGCGACCTCTTCGACGACCTTATTATTATCAAATGGTTTTACAATGTATCCGAGTGCACCCAGGGACTTAGCTTCTTCAATCACTTTTTCTTGACCGACGGCGCTAATCACCAAGATTTTATATTTGTTTTTTATTTGCTTAATAACATCAATACCCAACATTTCCGGCATAATCAAATCCAGTAGAACCAATTCCGGATTCACACTTTCGATTTTTTGCAAACCCTCTTTTCCATCAGCGGCCTCTTCGAAGTTCGTATATCCGGCATTCGTCAAAATATTCTTCAAAACACTTCGCATGAAGGCAGAATCGTCGACGATCAATATTTTCGCGTCTTTTTTCATATATTATTTGCTTATTTCTTTTACAACATCAGCTAGTCCCTTTTCAAACATAAGATACAATTCCGCCCGAATCTGATGTTCGGCAACTTCCATAACAGTCCTAAAAACAATCACTTCTTCTTTTGACCTCATCAGCTTGTGAAAAATCTCTTTTAAACTGGCCGTCGTGATTAGATGCGGGTCGCTCAGGAATATTTGACTCTCCGCCTTTTTCGCCAGTGAGTTTAAAAACGAATTAGAGATGATATTGAGCGTTTCTTTAATGGCTGAGCGGTCTATATCCATGAGAACTCCCGTGCTTCCAATCGGATTCTTGTTTAGAAGATCTATAAAATTAAGAGCATCTTCGCGCGACATAGCCAGCACCGAAACACCTTCAATGCCGCTTATCACTTGTGAATACGCGACCGTTGGATGCAAATCTTCAAAAAGAGAGATCGTTTCCGAAAGCCTAGCTGAAGGTACAAAATCAACTTCCGAAACCGAGATAATCACTTTTTCACTCGAAAGCTTAGAAAATGAAGCCGAAGCTTCCGCCGAACCCAGCGTAGCCGCCTTCTGCAATATCTCCCTGTTAAGTTCCATACCAATTACAGCGGTTAGTAACTAAGTTACAGATGTGGTCTTCTTGATTGTTTCCCCAAGAGACATTAACTCTTTTTCCTGGAGTAGCTTTGAAAGATTCAAGAGAATAATCAAACGCGATTCATGCGCGGCTTTTCCGGCCAGAACCACGACACCCTCCAAAAAATCGGTGCGAATTTTAGAAGTTACGAGACTCGGCGTCGGCTGAATGGTTTCGCGCGGAATACGAAGAACCTCACGAACCTTGTCGACAACCACCCCATAGCTATTGCCGTTCACTTCCGTAATCACAATGTGCCCGGCATCAATTTTATTCTCACGAACCAATGAAAAGCGTTTTTCCAAATCAACCACCACCACGATTTTACCACGAAGATTCAAAATCCCGCGAATAAAATCAGGCGAATTCGGAATCGGCGTAATAATCGGAACGCGAATAATTTCACGCAGTTCGTTAATTTCGACGGCGTATTCCTCGCGATCAAGTTCAAACACAACTATCTGAACAGTTTCGCCCTGCTTTTTTTCTTTGGCGCCGCTATTCGTGCCAGCCACCTCGGAAATGATTTTATCGATATCAGAGACAGCCATATGCGCGGCTATTATTTTGATACTTCTTTCTTTTTTGTAGCCGGCTTTACTTCTATTTTACGAGCCTCCTCCAGCACCGAGTGAGACGATCCAGAATCTTCATGATTGTGCTTTCTGTCGCTTCCGGTAAGTATTTCAAGTTCCAAAGCCAAAGACCGCAATTGCTGGGTGGCGGCCGAAACCTGCTGGTTTGCCGCACTCTGCTGTTGGGTCGCGGCCGAAAGTTGTTGCGCGCCGGAAGAATTCTGTTCGGAAACAGCGGCAATGCTGTCCAAAGTTTTGGCAATCTGCTGAATTGAAGCGGCCTGTTGTTGAATCACCGCTGAAACTTCCTGAATTTTTACCGAAACATTTTGGATCGAATTCACGGTTCCACCCATAGAACCTGTAACCGCCTTCACAATATCTTTAATTTCGTCAGCTGATTTACTGGAATTTTCGGCAAGCTTACGAACTTCATCGGCAACCACGGCAAAGCCACGCCCCGCTTCACCGGCGCGCGCCGCTTCGATGGCAGCGTTCAGGGCAAGAAGATTGGTTTGTTCGGCCACATTCGTAATCGCATCAACCATTTCTGTAATCTTTTCAGATTGCTCTCCACTCGTTTGAGCTTGACCAAAGCTGGTCGCAGCCGAAGCCACGGCCTCCTGCGCAGCGCCCGACATTTGTTGCATCGCGGAAGCCATCTGAGAAACCGTTTTAGAAATCTCCTCCGCTTGTTTTGATTGCTGAACCGCGCCAGCCGAAAGCTGTTGCGCGATGGAAGCATTTTGCTGAGAAGCGGCAGCCGTTTGCTGAGTTGAAGCCGTAAGTTGTGAAACCATGGAACTTAACTGTTCAAGTGCTTTGCGGATTGGACGGCGAACATATTCACCGACGGCTCTGGAAGCAAGCAATGAAAGTAGCAGAACTAGCGTGAGAATGATTGCTAGCAACAAATACACGTAATTCCTAAGCTGTGCTGTGGAAGCAAAAGCCTCGCTTTGGTCTATCTTAGAAACCGCGCACCAGTTTTTTCCTAACCCGCTCGCGATTTTTATATTAGCCCAGCTTCCAACAACCGCTGTGCCGCGATAATCAACCGCTCGTCCGGCTGATTCTTTGCCAGCCAAACAGTCTTTTACCTGCGGTGTAGAAATTCGCTTTTTTAAAACAACGTCCTGAATATAACGCGAGCCCGTGATGAAATAACCGTCAGCGTTCACAATAAAAGTCTCTTTGGTTTGCTGAGTTCCACCAAAAACAGCTATCTCCTCTAAATGCGTATTCCTGGCGAGCGCCGCAATCACGCCGATAAAATCACCATTTACGTCAAAAACCGGTGCCGAAACAGCATAACCAATTTGTCCGGTAGTACCAGACAGATATGTCTCTTTTAGATATGCTTTTCTGGACTTAGTCGGTTCGGAAAAATATAGATCACTAGACTTGTCGGCTCCAATACTATTTTGATTCGTCGAAGCGATAATTTTACCAGTCCTGTCCATTAATAAGACTTCATAATATGAAGAATTAGCTTTCAAATAGGAATCCAAATCGATCTGAATATCTGCAAGACTGTCCTGATGTATGAAGGCATCGTTATAAGAAAGCGCCGTGATTGTATTAAGCTCTCCCTTAAAAAATGTGATTATTTTACTTTCAAGTTCGGTGGCGGTAAAAACCGCTGTATCTGTGGTTTTTGTCTCCAAAGCCTTCTGCGCCTGCATATACCCAAAATATCCGAGCACGGCAGACGGCACCATACTAATCAGCAAAAACCAAATCATGAGTCTTCCCGATAATCCCAAATGTGGAAGTTTCATATTTTTACCAAACTCAAACTTTTTAAAACAAAAATTATGCTTCTATTTTATCACACCGCGCTTATCCATGCGGATTTTTAGTTCAAAGTTTTGGTACCGGCACGTTTTGGCATGCCCGTAAGAGGCAATGCAATGTAAAAAGTCGTCCCCTTTCCTTCGGTGGAATCAAACCAAGCTCGTCCATTCGAGTTTTCTGCAATCTGTTTCACGATATACAAACCCAAACCGGTCCCTTCCGTGTCTTTCGTTTTGATATTATCGGCGCGGAAAAGTTTTGTGAAAATTGAAGACTGATCTTTTTTCGGAATACCGTAACCATTATCACTAACCGTGATCAAATATTCATCTGTATTTTTTGCAACCGCAAGCTTAATTTTCCCACCAGGTTGGGTATATTTAACCGCGTTCGAAAGATAATTCTGGAAAATCATGTGCAAGAGCTTCGGGTCAGCACTAATCTGAATTGAGTCTTTCTGAAACGCTGTTTCCACCTGCATTTTCTTGTTCTTGATTTGCACCTTCAATTCATCAAGCGCCTCTTTCGCGACCGCGACCAAATCAAGCTTCTGCGGTTCAATCACGAAAACGCCAAGCTCCAAACGCGAAACGTTCAAAAGAGAGTTTACCAAATCAACCATGCGACGATTATCTTTCGCGATCATGCCGGCAAAATCAGCCTGTTCTTTACTTAGTTTCCCGGCGTCGCCCGCGAGCAGCATTTCAGTGTACCAGCTGATGGCGGTAAGCGGCGTACGAAGTTGATGCGAAGCGAGCGAAACGAATTCGGTCTTGGCCTGGTCGATATTTTTTTCAATCGTAATGTCACGGAAGACCATGATGGTTCCAATAATCTTTTGGTTGAAAACGTATGGCGTGACGGTGATGCCGGCCGGGAAAGCCTTTCCATTCGCGCGCTTCAAGTAATAAGTCATGGCCGGCGCCGGTACGAATTTTTTGCCCGTCGAAAGCGCGAGCACCGTCGGGTTCTGGAAGAGCGGAATCTCGACATCTTTTTCATCAACGAACTTAATCGCTTCGGCAATCGTACGGCCGACCAATCTTTTATTCTCAAAACCAAGCATCTTTTCCGCCGACTCATTAAAAGTTGTAATGTTTCCATCCTGATCGGTCGCGATAATGCCGTCGCCGATATTCAAAAGCAAAGAATCCGATTTCAGCTTTTCTTCGGCAAGCTTTTGGCTGCGTTCCTGTAAATCGTTCAAGACTTTGGCAATCTGTTCCTCGGCATTTTTTTGCTCGGTGATATCGCGCTCAACGCCAACGAAGAATTCGATATTCCCATCTTTGTTCAACACTGGCGCAATACTGATAATCGCATGATATTTTTCACCGCCCTTTCTAATATTGACAATCTCATCCTGAAAAGGTTTCTTTTTATTCTTGATGGTATCCCAGAGCCGCGCATAATATTCCTTTGGCATGGGCTGGCTCCAAAGTTTGCCGGCTTTCTTACCGATAGCATCTTTCAACTTATAGCCGGTGATGATTTCGACGGCTTTATTCCCGTAAAGCACAACACCTTCAGGATCAGTAATCACGATGTGGTCGGTTGTATTATCAACGGCCAGCTTAAACTTCTCCAAATCCTGCGCGAGAGTTTCCATTTTAAGCCTTTCAACTTCAACGTCACCCAAGATATTCAAGATAGCTTCCTTCTGGGCATCCAAATCTTTGCTTTTTACTTCAGCTTCTTTCGTTTTTTCGGCGACCTTTTTATCCAGATGCTTATAAGTATCAGCAAGCTCTTTGCCCATCAAGTTAAACGCCGAGCCCAAATCTGAGAATTCATCATTTGTTCGAATATCTACTTTCGCGGAAAAGTCACCACCGCTAATTGATTCAGCCGCTGTTTTAAGGTCCCAAATAGGACGGATGAAGTAAAAGATGGACTTGTAGATTGCAAACGAAATAACCAACAAACCCAACAAGATGAATAGCGCTGAAATCGCGACAAACGAAAAAACCGCATCTCCGACTTTTTCTAAGTCTGTTTCAGCTACTAGGAAAAAAGGATAGCTACCAATTTTCAATATTTCCAACACTTCATTTTCCCCATCTTCTGCACCATAAAAAGATACGGTTGTTTCCCCTGAATATCTGCGAATCGCCTGTTCTGCAACATCATATTGAATCGACAATATATCGCGACCTAGATATGTATTTTCGCTCTTAATAAGTTGAGATTCATTTTCCGATAATGTTCCCAAACTCTTCAAAAATCGACCTTCGGTCGTTGAAGCGAGGATGACGCCGTTCTCATCCGCAAACATAAAAGAATTCTCTTCGTCTTTTTCACCCAAAAAAATCGTCTCACCTATTGAAGCAACATCGACTTTAACGACCAAGACTCCCGCTACATCAGAACCTTCCCGCATTACGGGGTGAGCAAAAAAAATGCCAATCTGGCCAGTCGTAGCTCCGAGAGCCGCCTGAACCGAAGGATCCCCCTTGATAGCACCCTCGAAATAATTTCTAACACTATAGTCCTGACCAATTACTCTCTTGTCGGATGAAGCTATTCCGATACCCTTGTTGTCTAACAAAGAAATAGCAAGATATCTATCATCGCTAGCTACATAATCTGCGAAATTTTTATCAAGTTCTCCAACTCGAACACTACCATCAGCACCAAAAACATTGTCCTTCTGAATAAAAGCAGCGAGCAGTCTCGCAGCCTGAATATTCTGATCAAAGACATTCTTAATACTCTGCACTTGGAGATCATTCGCTTTTTTTATCTCCAGGAGCTTCTGATCAGACAAAGTTCTATCCAAATAAAAAGCCATGCCAGCGCTAAGCAAGACAGCCACAACAAGACCGGACAGCCCAGTCGCAATAACTAATTTCTGTCTAAGCAAAAGTCTACGCATAAAAAACCCAGCGCTGACTGAGTACATTCTACCACGTTCACCTATATTATTACTGGCTGGTAGAAAAAAATACGGCGGAAAGATTTATTTTCTCCGCCGTACTCCGGCTATTTCTTCTTGCTCTGCTTCGGCTTCTTCACATTCTTCTGCTGAGCATTGTTTCCTTTGGCCATATGATTTGGTTAAGAATCGTTGGATACATTTTAACACAACACTACATCAGGCGAGAAATGTTACAGGATTTCCGCCTAGCCGCGCACCATGAGGATTCGGTCGTGAGTATTTTTTCTGACGAAAAAATCTCCCGACTGCCTTACCTCGCGGCGTTCGCCTTGCGTGCTCGCAAACGAACGCATCGCTCCGGTTTTCGAATCCCTACGCAAGCCAAGCAGTTGGCTTGCTCCCCTCTCCGAATCAAAAAGCCCAAGCTACTGCTTGGGACTTTTTGTTCGGAGAGGGAGGGATTCGAACCCTCGATACCCTTACGGGTATACATGATTTCGAGTCATGCGCGTTCGACCACTCTGCCACCTCTCCATGGTCGCGTCGTGGGCAAAAAGGTATCATGAAGCCAAAGATGAGTAAAGCACCCCCTCATATATATAATAAAACCCTATGAAGTTAATTCTTCAAAACCCAGCCGAAAACGCCCGCAATATCCTTCGAAGCGCCGGTTATAGCGAATACACGGACCGAAATACTCAAAAAACCAGCTTCGCGAAACGCCTCGGTCCCGATTTATTTCCGAAGTTTCACGTTTATGCGACTGAATCCGACGGTCACATCGCGATTGATATTCATATCGATCAAAAGCAGGTGAGCTATGAAGGCTCAGTGCATATGCATTCCGGCGAATACGAAGGCGCAAATATCGAACGAGAACTCGCGCGCATCGAAAAAGTCGCCTCTCAAATAAAACCAGCGGCGCAACCGAAAAAGACCGGCTTCTTCGCGAGCATCTTCGGAGGCGACGAGGAATAGGCTCGTGTCCAAGTGTCCCTAGGGGACAGTCCCCTAGGGACACTTGCCTTTCCAAAAAAGAAAATAAATCGCCGAAATGGTAGAATAACTCCAACGTTCGGCTTTTTAATTTTGCTAGCTTATAAATATGACTCGAAGTCTTACGCGCCTCGTCGCTCTCATCACGCTCATTCCACTCCTCGGACTCGGTTGCAAAGCTTCGATTCCGGCCGGAGCCAGCACTCCTATCAAGCTCACCTTCTGGGGCGTTTTTGATGATGCGAGCGCCTATGGCACGCTTATAAAAAACTATCGCGGCCAGCACCAGAACGTCAGCATCGAATATCGCAAGTTCCGAATCGAAGAATACGATCGCGAGCTTTTGAACGCTTTTGCCGAAGACCGCGGACCGGATATTTTCATGATTCATAACACATCTATCCCATCTTGGTTTTCAAAAATCACCCCGTTGCCGCCTTCCATAACCATGCCCGTCTGGAGCGAACAAGGCTCTATTAAAAAAGAAATCGTCGTTACGATGGTTCCGTCTGCGAGTATGACCGCGACGCAAATGCGCCGCACTTTCCCGGACGTAGTTGCGCGCGACGCCGTAATTCCGACGCTTGTCGATGAGCGCACTGGTACCAAAGCTGATCGCATCTACGGCATTCCAACTTCAATCGATACGATGGCGCTTTTCTATAATAAAGATTTACTGTCCGCGGCCGGCATCGCCGAACCGCCGGCTGACTGGGCGACTTTCAGCGAAGATGTTCAAAAAATCACTAAGATAAATCCTGAAGGCGGCATCATCCAAAGCGGCGCCGCGATTGGAACTTCTTCAAACGTCGAGCGCTCAACCGATTTGCTCGCGCTTCTTATGATGCAGAGCGGAGCTGTTATGACCGATGATTTTGGACGCCCAACATTTGACCAACTTCCCCTAATTCAGGGCTCTACCGAATCCCCTGGCGCAGCTGCAACCCGTTTTTACACGCAATTCGCAAGCCCGACCCGAACTACTTATACATGGTCCCCGAGCATGCCGAATTCTTTTGAGGCTTTCGCTGCTGGCAAAACTGCGATGATGTTCGGCTATAGCTATCACCTACCACTCATCAAAGCCCGCGCGCCGAAGCTCAATTTCGACGTTACAAGTATGCCGCAACTTCAGCCCGATAGTCCTACTTATTACGCGAACTACTGGCTGAATTCGGTTTCCAAAAAGAGCAAAAACGTGGGACCAGCCTGGAGCTTCGTTCAATTTCTAGCTGACCCGGCAAATGTACCAACCTATCTGGCCGCGACTGGAAAACCGCCGGCTTTGCGCACTCTTGCAACCGTCAAAACCGAAGACCCATATCTTCCGATTTGGAATAATCAAGTTTTGACGGCTCGATCCTGGTATCGCGGAAAGGACACGGCAACCATGGAAGCGGCAATGAAGACTTTGATCGACCAATATCTGGCTGGTGGCTTTGAAGATGTTAACGCCCCGGTTTCGGAGGCGGTAAAAAAGATCACGCAGACGTTGCAGTAGCCACCCCCCCAACGGCATCCTCACAGATCTCCGCTCTTGAAACCTCCTTACCCCAACGTCATCCTCGAAAAATCAGCAGATTTTATCGAGGACCCAAGAAATATGGTTTTGTCGGACAGTTATGTCTATATCCTCGCGAGCTACAAACTCGGCACACTTTATATAGGCGTAACTTCCGACCTGATAAAAAGAATCTACGAACACAAGAATGACTTAGTTCCGGGATTTACAAAACAGTATCAAGTTCACAGATTAGTCTACTTTGAAGTTCATGGCGATATCCAAACCGCTATCGAAAGAGAGAAATCCTTGAAGGGCTGGCGACGCGCTTGGAAGATTGCTCTCATAGAAAAAGAAAATCCAGAGTGGCATGATTTATATGATGATATTACGGGATGAAAGGTCTACCGCCTGACGTCATCCTCGAAAAGTCAGCAGACTTTATCGAGGACCCAAGACAAACTTCATAGATCCTCGATAAATCGTGCTCGATTTTCGAGGACGACGTACTTTTTATCCACCCGTCACAACACACACTTACCACTTACCACTCGCCCCTGCTACAATATGAACATGAAAAAGTTTTTCTCCACAATCTTTCTCGCCGTCGCATTATTCCTTACGACCGCTTCGCCGGTACTCGCCGACGATATCTGTTCTGATGCAAAGGCCAAAACCAGTATTTACTGTTCCCTCGTGAAAGATATCCCCTGCATGGCGACCGGCAGTTGCGGTTCGCTCGATTCTATTTTGCAGGTTTTTGCAACTCTTTCGCAGTGGATGCTTGGTATCGCCGGATCCGTCATGCTTTTGATGTTCGTTTGGGGCGGCGCTGAATGGGTTTTTTCTAGCGGCGGAGAAAAACTTATCAGCAGCGGAAAAAGCAAAATGACGAACGCTATGATCGGCATCGTTTTGATGTTCGGGGCGCTCGCCGTGGTTCGCTCGATTCGTATTGGATTGCTCGGAGCGGATAATAAAATCGTGGAATGCGTGGTTGATGCTGACTGCAATGCTGGAAAAGAATGCACTGAAACTGACGGAAAAAGTTCATGTTCAAAACTTTGCAGTGGCGGACAATGTATTTCTTCCGACGTAGCCATGGGCCAAAGAAATGCCGGTCTGGGTAGCTGTGATAAAGATGAAGACTGCCAAGTCGGCACCACACAACCGTGGATGGCCTGCCTCGCAAGCATCGGCACAGGCAAACGTTGTGTCACGAAATGCGTCTCACTCAAAAAAGGAGTCTGTCAATCGCCTGCTTCCAGCGCGACTCAGCCCTGCGGTTCTCCAAGCGTCACCAAAGCTACCGAGGCCAACCTCTGCAACGACGGTCAGATTTGCTGTATTCCATAAAATCTTATGAAGCGAATTCTCTCAAAATTATTTCCGCAAACCCTAATTGTTTTTCTTTTCTCGCTTCTCGTTCCAGCTTCTGCGCTCGCCGTTTCCTGGACCGACCCGCTCAAAGGCCTGACTCTTCAGGAAGCCATGGGAAGCATCATTAGAAATGCTATCGGCTATGTCGGCATTCTGGGCCTGCTTGGTTTTTTGTGGGGCGGTTTTAAATGGATGATTGCCGGCGGTGAAGCTAAGAAAGTCCAGCAAGCTAAAGACGTGATGATTTGGACCGTAGTCGGTATGGCCGTAGTTTTCATCTCTTATGCAGCTGTAACCTTCGTAATGAAAACGCTCACAACCGTCGCCGGAATAAAATAAAATATTATGCGCGGATTTTTGAAAAACTTTTCTACTCACTTCTCCAAAATTCTGGCGCTGTCATTATTTTTTCTCGTGAGTCCGTCGCTCGTAACTGCGGCTGAAGCGACGATTCTGGATAATCCCCTAAGCGTCAGCACCGTACCGGAAGTCATCGGTATTTTTGTGAGATTCATAATCGGTTTTGTCGGATCCGGTGCGCTTTTGATGTTCGTCTGGGGCGGTTTCAAAATGATTATGGCTCGCGGCAATGAAAAAGAAGTGGGCGAGGCAAAAAAAATCATGACCTGGGCAACCTACGGCCTCGTGATTATCTTTCTCTCATACGCAATCGTAAAAGCTGTCATTGGCGGGCTCACCCCGGCCTAGGTTTTTTTATTTTCCAAAATTGTTGTTATCCCGCACTTACCTCGTTGTCATCCTCGACGGCCGAGGGATCTTGGCGCTCTAGAATCTTTCGCTTTGCTCAAGATGACACAAGATCCCCAATCATCCACACCCCTCTTCGCATTTTAGCGAAGTCACGTGATACAATACCGTTATCTTATACATCCCAAAGCCGATTTTAATGGCCGCGGGTTTAAGTAATAGGAAGTTTGGCTATGAAAAACAAACTCGTTGCCGCTCTCGGCACACTCGCGGTCATTGGTTCGATGCTCGCTCCGGTTATGGTTTCGGCCGTTTCGCTCAACTTAGGTGTCGGTGATTTCGGTAAGCAGACGGGTTTGGGTAATAAGCCACTCATCGAAACGATCAGCAGCCTTATCAATGTCGCGCTCGGCTTCCTCGGTATTCTCTCGGTTATCATCATGCTCTGGGGTGGTTTCAGCTGGATGACTTCCGGTGGCGAAGATAAGAAAGTTACGGCCGCTAAGCAGCGTATCATTCAGGGTATCATCGGTCTCGTCATCATTCTTTCCTCATGGGCCATCGCTTCGTTCGTTATCACGACGCTCGTTTCGAACACCGGTGCCGGAACAGCTCTCTAAACTACAGACATCAATTGGGTACGCCGGCATTTCACTTCGAAGTGCCGGCTTCCTAAAGGAGGTCACGGGTTAATTGGTAGAGCCTTATGAAATGGAACAAACTGCTCGCGATACTCGGGCTTCTGGTGTCTTTGTTTGTGCCTCAAATACCGGTTTTCGCAGCGATTGATACGGGAATTGACGCGACGGCTGGCAAGGCGGGGTTTGAGACAACGGAAACAAACATTCCTATATTGGTGAGTAAAGTAGTCTATGTTTTTATAACTTTACTTGGAATCTTACTAATGGTTCTCTTCCTCTACGGAGGATATGAATGGATGACTTCGATGGGAGAAGAGAAAAAAGTTAAACACGCTAAAGACACAGTCATGAATGCAACAATTGGTCTATTCATTGTTCTCGCATCTTACGTAATTTCATCATATACATTTAAGCAGCTCGGGGAAATAATTAAATAAGAATTATGAAATTCAAGAAAATACTTACCCCTGTAGCCTCACTTTTTCTCATATTAGGATCTTTCATCTCTGGATTCCAGGCTAAAGCTGCTACAGCCTTCGAAACAGCGAATTCGAATATGGGAACGGCCTCTGGAATTTTGGGAGCGGAACCTGATCTGCCTCTATTAATTGCCCGCATCGTCAATCTGCTATTAAGCTTTGTAGGCATTATTCTCATGCTATATTTCCTGTACGCTGGCTTCCTCTGGATGACATCGGGTGGCGAAGAGAAGAAAATAACAAAAGCTAAAGATATACTTAAGACTTCAGTAATTGGTCTTTTTATCATTCTAAGCTCTTATATTATCTCACAATACGTTTTCAAGGCATTAGCTTCAATTACCACAAAAGCAACTAGCTGAGTCTCCATATTGAAAATAATAAAGAACCCCCGACATGCTTCACAGCATTTCGGGGGTTTTGGTTCCACCAGCTTTTCATCCACACATGATGAGCGGACCGGTTGAGACACGGCGCTCGCCACAATCCTTTTCTTTCTCGATCGGCATGCTCGCGTCACTGTATTTGGTATAGCCATAGCCGCTCACCATGACGCCCTGCTTGAGCTCCGAGTAAGCCTTCTGCATTGTGAGGATCACGCAGGCGAGCCGGGGCGCTGCGCCCTTCACGCCATCGTCCGCAATCGCCATCTGGAGCGTCAGCTTCCCTGTCATCCCAGGCACTCGAACCGTCACATGGTAAGTGCCGTCCGGCTGCTGACTGACTGGAATCGTGCTGTCGTCAGCCCCGATCACCTCAATGTCGGTCGTGCCCTCGAAGGTACTGAAACTAACATTGCCAAACTCATCAGTCAAAACAGATGCGTCACCAACAAGCGTCGGAAGCGCGACAAGCATCTTCCGACCACCGACTTTCGGCTCCAAGATGTAGTCGCGCGGACCGAGCTGCATCTTGATCATCTGAACGTTGTCAGTCTTAGGCACATTCGTGGGCCAGGACCCAATGTAAGCCACCGGGAACCGCTCGCCACGGAAGAAAGCCGGGGTCGCGCCACTCGTACGATCGCTCGCGACGATGTTGCCGGGGACGTAGATGTCCTTCCGGGTGAGGCGTGTCGTCTTGCGCTTCTTCTTCGGCTGTTCCTCGCCTTCCGACGAGTTCTGGCTCGGCACCGGCGCGGGCGTCGGTTCTGCCTTGCGTTCGGAGGCCTTCGTGAGCGCGTCGAGAAGCGTCTTGTTCTGCTCTTCGAGAGCCTGCATACGCTCCAGCACTTTCTTCATCTCACCATTGTCCACAACCGGCGCGACAGGCGCGACAGGCGCGGCGGCGGGCGGCGGAGGCGTCGGAACCACAACGGCAGCAGGTGCCGGGGTCGGAACCGAAGCGGGCGCAACGACCGTGCCGGCCGGGCGCGCGACTCTCGTGGCCGGTGCTGCCGAGGCCAGACTCACGGCGTCGGCCGGAGTCGAGCTCTTGTTGTCGGGACGAATCTGGGACTGGCCGCCGGTACAACCCGCGGCCAACATCACTGCCACAACCCATCTGATTTGACTCATGAGTATCTCCACGCGAGTCATGGCCATTGCCAAGCCCGCGTATTGTGGGTTTGTTGGATTTCTACCCCACGTCATCCTCGAAAAGTCAGCAGACTTTATCGAGGACCCATGACGAACATCATGGGTCCTCGATAGTTCGTGCTCGAACTTCGAGGATGACGTACTTTTTCGCGCACTACTTGATGACTGCCGGCGTGCGCAGACTCGGCGCGCCCGCATCCACACCCGGCACAGCCACGGGAGGCGCCGCAATCGGAGCGCTCGGAGGAACCGACTGGCTTCCGCCATCCGGCCTGCCGCTCGTCGTTCCCGTCGCGGCCGCGGTTGCAGTCGTGCCGCTGAAAGCGAGTCGCATCTGCTCCGCGAGCCGACGCTTTTCGATCATGCGCTTCTCGAACTTGTCGAGCTCGTCGACCGCGGCCTTGCAGCCGGTACCACCACCGACTTCCGTGTTCGCGATGGTGGGAACCTTGCAACGCGCGAGCTTGTCGATGAGAATCTCCTGCTCGACCTTCTCCTCCTCGGTCAGCTCGACCTTCTCCTCCTCGGTCAGCTTGATCTTGCCGGGCCCCTTGCCCTTCGAACCGCGACCGGAATCTTCCTCGACAACCGTGGCGCTTTCGATGGAAGCGAGCTGCGTGTCACCGAAGCCGGTTCGCGGCATCGGGTTCATGCGCCGGCCCGTGGGACCGAGACGACGATACTGGTGACGCGACCGACCGTTCATGTGCACGTTCCGGTAAGACTCGGGGTAGAGGTACGGGTCACCACCGTCGTACGGATAGTACCCATAACCCCTCTGGCCATGGGTGATGACACCCTTCCCACATTCGAAGTTGACGCCACCCTCCTCGATCGGCTCCTGCGCCATGAGCGAGCGGTAGCAGGTCTCTGCCAGAACCTTCACGGCCTGCGCGTTGGCCTCGGACGTCACGTCCGTCGCCTTGGCATCGGCCGCAATCCTGAGTCCCAACCCCGCCGGATCGGCGTAGTTGTGTTCATCCGAACGGGCGACAATCGGGTCACCCTTGCCATCAAGCAGAATCTGCTTCGTGATAGGGTCCCGTTCGAACTGGGTTGAGGTCGTCGTGGCACAGCCACCAATCAGGGAAACCGCAATCAAACCAAGCATCTTTTGCATCTAACTCTCCTTCTGGGCCAAAGCCCTGAAAATACTGCGAATTGGCAAAGTCCATCGACCTGTCCAGCGTCAAAACAGACCTTGCCAGACGCAAGCACCTTATACTATTTTGGCTTATTTGTCAAGGAGTGATGACACGAATCACAGCGTAAGCCATATTTAGCTAAATTTAGATAAGCAACCACGGACGTCATCCTCGAAAAATCAGCAGATTTTATCGAGGACCCAAGAAAATCCACATGGGTCCTCGATAACGCCTGCTGGCGTTTCGAGGATGACGTACCTTCCGTGTACGAATTCTGTGTGATCTGGGTACGGTCACCAGATAGATTAGCCAATTTCGCTTAAAATACTCGGGACTGTCCCCAGCATTTTAAGCTAAAAAAAGAAGCGATCCAGACACGATGTCTGTACCGCTTCCATGAACCGAACAACGAACTTCACTCAGTGACCGTGACCATGTGCCGCCGGAGCAGCATGGGCCTTGGCCGCCGGCTTGTGACCGCCGCCACTCTTCCCTGCCCCGGTGATGTCGCTCGCAAGCGCAATTGCAATCGCGATGAAAGTCATCACCGTTCCAAACCCGATCATCTGGAGCACATCAACCTGGTTCATCTCGCCCATGAGCAGCGCGCTGCCAATCACGAAGATCATGGCGAGCACCAGAATGATTTGCCAACGCAAGCTCGAGAGTATCAGCACGAATGCCGCGAGAAACAGCGCCGCAATCGTGAACCACTGCGCCGTGAACTTCACGGTCGGGAGACTCCGGAGAGCCGCCGCGCGCTTCACCGTCCGCTCAGCCGTCTGTTCGACGACCAAATCCTGCAGGTCCGGGTTCTCGCTCATCTGACGCTCAAGCTTGACGCGCTTCGTGACCGAGAAGTCCTGACTCGTGTACCGCGCAAGCTCGCCAAACCCGGTCTGGCGATCAACACAGTGGCTATACTCGTTATCGGCGCGCTGTTGATTCGCCGTGTCCATCAATTCCGTGAGCTCCTGTTGGAACTCCGGGTCGTCGACGTTTCCGTCCTTCAGGAAGAACGTCTTCTCTCCGAATGGCAACCCGTTCTTCCGGTCGATGAACTGCACCGAAACGGCCGGCGTCTTCGAGAACCAAGTCCAAGGCCTCCAGGAAAGCAAATCGTCGAAGTATTCCGGTCTGACCCGATACCGTGCGATTTGCTTGTAGCACTCGGCCGAGAAGTACTCGGTTCCCTTCACAACCTTCCAGCACTGGGAATTCATCGAAACCGTGAGTCTCGCGACCGCGAGCGCCCGTTGCGACTCGTCGAGTGCGGCCGTGATCGGCAGAGCATCAACCTTGGGCAGACCTGTTCCTGTCCAGCTCGAGGTCCACTTGTAGTTCTCACGAACTTCATCAACCGGCGCGCCGGTCGAAGCCAGAACCTTGATGCAACGTTCATTCGGCACCTTGGTGCTGAAGTTGTAACAGTTCACCTTCGAGAGGTTCTCGACACCCTCAAGCACCTTGCTGCCACCACGCAACCAGTGGTTCAGCAGTGCCTGCTTGCCGACGTCGTCGATGACCGCCACAACCCTTTCGGCCTGTGCGGTATTCACGATTCCGGTCACGTCATCAAGCGTCGCGTTCCAAGAAGTCTCGGCGCCTTCGACCATGGTCAGAACCCAACTCTCACCACGAGAACAATCAATCCCGCGCACCCAGACCATATTCAAAGCCATGTGTGCAAGGAGTAGAACCATGAAGATCTTCTTGAGCAATTCAACGACCAGCCTGGATGTGTTCGTGACGTGTCTCGCATGCGTCTGGTCGACGTAGTTGTCGCTGTCCTTCGCAGCCTCGATGATCTTCCTGCTCTGCGGATTCACGTAGAGCGTCGCCGCGAAGGCGAAGAGCGCTACGAAGAACGCAAGAGCAAAGCCTGGTCCGGAATGATCCAGAAGCCGGAAGGCCATGAAAAGCAGAAGCGCTTCCGCAATCCCTCGGAAAATCGGTTGAATCCGATCCCGAATGGCCGCGTTCGTATCAATCACGTCGGCCTTTTCATATCCCAGCAACTGCAGGCCCTTGTCGAGCAGTTCGGTCACACCGTAGAGCCCGGCGAGCAATGCCTCCTGCACGTAGTAAATCACGATGAAGTACAGCGTGATCGGCAACCAGCCAAGCACGAGCTTCCAGGAGTACTGCAGAAACAGCATCTGGGGCAACGCGACAAGCTCCCAGAAAATCGCCCAAACCGCGAACGCGATTGGGAACCCCGGATGCCACAGGAAATTCCACTCATGAAAAAGCTTCTGCGCGAATTTCCATGCGCGTGACGCATAAGCAGCCGAAGATCCGGCCGCGTGATGCGTTGATGTCGCAACCGCGGCCAGGATATCGAAACCCTTCTTGATCAAGTCGGCCCAACTGGGCTTTCCACCGCCCGCAGCCGGCGCACTCGCCGTGCCGTGGGGTGCCGCAGGTGTTCCGGGAGCATGAGCCATGATATTCCTCCGAGTCGGACGGGATGCGCGTAGCACCCCGTCCGACCATAGATGGTTTGTTGTTTTTGTCGACGCTTTTTACGGCGTCTACTTCCTATTCCAAGGCCACATCTTTTTGTACGCGGGCTCTGTCTTCGAAAAGTCACCACGCATTTCCGCGTCCGTGAGTCCGAGACTACGCCCGAACTCGTCGGCCTTCTTCTCAATCTCGACGTGCTCAGCAATGTGATGCGCCGCGTCAGCCGCGTCTTTCGCGGTCTTCGCCGCCACCTCCGCCGCCGCATCATTCGCAACCTTCTGTGCCGCCGCCGCAGCGCGGTTCGTAAGCTCGGTCTCCGCTTCGGCAAACAATGCCGCGCGCTTCGAACGAACTTCCGCCGCCTTCGCATTCCACGTGCCCATCTCGGCATCATGGGCCGACTGTTCCCGACGCACCATCAAGTCGAACTCACTCGAGTCCGAGATGATCGAGATGCTCCGATCGCTCAGGTCTTCGCCAAGGAAGAACTTCATGACCGAAGTCACGGTCCAGGGACTGCGGAAGTACACGCACTTCGTGAAAACTTCCCGCAGTCCGAGCGTTCTCCGGTGCATCTCGATGTTCGTTCGCAGCACAATCGCCCGGTCAGCACCGATGCCGGCCATGAGCCGCAACTCTGCCTCCGCCTTCTCAACCACCGCGAAGAACTTCGTCTCCGCCGCGGCCAAGTCGTGCTCCGGCAGAACCGGAACCTTCGGAAGCATGAAAAGCATGCGCACGTCGGCCTGGGTGAGGCCATTGTGGAACTCGGTATAGCGTTCGATCTCACGAAAGCCGTTCGGCCGGAGCAATTGCGCTTCGGCTTCGCGGGTCAGGTTGTCGCGATCAACTTCGCGCGGCAGCCCCTGGGCAATCTTCTGGACTTGCTCCTGGAACCAAGCACGCGGCGTTTTCGTCGATTCGACGGCGGTGAGCTTCTTCTGCAGATGCCCCTCGAGAATCTCGAGCGCCCCGCAGTCGTCGCAAACCTTGTACCCGGCCTTCTTCATGAGTCCCGCGGCGCGTTCGACCGAAGTCGGAATCACCGCCGGAACCCTTTCCTTTTCGGACCGGGTCTTGTCCTTTTTCTTGTCGCCCTTCTTCTTTTTGTCATCCTTTTTCTCGTCCGGGTCTTCGATCATTTCCACCCGAATCGTCGTGCCCTTCACAAGCGTTCCTTGCAAAACCGGGCACTCACGATCCGCGTGCATGACCCAACGAGCACCATCTTCGACGATCATGATATCGCCGCGACTACCAATCTTCGAACCCGAAGGCCCGTCGACCTTCCCATCCATGCGCTCCTTCAAACGCTCCTTCGCGGAACGCAGAATGAGATTCAGCATGTCGCGAGCCAGGTCGTTCACCCTGGCCTGCATCTCGGGCGAAACGGTCCCGCCGAGCGGGATTCGAAAGGCCTTCACGATGAGCACGCGCAGCGCCCTTTCGAGCAGCAACTCGTACTTCGTGATCCAGGGGTTCTTGCGCGCGAAGTCCTTGATGCTCTCGAGGACGGAATCCGGCACCAAGTCCGAGAGCGTCTTTGCTGCCGGATCCTTGGCGTCAAAAGCAAAATCCTCGATGAGCAAACTCAGGGTCGATTCGTCGTGTGCGGTCATCTGTCTTACCTTTCCGCTCGTATTCAAACGAGCAAATGTGTCTAAGGTTATCTCTGCCAGCGTTAGCTAGCACAGATGTTTGACAAGGTTCACGCGGTCGACCTTATCATTTTTTGGCTTAAATGTCAAGACTCTGTAACACCTTTGACAGATTCTTTAAATAACCGGCTTTTTTGCGACAACAAAGAGGTTTTTACCGAGTTTTCGGTTCACCAACAAATTCAGACCGCGATTCAGCGGAAAGACGATTTTATCGTATAACCTGACAGATTTTTCCGATAAAAGACCATTTTTGAACCCCAAAAGCTTATATAAAAGCATGATAAAAAATCCGAAAAAGTCGAAATACCCGGAATCGACAATCTCAAAACCGATACTTTCGAGCTTATGTGACAAATCACGAAGTTCATATCGACGATAATGCTCTACCTGACGATCCATAGCGCCGAACAAAACTCTCCCTGCCGGCAGAAAAATAAAAGCTTTTCCGCCCGCACGCAGTTTTTTGAAAAATAACCGCATCACTTCTTCGTCGTGCTCTATGTGCTCAAGCACCGAAAGTGTATAAATATAATCCTGAGCCTCATCCGGGAACTCATTCAAGCTGTGATGAGCCTGAAAACCGTCGGCTTTTAGTTTCAGTAAAAGCTCGTCGTCGGTTT
Organism: bacterium; assembly: GCA_037139515.1. GTDB lineage: Bacteria > Patescibacteriota > Patescibacteriia > JBAXGH01 > JBAXGH01 > JBAXGH01. The sequence continues at coordinate 23,406 of JBAXGH010000015.1, forward strand.
CGATGCACGTGATTTCCCGCGAACCGTCACGAAGCCTTTTCGCAAACGATCCTATTCCGGCACCAAAATCAACCACTCGCCTCGCTTCACCGCAATGCTTCGCAATCAGATCGGAAACATAGTTATTCCCCATTTCCGCCGCCTCCATCGCGCGCAAATTTTCCATCCCGCAATACTTCGCCATAACATGAACGTATTATCTTCGCTCAAACACGACTACGATATCATTTTCAAATATATTTCTGAAATTCTCGGGATCATTTTTTAGCGCTTCGAGAACCTTCACGCGCATTAAATCCTTCGGCATCACAATAATCCTCATCGGAAATTTTTCCATAGCTTTTTTTATCCCCAACTCTTCTACATGCTTTGCGAGTTTCTGATACCAGAGCGCGAGTTCCAAATCTTTAGCGCCAAAAAATCTCGGATCCAATCCGTTGATGTATCGGTTTCTGTCATTCCAATACAAAAGCTGTGGCATGAAGTCCCAATTGCCATCAAAAACTATTTCATAAGGTTCAGTATTGGCACGAATCACCTCCGAAGCCTCGCGTGCGCCGTCCCAGGAAATAATCTGATATTTCAAAAGCCCGATTGTGCTGCCGATGCACGCAACAGGCGTCAGAATCAAAAGCAAGATTGCCGTATTGGCGAAATATTTTTGAAAGCTGTTCTTGAATAATGCGTAAAACTTAAGACGAAGCTCTGCCGGGTTAATAAGCGGGAAAGTAACCCGCCAAACCTCTCCAATAAAGATTGCAAGATAGGGCAAAAAATACTCCGCATGACGATTTGAACGCAACGTAAGCAATCCGGTACCCGCAGCCATAAAAAACAGAAAAGCAAAGCGTTCGGCGAGCTTACGATCCCACTTTGGCGTTCGCCTTAACAAGGCCAGCGCAAAGATAGGCGCAAGAAGCACCGCAAACATCGGTAGCGAGAACATCAATAGCTCTAAAACACCCACACCGTACCATTCGGCACCAACCGTAAGCTCGCGCGGCAAGGGATTTACGCCAAATCCGATAACGATCTGCGCATAATAAATTATCGACTCCGGAAAGTACGGATTAATAATCATGCCGGCTAAAATGCCGCCAAAAACCGCGGCGAGATTCCATTTTTCTTCTTCAAAAACTTGCCGCAAATTTTCTTTGAAAGCCAAACCCTCGGCTGAACGCGTAAAAATCTTAGCCGTAAAATATGCTCCGGCGATAATTATCGCGTACGGAAACCCGGCATGAGTCCAAACGTAAATCATCGAAAGCAAAAACACCCCGAGTCGCTCGCGAAACAAAAAACAGGCCAGAATCCCGAACTGCACGAGCATGGCGGCGCCGCTTCCCTTCCCCATAGTAGCTCGCAGAACAAAATACGGGTGAATAGCGAGCAGCGCTATGATTGCCGCAGCATAAGGAGTTGCCATTTTTCGCAAAATCAAAAAAAGCTCGATGCAAACCAAGAATCCGAGCGCAACAGAAAGAATTTTAATCGCTAGAAGTGGTGAAAAAATCGCAGCAAGCGGCACCGCGAGAGCATGATAAAGAAAATGATGATCGGCAAAGTGTTCAGAAAGGGTCGTGAGCGGTAACCAGATGAAATCGCGGACTACGCCATGGTCGCGCATCAACTCGACCAACTTCGCGTGATAAAAACCGTCACCATCTTTAAAACCGGGATACCAATTGAGCCATGAAAACCAACTGGCGATAACCGCGAAGAATGCAAAAATCCGTAATTTATATTTCATACCGTAGTCGGAGATGACCTCGGAACAAAAATCCTCGACAAGCATGGAGTCGAGAATTTCCTACACCCACGTTACCCTGCGCCCGAACGACTAGCAAGTAAAGTTATCCACTAGTCCCACTAATTATTGATTTCCTTTTGAAAAATCATGAGATAGCCGAGAGAAAACAGAAACGGAAGACCAAAAGGCAAACCTAATTGGTTAATGCGCGTGAGTCCGGCGTCGCGAGCCATAATTCCGGGGGTAAAAGAATTCACATGATCGGGTACTTTCACGGGACGGCGACCCAACAAGAACCGCGAGGCGGTCCAAACCGGCTCGTTCGGGAAAGTAACAATAAGATAACCGCCGGGTCTGATAAGTCGCCTAAATTCTTTAAGCGCCTCACGATAATCATAGACATGCTCAAGCACTTCCGTGCAGGTAATCGCATCAAAATATCCGTCCGCGAAAGGCATTTCCGAAATTCGCGCGGTTACAAAAGTTGAATCAGGTGAACGAACCCGCGCATGCTCGAGCGCCACTTCGATAATATCCGACCCGAATGTTTCTGCGCCAGGTAAGCGTTTTTTTATGAGTGCGAGCAAATGTCCTTCGCCGCAACCGGCATCCAAAATGCGCGAAGCCTTCAACTCCGCTACGCACTGCGTGATTTTTTCGATTCTCTGACGATGAGCAAACCTAACCAAAGGATTTCGTGCCTGGTAAAGCTCCTCCATATGATCCGCCGGCATGACGATGTGTTCAGTCTCGTGCATAAGACAATACCGGCAAGTTTATATATAATTACAACGGCTGGCAAATAAAAAATAAAGCGCCGATCGCTCCGGATTAGCTATGAAACCAATAAGTACACGAATCATCATCGCCCTCATCGCGGTCTGCTTCCTACTGACTCTCGCTTCGCTCTTTTCATGCACCTGGGTAACAAGCGATGATTATTGCATCGCAATGCCGACTTTCAACGCAACCGACAGCTTTGCCTACCTAAAATATCTGCGCGAAGGCGGAAACGGAACGATTGCTTTCTTCGATCGCAGCACAACCGAACCGCAAAGCATCGGGATTGTTAACTTGTTTTGGGCAGGCACGGGATTCGCTGGAAAAATGCTTTCCCTTTCACCTATCTCCACTTATACCGCCCTAAAGATACTCACCCCTCTGTTAATCATGGCGGTGATTTACTGGACAGCCGGATTCTTTGAGGTCGAAAAACGAAAACGACTCATAATTCTTCTGCTCGGTTTCGCTTTTTGCGGAAGCCACATCCTGATGACGATTTTTGGCGACTCGCTCACCCGCATGATTGGATTAAACACAACCGGAGTTTTCTTTCCGTTCCCGATTGCGAGCCAGATTCCGCACCTCGGAGTCGCGGGCGTACTCGCAACCTTAAGCCTACTTCTCTTCTACCGCTGGTCAATCAGTAAACATGCCCGCGATATTGTGCTCTCCGGAATTACCGGTACTTTTCTACTTCAATTCCAACCTTATCTTTTTCTACTCCTCGTGCTCGTGGTTATTTTTTGGATGCTCATGACTCGAAAAAATCATAATTTCGGCGATGCCATTTCAACGTCGCTTCTACTCATGAGCTTCTGCGTACCAGTTGGCTATCTCGGTCTTATCATCATACTCGACCCGTTCACGGCTGAAAGATATAAAGCGAACATCACCCAAACCGGCAGCTTATGGGTTGATTTATTGGGTTTTATTCTGCCTTTAATCTTGGTCTCAATAGCCTACAAGCGCACAAAAGAAAACCCACTCGGAAAATTTATTCTGCTCTGGTTCGCGCTCGCTTTTATCCTGGCGCACTTGGATTTTATTCCGACCAACATACGTTTCTATCAGGGCATCGGAATACCGTTTTCAGTCATGGCGGTACTTGGAATTTTACAAATCTGGGATTATCTAAAAACAAAACACAGTAACTTGCGCGGACTTTTTATCGCGGCTGCCTGGATTCTCTTTTATGCTCCACTCGGAGTTTTTGTTTTCGTGAACATCGGCATTAAACCTTCTTACGTTATGCCGAAAGACATTCTGGAAATTTCTGCCGAGCTACAAAAAGAACCACGCGGAATATTTCTGGCTCCGAGCGTCGAAGCTTATCTCCTCTACGCCGATACCGATCAAATGCCGTATGTCGCGCACTGGGGCGAAACACTTTATGCGGAACAAAAAAATATTTTCCGCAACGATTTTTACTCCGGAAAATTTAATGACCGAGGCATTATTTCTGTGCTTCAGGAAAAGAACATAAACTACGTTGTGATGCCGATAGCCTCCAAAGCTGATCGAACCGGACTTGAAAAAACTTTTTCGACGAAGAATTTTGAATTCTATCACGTGCCGAAGCGCTAGCTTATGAAAATCAAGCACCAACTCTTAGCATTTATTATCGCAATGCTATGCGTGGCAATCACGCCCAACATATACTCGCTCTCGAGAGGCTCTTCGTTTTTTGCGATAAGACTTTTTCCGATGGGCAGCGACACTCTTGTTTACGAAAATTATCTAACTCAGGTACGCGATGGCAATTTCTTGTTTCGTGATCATTTCACAACCGAACCGCAGAATATCGGCATACTAAATATCTTTTGGCTCACAATCGGACTCTTCGGCCGCATAACTGGAGCGGCACCGGAAGTGACTTTTACCATTTCGCGCTTGATATTCTTCGGGCTGCTGATTGCCGCGACATATATCGTGTCCGGGCTTCTCTGGAAAGATGAAAAAACACGACTCCGAGCAACCGTATTCGCCACAACAATTACCGGCCTCGGATATCTTCTTAACATCTTCTCTTATGGAAAGATAGAAACTACGGATTTCTTAAAACTGTTCTCGCTCATTGGGAGTCATGCTTTCGCAACTCCACATATCTCGGCCGCGACTATACTCACAACCTCATGTTTGCTGACGTTTTATAAATGGACAGAGGAACACAAACCGAACTTGATTATAGCCGCCTCTATAATCGGAGCTATCCTTCTAGAATTCCAGCCATACACTTTTCCGCTGCTGATCTTTATCCCGATGACTTGGTTATTCATGACGCGAGAAAACCACTCGCGCAAACATTTTCTTCACTTCATTTTATACGCCGTCATGCTTTCGATTCCGATTGCTTACCATATCGGAACCGTTCTTTTCGATTCGTTCACAGCCTTGCGCTATACCGCAAACATAACGCCGAGCGCTCCACTTATATATGACCTGATTGGATTCTCGATAATTTTATCTCTGTGCGTTATCGGCGCACTGCATAAAAAAGATGCCGGAAGACTTCCGATGTTCCTGGCTGTCTGGATTGCTATCTCCTTTATCGCGACACATTTACCGTTCCGAATGAATATTCGATTTATTCAGGGCACAGCAATCGTTCTTTGCCTTTTAAGTTTCACCGGCTTTGAATATGTCTACAATAACTATCTTCCGAGTCTAAAATCAAAATTAAAACAAAAAATCATCCTTGTGGCACTAGTTTTTGGCCTTTGGGGCGGGTTAGCGTACTCAATTCCCACCATGATTCAAACCTGCTTTTTGCCAATCACAAAACCGCTCATGTTATTTCAGGATGCGCTTAACTCTTTACCGCCCGGAATTACGATTAGCGACAATTACGCCACCCTACTTGCTTCTGCAAGAACCAAGCACTACGCCTATGTCGGGCACTGGGGCGAAACCATTGATTATAAAAATAAAATTCGAGTCTTCGAAGACATTTTCTTTCAAAAAAATACTCCAGCCGCTTCACTCGGCAAGCTTCAATCGCTTGGAATCGATTATGTGCTATTTGATAAAAAATTTGACGTTCTAGATACGTCCCTACTTTCTCCGCTCTATGAGAATGGCTCATATGCAATTTTCGGAGTGCCAAAACCCTGAAATACACATCCCTCTTTACTAGCTTATGAAAATCAAGTACCAGCTCTGGGCATTTATTCTCGCAATGCTATGCGTGGCAATAACCCCAAATATTTATTCGCTCGTCCACGGCTCTTCGTTTTTTGAAATTTATCATTTTCCGATGGGCACAGACACGCTCGTCTACGAAAGCTATCTAGCGCAGGTTAAGAGTGGCGCTTATTTATTTCACGATCACTTCACAAGCGAACCGCAACGAATCGGCATCGTAAATATATTCTGGCTAAGCATCGGAATCCTCGGGCGCATAACCGGTGCGGCTCCGGAAGTCACCTTTACGCTTTCGCGCCTGATATTTTTTGCATTACTGATCGTGGCAACATATAAAACGGCCGGTCTGCTCTGGCAAAATGAAAAAACCAGACTCCAGGCAACCGTCTTTACCACAACAATCGCGGGACTCGGATATCTGTTCATGATTTTTTCCTCAGGGAAAATCATTACCCTCGATCTCTTCAAGCTCTTTTCAGTCATCAGCAATCACGCTTTTGGAAGCGCCCATATTTCTGCGGCCACCATACTGACAACCGTTTGCCTGCTTGCTTTTCACAAATGGTCGGAAGAAAAAAAGCTTTCACAAATAGTCATCGCTTCAATATCCGGCGCCGCACTCCTGCAATTTCAGCCTTATATTGTACCGGTCCTCGTTTTCATCCCGATGTTTTGGTTATTTCTGACACGCGAAAAGCATTCAAAGACCGACATACTTCCATTTTTGTTCTACCTTGCGGCGCTTTCACTTCCAGTCATTTACCATATTTGCACGGTGGTTTTAGATCCGTTTACCGCTCTGCGCTATGCAGCTAACATAACGCCCAGCGCTCCGTTCGTTTACAATCTGTTGGCCTTTTCCGTTATTCTGTTTCTTTGCGGAATCGGTGCCGCTCACAAAAAAGATGCCGGCTCACTTCCGTCATTTTTAGCGCTCTGGATATTTACCTCTTTTGCGGCGGCGCATCTGCCCTTTCGCATGAATGACCGATTTTTTCAGGGTACCGCAATCGCTCTCGGGCTTTTAAGTTATTGCGGATTTGAATATCTGACAAATCATTATTTTCCTAAGCTCAATTCTGCATTCAAACAAAAAGCCGCTTTCATCGCTTTAGCTTTCTGCCTGTGGAGCGGTCCATGCTTTACGATTCCACTGTTAACAAAAACTTCCGTACTTCAACTTTCTCCGGCGCTCACATCGCTTCAAGCGGCGTTAGAATCATTACCGCAGGGAATTATTTTGAATGACGGCCGCACAACTTTATTCGCAAGCCACAAAACAAATCATTGGATGTATGCCGGGCACTGGAGCGACACAATCGACTTCGATGAAAAAATGAAAATCTCGGATTGGTTATATTTTGAAGAAAATTCTCCGCAGAAGATTCTCTCGGAATTACAAAAACTCAACATAGACTACGTGCTTTATGATAAAAGCACTGATCGCATGAAGACTTCCGCTCTGGTCACGTTGTACGAAAATGACTCCTACGCGATTTTTGGCGTACCCAAGCCCTAAACCGCGAGCTTCTTCTTAAAATAATCGACCCAGGGAATAAAGTTCGGATTCTCGCCGTGAAGTTTGGCGAGCGCGAGAGAAAATTGCATGCCGAGCACAAGCATTTCGGCGACATCGGCTTCACGCGACTTGCCAGAAAGCTCGATCATGAATACTTTTACGTTCTGTTTCTTCAAAACCTCCGCCGTAATCGGATAACGCTTTTTTATTCTTGTGCCGTAAAGTTTTGAGTGAAAAAGCAGCGCCGTTGTTTTGCGCGCAAAATTATTCGGATATTTCAAACCCTCCATCAAATGATGATTCAGTTCGGAAACGGTATCGAAATGCGCAAAATGCTTGGCTGTTTCATGCGTTTGATTTTGTATGATGTGAAGATTACCTTCGAGATGCTCAGAAGCGGCCAGCATCACGACCGAATCCGTGCAGGCTCGCGCTAATTTTTTGGCGAGCGCCCCACCTTCGTGCTTTTTCGCCATTTTATCGAGCGATTCCGCAAACTCGCAGGAAAATTTCGCCTCATCTTTTAACAAGCCGGCGATTTTTAAAATTCCCCAAACTCCGACCAGGTTATAAACCACGCCGTTACGTGGCTGATTGCCGGGATTTGATTCGACGCTGTAAATCACAGAGGCTGCATGATCTTTTTTCGCAGCTGCGGCGAGTTTTCCGCCACAAGTCAGAACCACGATTCCCAGTCCGCGCGCTTTAGCCTCTTTATAAGCTGCGAGAACTTCTTCGGTCGTGCCGGAGTAACTCGAAAGGATTACGAGGGTTTGCTCGTCAGCATATCCCGGAATCGTATACGAATTGCGCCACTCAAAAGGTACCACGAGCTTATCCGCAAAAAGCGTCTGGGCCACATGAGCGCCGAGCGCTGATCCGCCCATGCCGATAAGCACGGCGTTTTTCCATTCCCGCTTCGGCAGCACTAATTTCTCCAAAGCCGCCTCGGTTTCACAAACCTGACTCGAGAAAAGGCTGATAATATCTTGCATATAAAAGCATTGTAACGCAAAAAATATATTTCGCTTAAAATACTGGGGACAGTCCCCAGAGAACAAAGCCAATTTAGCTTAAGATGCTCGGGACTGTCCCCAGAGAGCTAAGCGAAATTTTCGATTTCTGATTTTAACTCGGCTCTTTCTCGCGCTGTTCCCACAAGAGTTACGCCTACGAGCTTCTGATCGCGGTACATCTTTTGAATCACGCCGCCGAGAGCTTCACTAATTTCAACTTTCTCTGCTTTCTCCGGATGCGCATCGCCAATCATCGTAACCGGAACATCAATCACATTAATCGCCTGCGACGGAATAAGCTTGAAAATCTCGTGCGTGCCGGCAACCATATTTTTTCCGACGAGTCGGCCCTGCATATCGGCGCTCTGCCAGGTTCCCGAACCGGTCACATCACCCGCGGTCCAAATATCTGTCGAATCTGAAACTGCGAAACTATTTTGTGGGATCACACCGAGTCCGATGCCCAAGCAAACCAATTGTGACGCAAACTCCTGAACGTCTTTGAGCTCCGAACGCGGATGCAGAACGCAGTTCCCTGCCACAAGTCGCGCCTCGAGCAGTGCGCTTGATTTTTCGTCCAGCTGACGAGCCCAAAATCTTTCGCCGCGATAAAATATATGAATCCTGCAGCCGCGAGCCGCGAACAGATTGATGAATTCAACTGCGATAAACCCGGCACCATAGACTCCGACGATGCGTTTTTCGATCGGTAGCGCTTCCAATTTGGCGAGTTCGATCGCGATTCGATCGGCGTCATCAAGATTCCGAAAATTCAAAGCGACGGTCCCCGTGATTTCCGTTTTCCGCGCATGACAACCGGTCGCGAGCAACATTTTTTTATAGCCAATCACTTCGCCGCCAGAAAGTTCGACAACCTTAGATTCCGCATCAACGCGCAAAATATTTTTGCCCGGTAAATAATCAATCGCGTGTTCCGCGTACCATTCCGGCTTTACCAAAAAAACTTTCTCGCGCGGAATTTTCCCGCTCAAAAAATGCGGCAGCAAAACACGCGAATATAATCGATATTTTTCGTCAGTCACAATCGCGATGGAACCGACGGAATCAAGTTTTCGAACTTCTTCTGCCGCACGATGCCCGGAAACCCCGCCGCCCAGAATCAAATAATCGTATTTCATAACCTAAACCTCCGGAAAAAGCTGCTCGCCGGCTTCGTTATATAAAAGCACTGCGAGCGTCGGACAAGACTGCGCGGCCATCAGCAAAGTATCGTACTGCTCAGCCGTGGCTTCAACCGTACGCTCGTATGATTTTGGCATGCCTAGCGACGCCTGGTCGATGACGTAAGCTTTGTTTTCATCATTCATTTCAAAATGAGACGGATCGCAAGTCACGCAAGATGCCGCACCAATGCACAAGTCAGGATCAACAACGATTTTGATTTTCATATGACGTTAATTTTTCAGAGAGTCTTTTGTTGAAAAAAGTGTGTCGAAGTGGTTGGCGAGCGATTAAGGACGCGTGTGAGCCGGCCAATCAGCCGTATCTTTGGCCGCCA
>JBAXGH010000016.1:0-30756 GCA_037139515.1 bacterium
CCCCCCCATCAACCCCGTCAACCCCAGTTGCTCACGCGATTGGGGGTTTCTGTTTATGCTGAGTATACTTTTCAAGATCCCTCGGCTTCGGGATGACAACAGACATTCAGGATGACAACACGCCTTGCCAAAAGAGCCATTTTTGCGCTATATTCGCCGTACATCAATCTTACAAATTTTAGCCAAAAGCCATGACCTCACTAGGCAGATTCATTATCGCGATTTTCGTTCTGGCCGCCATCACGGTCGGTTATTTTACGTTTAAATCTGATAACAGCCCTAAGCCTGATGCGCCGTTCAAAATAGCATTCATTGGTCCAATCTCAGGCAATTCGAGTCAAGTTGGCGATCCAATCAAACGTTCGGTGGAACTCGCGGTCGAGGAATTGAAGGCTAAAGGTAGTAAAGTCGAATTAATGGTCGTTGATGATGCCTGTGACCCAAAACAGGCCTCGCTCGCACTTCAAAAGTTGGTCGACGTTGACCAGGTTAAGTTTGTAATCGGCGGCGTTTGTAACGACGAGGCTCTGGCACTCGCGCAAACGGCGGCTTCAAATAAAGTCGTTTTGATTTCACCGGCGATTGGACTCGCGGAATATTCTACGAAAGGCGAATATATTTTTAGAAATACCCAGCCTGATTTTCAGGGAGGAACGCTTCTCGGAATCGAAGCAGCAAAAAAATATAAAACGATTGCCGTGATTTCTGAGGCGAATGATGAAGCTTCGGCATATAAAAACGCTTTCAACGATGCTTTTGTGAAGGGTGGCGGCACGGTGGTTTTGGATGAAATGATCAGCCCAAAGCCGGAAGATTTTTTGAAGCAAGCGCCGCGCATTAAAAAAGTGATGCCGAAAGCCGAAGCGGTTTTCATTAACTTGAGAAGCGAAGCTTCGATCAAGAAGTTCCTGGATGAGTTCAAAAAACTATATTGGAAGATTCCACTCGTGATTTATCCAAACGTTGCCAACCAGGCGACGGATATAAAATACAAAGTCTTGCTTGAAGGTGCCGTACTGGCACAGGCCCCGAGCTTGGATAAAACGAGTCCGGCGGTCACGGCTTTCATCGACGCGTATATTAAAGTTAATAAGCGCTTTACCGGTGTTGATGCCTACAATGCCGCTGGTTATGAGGCAATCCAGATTCTGGCTGGCGGATATGATTCCGGCGCGCGGACGGCGGATGCGATGCGTGATTATGTACGCGGTCTAAAATCCTTTGTCGGGCTTCAGGGCACATATCAGTTCGACTTGCGAGGCGATATGCAGGGTGTGCCATTCAATATCAAAACCATCAAAAAAGGAAAAGTGGAATAAGAAAAACGCGCATCCTGGTATAATATATCCATGATGCGCGTTTTTCGTTTCATCGCGGTGCTTTTATTTTGGACGGCAGGAAACCTGCTCTTTTTAGCTTGGTATCATCAAATGTTGGGTCTGGATTTTTCTCTTTCCGCCGGTCTGGTAGTCGCGATTGTAAGTTTCTGGATAGCGTCCGTGATATATTTTTTTCCGCTGCGTGTGATTCATGCGGCGCTGCTCTTCGGATACGCGGTGATTGCCGGTTGGCTGCTCGTAAACTTTGCTTATTTCAAAACTTTTGCGACTTTTTTACCGATCGATTCGAATCGGTTTCAATCGTTGAATTTTCCGATGCTCGAGTTGCTTAGCGAATATACTTATTTAATTCCGAATAGTTTGGCGCTCGCAGTTCTTGGGTTGTTTATATATTTATGTTTGATGCGCCGCATGCTTCGCGGCGGGTATGTAAGACCCGAAGTCCAGCTAGAACTGATTCCCGGGCAGTTTGTAAGGTATGCGGTCCTGCGTCACAAACGTGTGCAGGCAGTGGCGTTTTTATTGCTCGGAATCACGGTTCAAATCGGTGTATTTTTCGCCGGTTCGGCGGCCATCGGCGCCATGAAGTCGGAAATGAAGAACGGTTCGCTTTCTCCGGAAGACGCAATCGTAAAACTCGGTTTGATTGGTTTTGCTTTTGCAAGCGAGACTGATAATAGCGAAATGATTACTGATGAAGGCGCGACCAGAGTGCGCGGAGTAAGCGATCCGAGCCTTCTTGTTGCCTCAACTACTAATCTGGAATCGGTTAAGCAGTCGCTCGTAGCGCTCGCGAAAAATTCGATTGGGCAGGGCGGCGGATCCACTCGTCCAGACGGCTCAAAAATCAAGCACGTCATCATGTATCAGGTTGAATCGGGTATCGAGTGGCCGCTTAAACTCAGCGAATCTGCGATGCCATTTTTATCTTCGCTCATGGCGAAATACGGAACGGTCGAAAACTATTTCGCGAACGGCTGTACCACGGTCGATGCGGAATTCGCGGTGAATTGCGGTTTCATGCCGGAAACCTACGGTCCGATTAGTGATTTGTATTCGAAAAATAATTATAATTGTTTGCCGACGGCGCTTCAGAAAATAGGATTCTCAACTTCGATTTATCATGCCAATCAATCTAGTTTTTGGAACCGCGACTCGCTCAATCCGGCTTGGGGTTTTCAGAATTTGAACTATTCACCGGTCTTTAAATATCGCGAGCCGGATTTAAAGATGATGCCGCGCGTTATAAGTGACTTAAAATCTTCAAGTAAGCCGACTTATCAGTACATCATCGGCATGACCGGACACCTGACGCATACCGTAAGTACCCAAAAAATGTTTTTGAAAAATTATCAGCTCGATGTTGAGCCGTACTCAGGCGACATCGGCGAAATAGGGCATACGGTTGTGGGCGATGACACGAGCCTGCGTATCTATTTAGGCTTGCTTAAGGCGACAGATGACGGGATAAAGGCGCTCTTTGATTCTTTGCAGACGGAAGGCTTAATGGATTCGACGGCAGTTGTGATTTTCGCTGACCATCGTTTGTATGGCGCGAAATCAGCCAATCCGGTTCAGGACTTTTTTACCTACAACCAACTTCCGATGCTCTTTTATGCGCCCGGCATGACGCAAACCGCTTGGCCAAAAGTCGCGAGCCATATCGACTTGGCACCGACGGTTTACGATTTAGTGACGAATGGTACCGGAAAATTGCCGGAAACTTTTTTGGGAACAAGTTTGTTTTCGCCCGCGCATTCGGACGTCGCGGTGAACAAGTGTTTGGGTCGAGTAAGCTATTTCGACGGTTCAACGATTGCTCTTGCCGATATTCCTCTTCAATCTTTTAAAACTCTTTCTCTGAATGGTGCGGCGACTGATTTGACGCGTGATGCCTCGATAAAAAAAGAACTTCTGAACGTAGCGCTCGGATCTGATTTGATTCTTGCGCGCAATGCGCTCGGAGAAATTGCGCCGACAACCGCTCCGGAGTCAAAAGAAATCCGACTTGAATCGGTGACGGATTCTGATCATGATGGGATTTCCGATTTGCGCGAAGTCGGACTTGGTACCGATCCACACAAAGCCGATACCGATGGCGACGGATATTCTGACGGCGAGGAAATTTCGCATGGATATAACCCGCTCGGTCCCGGCATGGCGGAGCGCAAGACTCTTGACTAGCGGCCTTTTCCGCAGTAAGAAAGCAGAGCTCATAGAAGAGCGGAGGTAAACGAAGATGGATAACACGAAGTTGTTCCTTGATGCGACGGTTGCTTTCCCGAAGGTGATGGGGCATGAGAGACGGGCAGAGATAGAACGTTTTTTCGCGGCTCTGTGCAAGCTTGAAGGATTCATGAAGAGCGGTGAAGGAGTGGCTGCCAAGTCTATGCTCGAATGCGACGGCGGCCGCGAGTTCCGATGTCTGTCAGCTACGGGAAGGGATTTGTACTTCACCCAGCGTGGATTCACCTCGGTACTGCCGGGCCTCGTGATTTCACCCGAAGTTGCGCTTCGAATCTGGGCAGGAGTCATGAAAGAGCCGGAGGGCCTGCTCGTTTTCGTTCAGAGGCAGCTTGTCGCAATTGCGCGCGAAGTCGTTCCCGCGGAGACGGTTGAAGCCTCGAAAGAGGTTTGACCTTCTCCGCTTTTTTGTTTTAGTATACGCCCATTATGGCATTACAAATTGGCATCGTCGGACTTCCGAATGTTGGTAAATCTACGCTTTTTCGCGCACTCACCAAGAAACAGGTTGACTGTGCTAATTTTCCGTTTTGTACGATCGACCCGAATGTCGGTGTCGTTTCGGTGCCTGATGAGCGTCTCGAGAAGCTCGCCAAGCGTTCGAATTCCGGAAAAATAATTCCGGCCGCGGTTGAGTTTGTCGACATTGCCGGGTTAGTTCGCGGCGCTTCAAAAGGTGAGGGTTTGGGCAATAAGTTTCTGCAAAACATTCGCGAAGTTGACGCTATTATTCACGTGGTTCGTGTCTTTGCTGATCCGAATGTTATTCACGTTGAAAATCGTGTTGATCCAAAATCCGATATCGCGACGATTGATATCGAACTTGCGCTCGCCGATTTGGCGGTTGTCGACAAGGCCATTACGCGAGTGAATAGCCTGCTCAAATCGGGCACTTCGCGTGAGGCGGAACTGGAATCGAAGATGCTCGCTCGAATCAAAGAAGCTTTGGGGAAAGGTGTGCCGGCGCGCAGCTTGGAATATAACGAAGATGAACTCGCGCTTTTGAAACTGCTCCAGCTTCTCACGGCGAAACCGGTTTTGTTTGTGGCGAATGTTGATGAAGCTGAAGCTTCGAAGACCCCGGATTTGGGCATCAAAGACCCGATTTTGCCTTTGTGCGTGAAGATCGAAGCGGAACTCGCCGAGCTTCCTAAGGAAGAGGCAAAAGAATATCTAACCACGATGGGCCTTTCGATGACAGGGCTCGATCGTCTGATTGCCGCCGGTTATGAGCTCTTAAATTTGATTTCGTATTTCACGAGCGGCGAAATGGAAACGCGCGCCTGGACGATTACTCGCGGATTTAAAGCGCCGAAAGCCGCGGGCGTGATTCACACTGACTTTGAGCGTACATTTATTCGCGCGGAAATTATCGACTGGAAAGATTTTGTGGAACTAGGCGAGACAGGGGCGAAAGAGGCGGGGAAGTTGCGGATTGAGGGAAAGGATTATGTTATGCGGGATGGGGATGTGGCTCATTTCCGCGTGGGAGCCTAGGGCAACGCGAGCAACATTTAGGTCGGGGGCGATACGCGAGCACAACCAAAATGCGGTGATACGCGAGCGCTGATTTGGGTGTCTGCGCGGCGGGCAAATAGGGGGCGCATTGCCCGGCGCGCAGACACGCCAAAATCGCTCGCTTCGAGCCTTCCGTCTTTCCCGCCTAGTAGCCCCCTCCGTCATTCCCGCGCAGGCCGGTCCTCGCTTGGCGGGGACGGGAATCCATTTGAGTATTAAGGTTGCCATCCCAGGCCTCTCTTCGTGTCATCCCGAAGCCGAGGGATCTTGAAATGATATTTTTCATTCTCGCCAACGTTTTTTGAGAGGAAAAAACACACATTTTATGCCGCACATTCACGAACTTATTGATTTCACTTCCGAAGTTTTCATCGTTCACAAAAATCGCGTGCTGCTCCGCATGCATGATAAATTCAAATTTTGGTTGAGCGTTGGGGGACACATCGAGTTGAACGAGGACCCGAATGAGGCTGCCCTTCGCGAGGTCAAAGAAGAAGTTGGTTTGGATGTTAAGCTTCACGGCGAGGCGCATCAAACAGAGGCGGCCGAGACGGGTTTTAAAGAGCTAATTTCTCCGGTTTACAACTGTCGCATGCGGATTTCACCAACTCACGAACACGTTACCTTTGTATATTTCGCTACTTGTGAAAGCGATAATATTGTCGTCGGTTACGAATCTGATCGCAGTGATGAAACTCGCTGGTTTAGTTTTGAAGAGCTTTCAGATCCGAAGTACACACTAAGACCGAATGTGAAATTTTACGCCGAGCAGGCTTTGAAAATACTCGGGAGTAGTAATTAGTTGTCATGTTGAGCGTAGCGAAACATCATGGAGTGCATGATTCTTCGTAAACTCAGAATGACGAACTTGCTTTATGAAAAAGATTCGCGTCGGGGTTCTGTTTGGGGGAAAATCAGCTGAGCACGAAGTCTCTTTGCGTTCGGCGAAAAATATCATCGCGGCTCTCGATCCGGAAAAGTACGATGTTGCTTTAATCGGGATTGATAAGGCGGGGAAGTGGCATGTGCGCGATTCAGCTACGAATCTTTTGAATACTCCGGACCCGAAAATGCTGGCTTTCCGCGACGGCGATTCGGTTGCTTTGATTCCGAGTGCTCCAGCCGGGAGTCTTGTTACGATGCAGGGCACGGAGCCGGCGCTTGATGTAGTTTTTCCGGTTCTACATGGTACGAACGGCGAAGATGGCACAATGCAGGGTTTGCTGCGACTTTTGGATTTGCCGTTTGTGGGTCCGGATGTGCTCGGTTCCGCGATTGGTATGGATAAAGACGCGGCCAAGCGTCTGCTTCGCGATGCCGGCATTCCAATCGCGCGCTTCGTGACGGTTCCGGCTCATAAACGTAGCGAAATCAGTTTTGAGAAGCTCTCAGCTGAACTTGGTATGCCGATGTTTGTTAAGCCCGCGAATTCCGGATCATCGGTCGGCGTTTACAAAATCAAAACCGCCGAAGACTTTGCCGCGGCGGCAGATAACGCCTTCAAATACGATACCAAAATTATTTTTGAAGAATGTGTCGTCGGGCGCGAAATCGAATGTTCAGTCTTGGGAAATGAAATTAAAGAAGCTTCGGTGCCTGGAGAAATAATTCCGCATCACGAATTTTATTCGTACGAGGCAAAATATTTGGATGAAAACGGTGCCGGGTTGGAAATTCCGGCTAAATTAACGCCGGAGCTGGTCAAAAAGATGCAGGAACTCGCGGTCAGAACCTGCGAAGTTTTGTGCGTTGAAGGTATGGCGCGCGTCGACTGTTTTTTGCGCGGCGATGAGTTTATTGTGAATGAAATCAATACCATTCCGGGGTTCACGAATACCAGCATGTATCCGAAACTTTGGGAGGCCTCGGGTTTATCTTATAAAGATTTGATTTCGAAGCTGCTTGACCTCGCAATCGCGCGGCATGAGCGGGATTCGAAAATCAAACGAAGCTATTAAAAAGGCCGTCATCCTGAGCATCGCGAAGGATCAAGGTATCTTGATGTTTCGCCTTGCTCAACATGACGACTTTTTCTATTTCTTTCGCGCTATCAAAATTTCACGCCCAACAAACTGATCGGCTCTCTTGTAAATCAAATTTTCTTTTTCCTGACCCGGACCAGGGAGCGCGACGGCTTCCATCGAAACCGGAAGCAAGCCTTCTTTTGGGAAAGGTAAAAACTTATTTCCGCATTTGAAAGCCGGCAGGGTGAAAATCAAAATGCCGTCTTTTTTGAGCGCGTTCGCAATTGGGCGAATCGCATCAGCATACAAGCCACTCAGGTTTTTATGTCGCGAGCTAACTTCGCCTTGAGTCAGCGGTTTCAAAGTGGGTTCGCCGAGATACGGTTCGGTCACAACGGCATCGATACGCGGCATTTGCGGAGTCTTGCGGGCATCGCGGAGGTAGAGATTAGAGGTTAGAGGTGAGAGCTTAGGGATTTCTCTTTCGAGCCATTCCAGATTCTTCCTTGTATCTTCAATTGCGTGGGCATCAATATCTGCGCCGATGATATTTTTTACACCAAGCAGTGCGGCTTCCATCAAAACCGTGCCTTCGCCGCAAAACGGATCGAGAAAAACTGATTCCGGCGCCGGATTCGGGAGCGCAAGATTCAAAAGCGTGCGGGCGAGCTGAACCGGCATCATGCCACGAACCTGGTCGCGCGCCGGACGATCATAGTCGCGATGAGATTGGTCTTCATATGGCTGAACATCGGCGGTGATTCCGAACCAAGTCGAATTTCCATCACGCGAAATGATGATATCAACGCCCTTGGTCAATAATTTCGCCTGAACCACGGCCGCGGCCGACATGTTCGGTTCTTTGCTCGTCGCGAGTCGCACTCCGTAACCTTCTTTTTGCAATAATGATTTGATTTCAAAGCCAAAAGTCTTTCCGGAAAAATGATTGTAGCCGGAGATCGAAAAGGTGACGCGGTCGCTCGTAGCGGTGGCGACGGGGACTGTCCCCGGGCCGTACGGGGACTGTCCCCTCGCGGTTTGATTTTTCTTGACCTGTTCGATAATCCGATTCGCGATTAAGCCTTTCAACCGCGCCTCATCAGTGCCCTCAAAGTGCTCAGCGAAACCATACTTCACCGAACCGCCGAGTTTCAAAGCGGCTTCGTGCGGATCAAAAGAATCCATCTCGGCAATGAGGATGTCTTCGCTCAGGAAAGAATATTTTTTGATGCGTGAACCGTAGACCGAAGCGATTTCGGCTATTGATAAGCGGGGTTCGCGACCGAGGACAAAAAATGCTTGCATAATGCGGCAATAATATACAGAAATTACGAGAAAAGCAAGGGGTGACGCGCGAGCGCGACCTTAATGATGCACGAGCGCGGTGCGGGGTGCTCTGCGGCGGGCAAAAATAGGGCGCATTGCCCGGCGCAGAGCACAACCCGCAATCGCTCGCTTAGAGCTTACTTCTGCAGACCTTTTGCCGTCATTCTATCCTCCCTCTTCGTCATTCCCGCGAAGGCGGGAATCCATTTTTCGCTAGGTCTACTGGGAGAAAAACGACAATAATATGAAAAATATTTGAATCAAAAACCCCAGTCGCGATGCGCAACTGGGGTTGAAAAGGGAACGGGGAAGGCGTCAGAAAATCGACGCCTGGTAGGTGATGCGGCGGAACGGGCTCTTTCGATACTGCTTCCAGCTGCGGTCGCCGTTGTAGCAGCTGCAGCGCGCGTCTCGCCGGGAGTAGTACAGGTCGATGGTTTCGCGTCGGGCCTCGAACTTCGGCGCGGACTCGGCGTCCACGATGTCCGAGAAGTCCTTGTCGGCGCGCTCCTTCATGAGACGCTCGATCCCGGGGAACTCCTCTTCGGCGGTGCGCCGCTCGAGGCTGCGCTGAATGTCACGCATCTCGAGGAATTCGGCCTTGTCCATGATCTGGAAGACCGCGTCTTCGTGGAGGTTGCGCTCGAACTCCGACTTGGCCTTGCGGCTCATGCGGGTCTTCGCTCGGCGCGCGTCGGACTTCTCGGCTCGGTCGAACTTCGGTTGCGTACACCGGTTCCGGTAAACACGGCTGTCACGGCTGGTTTCGTGCAAGAACTTCTCGCGACGACCCATTTGGCGCATGCTCTCGCGCTTGGGTTCGGAGTCGACGTCGTTGATGCCGTCGTACATGGTTTCGTCGTCCTCCGTCTGGAGGAGCCAGAGCCGCATGTTCTCGGCCTGCTCGGCCTCCTGCGCCTCGCGCGTTAGCCGCTCAGCCAAACGTTCGTAGTAGGTTTGGCTGTAGTAGCGGAGGCTTTCCGCTTCGTCGAACAGCTCCTCCTCGTCCATGTGGATGTTGTTTTCCATCGGGGAAACGTCGGAAACCAGCTCGTCGTGCATCATGCCTCCAGGGTGTTTTTTTGCTCAGTAATCAGCCATTTTGCTAGGAAATAATATCATAAAACAGTGCATGTGTCAAGTGTCTGTGACATAAAAATGCGTGTAAATTAAAAAACCACCACAGCGTCCTCCTGGAGGCTGTGGTGTGGTAAAGCGGGGTGATTGTGTGGTCAGAGCGTGGGGACTCGCCGGACCTGGTCGGGGCGCTGGGCCTTCCAGCTGCTCCGGCCGGGGACACGTCGCCGGTCCCCACGGCTCTGCACGAGCTCCCGGCGGTCGGTGGCCGCCCGGTGGCCGAAGCGGCTCGCCAGGTACTCGTCCGTCATGGAGTGGTCGGGCTCACGGGCCGCGGCGATCTTCTCGTCGACCTCCGCCATGATCCGCGCCTTGCGGGCCACGGGGTCCGTCGAATCCGCCATGATGAAGGCGCCGGTCGCCTCGTCCACGAAGCCGATGACGTTGCGGGGCAGGGCGATGACGCGGGCGCCGATGACGTTGTTTTTCAGCATGTTCTTTGTCTCCGTGCATGCCGCAAGCGGCAGCGGGGGGTAGAGAAAACAACGATTGTGCCTGTATATAGTAGCATGTTTTGAGTTTTTTGTCAACACCTGTTGACGTATTTCCCGCCCCCAACCTCGTCTAGCCGGTAAAACTTTCAATATTTAGCTTTATGTAGCCAAATGTGAGTCGAAGGTAAACGAGCGAAATTGGTTGCGTGTGAGCCGGGCAATGCGCCCCCAAGTTGCCCGCCACACACGCAACCAAATCAGCGCTCGTGTAGGTCCGAAGGATATTTGACGTTTTTGAGCTAAATTTGTTAAAGTCCCCGGCGTTAAATCTTAACGGCCATACCGTCTCGGGCAAATTAAGTCCCGCAGTCGGTCCGCACCGAGGAGTCTGTCTGAAATCTCCGTATTCGGCTGAAAGGCGAATCGTTCGGCTGTAACCCGCGAAAAATTGCTCGAAATATCAATGGATATTCCTGTGCATTTGTTCACGAGTTCCAGCTCGAACGCTTGCGTCTTTCAGCTCGAAAGAGAGATTCCAGACAGACTCCGGTGCGGCAATAAGTGCATATGACTCAATACGAGTTGCTCTACATCGTCCCGGCTAAGTACACCGACGACGAGATCAAAGGAATCATGAAGAAGATCGCCGATTTAGTCGCGAAGTACGGCGGCAAGCTAGTTCGTCACGAAGATGCCGGCAAGCTCAAGTTTGCTTACCCGATTAATCACATTCGTCACGGCAATTATATTTTGGCCGAGTTCGAAGCTGAGCCGACTGCTCCGAAGGGAATCGAAAACGATTTGCATCTCGGTCTCACGAACGAGGTTCTTCGTTTCACCCTCGCGAAGTCCGAGAAGCTCGCTTGGGGCCAGCCGCTCAAACTTTCTTCTTACGTCGCTCCGCTTTCTCAGGAAGCTGATGACGCCGCTCAGGTCGCGAAGAGGGTCGATGCTCCGATCATGCAGGCCCCTGTGAAGGAAGTTGCGCCGGAAGATTTGGATAAGAAAATCGACGCCGCTCTTGCGGAGGATGTTGCGAAGTTGTAGACAGAAAGAGCTTAGAGATTAGAGCTTAGAGGTTGGGGAAACATTTCCTGGCCCGGCTCGAAGATATCTCTAATCTCTAACCTCTAATCTCTAACCTCTCGCCCCATATGGCCTATTCCTTGAACAAAGCCATGATTCTCGGGAATCTCACGCGCGATCCGGAATCAAAAGCAACGCCGTCAGGTCAGAACGTCTGCAATTTCTCGGTCGCAACTTCGCGCAGCTGGATTGATAAAGCCGGCGTGAAACAGGAAAAAGTCGATTATCACAATGTCGTCGCCTGGGCCAAGCTCGCTGATATCTGCTCGCAGTATCTCGCGAAGGGTCGCAAGGTTTACATCGAAGGTCGCATCGAAACCCGCGACTGGGTCGGGCAAGACGGCAAGAAAAATTATCGCACCGAAATTGTCGCTGATAATATGATTCTGCTTGATCGCGCTCCGGGAGGTTCCGCGCCACAGGCCGGTACCGCACGTCCAGCCGCTGCAGCAAATTCAAACTCAAATCAAAGCGCTCCGGCCCCGGAATATTTACCGGATGTGCCGCCAGCTGTTCAGCAACCTCCGACGGATGAAATTCGTATCGAAGATATTCCATTCTAAATTAAAATAAGGCCGTAGGTTTCAGGCCGTAGGCCGTAGTGGGTCCAGAAAGGAAATAACTACGCCCTACGGCCTATGGCCTACGCCCTAACCTCCATATGCGTAAACAAAAAAATCCATTTGCCCCAGATAAGCAGTGCTACTTCTGCCGCATGAACATTAAGCACGTTGATTACAAAGATGTTGATACTCTTCGTAGGTATATGTCTTCGTTCGGCAAGATTGTGGCTCGCAAGCGTTCGGGTGTCTGTTCTTCTCACCAGCGCATGCTCTCGACCGGTGTTAAACGAGCTCGCTTCATGTCGCTCGTTCCTTACTCGGTTAAATAATACATTTCGATCGGGATACGGGCGGGGACTGATACGCGAGCACAAGACAGGGGACGACGCGAGCGCGGTTTGAACGTGTGTGCGGCGGTCACATGGGGGCGCAGTGACCGGCGCACACACGATTCAAAATCGCTCGCTTCGAGCCTTCCTTGATTACTCCATCCAGTCCGTAATTCCCGCACTTCTCTCCGTCATTCCCGCGCAGGCCAGTCCTCGCTTGGCGGGGACGGGAATCCATTTTCAGAGTTGTCATCCGCGACGGCCGAGGGATCTTGTAATGTTGTGACGAAGGACGCCGAACTCAAGTCTCGCTTTTGAAGAAAGGAAAAAACAGAAAACCCGCTAACTGCGGGTTTTCTACTTCGCGGCCGGTTGTCATCCTGAGTGAAACGAAGGATCTTGATTCTCAATATGAAAAATCAACACAAATTTTTAGCGGCCATGAAATTGCGCGCTTTGATCCGCGAGTTTTTTTCTTCTCGGGAATTCGTCGAATGCGAAACTCCGATTTGCGTGCGCTCACCGGGAATGGAACCTAACTTATTTCCATTTGAAACTTCGGTTGTCGAGTGGAGCGGGGAAAAACACGTGGCCGGTTTAATAACCTCGCCGGAATACTCGCTCAAAAAATTACTCGGCGCCGGTTTGCCGCGGGTTTTTGAACTCGCGCGCGTTTTTCGTAATCACGAAGATTTTGATGCGACTCACAATCCGGAATTCACCATGCTCGAATGGTATCGCGCGAATGCCGGTTATGAAGAGATTATGACGGATACGGAGGAGCTCGTGAAATACTGTGCGTTGGAGTTGGGAAAAAAAACAAAAAATCAAGAAATCAAGAAATCAAAGACGTCTCGCGCGACGGGGACTGTCCCCAAAGCCGACGGGGACTGTCCCCTCGCGCGAGTGCAGTCATGGCAGCGCATGACGGTCGATGAGGCTTTCAAGAAATACGCCGGATTTTCTTTGCTCGAAAATTTTTCGCGCGAGAAACTGGCCGACCGTGCCCGCGAATTAAAAATCGAAGTGCCGGAAACAGATTCTTTCGATGATATTTTCTTTCGGATTTTTGGTTTGCATATCGAGCGTAAACTCGGACATGAAGCGCCGGTTATTTTATACGAGTATCCGGCGTCGCAAGCGTCGCTTGCGCGGCTCAAGCCGAGCGACCCGCGGCTTGCTGAACGATTTGAAGTTTATATCCAGGGCGTTGAAATCGCGAATGCTTTCGGCGAACTGACTGACGCAACCGAGCAAAGAAAACGCTTTGAAATCGAGGCGGAAGAGCGTCGCGCCGCAGGTAAGACGGTCTTTCCGATTGACGAAACTCTCTTAAATGAGTTACAACATGTGCATTCTGCCGCAGGAATCGCGCTTGGAGTTGACCGCTTGGCGATGATTTTGACCGGCTCAAACAATATCGAAGAAGTGCTAGCGTTCAGCGCGAAAGAATTATTTAAATAATCAGGGCGTAGGGCGTAGGCCGTAGGGCGTAGTGTTACAACTACGGCCTGTGGCCTACGGCCTACGGCCTCATCCCTATGGCCACAACAGCTACAATCAAAAAGTCGATGGTGATTCTCCACAATAATGAACCTCATCTCGTGGTTGACTATCAACACGTTTCTCCGGGTAAGGGTTCGGCTTTCACACGCGTGCGCATGAAGCAGGTTAAAACCGGCAAGCTCATCGAAGTTACATATAAGGCTGATGAAACCGTGCCTTACGTCGAATTGCAACGCTCGAAGATGCAGTTCCTGTACAAAGATGAAGGCGCCGGATATTTCATGGACCAGGCGACTTTTGAAACCGTCATGATTGATAAAGGCGTGCTCGGTGACTCATGGGATTTTTTGAAAGAAGGATTGGACGTGATGGCAATGGTTTATGAAGGTTCGACGATTGCCGTCGAATTGCCAATTAAAGTGCCTTATAAGATTACTCATGCCGAAGAAGCTGTGCGCGGCGATTCTGCCGGCGGTGGCGTCACGAAGGATGCGGAAATCGAAACCGGTCGTATTGTGAAGGTTCCGCTTTTCATCAAGCAGGGTGAAACTATTCTCGTAAATACCGAGTCGGGTGAATACGTCGAACGCGCAAATGTCTAAAACTCTGCGAAAAAATCGGGCCACTCGGCCCGGTTTTTTGTTTTCATGATAAACTTACACATAATATGGAGAATCTCGGATACAATCCGGAGGCCGGGTTCGAAAACTCGAAACCGCAGGCGGAAAAAGTTTTTCATGCCCTGCGTCGCGACAGGGATGCGGAAATTTTGTCCGTCTTCAGTCCCGAGGAGCAGGATGTGATAAAAAAGAAGCAGCGCATTCTTTCGACGCTCGCTTATTTTATTGGCAAAGATTTTCAGATTCCTGTTGAATTGAATAATCCCGGTGGCGGTTGGCACTGGGACTTTGAGCACAACATTATTCGCATTGATCCGAAAGACTTACTGACCAAGTCGATGGATCATTTGCGCTTTATAATTTCGCATGAAGGGGGTCATCGTCGAGTAAGCCGAACGGATTTTATTCCACGTGAAATTTGGGACAAACCAGGCTTTTCTTTCATGATGAATGCAATCGAAGATCCACGCGATAATAACTTTGTAGCCGACAGTTATCCGAAGTTTCGCGAGCAGATGAGAATCGCGCATATTGAATTTTTAGATTTAGAAGCGACCGCCGAAGAAAAAGCCAAAAAAAAGTTGGGCAAAATGCCTCGCTTCATGAAAGCTGGTTTTGAATATATGAGGTTGTGGTTTCTGGAAAGCCAGGGAGAACCGGCTGAGATTTCACCAGATTTGCCGGCGGAAGTTCAGGAAGTGGTTAGAGAAACGCTTGCTTCAGCCAGGGATTCCTGGAGTCGATACCCGGCGAGGGAAGAAGCCGATCATGGCGGCGAAATAAACGGCAAGCCGGCTTCAGGTGAAGACATGATTCGTGAATATGCAAAGCTTTCGTACGAAATAAATCGCGACGAAGTTTGGCCTGAGTTTAAAAAGTTGCTTGAAGAGGATATTAAGGATCAGGAAGCGCAGGAGGTTTTTAATGGACCGCAGGGTGGCGAAGGAGGTGGAAATAACGAAGGTGAGGCGGAGGGTGAGGGACAGGGTGGCGAAGGAGGTCCGGGATTACCGCCCGAACTCAAAAAAGATCTTACGCCGGAGGAACTGAAAACATTGGAAGAAGCGATAGATAAGGCAATAAAAGAAGGAAAAGCGATGGAGGGCACTCCGGGCGGGAAAAAGGGAAAGCCTATCAATTTGGATTCGCTTCCGGAGGCACTCAAAGAAAAAATCAAAAAATACATAGACTCTTTGCCGGAGGATGAGCGCAAGAAACTTCGGGGAAAGGCCGAGGCTGCGATCAAGGAAGCTGAAGATGATGTAAATCAGGAACTTGGCGGCAAGCTTTCGAAAAAACCTAAAAGCGGTGCCGAGCCGGGTGAGCCTTCTGAGGGTGAGGGTGAGGAAGGGGAAGATTCCGACGAGGAAGGCGGAGCGACTCCTGATGAAAATGATAGGACGAGCAGAGCCGTAGAGGGAAAAGGAGATGTCATGGACCCGATTGATGAAAACAGCATGCGAGCCTATGTTGAAATGCTCAATCGCGAGGTGAAGAAGGACGCGAATATCTACGAAAAGAATCGCACCGAGCTTCTCCCGCTCATCAATAGTCTAGAAAACGAGCTTCGCCAGATATTCGTGGATGATACGCCGACTTCGTGGAAAGGCGGTCATAGAAGTGGAAAAAGAATCGACATGGGGCAGAGAATTCAGGAAAAAGCCCGCAAGACTTCGGTCATGGAAAGTGAAGCCTGGAAAAGACGCGAGCGCCCGGATGAAAAAGAACATGCGATTACACTCCTCATCGATTTATCCGGGTCGATGCGCGAAAATCAGAGAATCGAAGAAGCATTTAAGGGAGTCGTGGTATTGACTGAAGTTTTGAATAAAATCGGGTTGAATGTTGAGGTGATCGGTTTCAATAATAAAATTCACGAGTATCAAAAGTTCGGTGAACCGATGTCGAAGGCGATACGCGAGCACATCGGTGACATGTTCGGCGAAGTCGACGCGACGCGCTGTTCCGGATGCGGAAATGAGCATAGTCAAACCGATTTGGGATGGGCGATGGAAACTGCGGCGGAAAGGCTCGCAAAACAACCGGGCTCGAGTCATCTTCTCGTTGTCGTATCTGATGGCAAGGCAGCGGAATCACCGGACCACCCGAAACAAAATTATGAAACGAGCGCGGTTGGGGAAAAAATCAATGATGATTTGGGTGTAAAAGTAGTCGCTCTTGGAATGGGCTTTGGAAATGGAAATTTGAGCGCGAACTTCACGGATTGCCTAATTGATGTTGATGTGAAGGAAATGGCGAAACAATTAGCCGAACTCATTAAGGGGGTTATTTAAGTCGTTACTAACTCATTCTGGCTCAGAACCATATGGCTTTCGCCGAAGAAAAAAATCCGCTTGAAGATTTTCTCGCCGTCATCAGGGGTTCGAAGCAGGTCGGAATTGTCATCGCGAAAGATGGAAATGAGTTATCCAGATTCTCTTCGAACCTGGAAGACAGTGATTTCAAAAAAGCCAGACGAGTTTTTGATCTATTTGATCAGAGGCAGGCATATTTTCTGGCCGATGAAGACATGGAAAAATCTTTTTACGACTTCGCGGTTCAATACGGAACCGGACAGATCGAAATTTTTGACGAAGAAAAGCGGCAACCGCGCGTCTTCGCGCCTGATTATGAGAAGTCGGCCGTGGTTATTCTGGTCGAGAAAGACGACTTAGCAAAACTTGAAAAAAGAGGGTTTGGCTTACTCGCACTCTCGGGCCCAGCTTATCAATCATAAGAATATGAATAAACCAGAAGGACAATCAGGTGCGCCTTATCAGGATAGGCAAAAGGTGGCGGAACCGGCAAAAAAACTTGTTCCAATTTCTGAAACCGAAAAGAAGATTTCGTATCTTGGAGTTGAGCTGGAAAAAGCGGCCGTCGGGAATAGCCAGTTTGTGCCGAAGCGAAGTCAGTATCGCGATTACATCAACGATAAAGAAATCGCTTTGCCTTTGCAACGCGATATTGCGATTGCCTTTTCTGGCGGTGAGCCGATGCTGGTTGAGGGTGGAACGTCGCTTGGAAAAACCACCACGGTTAGGAAGATGTGCGCGGAACTTGGTTATGAGGTTCACTATGCGAACCTGAATGGCGCGACCGATGTTGAAGATTTGATGGGTCGCTATATTCCGAACCCGAAGAAAAACAAACCTGAAGATCCGGAATATATTTTTTCTGACGGCAAAGTGACGAGCGGACTGCGGCAGGAAAACGGCAAAATCAAAGTTATCATTTTGGATGAATTTAACGCCGCCGCGCCGAATATCGCTATTCGTCTTCATGAAGTTTTGGATGCGCTTGAACGCAACGGCGAGGTGGTTTTGTCCGAAGACGCTTCTGAAGCCTTACAAGTAAGCAAAGGCAGAACCAAGATTATTGCGCTCATGAACCCACCGGGTAAGGGATATTTTGAACGTGAACCCCTTGACCCGGCGCAGCTTCGCAGATGGGTTTATAAAAAAATGCCTTCCGAACTTCCGGCGGACACTTTTTCGCAGGCGACGGATGCGCTTTTCAGTTTTAAAGCTGAAGATAAGACCGCGACGGTTGGCGCTTCGGAGTATTTGAATTCGCGCGAGCATCAATTGGAACCGGAACAGCTCATGGAAATCCCGGGGATGCATGAGGTCCTGGCAAAATATAAAGAATTTCACAAGGCGGCGAAAGAACTGGTTAGGGCCAGGAAAATCGGTGAAGATCAGCCACAGCAATTCACCTACGATGATCGCATGGAACCGCGTCGCGTGCGCGATTTTGTCTTACGTTTTTATAACGGCGATGTCAACGAAACTTTTCAGCAGGCGCTTAAATATTATTATTCCAATAAGCTTGAAAGCGAGATTGACCGGGCAAAGCTAAACGAACTGATTAGAAACGTTTGTTATGTTGC
Source organism: bacterium (assembly GCA_037139515.1). Taxonomy (GTDB): domain Bacteria; phylum Patescibacteriota; class Patescibacteriia; order JBAXGH01; family JBAXGH01; genus JBAXGH01. Next base: position 17,960 of record JBAXGH010000016.1, read on the forward strand.
AAAGCCTAGTGATTCAAAACGCAAGGGCTTGGAAAGAGCGCCGGCAGCAGCTCCACCACGACCAGCTAAAGTAGATTACGGACCTCAGCTAACGCAATTTGAGGTTAAAGAATCGGCTGGTGATTTGGAAAGCAGAGCTTTGGATTTTCTTGACGAAACTCCGACAGGTGATCTAGCTACTATGTTAGCAGGCCTGACTGGTTTTGATTCGGAAAGAGTTTGGCAATTTAGAACGTATCTTCTCAGCTTGGGTGTTAATGAAGCGGAAATAGTGAAAGGACTTTCCGGAATAGACTCGGAGCGGGCTTGGGCCATGCGCAGAAGGGTATTAGAGAAGACCCCTTTTGGAAGATTTGACGTTGAGATATTACAAGGATTAGCCGGCGTCGATAGCGATGAAGCGTGGGGTGTTAGGCAAAAAATCGCAGCAAGAATCCTGGACAAGTCATGGCTTGTCCAAACTTTAGCTGGTTTGGATTCCGCAGAGGCTTGGTACATGCGCGATGCTCTGTCTGGAACAAGAGAATACGAGAGGGGTGTTTTGCTTGGCTTGGCTGGCGTGGAATCTAAAAAAGCCTGGAACTTAAGATATAAGTTTCTGCGTAACAAGAAAGAATTGGACGCAGTCGCTTTGAGTACGACGGGGATTGATTCCGAAGAAGCCTGGGCTATGCGTGCAACCATACTTTCTTCGGGCCCATATAGTCCGGAAGTATTTGAAAGCATGGCCGGGCTTGATTCTCCGAGAGCCTGGAATATGCGCGAGGTGATTCTTCGCAATCCAGACCAAATCGCCATCAATGCTCAGGCTTTTGGTCTGGCCGGTCTTAACTCTACCAGAGCATGGGAAATGCGAAGAAAACTATTGGAAGAAAATGCTATGAGGGAAAGAGTCGCCGAAGGAATTTCCGGCGACTATATGACCTTCGTCTGGCAGCTGAATAAAGGACAAGAGAAGCCTGGTTCGGAGGACGACATGGTTCCGGATTACGATTACCAAGAATTTGATGAATCCGACGAAGTAGAGACATCGGCCGAGACTATTGAGGATATGTCCCTGGATTTCATGGAGGCGAATATGGTTAATAATGAAGTCTATTGCGCGAGAGGGCTCGCCGGCATGGATTCGGAAAGAGCTTGGAAACTGCGGCGTGATCTTTTGGCGAGCGGAGTGGATAAGGTGGAAATCTTATCTGGTCTTGCGGGTGTTGATTCTGAGGAAGCCTGGAAATTCCGTAATGATTTCATGGATTTCGAAGGAATCAACGGTTATCTTGCAATTAGCCTTTCCGGTCTTGATTCGCAAAAAGCTTGGTATTTGCGAAATAAGATTTACAATCAGGACCCGGAATATCTAGGCGGCGCTGTTGCGGCGAGCCTAATCGGTCTTGATTCTGAAAAAGCTTGGGTTTTGCGCCGAGCCATATTTGCCACAGGTCCGGAATATGATGATGAAATCGCGCTTGGACTTGCGGGTGTCGATTCTGAGGAAGCTTGGAATATGCGCGGGAGAATCCACGTAAGAAACAATAATCTTCCGGGATTAGCAAAGAGTCTTACGGGTCTTGGTTCTGATGCAGCCTGGGCTATGCGTAGAGAGTTATTAACTTATGGGTCCTATGACGGAATCGCGCAGAGCCTTGCCGGCCTTGATAGCGGAGAAGCCTGGGATATGCGTGCCGAGCTTGAAAAAGACGGCGTGCCTTTGTCTCAGATTTCAGCCGGGCTTGCCGGTTTAAATTCCAGAGAGGCTTGGTCGCTTCGAAATCGCTTTGAAGATTCGGATGTTGTTACTGGTGAGATTATTACGGGAATAAACGGCACTTCGGAAACTTTTGTCTGGAGGCTGAAGGAGACGGAAAAATCATCAAAACCGGAAACCCGGGAAAAGGAAAAGCCGGTGGAGGGGGTGGAGGTGGAAAAGTTTTTGGATGATGTTTTTGATGCAATTAAAATATCCGGTTTTAAATGGAGTAGCAGGGAGATATGGGCTTGGAGTTTAAGTCGCGATGAAGATGGTAAAGAGTTTGTTGATATGCAAGCGAACATATCGGATATCAAAGGAGATAGCGAAGGACGGAAAAGATTTGATAAACCCTTAGCTATTAATAGAAGCAGAATTAATCCGATAAAAACATTTTATCAGCAGAAACCATCTCGACTACAGGTATCGGGAGGCCGGGGTATCCAAGAATTGAAACAGGTGCTCGCGGGTAAGCGGGTAATTTCCGTGGCGTTAGAGGATCGTTGGTATTTGGAAGTGGTTTAACTTCGGCCAGAGTATTTCAAGCTGAAAAACAGTGCCGAAAGGCCTGTTTTTCTTTTTATTCTCTACCCTTACGTCATCCTCGAAAAATCAGCAGATTTTATCGAGGACCCAAGAAAGCCCCCATGGATCCTCGATAATTCGTGCTCGAATTTCGAGGAAGATGTGCTAGGTATCTATTCGTGATGCATACACAATAATTATCGTAGTCACCAAAAATTTGACAACCAAGCGAAAACAGTGTATCAATATACCCAAGTAACCAAGGAGGAGCTATGGGAACCAGAATCCCGGGTTTGCCGAAGGTCGTCGAAATCTACCGTCAACCGTCACCTCCCGGTCACATGGGGAATGACATGCGTGTCCGCGCCATGCTCCAGGATGGCGCCGTTGTTTTCGAGGGTGCAGACGAATCTCTTTGCGCTTTCTTCAAAGAGCGCGGAGTGCGCAATGCCGAAGGAAAAACCGTGCCAGTCAGCGCCGGGCCAGCGTTTCTGAGCGCTCTCTGTTATTGGGGGAACACGTATTTCTACGCACGCCGAGTAGCATGAAGATTGCCTCGGTCTTTTTTTATTTCTGAATCAGATTTATGTCGCTGATTGACTCCGCTGAACTTGGACTGCCGGCGCTCGAAACCAAAAGAGCTGGAAAGAAACAGCCGTCTTTTTTTGAATTTTCTGAAGCCGAAATGCACGAAACCGTGGCTCAAGTGAACGAAGCTTTGGCAGATCTTGATGACGAATTACTCACGCGGCTTGAGGCTAACGGGCGCGGACCAGAAGCTCCGGAAGCTTTGCGTATGGCCGAACGGGTTGAGATGAAGCGGTTACTTCGCGAGGGAAAAGTTATCGGCGAGTTTTCGCGTGTGAAACCAGACGAAATTGGAAGAAGCGAAACGCGCACGGCTGTGATTGCATATTTTGAATCTGAACAAGGAGAAGCTGCGATTATGAAGTCGGCGAACGGCGATGGCATGACGGTTGAGGGTCGAGCTGAGCCTTTTACCGAGGGACTCATGGACGAGGAATATGAAAATAAACTAAAAGAACTGACTGCGCGTTGGTTGGATAATGGCATCGCTAAACGCAACAGTCGCGGGGAACTGCGGGCGTCGATTAGGCAAACTCTTTATGCCGGCGAAGGTTGGCGAGGTGAAGTTTTGGTTCCGGCTATTGCTGAGGTTATGGGAATCGCGAATCTTGTTCCGGCGACAGTTCTGCGTTCTGATTTGGATGGCGCGGTACCGGTTACGTTGCAGAAATTGGAGCCATACGGAGAAAACGCCTATCGTGATTTACGGTCATTACCGGAAGACACCATTCAAGTTGCCGCGATTCTTGATTATCTGGTTAAGCAATCGGATCGTCATGGCGGAAACCTTATGTGGGCGCGCAAAAAAGGTCCGGAAAGCGAGCGCGAACTGACCCTGATTGATCATGCATATTCATTTGTGCGAGAAATCGACCCCGATATAGGTAAGGATAATTATTGCTCGGTTTTCATGGAAAGGGTGATGGATGTGGGGGATCCGCTCGGTGAAAAAACCCTGCGCTCAGTCAGGCGTTTGCTCGAAATGAAGCCCCAGATGCTTAAAACATTCAAGGCGATTTTTGATCTCGGTGAACCAGGGCGCGGAGAAAGAGAATGGCAGAGCCTTGAGATGAAAGCACAGGAAGTTTTGAGGCATAAAAAAATTCCAGATCGCGTGCGGATGCAGTTGTTACGTTAGCGAACAAAAACCAGAGTCATCGGACTCCGGTTTTTTGTTGTATACTAATACCAATCAAAAATATTATATGAATGAAAGATATTCGCCGGAGCAGGCCTGGAAAGTGGCTCAGCAAATGCGGGGTGAGGCCAAGAAAAAAAATTCCGATTATGACGAAGCGCTTTTAAGCGTGGAAGAACGCGAAAAGAAATATAATTTTGGTGAAATTAACGCGGATGGTGTGACGGCAAAGGTCGGAAAAGGCGGAAGTTCAGAAAAATTACCGCGTGAAATCATGGTACTGGACACCGGTCAGCCGAAAACCCCGCCACTTGAGATGCGCAAGCCGAAAACTCAGGAAGAATTGGATGATGTGTATCGCTGGACCATCAAAAACCAGGGCGTCGTCGATCATCACGGAATAGATGTATCGGTTTTGGATTTGCCGGAAGGTCTGGAAAGAAAATGTGCGGCCAAAATGGTAGCTGATTTTCCGGAAGAAATTATTGCTCAATTCAAGGAGCGAAATGTTAAAGAAGTTACGGCGCACTTCGACTCCGATTTGGATTCGATGACGGCTTCGTATCTTGCCAAGTCACTTTTGGAATCAGGAAAGCTTCCGCCTCTTGCAAAACAACTTGCGGAGCATGTAAATCTTGTGGATTACGGTCGGTTTCGTGAATCCGATCCGGATAAATACATGAATTCGCTTATTGGTGTGTTTGGCTCGTTAAAAACAGAGCTCATGAAGCGTAATCGGACGGAATCTGGAGCGATTTGGGGCAATCAAACTCTCTCGCTCGATGATAAGAAAAAGCAGTCCGGCGCGATTAATGAAACATATCAGACAAGGCTTACGAAGGCGGTTTTTGAAATTCTGAATGCCTGCGGAAAGAAAGTCGCAGATGGTGAAGAAGTTGATTTCACTAATCTCGATACGGATTCCATGGAGCTTTCGGAACCTGTATTGGAGGCGCTCAAACTCGGTAAAGAACGAGCGAAAAAAGAGTTTGAGATTTTTAACCGTGAGTTTGAGAATGCTGAAAAGAGAACTTTTCCGGTCACGAATAAAGAAGGAAAAATGATGGACGTGCCGGTTTTGATATTCGGAGAAACTGAATTGAACCCGCTTGTCGTGACGAATTTAGCCTACACGCGTACTTCGCCGGAAACTATCGTCGCAGTTTATGCCGGAGCGGATCGTAAACAAGGTGGTGATAATTATGATATCGGAATCAAGCCAGAAACACTGGATGTTTTCAATTTGAATTTCTTGGAAGCTCCGCTTAATGAGACTGAAGCTGTTCGACGCGGACCGGAACTCATAAAACTTCATGAGAAAAAGGCCGCGGGTACATTAACCGCTGACGAACAAAAGCTTCTGGATTCCTGGTCAAAACTGCGTCAGGGAAAAGAATATCTTGGAATCGGTGATCCGACGGTCGCGGTCGCTGGCGGTTCGCTGATCGCAGCTTCGACGACTTCGCGTTTGAGTCGGGAGGATTTTACAAGTACTCTGCATCAGGCTTTTGAAATGAATCGTGTGGAGAAAGATGAGCTGACAGCAGAACAGCGTGACCTTACTGTCGAGCGTGAGAAGAAATTCGAGCGTGCGCGGCGTGAACTCGCGGAATTCGGTTTGGAAAATAATCGCGAAAATCAGATTACGGTTGTCGCGCAGATGGAGACGCGTCAGCTACCGAAAGGTTTTGAAAGCGTTTATGTGGCCATGGATGCTCGCAAAGAGGCGCTGAAAAAAGGTGATGCGGAGGCGCTTCGAGTCGCGGAAGAGAAACTAAAGAAGGAGATGAAAGAGAATAACGTTGGGGGAATTGTCCACTCGGAAGGCACTGCAGTTTGGGATCATGCGAGATTAGCGCTTGAAAATGTTCAAAAAATGCCGGGGCTTTCGGAGTCCGAGAAAAAAGATCGCAAATTGATGATGCTTTATCATGATCTCGGCAAAACCGAAGTCTTTTGGAGTGAGGCGAATAAGAAGCAGAACGCGAAGCATGCCGAAAAAGGCGAATTGCATAGCGCCATGATTGGTCACGCCGATGCGCGAACTGAAGCGATTCGATATGGCTTGGGCAAAAACGGAATTTCCGGCGCTAAACTTGAAGCTTTTACGCTCGTGATCAAGCATCACATGGAAACAAGTTTGTTGAAGCAGGATCCGAAAAAGACGGTTAAGCTTTTCGATGGTTTTGGTCCTGACGAAGCATCGCGGCGTGAAATTGTGAAATTACTCACCGATGTTCTCTCGATTGATGGGGAAGCGACGGAGCAAATCAAGCTTCAGGGCGAGAATTTGGTTTCGACGAAAAACGAGGGCAAGCTTGCGCCCAGACTTGATGCTGTTTGGAGTAAGTACGAAGAGGGCAAGAAAATTGTTGCAGCGGAAAAGAAGGCGGTGGAAGATGAAGGAAAACGGATGCTTTTAGAGGCAGAGATTTTTGGTCAGGGTAAGTCGGCCACTAATTATCTTAGGGAAGAACGTAACATCCAGCCGGGTCCAGAGATGGGCAAGACATTAAAACGAATTCGAAAAATAATCGAGGATAATTCTAAGCTCCCGCCAGCCGAAATCAAAAAGCTATTGGATGCGGAAACAATCTAATCGCGGTTACTTCATCTCTTCGCGTTTGATCTTCGCGATAAGCGATTCCGGTTCCAGTCGGATTTTAAAGCTCTCAAAAATCGTGGTATCGAAAGTCGTGTGATGCGGACGCACGACTTTTTCGAATTTCGCGCCGGAAGATTCAAGACTAGCCACGAGTTCTTCCATTGTGCCGGTGCGAGGAAATATTTCGATGTGATCAAAGCCGGAAGTCTGGCTCCCGTCCGGTTTTTGGTCGGAAAGTTCCAGGAATTTGATATCACCGAGTGATGTCGTGATTGGTGTCGGCAGTTTTATGATGGCAATTCGACGCCCCGCGATGATTGACTGATAGATAAGCCCTGATTCAGGTTCAAAAATAGTGCGTATTGATTCGAATTCGCGAGTCGAGTCACATTTGTAGCAAATGTGATCGGCAATGGCGTCTGGTTTGTGAGCCAAGACCCAATTTTCAAAAGCGACGATGTATCGCCCGCTTTCTCCACAAAAAGTCTCGGTCGTATTCATATCTGCGTGTATTTGCATATGCGCGCCGTATAAGAATTAGTTGAAATAGCGAAAATGATGTAATCGCGACAGGGTAAGCTCGAAAAAGTAAGCGAACGGATTGCGCGCGTGCTCGCGAGCATTCACCGCAAGCGTTACACGCTGCGGAGGAGGGCGCAGAGAGCACCGCGCACCGCCGTTCGCGTATCGCTGAGAAGTAGAGTTTGTATTGGCGCGAATTTTAGCATAAATGATATACTATTCGTGCTGTGCATATTATGTGCACCGATTTGAATATGGGCCGAAGACGAAAAGACTCTTTTGAAGGGATGGATTTCACTCTTGAGCCGGAAACGAAGCGCGGTATTGCCGTAGTTTTGGTTTTTGCGCTTTCTGCGATCATGTTTTTGGCTTTGTTTGGTCTCGCCGGACCGTTTGGAAAATTTTTAGATGAAGCTCTCGCTACTTTCCTTGGAAAAACTCGATTTGTACTCGCGACGTTGCTTGCGTTTGCCGGCTTGAATATACTTTTTCCCGATAAAAAACTTCTTCGCCCGATTACTTATGTCGGCGTCGTGCTCGCAGTCCTCGGCGTAAATGGCTTGCTTCACGCTTTTATCATCGGGGACGCCGGCGAAAAAACATTAGAAATGGCCGGCGGCGCGCTCGGAGTATTTGCCTATCAGACTTTATATTTTTTGATGGGGCGTATCGCTGCCATCGTGGTTTTATTCACGTTGGCTTTCATAGCGGCCTCAATTCTTTCAGGTATTTCCATTGCCGCAATCTTCGGAATTGTTGCTAAATTTTTCTCATCGATGGATTTAAAACCGATGGCGCGCGAAATCAAGTCTGGTGTTGTCGGGTCGAATTCACAAAAGGAGAAATCTAAAATTATCGTTGATGAGGAATGTGAAGTTGAAGAGGAAGAGAGTGAAGAAGAAGAGGAGGAAGAGCCGGTAATCTTGAAGCCGCAGCCAAAAATCATCACGCCGGCGAACGATGCCGAGGCTCCGGTTGAAGAAAAAGAAACCCGCGAGCTTACCGGCACCAAAGCACCGCCACTACTTCGACCGAAACAGCGTCGCAGTATTGCGATTCCGCTTGATTTGCTTGATGGCACGCCTTCAAAACCGACTTCCGGTGACGTCGAAGCTAATCTTGATATCATCAAGCGCACTTTTGCGAATTTTGGTATTGAAGTTGAAATGGGTGATGTTTCCGTCGGTCCGACAGTCACACAATATACTTTTAAGCCCGCTGACGGCGTCAAACTCAACAAGATTACCGGACTCGGAAACGATCTTTCGCTTGCACTTGCGGCGCATCCGATTCGTATCGAGGCGCCGATTCCTGGCAAATCACTCGTTGGTATCGAAGTTCCGAATAAAGCCGTAGCTACGGTTCGTTTCCGCGATATCATTGCGTCCAAAGCATTTCAGGAAGCCAGTTCGCCGCTCACCATGGGTCTCGGCAAAGATGTTTCCGGCAAATCCTGGACCGCAGCGCTTGATAAAATGCCGCACTTACTTGTGGCTGGCCAAACCGGTTCCGGTAAGTCGGTTTGTTTGAACACGATTATTCTTTCTTTGATGTACAAATGCGGTCCGGATGATTTGAAGATGATTCTGGTCGATCCGAAGCGCGTCGAAATGTCGCTTTATAATGGTATTCCGTATTTGTTGACTCCGGTCGTGACTGATGTAAAAAAGACTGTCAACGCTTTGAAGTGGGCGGTTCAGGAAATGGATCGCCGCTACGAAAAGCTTCAGGCTTTTGGTGCTCGCGATATCAAAACCTACAATGAAAAAGCTGAAGATGGTTTGCCGTATCTGGTAATCGTGATTGATGAGCTTGCTGATTTGATGTCGACTTCTGCTCAGGAAGTCGAAGCTTCGATTGTGCGTTTAGCTCAAATGTCGCGTGCCGTCGGTATCCATTTGATTCTTGCGACCCAGCGCCCGAGCGTCAATGTTATCACCGGTCTTATCAAGGCAAATATTCCGGGGCGCATTGCTTTTGCGGTCGCATCAAGCATCGATTCGCGTACAATTTTGGATCAGCCGGGTGCTGATAAATTGCTTGGTCGCGGCGATATGTTGATGTCATCAGCTGAAATGGCGACACCGAAACGTCTGCAAGGCGCCTTTGTTTCCGATGATGAAATCCGTCGCGTTTGCCAATTCTTGAAGAATACTTGTGCGGCTCCGGAATACGATAACTCTGTCATTGAGCGTCAGAAAAACGGTGGTACGGTTTTCTCCGGCAATAGTAATGACGATGGCGGAAGTGAAAATGATGATGGCGATCCGCTCCTTGAAGATGCCATGTCGGTTCTGACTCAAGCCGGAAAGGCGAGTGCTTCTTTGTTGCAACGTCGCTTAAAAGTCGGTTACTCACGTGCCGCACGTTTGCTTGATATTCTTGAGCAGCGTGGTTTTATCGGTCCGGCAGACGGCGCCCGTCCGCGCGAAATTTTGGTGAAAACCGGTCCGGTTGTGCCGAATGCGATGGCATTGAATGATGATACTGAGGAAGAAGACGAAGACGCTGTTCCGGCAGATTTAGAGGGCGATGACAAAGGCTAAAGTTAAGTTTGCATGACTTTTACCAAGAAAAAAATCTCAGCCGATGAAACGGTGGGCGGATATTTCCGCGAACTTTTGAATTCGGCGCGCATGACGGATATCGCGCTCGCCGAGGCTTTGCACGCTCAACCGCGTCACGTAAAAGCGCTCTTGAATAATGATTTCAAACAATTGCCGGGCGCTTATTACACTAAGCACTTAATAAAGAAATGCTCCGAGCTTCTGAATGGGCGCGCCGAATATGCCGAGAGTCTTTTTCTGCGCAGCGTTTCAACCTCAGATATTGTTGAATCACCGGAAAAGATTTTTGAATACAGAAGAGTCCGCGGTGCAGCGCTTATAGTGGTCGCAAGAGTGCTGACTGGTTTGGCTTTTGTCGGAGTTTTTGCGGCGCTCATGATTTCGTTTGGCGGAAACATTCGAAAGGCTTTGACTCCGCCCTCGATTGATTTACTGAACCCGGCTACTGATCTTGTGACTTCTAATCGTGAATTGAAAGTTGAGGGCAAAACCGAACCGGAAGTAATCATAAAAATAAACGGTGAGCAGGTTGTGACTGACGACGTCGGAGTTTTTTCGATGCCGCTGTATTTGAACGATGGGCTGAATATCGTGGAAGTCCGCGCCGCCAAAAGATATAGTAAGGAACAAGTGGTCTATCGCCGAGTTTTGGTGGAATACAAAGACTCGAAAGAAGTTTCGATCAGATAATGTGTTTTTGCTGTCATCCCGAAGCCGAGGGATCTTGTTGACGTGTGGATAGAAAGTTTGCGCTCGAGGACTGGCGTTATATAATAGTCGGGTGTTGAGGGGGTGGAGTTAAAAAAACTCCAGCCCATGTTTTGTTTTCGGGGCTAGGCCGTAGGGCGTAGGCCACAGGCCATAGTAAAACCAGTCAGCAAACTTTGAAAGTAACTCTACGCCCTACGGCCTATGGCCTACCGGCTAACAAACTATGTCTAAAAAAACAGACTCATTATCAGAAAGCAAAATGCGCGCAGTGCAAGAAGCGCTTGCGCAAATCAGACAAAACTTCGGTGAGGGAAGTATTATGCGTCTCGGTGAAGCAAAAGGAATGGAAGTCGCTTCGATTCCAACCGGTTGTCTTTCGCTTGATTTGGCACTCGGCGTCGGCGGCGTGCCGCGCGGTCGTATCGTTGAAATTTTCGGTCCGGAATCTTCGGGTAAAACCACGCTTGCTCAGCATATCGTTGCCGAGGTGCAAAAACTCGGTGGACTCGCAGCATATATCGACGCTGAACACGCTCTCGACCCGGATTATGCTCGCAAAGTCGGAGTGAATATCGATGACATGCTTATTTCGCAGCCGGATTCGGGCGAACAGGCACTTGAAATCTGCGAAACCCTGGTGCGTTCGAATGCAGTTGATGTCATTGTGGTTGATTCGGTTGCGGCGCTCGTTCCGAAGGCGGAAATCGAAGGTGAAATGGGCGACTCTCACATGGGACTTCATGCGCGTTTGATGTCGCAGGCTTTGCGCAAAATCACGGCGGCGATTTCAAAATCAAACACTTGCGTGATTTTCATCAACCAGATTCGTATGAAAATCGGTGTCGTTTTCGGTAACCCGGAAACCACGACCGGCGGCATGGCTTTAAAGTTTTATGCTTCGGTGCGCGTTGAAATTCGACGTTCGGCGCAAATCAAGCAGGGCGAAAAAATCCTGGGTAATCGAACGAAGATTAAAATCGTCAAAAACAAAGTCGCGGCACCTTTCCGCACAACGGAATTTGATATCATGTACAACGAAGGTATTTCGATTCCCGGCGATCTTTTGGATACCGGCGTGCTTTATGGTGTGATTGCGAAGAATGGAAATTCATATTTGTTCGGCGAAGAAAGATTGGGGGTTGGGCGCGAGACCGCAAAAGAAGGTTTGCGGGCGCGACCGGATTTGATGAAAGTTATCCGCGAAGCCATTGTCGCGAAAGCAGCTTCGACGGAAACTGTGCCATCTTCGGGCGCGGCGGGGAATGATACGGCAGAGGCTCCGGAAGCTGAGACACTTTAGAGTCACGACGCGAACCGGAGGGACTTACACGAATTGCCGAGCCAGCATTCCCTGCGCCCTCCTCCTCGCGTTTAACGCTGCGGTGAATGCTCGGAAACGCCGGACTCGGCAATTCGTCTACCTGGTGATTTGATGTTTGCTTTTCGAGTTTAAAAAGTTGTCATCCCGTTCGTTTTTAGTTTTCATCCCGAAGCCGAGGGATCTTGTGTCCGAAAAGTTGAATGAAAATAAAGAAGCCAGGCACACAGCGTGTGTCGGGCTTCGAGTTGTCTGGCGCGGGATTGCGCCGAAAGAACGGGAAAGAGCGGAACCGGCGCGAAGCTTACTTCTGCTTCGGCCAGTAGATCTCACGCGTGACGGGGAAGGCGCGGAGGGTGAGCTCCGCGAGGCTGTCGTCCTTGTAGAGCGGGTGGACGTCCTTGACCTTGGCCTCCAGGAGGGCGTTCGCGGTCTTCTGCGACACGAACCACACCCTCATGACGCGCTCGGCGGACCGTCCCTCGCCGTTCATGAACCCTTCCAGGAAGACCACCGAAGTGATCTTCCCTTCCGGGTTCAGGGTGTCGACGGGGGTCGGGGCCTCGAGTTGTCCGAGGAGGAGGTCGTTCACGTCGGCCCACATCGGCCCGCCTTCCGTGAACCCACCGTTCGGGTTCGCCTGGAAGCAGTTGCCTGCCTCCAAGTTGGCCACCATGGTCTCGTGCGCCACCTTCGCGGCGACGACGAACTCCGTCCAGGACGAGTCCTCCGCGAGGACGCCCGCAACCTCCTCCTTCGAGAAGACCTGGACGTTGCGCAGCTTGGCGCTCGCGGCCTTGGGGTTCCGCCCAAAGACGGCGCGGGCGGCTTCCGCGTACTGACCGCAGACGGGGTAAACGACCCCATCCTTCACGAGAACCAGCGCACCGTCGGCGTCACGGGTGCTCAACATCGAGCACTTGTTCTCCGTGAGCTTCGGCTGCACCTGGCCCTTCACGGCCTTCTCGGCGGTCTGCATCGCCTCGGCCTGCTCGGCCTTGGCGCGCGTTCCGCCGGTGATCACCGCGACCTTCCGCACCACGGGGGCCGCGGTCGCCGTGGGCGGCAAGACCCAGACC
>JBAXGH010000017.1:0-29011 GCA_037139515.1 bacterium
GCTCCGGGGGTGGGGCTCGAACCCACGACCCAGTGATTACACATATCTTCTGGTTTCCCAAAAGGGTGGACTATATCATCGTCCTCTTGCCGCAATCGCGGACGAGATGGGACGCAAGGCATTTCCTGCTTTCTTTCGAAAGAAGTACTCCCCGAAGGGATAGTCTCTGAACCTTCACTCGTCCATGATCCTTCGCTTTGCTCAGGATGACAACGATGTCACAATGACAACAAGACGACGGATGACAAACGGGCGCTTGGCTGCTGATTACCCGGTCTTACGACTTTGGGCTTCCAGCAATTAACCTTGTTTTCAATCGGTATCACTACCGAAGGCTGCGTTGATGTTATTGCTAACACCAGGATTTTTGTGTCCACAGTCACTTGCTCTACCGCTGAGCTACCCCGGAATACAGGCTGAACCAACATCGACTAACCGTCACTTGCTCTACGGCACAGCTTCGCTTCAGCGAAGCTTTCTAAATATTATCGCCGGTGAGCGATACATCTTGCCGAAAGCGACCCGGTGTTTCGCAGCAGCGAAACTCGCTTACCGCTGAGCTACCCCGGAATATTGAGTGAGGGTGAAGAAAATCAAATCGCGAAGCGATTATTGTTTCGACCCAGTCGTAGACGAAAGTTTACTTTCGGATACGGCTGGGGCGAAACAATTAACCCTTCAGGGTTGATTTTCCTCATGCGAGCGAAATGCACCGGGGTATCGTCGCACAAAGTGCGACCGATACGCCAATTTTCGCTCCCCAATAACGGCAGGGGTAATTTACACGAACCGACGAAAATCATCAAGGTGTGAATAACAGCTCACAACCAGGCTGAAAATTCCGGCTAAGCTTTACCGTATAGATATGTATCGGTACAATTAAGCTTCGCTAATATAACCAATAAAAACATGAAGAAGATCATACTCGGCCTGCTACTCATTATTGCCTTCGGCGGATATACTTTCATGCAGAAAAGCCAAAAAGACAATGCGCAGGTAGCGAAACTGACTGATAATTCTTTAACTGTTCCAAAGAATGAAACACCGACTCCCACTACGAATCCGGCACCAAAACAAGCTCCCGTCACCGCCCCAAAACCAACTCCCACGACAATACCAAAAACACCTTCAACCCCAGTTGCCGCAACCGGCAAATTCAAGGACGGAACCTATACCGGTAATACTATCGATGTTTACTATGGCAACCTTCAGGTTCAAGCCGTGATTTACGGTGGAAAACTTACAAATGTAAATATTCTTCAGAGCCCGAATGATCGCGATAATTCAATTCGCATTGCGCAACGCTCGCTGCCCATCTTGACCCAAGAAGCGATTGCCGCTCAAAGCGCTCAAGTCGATTCAGTTTCCGGCGCCACCATGGATAGCAATGGTTTCATACAATCACTCCAGTCCGCTCTCGATCAGGCCGCTACGAGTTGACTGCCGACCCCAACACTCCAGAATCAAAAAACAATCCCAAATGCAAATAACTCAACTGACGATGGGGATGCCGGTGAGTTTGACGATTGAGGACGCCAAAGTAACCGAAGCTGACTTTAATAAAGTCTTCGACTACTTCCGTAAAATCGATGCCCGGTTCAGCCCATACAAGACCGAAAGCGAAGTCACCCGCATGAATAGCGGTCTGATTCGTGAACCAGATTATTCGCCGGAGATGAGAGAAATTTTAAAACTCTCAGAAGAAACCAAACGCGAAACCGACGGATATTTTGATATCTATCGAAACGGCGTCTGCAATCCATCGGGACTCGTGAAGGGCTGGGCGATAAAAAACGCCGCCGATATTGTAAACAAGATGGGTTTTAAGCATTACTTAATCGAAGCTGGCGGCGATATCCAGTCATCCAGCTCTAGGCTAGATGGTTCCGCCTGGAGAATCGGAATTCGGAACCCATTCAATCAACAAGAAATCATAAAAGTAGTTTATTTACGCGGGCAAGGAATCGCGACTTCCGGGACATACGAACGCGGCCCTCATATATATAACCCAAAAACAGGCAAACCAGCAGATGAAATCGCGAGTTTAACCGTAATCGGACCGAACGTATACGAAGCGGATAGGTTTTCAACTCCAGCCTTCGTGATGGGTGAAGACGGTGTAAAATTCATTGCGGGCTTAAAAGGCTTCGAAGCCTATCAAGTCAACAAAGACGGCATCGCGGTTTTTTCGGAAGGGTTTAAAAATCATTTACAAGATCCCTCGGCTTCGGGATGACAACTATTAAGCCCGAGATGACAACAATATAATTATGAACTTTATCGACGCCTGGCTAAATAAAACCACGATGTATCGAGTAGTGCTCTATTCCCTGCTCGGTTTTCTTGTCGCCGCCGTGGTGCTTTCTATTTTCGATCAAATCCCCTATGGACCAATCGCACTTTCGACATCGGCGTCATTTTTAGTCACAACCTGTTGGATCACCAATTTCGCCATCGCTAAATTCTTCAAAGCACCGATGAACGTCGAGTCTGCCTACATCACGGCACTAATTTTGCTTTTTATTCTTGAACCGGCGAGCACCCCGCTCGGTTTCGCGGTGCTCTTTTGGGCAGGAGTCGTTGCCATGGCCTCTAAATATTTATTCGCAATCGGCAATAAACATTTATTTAACCCGGTTATTATCGCGGTAATCTTCACGGGTCTCGCCATGAATCAGCCGGCGAATTGGTGGATAGGCATTCCGCTTATGCTGCCTTTTATCATGGTTGGCGGACTTTTGATTGTTTGGAAAATTCGCCGTTCCGACCTAGCTTTTAGCTTTCTCTTCACCACCCTACTTGTCACGTTCATTTTTGGCATTATCGCAAATACCGACATGATCATGCTCGCCAAACAAGTCCTGCTTCAATCCGCGATTTGGTTCTTCGCCTTTGTGATGCTCACGGAGCCGCTCACAACCCCGCCAACCGTCACACTTCAGGTTCTATACGGCGGCTTAGTTGGCTTGCTCTTTGTACCCCAGCTTCACATCGCAGGATATGCATTTACCCCTGAAACTGCCCTTCTCGCCGGAAATATTTTCTCTTATCTTGTGAGCCCAAAGCAAAAACTCATACTCACACTGAAAAAGAAAACCGAAATCGCGCCGATGGTTTTTGATTACGCTTTCTCATCCGCAAAGCCGCTTGATTTCAAACCAGGCCAATATCTTGAATGGACGCTCGGCCACAGCTCGCCTGATTCGCGCGGTAACCGTCGCTATTTCACAATCGCTTCTTCACCGACCGAAAAAGAAATTCATCTCGGCGTGAAGTTCTACGATCAATCAAGCAGTTTTAAGCGCGCATTAAAGGCCATGGCACCAGGTGACACGCTTGTGGCCGGGCAGCTTGCCGGAGATTTCGTACTACCGAAAAATGCTTCCGAACCATGCGTGTTTATTGCCGGTGGTATCGGTATCACCCCCTTCCGCAGTATGATCAAATATTTAATCGATAAAAAGGAATCCCGCAAAATCACCCTTTTTTACGCCACTAAAACAGCGGAAGAAATTGCGTACAAAAATATCTTCGACGAGGCCGAGCGCGCTCTCAAAATCAAAACCATCTACGCTACGAACTGCATCATTGACCCAAAGATGATTTCTGAAGCGGTTCTGAATTGCCAAAACTGCACCTATTATATTTCCGGACCACACGGTATGGTACACGCATACGAAAAAACTCTTCACGATATGGGAATCGCGAAGAGCAAAATCAAGTCTGATTTTTTTCCGGGATTTGTTTGAACTTCGCTCTATATTGTCATCCTGAGCCGATAACCACTAGGTCATCAATATTTAGCCCTGAGTGAAACGAAGGGTCTAGCGAAAGATCTAGCATTTTCAAGATCCCTCGGCTTCGGGATGACAACCCTACTTCGTCAGAGCCGGGACCGCACCGGGAGCACCAGTCGGAATCATCGGGTTCAGCTGAATCGATTCTGCCGTGACTGAACCATCCGCGTTCGCTGTTCCGCGAGCCATGATCGTTCCGCCAACAACCAATTCCGCCGCCGTTCCGGTGGTGGTTTTTGTTATCACGGTTTTTGGCGAATAAAAGAGAATTCGCGATCCGCCATCACGAAGCTTGATTGTCACCGACGTATCATCTTTGGAAATTATATCGCCGACATTGCCGCCCATTCCCTGAAAGTTGCGCGGCTGACCTTGTCTCGCGCCTCCCTGCATCATACCCTGTCCACCACCCGTTCGTCCGCCGCCAAAAACCGGCGTTTTCGATGCCTGATACTTCATTCCGCCATAAAAACCACCAGCACCACCAACCACGAGCGCAACCAGAACCGGAATGACCAATTGATTTTTCATAAGAGAAGTTTTGATTTCTTGATTTATTGATTTTTTGTTTTCTTCATCGTGCAAGAGGACAGTCCCCATCGCACGATTTACTCGTACCGTAAAGCCTGGATTGGATTAAGCGCGGCGGCTCGTCGCGCAGGATAATAGCCAAATAAAATTCCGATAAATGCTGAGACGCCGAAGGCTAACAAAACCGATTGCATAGAAACCTGCGTCGCGATTCCCGCGAATTGCGTAACCGCAAGCGAAATCCCCCAACCGAAAGTTATTCCGACCGCCCCGCCGATAAACGTAAGCATGATTGCCTCCGCCAGAAACTGATAGTTAATATCGTGACGCTTAGCCCCGATAGCTTTTCTGAGGCCGATTTCACGGGTGCGCTCCGTGACAGTCGTAAGCATCATGTTCATGATTCCGATACCTCCAACCACAAGCGAGATGCCCGCGATTGAGGCAAGAAAAGCCGTGAGAGTTGCCATAATCGAGGAAAGCGCGCCCAACATATCGGCCTGCGAAGCAATCGAAAAATCAGGCGAAAGCGGGTCGACATTGTGCTTGGCGGCAAGTACCGCCGTCGCTTCTTCGCGAGTACCAGCCATCAATTTTTCATCGCTCACACTAATCGCGATGCTCGTCAGATAATCAGCGCCCGCCAAAATCTTTTGCATCGTCGTGAGTGGAACCAAAATTGTATCGTCGGGACTAAAGAATCCCGAACCACCCTTAGCAAGCAAAACTCCAATCACTTTAAAATCTGATTTATTGATGCGAATTTTTTTGCCGATCGGATCTTCTTCACCAAACAAGTCAGTTGCAACAGTCGGTCCGATAACCGCAACTCGACCCATGCCACGCAATTCCGACTCGTCAAAGAAAGATCCGTTTTCTACTGACGCGTTTCGGACCACTAAATAATCCGGCGTCACACCAATAACCGTTGAATTGGTATTGTTTCCGATGGTCGAAGTAATCTGAAAACGTTTTTGATGTTCGCCTGAAACCGCGGCGACGCCATTCACGGCGCGCAATACATCAACATCTTCATTCTTTAAGGACTGCGAAGCGCCACGGCCCGTTGAAACCACTCCCCGGCCCTGTTGCGCCGCTCCCGGCGTGACGGAAAGCATATTTGAGCCCAAACTCTGAATACTCGCCTGAATCGAAGCCTGAGTGCCCTGCCCGATTGAAACCATGGCGATAACCGAAGCGATTCCGATAACAATTCCAAGCATCGTTAAACCGGATCGAACTTTATTCGATGAAAGTGCGTTCACGACTTCCAAAAATAAATCCTGTATTCGCATATTTATTCTCCTTTCGCCCTACGGCGCTTGGTATTTTTAGCATCGCTCACGATTTCACCGTCGCGAATTTGAATAATACGCTCGGCATGTTCGGCTACGTCGGCTTCGTGCGTAATCACAACCACTGTACGGCCGTGCTTTTCGTGCAAATCCTGGAAAGTTTCCAATACGATGGCACCGGTTTTAGAATCCAGGTTTCCAGTCGGCTCATCAGCCAGAATCAAAGTCGGGTCATTCACAAGAGCGCGCGCAATCGCCACGCGCTGCATCATTCCGCCGGAAAGCTGGTTTGTGTGATGATTCCAATAGGCTTCCGGGAAACCGGCCGCCCGAAGCGCTTCCTGTGCCTTGATTTCGCGTTCAACCGGTTCTACTCCAGCATAAATCAATGGCAGTGCCACGTTACGAAGCACGCTCGTTCGCGGCAACAAGTTAAAAGCCTGAAAAACGAATCCGATTTTGTGCATCCGAATATCAGCCAGTTCATCGTCCGAAAGCGCCGACACATCAACGCCGTCGAGCTCATAAGTCCCTTTTGATGGCGTATCAAGGCATCCCAAGATATGCATGAGAGTTGATTTTCCGGAGCCGGACGGTCCCATAATCGCCACAAATTCTCCGTCTTTTATCTTAAAGCTAACGCCCTTCAAGACTTTGGCCTCGATATTATCGGTGACGTATGTTTTTTCGATGTTTTTGCATTCAATCATATCTAGTATCACGTTAACTCAAACTCGACGCTCATTCGTCATCCTCGAAAAGTCAGCAGACTTTATCGAGGACCCAAGAAAATCTCATGGATCCTCGATAAATCGTGCTCGATTTTCGAGGAAGACGTCTCTGTTAATAAGAGCCAAAATTAAACTGATTAGGTACTAGCGGCCACCACCCATACCGCGGGCGGCACCAGGCATTGGTAATATAGAAGTCGCCGGCTTAGCTGCCGCAGCCGCACCAGCCTGAATTGTGCGCGTAATAACAAATTCAGTCTCGGTGATACCGCTCTTGATTTCGACTGATTCATCATTCATGAGTCCAACCACGACATCAA
Source organism: bacterium (assembly GCA_037139515.1). Classification (GTDB taxonomy): domain Bacteria; phylum Patescibacteriota; class Patescibacteriia; order JBAXGH01; family JBAXGH01; genus JBAXGH01. The sequence continues at coordinate 6,675 of JBAXGH010000017.1, forward strand.
CCCGCTTTGGCGTTTCAGCGTTTGGTGTAGAGCCATCGCTCGCCGTCTGGAGAGTCTGTACATAGCTCGTCGTACCTTGGGTTTTCACAGCCGAACGCGGCAACATCAAGACATCCGGTTTTGCATCGGTGATAATCGAAGCCGAGGTGCTCATGCCAGGACGCACCCGCGGATCCTGAGCATCAAACAAAATTTTAACCGAGTAAGTCACGACGCCCTGTGAAGTCGTACCAATAGAATCAATTTCAGCTACGTGACCGGTTAAAATCAAATCCGGAATTGCGTCAAAAGTCATGGTCGCCTTCTGATCAATCTTCACTTTTGCGACATCGACTTCGTTAAACGAAATCGTGGCGAGCTGCGAATCTGTGATGATGGTCGCAACCGAACTTCCGGTTGAAACCGTATCCGCATATTTCATGCTGAACTTCGCAAGAACGCCATCGAAAGGCGCGCGAATATAAGCATCTGCATATTTGCTTTGAGCATCCCAAAGTGCATTTTGCTTTTGCTCGATGGCCAAATTCTGCGAACGAATATCGAGCGCATCCGGCGGAGCTTGCACGTTCAGAAGAGACTGCTCGCGTTCAGCGATAGTTTTATCGCTATTCAAAATAGTCTGTCGATTATCGGTGATTGTTTTTTCGGAATTCGCGAGCGAAGTCAGTTCAGTATTAGTCTTGCTCGTATACCCGTTAAGCGATGTTAAATGAGTGTCGGCAATCGCGAGCGTTTTTTGACCGCGTTCAATAGTCTTATCTTTATAAAACTGAATTACGTTCGTGCCACTCTTCAGCGCATCAGAGATAGCTTTTACTGTGACGTAAGTCTCATGAGTCATTTCTTCCAGAGTTGCGTCGTCGGAAGCGCGGCTAATGTTCTTATACTTCGCAAAACTCAAATCATAGGCCGTACGCGCGATTTTATATTTTGCATAAGCATCATCTTTGTAAGTCAAAGCGCGCTCGTCATAGCTTGCAACCGCCGAAGCATAATAATCAATATTCCACTGTCCGCTCGTACCGACCGAGCTCGTATAAAGCGTGTCCTGAATACCGGCCATAATCGCCGGCAACTCAAGATAGGCGTTTGAAATGGTGGTAAAACTATCTTCGTAAATATTTACTTGATCATTTATTGCGTCGATTTTTGTCTGCTTTGCCTGGTCAAGAGAATTCTGCGCCTGCAAAAGCGTGAGCGTTTCTGCCGGCTTCATAAGCTTGTCGAGAGAAAGCTTCGCGGTTTCCAGATTCGTTTTTGCATCACGAACCGCTTTAGCCAGATCGCTCGAATCAATCGATGCTAATAACTGACCGGCTTTCACGCGATCCCCCGGCTTGCCGGATACAAAAACCAAAGTTCCCGACATTTTCGGAGTAATTTCAACCTGATTAGTTGCCGAAACCTGTCCTGAACTTGAAAGTGAAACCACGAGCGTTCCGCGCGATGCCTGCGCTGTCACATAGCTCGGAATCGTTGAAACCGCCGTGGATTTTTTATAGTAATAGTATCCGCCAACAACAATCACAGCAGCAACCGCAAAATACAACCATTTTTTAGCTTTCGGCGTCATAGATTATTCCTGAAACACACGAATTAGTTTAGCTTCAATTTGACCGTCGGCACTCGGAGCTCCGATAATCATTACGCGATCATTCACCTTCAGATCGCTGAACTTAATTGCATCCACACCACGCAAAATCGTGGTCTTATCGGTCATGGTAAAAGTTTTTTCGGCATCATTTACGCCTTTCACGACGAGTACCGAAGCGTCAATCTTCAAGATTTGACCGGCAGTTCCGTGACCGTTAATCAAATCGCGTTCGCCCATCATCCACCCACCACGCCCGCCCATCATCCCGAAGCCGGTTCCAAAACCGCCGCGCGGTCCGCCAAAGTTACGCTGATAATTATCTCCCCAATCGCGTGAAAAACCTGCTTTTCTAAAACCGACCATTTGGCCAATCATGAAGCAACCACCAAGAAGTCCGATAGCGATAAGCACTACCACTACCGCGATAACCGTCTTACTTTGCAAAATATTTTTTGTTTCCATAATGTTATTTTAATGAGTCAATAATTTAGCATGTAAACCATGAGTCCTGAATGAAGATAAGGTGCGCACGAGCCCTTCGCATGAAATCGTGAGAGCTGCCGCGATAATCGCAAGAACCGCGATTCTTGTTCCAGGCAACGATTCCAAAATCGAGAGCGCATATTCTTGCCAGATCGCCAAAACATCTTTCGTGTTCGTGAAAAAGAGCGAAATTAGCTCAATCACATTTGAATGAGCCAAGTCACCAAGAAGAAGCTGAATTCCGCGGACTAAAAATGCCAGACAAAAACACGAACAGAAAGAAAAAATAACCAGACCGCGTCGGGCTTGGCTTCGCTCTTCATTCTCGATACGCATCAAAACTTTTCGCAGAAGAGTCTCATCGATCTGCGGGAGCTCAAGATGTCGCAACAATTTCGTGTAATTATCTTGCATATATTGTATACGCCGTTTATCGACGGATTATTGCACTAATCGCACTCGAACCATTTTTTCGCTTAAAATGCCTGGGACTGTCCCCAGCATTTTAAGCGAAAAAATCTTTTAGCCTCAGCAATCCGCGACGGTGCCATGAAAGCACGGTGCCGAGCGGTTTCTTCAAAACATCGGCGATTTCCTGAAAAGTCATCTGATCAAGATAATGCATCACAAGCACAGTTCTCTGTGTCACCGGAATTAAATCCAGAGCTCTTTTTAAATCGTCAGCAAGCGTTTTTCGATCAAGAACCTCCGGCGGAAGCGGCTCGACATCAGGAACCTTTTCAAGCTCAGAAATATCATCTTCTTCATTATCAAAAAAGTTCAAAGGTAATCCTTTTTTTAAGCGCAGAGCATCAAGGGCGCTGTTCTTCGCAATCGTAAACAACCACGGCCTAAAGTTTTTTTGTAAATCGAATTTAGCCAAGTTTTTCCACGCTTTCACGAAAGTATCCTGCGCGATATCTTCAGCCTCACTCTCACTTCCGCAAAATTGAAAAACGAAACGATAGACGGCGGTCAAATGACGCCGCACCAGTTCATGAAAGGCTTTCTCATCACCTTTTTGATATCTTTGTATTAATTCAAAATCCTGTACTTCCATTTGTTAAGCGTCATCTAGCGGATTTCAACCACACGATAAACCGTCTCTGCGACTGGCGTTTTAATCGTTACACAGTCGTTAACTCCGTGCCCAATCAATGCCCTGCCCAGAGGCGATTTATTCGAGATACGCCCGTTTCCGGGATTAGTTTCATATTGCCCGACGATTTCATAAACCTTGCGCAAACCGTTTCCGTTTTCAATTTCGAGCGTTACGGTTGATCCAATTTCGATTTGACCGGAGTCTTTTTTCTTAATGACGACCGCACTCTTCAAGCGATTCTTAATCGATTCAATACGCGAATGTAAACCAGACAATCTGGCTTTGGCATCTTTATATTCGGCATTCTCTGATCTGTCGCCGAGCGCCGCAGCCGTAGCCTTTTCTTCCGCTGCCTTAGGAATTTCTGATTCCAAACGAATCAATGTCGAAGCCAAACGCTTGGCACCTTCCGGCGTCAAAAACTGCTCTGAACCGTCATCATCGTATTTTCTCTCTCCTCTTCTTGTTGGAACTCGCATATTTGGTGGCTCCCGTTGTCATCCCGAGCTTTTGTTGTCATCCCGAAGCCGAGGGATCTTTAATGTATTATTCACATACTAACATACACCACTATTCCGCCCCTTGCCAAAAGTCTATTTTTCTGGTTAAATATTAAGCCTATTGCCACATAAGCTTCTTGGTCAAAGCGATAGATTTCAAGCAAAGTCGACGGCAACAAAATTTTTTGTTTAGCCTAAGCTAAGCCAAAAATTTTTTGACTAGAGTTTGCCGAAAGCTATTGTTTTGAACTGGAGCTTATGTGGCAATAGACTTATCGGACTTCTCACCTAAATTTACGGCCATGGACCACGGCAATGTCATAATCCGCTTTTCCGACGTCAGCTTTGAGTACGCCGAAGGCACCGAAACCCTCGACGAAACTTCTTTTTCCGTACGCGAAAACGCCAAAGTTACGGTCATGGGCCAGAACGGCGCAGGCAAATCTACTATTTTTAAATTGATTACCGGCGAGCTCAAACCAAATGAAGGTTCGATCCACATTCAGGCCGGTTCTACAATTGCGGTCTCGACCCAGGTCATGCCGCGCGACCGCATGGCAGATACCGTCCGAGAATTCTTTTCCCGCGCTTTTGCCGAAACTCAGTACGATTTGGATAAAAAAATCGCTGATATCTTGGAGGCTGTAAACCTGAACGCACCACTTGATAAACCAGTCAAAGAATTTTCCGGCGGTCAGCAGGCTCGTCTGCTTTTGGCCTATGCTCTTATCCAAAACCCGGACATCCTGTTGCTTGATGAACCAACTAATAATCTCGATAAAGCCGGCATCGAACACCTGACAGGATTTTTGATGATGTATCCGAAAACGGTTTTGGTTATTTCCCATGATGCCGACTTTTTGAACGCGTTCACTGAGGGCGTGCTGCACCTTGATGTTTTCACGCACAAAGTCGAGCAATATGTCGGCAACTACTACAACGTGGTTGAAGAAATTGCCGCTAAACTCGAACGCGATCGCGCCCAGAATGCGCGTGCTTTGAAGGAAATTCAGGATCGCAAAGATAAAATTAACTTCTTCGCGAACAAAGGTGGAAAAATGCGCAAACTCGCAAGCAAACTTCGCGATCAAGTCGAAGATGCTGAAGAAAATATCGTCGATGTGCGCCGCGACGATCGCACGATTCCGGAGTTTACGATTCCGCACCAGGATGTTTCCGGGGCGCTCGTTCAGTTCAGCTCGGTTAACGTTATCAAAAATCACGAACCAGAACATCACGATATTGACATCACTCTCCGACCGGGGCAAAAACTTTTGATTGCGGGCCCGAACGGCATCGGCAAGAGTACGCTTCTGCGCACGCTAGTTTCAAGCCTCGACCCAGGCATGAAGATCACACCCGAAGTTAAGGTCGGCTATTATGCTCAAGATTTTTCCGGGCTTGATTTCGACATGACCGCATATAAATCGCTCGAATCGGTGATGAGCGTGCCGATGAATGAAGAGCTTCGCAAGGTCGCGGCGCGGTTCTTGCTCACCGGAGATTTGTTGAATAACAAAGTCGGCGCGCTTTCCGAAGGCCAAAAAGGGTTATTGTGTTATGCGCGTTTCGTACTGCAGAAACCGGGACTCTTAATCATGGACGAGCCAACGAATCACATCAATTTCCGCCATCTCCCGATTATCGCTAAAGCACTAAACGAGTTTGAAGGCGGATTGATTGTAGTTTCCCACGCCCCGGACTTTGTAAAAGAAATCGAATTCACAACGACGCTGGATTTGGGAGAACTGAAATAGTCAGCGCATCTTATAAAAACAAAAAACCGCTTTAGGCGGTTCTTTGTTTATTCTGATGCTATAGATCAAATTCCATTCCGCGATTCTGATACATCACGGCCCCGCTCGTCGCATCTATATAAGCATGCGGGAAATACGACGACCCAGCGCGCTTCAAATACCATACAAGCACATAGCCTCGAGTACCAATGCCGGTAGATAAAAAGTTTTCATTCACCAAACCTAATTCCGCCGTCAGCGGAGACAGCTCCTCATTCCTCTGCTTCGGGCTCGAATAATACATGTCATCAATATTCACCGCGATTTTCTTTACATCTTCAAGCGAGATTTTTGGAGTCACCGAAATTGAATCATCAATTTTCTCAGTTCGCGGCCATCGTTTTCCCTGGATATCAATGCGTGGAAGATTATCCATCGCAAGGATCACGCCATTTTTATCAAACGAAAGGCTCAAATCGTCATTCAACACGTGAATGCCTTTAAAATAACGGGTTCCCCGTACAACCCAGTGACCTTCGTATTCAGTCTCTCTGAATTCGGTAAAGACAACTCCTTCAGAATCAATTCCATTCTTCTTGAATAGTTCCTTCGCCTTCGCGATTTGATCAGCCGGAAGCTTCTGAGTCACATCCGGCAGGAGCCGCGTCACATTGGCTGGCTCTTTCTGAAAGACATTGAGCGTCTTGGACTCAGTATCGTCCACTATATAACCCCCGTTATTCACATAAGAGCCGGAAGGCGTATTTGTGAGCGAAATAAAAATACCCACGCTAACCACAAAAACCACAGCCAAGGCCGCTAGTAATTGCCAAACTTTAATTTTCATATTTTTGATTAAGTTGAAAATCCCAAAGAGCAAGAGCTATATCTTACCACTTTTTATGCGCTCATCTAAAGCATTCATTCCGATTAAAAAATCTTTTTCCAAATCGATACCAAGCTGATCAGCAATAACAATCACGGCCCACAAGCAATCCGATAGCTCATGTTTTATTTTCGCGTCATGATCGCCCTTGTCGCGATAACCTTCGCGAGCTTGCATGAGTTTCATGAGGTCGCCGACGTCTCCAACCAGCCCCTCGGTGTATTCCCGAGCTCCCCATTTCTTCCCCTTCTCCGCGTTCAATGCGTTGTATTTTACTTGAACTTCAACGGCGCGTTTTTTGATCTCTTCAAAATCCATAAAATAAATTTCAAGATCACTCGGCCGTCGAGCCATATTTTTCTTAAACTATTTTCGAGAAATCACCGTTGATGATTACCGGCTTTACTGATTCGATTTCGGTTTTATAATACTGAATTTCCGGAATCGGATTTAACAAGAAAACTTTCTGTCCAAGAACATGGGCGAAACCAATTTCCATGAGCGCGTTCCCGCCGATATAGTTTTTGACCCCGTTTTTATCGAGATTCAAAACCAGCATGGCGTCGGCGCCCTGCATCAAATTCCAAAACTCGCGAATCGGATCTTGCGTAGCTTTCTGCGCGAGTTTAATCACCTCTTTTTCCTCGTCGGTTTTGCCAATAAACGGTGCCGCAAGATTCGTCAAAAAAGCATCGTGGCCGAGCGCAATTAGGGCATCACGAGCCTCGATCATCTTTTCGGTGAATTGCATGCTGCCGATGACTCCGATTTTCATATAAGTGCCGAGCTCGAGGCGAGCGATTTTGGTCGTACTCTGCGCCGAGCACTGCGCCCCCAATGTGCTCGCCGCAGAGTACACCAAACCGCGCTCGCGTTGGCTTGAATTGTTTTTAGTAGTCCCGAAGTTTGACAATCCCACCGTGGCCTTTGATTTTCTCAAGTGCTTTGGCTTCAATTTGACGGATGCGTTCGCGCGTAACGTCGAATTCTTTTCCGACTTCTTCCAAAGTATGCGAAACGCCGTCGATCAAACCGAAACGCATTTCCAAAATCTTGATTTCACGCGGCGAAAGTTCTTTGATGATGTCGCGCACGTAATCTTTGAGTAACTGAAGAGCCGAAGCACGATCCGGTGCCACGTTTTTGGTATCTTCGATGAAATCTTCGAGCTTAGAATCTTCATCATCGTCACCAACGGAAGTTTCAAGCGAAACCGTATCCTGCGAAATCTTAATAATGTGACGAACCTTATCGAGTTCCTCACCCATTTCGGCGGCGATTTCTTCCGGCAGCGGTTCGCGTCCCAAGTCCTGAATCAACTGACGTTCGATTTGCTGGAATTTGTTGATAGTTTCAACCATGTGCACCGGAATACGAATCGTACGCGACTGATCGGCGAGCGCGCGCGTGATGGCTTGGCGAATCCACCAGGTCGCATAGGTCGAGAATTTATAACCCTTGCGATATTCAAACTTTTTGACCGCGCGGAACAGGCCAATGTTTCCTTCCTGAATTAAGTCCAAAAGTGTGAGCGATTTTCCGACAAACTTTTTCGCAATCGAAACCACGAGACGTAAGTTCGCTTCAATCAAACGCTTTTCAGCTTCGCGATCGTTTACTTCTTTGCGTTTAGCAAGTTCGACTTCTTCGCTCGGAGTCAAAAGCGGAATGCGACCGATTTCACGCAGATACATCTGCACCGAATCGGCGCTGATATCACCGATCTCTAATCGTTTTGATTCGCGAACTTTTTTCTCTTTCACCTTATCGCCAAGACTTACAACCGGAGCCTTATGTCCGAGAATGCCGCCTTTTAATTCCACAACCTGCAGACCGGCGCCCTCCAAACGATCCAGAAAACCTTCGTACATCGGTAAATAATCCTCAACTTCCGGAAACGAAAAAAGAATTTCGTTTTCGGTAACGAATCCGCGCTGTTCGGCTTTCTTGAATAATTTTTCCAAACTTTCTTCGGTCGGCGGTTCGGCTTTTGGCGCCTTTACTCTCTTTTCTTCCTTCTCTGCTTTGTGCGGGTGAGATTTCAAATCCTTAAGCGACAATTTCTTTTTTGTCGCCGCAGTGGGCTTTTTGACCATAGATATAAAACTAGAAGAGCAAGTCCGTGAACTCTTTCATGAGTTCGGCGACTAATTGTTGATTGCCCTCCGCTTCAGCGCTTCGAATACGCGTCTCGAGTTCGAGACGGCGAGCTTTTGAATATTGCTCCTTAAAGCGCTTAACAAAGTCAAGAAAGAACGTTTTTTGCGCATCCGGATTTGAGGCCGGAATGTCGCGTTCACTGATTAGCGCGGCTCGTGTTAGAAGCTCGCGCGTTGGGTTGTCGAGTTGGCCATTTGTTTGGAGCCACTCGTAGATGGCGGACGAAGCCGCACTTGGTAAAGAAGTATAATAGGTTACGAGATTCGTGTAAAGTCCGCGGAATGTGGATGAAATCATTTCGGGCGAAACTTCAGAAATCAAATATTCGCGATCAGTACGCGAGTCGAGCATCAAAGAAACCGCGAGCTCCGACATTTGGTCATGTCCAGAGTATATCGGCGCCGCGTTGATTTTTGGCTCAACCTTCTGGACTTTTGCGACCGGTCTTGCCGGAAGTTTTTTTCCAATCGAAACCTTAAGCGCATCCAAATCAATGTTGAATTCTTTTGATAATCGCTGAAGCCAGTCGTCCTGTTCGACAGCATCTTTTAGCTTTGCGATATCCTGTAATACGTTTGCAACCGCGCGTTTCTTCACGAGCGGATCCTGCAGATTCTGTTCGCGAGCCTTTTCCATTTCAAAAGCCACGATGTGCTTGGCTTCCGCGACCGCCTGAAGCCACAACCCGGCGTCTTTAAGGGTGAGCTCATCAGGATCTTTAATGCCTTTAGGGAGCGTGATGATTTTTACATCCATTTCGGCACCGAGCAACAAATCGATACCGCGACGAGCGGCGGCTAAACCGGCAGCATCAGCGTCGAAAGCAATACAGGCCAGATTCGTGTGACGCTTGAGCAGGCCAACCTGACGCTCGGTGAGCGCCGTACCGCTCGAAGCCACCACATTCTCAACTCCCCCGCGCCAGGAACCCACGACATCCATCTGACCTTCAACCAAAACCACAAAACCCTTCTCGCGAATCGAAGGCTTTGCTAAATCAAGCCCATATAAAACCGCGCTTTTATCATAAAGCTCGCTTTGCGGCGTATTCACGTATTTAGCCTCTTTCACATCCGGAACCAAAACTCGGCCGGTAAATCCGACGGTTTTTCCATTGGTATCGTGGATCGGAAACATCAGACGATTACGGAAACGATCATAAATTCCGCTTTGTTTATCACGCTTGCCACAAACTCCGGCGCGCGCAATTTCGTCTTCTTTATACCCACGCTTCAACAAAAAACCCGACAAAGCTTCCCAAGAATCAGGCGCATAACCAATGGCAAACTTTTCTTGCAAAGCCGGCGAAATCACACGCTTCTGAACATAGGCTCGCGCATGCGCTGCCGATGGCGAATCGCTTAACATTTTGGCAAAAAACTTTTCCGTGAGCCGAGTTATTTCAAGCAAACGAGTTTTATCGTTCGCCTGGCGCGTATCGAAGCGCGGAATCTCAACCCCGGTGCGCTCGGCGAGCATGCGCAGAGCTTCGGCAAAATCGATACCCTCAATCCGCATCAAAAATTCAAAGTGATCGCCGCCGATATTGCAGCCGAAGCAATGCCAAAACTGCTTATCTTTCGAAACATTAAAAGACGGGGTCTTTTCCGTATGGAACGGACAGAGACCCTTTAAACTTCCGCCACCCGCCGACTTCAACTGAATATATCCCGAAATCAGGTCGACGAGATCGAGTCTTTCTTTGATTTGTTCCTGTGGAGTCATGGATTAGGGACAGTAATAAGTGGTAAGTGAAGAAGTAATAAGTAAAACACTTACATACTTACCACTTACAACTTTCCTCTTGCGATTTTCACCAATTCCTTAAGCGACAATCGCGACCTTACCACATCCGGAGCCGAACGCGAACCGCAAAGCAACATATGCTTTGAGTGATGCAGGAACCAACTGGCGCGCGGTTCCATGCGATGCAATTCTTCGTAAATTCCCGTTAAATCAGTGTCTGAGTCAGCATTAGCGCGAAACATCCGCCATTTTCTCTTCGGATCAAGATGGATCACAAGCGAAAAACCTTTGTTATATGCGACCGCATCCGGTCCGTCGGCGTTGGTTTCGATTGCCAGCCCCTTTCCCCAGCGCGTTTCGAACTCGATGCTCTTCGCCCAGTCTTTTTCAATCAAAGCTTCGTTATCGTAAAGCGGGAGCGCCGCATCAAGCAATTCTGCGCCAATCGCATGGCGCTTTTCTGAAGGATAGATATTTCTCAAAACCCGCGGAATAAACATGTTTCCATATTGCAAGCCGAGAATCTTGCCGTTATCCTGAAGGTTCACGAATTCGATCAGTTTTGCAAGCGCCGGCTTATCTTTGTTCGGAATCAATTTTTGTTTCAATAAATATTCGTGAACCAAAAGTGTCGCCGACTTGCCGATATCACCCTTGTGCTCATCAAACTTTCCGCGGCCAACGCCGAAATGTATCACCTCGCGGTCACTATCAACCGGCTTATTTTTCCAGGTCACTGCTTTCCCGCCGCCAGCCAACTCAACAAACCCAACTTTAGCTTTCTTGAAACCCGGAACATACTTCTGCCAAAGCCAAATCGCTGTAATATCATCGAGATGCGGAAACTTGTGAGTAACTAATGTTTTCATATTGGAAAATAGTATATCATTTGCGGGAACAGAACGGGCAGAGAGATTAGAGGTTAGAGCTTAGCGATATCTCTAATCTCTAAACCCTAAGCTCTAATCTCTTGCACTCTATGAAACAACCTGTGATTTTCCCAGCTCTAGCCGATTTACGCGATGATATCGCTGGTCCCATTCCGGTTGATTTGATTCGCGACTGGATAAATAGCAATCGCTCGCCTGAAGCGCATGCCGAACTACTGAAACCATTTACACGCCGCGGGATTGTCGGCAAATCTGACTCCGCCGGTCTTTCAAAGCTCACTTCTTCCCGAAGTTTAATTGAAGTTTTAAAGCTTGTTAATGACCCGAAAGAAATCATCGCCGCCCACGGATGCGCGATCGGCGGTGAAATGATTGGAACTTGGATCGCGGATGATACTCAAATGTTTTACCCGGAACCGGTTACGCCCGAAAAAGTCGTCGAAGCGATGGTCGCGGCACAAAATGCCAATGCCGCGAATCCGGTGAAAGTCGGCCTTGCACTTCACTCCGGCGAGTTTTATCACATTGGCGGCGGCCTTTACGGTGAAGATGCGGAACTGGTCGAAGCGCTTGGCGAAGATTATACCGAGGGCGGCGAAATCGCCATCACAAATAAGCTGGTCGGTGAATTGCCGGATGAAATCGCCAAAAAATGTACACCAAAAAATCCCGAGGGCATCACGAGTCATGCACAAAAATTAAATTACACCGACTGGAAAACAGCGCTCAAAGCGCCATCTCATTTTTCATACCCGGCGCCTTTCGCTGAAGACCTGGCGGCCGAACTTCACGATGATTCGATTGAAGATGCTGCAAAAACCGGTGCCAAATATCTACGCGAAGAAACCGTCGTGCTGGTCAGATTCTTTCATGAGGATCACGAACTCCTGCTGAATCACCTGGCGGCATTCGTAGCTGCCAATTCCGAACTCGCACATATCTTAAAATCCTTCACGCTCACAAAAATCAAATCAAATGGCCAGCTCGGAATCTTCACCGCAAAAACAAACCAAGAAGCAACTTCGGCAGGCCTCGCGATAAAAAATGGACTAACTGAAAGTGGCTGGCAGCTTAACGTCTCCTGCGTACGCGGCCCAGTCTACATCTTCCCGATGAAAACCGGCTTCGAAATCGCCGGCGCACCGGTAAATATTTGTTCGAAGCTGGCCGAAGACACCGATAAACGAAATTGCTTGTTCATCGAAAAAAGCGCGGCAGACGGTGTTCGCATACCATCAAATGCCGAGCCTTTTTCAATCACCAAGTCAGGAGTTACGATTTCCGGGTTTCAACTTTCAAATTAGCGCCACGGATATTAATAAGAGCCACAACCACAAAAGTAATTGTGAACAAATAAGAAATTCTCGGCACAGCCAAGCCGCCCATGCGCAAGAGCGTAATCATGGAAACGAGAATAATCGGCAAGGTTAAGAGGTATAACGTCAAATGATATGCCTGACCGTATGTTATTTTTCTCTTTCGTAAGCTTGAAAGCAACCAGACAAACAACGCCGCGAGCAAAGCATACAGCAAGAGCGCCGCGTTTCCGACGAAAATTCCAGCAGCTATCATAACCGGTACGAGAGGCGTGAGCCATTTAATGACCGGGGCAATCTTATCAATACCCACACGAATTACTTCTCGCGTGATTTGGAGCTCCTCATCCGAGGTCATCATGCTAAAATCAATAATCTTAACTTCCCGTGGATTGCTTTCGATGACTAGACTTTTTTCGGTGAGCAATATATAGGTGTCATGGCTCCTCACAGCCTCCAGACTGGATTCTGAATCCACATCGATAACAATCAGATTTTTATGAGCCGGCGCTTCATCATTCGAATCCTTCGGCGCAGAAATCAGCGTTGGACCGTCTTGGTTAGTTGAAATCTGACCATTCTTGAAACTGACCACCAAATCAGCCGGGTAAGAAGCCGTTACACGATTCCCAAAACGATTAATCCCATCGATAATCTTCGGTAATAATGAGATACCGGAAACGACGGCGTACAAGATCGAGATAATACCAACCAACTTAAAAAAATACGCGAAACCCCCTTTCTTTTCGCTTATCTCGCTATCATAGAACTTGTGATCGACTATAGCGTCTCGAACCGTGGCGAAGAATTGCTTCATATTATTGAATTATAACAAATGCCCGTTTCCCTGCCACTTGCGATATATTACGATTTTGCATATACTGCTCCGCATTCGACAGACACCGTGTCCGTATAAAAAAATGTGGAGAGATGCGTGAGCGGGTTCAATTCTAGCAAGCGACGAATTGAACGGGCGCCAAAAGGGCGCACAGGAAACCGCAGAGCGCATTCAGTTTTTTGATTGAGCCGGCAGGCGAGAAAATATATGGAGAGATGCGTGAGCGGTTGAAACGGCGTCCCTGGAAAGGACGTGTGCCCGAAAGGGTACCAAGAGTTCGAATCTCTTTCTCTCCGAATCAAAAAGTCCGAGCTGACACGCTCGGACTTTTGATATATCATGGGAGCACTATGAGTACGATTGATTTTCTTAGACAGTATCGAGTTTTTGGTTTTGCGATTTTTGATCTTGCGGTTTCCTTTCTCGGATTCGCTTTACTCGCCTCACCACTTTCAAGTTTTTTTGCGCGATTTGGAATCATGATTCCAAGAAAGAATTGGCTCTTCCTGACTCTTCCAATCGGCATCCTGGTTCATTTGATTTTCTGGAAAATCACGCCGATGACGCGCGAGTTTCTTGATCTGAACCGATTCTACGCATTAAAAATAGTCATCACGACCCTACTAGTTCTTGGACTCTCCGGGATCAAAATTGCCAAAAGGTGAATTATTGCACCCGAGCCATTGACAAGATGGCTTTTTTATTGTATAAGTGAGGCATCCTTCTGGGAGCCTAGCCGGAAATCGCCGGTAAAAGTGACCCTTTTGGATAGTTTTAGACTCTGGAGATGACCATCGCAAATGCGCCGGAGTTGACCAGAGTCGGCCTTAAGGAGGCCAAAATGCAGAACACGATTGCAGACATCGAATATTGCCAGAACAACGGCACCCTCGCCATTTTCCCGACCACGAATGGACGACTTCAAGAGTTCGTGAAACAGACCAAGGCTGGCGTCTATCGCGTCTGGTCCTTCGCAGACACGCCGTCCTTCAAGAATGACGACGGCGACGAGTGCGTCGACCACATCATGCGCGGCGTGCTTAACGGCAGCTACGCCGCGGGACGCGAGTTCCTCGCAGCGTGCGAACGCCTCGGGTTCAGGGTGCAAAGTGGCAACTGCTTCGTGCCCTTCAGCAACGGCCGTCGATGCTGCGGCAGCGTCCACTACGGCAATGTCGAGAGGCCGATTTCGGACTTCATGGCATCAGAGCTCGTGATAGCGCGCGACGACTTGCCGAGCCTCGAGCTGCTCGCCCAGATGGCCGAACAGGACGAATAAGCACAACATCCCGTCTCTCCCCACCCCCGTTTCGCACAAAGCGACTCGGGGCTTTTTTATTCTCTTGAAAGCCATTCGATATTCCGCTGAATTTCGAGCCATTCATCTTCAAGACGCAAAATCTCGGCACCGATTTCATGCAAACGGACATTAAGATTTTTTGAATATTGGGTTGGCGACATAGCCATTTCCGCGAGAATCCGATCGCGTTCTTCTTCAAGCTTCACGCGCTGCTTTTCATTAGCACGCAGCTTTTTTCGCTCAACTTCGGTTTGTTCGCGAATATTTTTTTCTTCGAGTTCTTCTTCCGAGGCATCTTCGCTGGTTTTTTCTTCAATCACGCGACGAGCCGGGATTTCCGCATCGAGTCGCATAGTAAGATAAGCTACATATTCTTCGTATGTTCCGGAATATCGGCGCACTCCGCCGTCCTTGATTTCCAAAATCATGGTCGCAACCAGGTTCACGAAAGTTCGGTTATGCGACACAAATACGATGGTTCCGGGATAATCTCGCAGAGCCGCGCCCAAAGCTTCGACGGTTTCAAAATCAAGATGATTCGTCGGCTCATCAAGCAAGAAGACGGTTGCTTTCGAAAGCAGCATGCCAGCCATACACAAACGCGCCTTTTCACCACCCGAAAGCACGCCGACGGTCTTTTCCAGATCATCATCTTTGAACAAAAAGTTTCCGGCCATGCGCAAAACTTCTTCGTTCAAAACACCGTCACCGGCGTGACGCGAAAGATAAGCATGAACCGAATCACGCGGGCTCATCGATTCGAGTGTCGACTGACCATAATAACAAAGTTTCAAATCAGTTCCCCACTTATATTCACCCTGCAGCTTTTCGAGCTGCCCGGCGAGCGTGCGCAGTAACGTGGTTTTTCCGGCACCATTATCGGCGAGCACGGCCACGTGTTTGGTGCGCTCGATATCAAAAGTAAGATGCTCGAGCACCGTATTTCCGGGATATCCGACGCCGAGTTCATCAGTCGAAACCGCAATTCCCTTTTTGATTTTGTCGACAGGAATACGAATGCGCGCCGCCTTCATCGGGTGCTCAATTTCAATCTTATGAAGCTTGGCGATCATTTTTATTTTTGACTGTGCCTGCGATGCCTTCGATGCCTTAAATCGAAAACGGTCGACGAAAGCCTGAAGATGCTTGCGCTCGGCATCGACTTTGCGATTCTCATTCAAAATCACCTGCTCCTGCTCTTCTTTCCAAGCCAAGTATTGCTCGATATTGCCGTCGTATAAACGTGCCCGACCGCGTTCGATCTCCAGGGTTTGTTCGCAAGTATTTTTCAGGAATTCGCGGTCATGCGATACAACCAAAAACGCGCCCTTAAAATCACTTAAAAATTCTTCGAGTAAAAGCTGGGTCGAAAGATCTAAAAAGTTTGTCGGTTCATCAAGCAGAATCAGGTTCGGTTCAAGAGCAAGCATCGCGGCCAAACGGACGCGCATGCGAAAACCACTCGAGAGCTCGCCAATCGCGCGTTTGAGCATCTTCGGCGTCAAAGCAAAACGGGCAGCGACTTTGGCGCAACCCCAATCAGGTTTTCCGCTCACCCGCACCAGGTATCCGATTGCCGATTCTTTAAAATCAATCACTTCGTGCTGCTTTAAGTATCCGAGCCGCAAATTGGCATGGCGCGTGACCACGCCTTCATCCGCCTGCTCTTCGCCGATCAGAATGCGAAGCAGAGTTGATTTGCCGGCACCGTTTCGTCCAATCACCCCAACCTTCTGACGCTCGGCAATCGAAAAAGCCGCTCCAGAAAGGATTTCCTGGAATCCATAGCGTTTAATGATATTGTCGGCCTGCAGGAGCGTTGCCATATTATATTTCAATCCATTCGTAACCAAGATCGGCTAAGTATTTCGTAGTTACTTCGTATTTTACCGGGGCAAAATTAACCACCACAAGTTCTTCGTCACGATATAATTCGTTGTATCGGAACCAATCGTTTCCATGCTTAATAAACGCGTGGTTCCGCTCTGCGATATGATACTTTTTTTGCGCTGCCGCATCAGATAGGATTCTTCCCTCAACATGTGAATCCGAAACGCGCAAAGATATCTGCAACGGATGACTCGAAATATTTTTCACGCAAAGATCAAGATAATTGCTAAATATAGTTGCGCCGCTACCAAAAGGAATCGTTCTGCCGGAATCAGGAAACACATCAACCGAATGATGATGTCGCTCAAGAATTTCAACATCAATGTGCAAAAACATCCAGAATAGCAAATTCGAAAGCTGACACAATCCTCCACCAATACCTTCTGAAGGTACTCCGCTTCTTAACGTAAGTCCGGAAGTGTACCCATGTTTTTTGGACGTGATACCAACGTGGTGCCAGAGAGAAAATATTTCACCGGGGTCGATGATTAAGCCGTCTAAATGCTTTATAGCAAGTTTGATATTTTTTATCTTATTTTCCTGAAGGCGCAGCTCAACCGTCCCAAGCTTTCGATAGAGTGGCGACGAATGCTTTTCCACGACAAACGGAAGTTCCGTTCCTTGTTTTAATTTTGAACCTAGTTTCAAATAATTCTTAACCATCCTTGCCCCCTGACGAAGCCCGATGCTCAATGGAGCTAACTTTGGAAACCGACGCGAAAACGCCACTCTTTTTGGAGAGTAGTATTCGTGCATCGACATGCGAATTCTAGCTAAAGCATCGGAAGAAATGGTCATAGCTGAAAAAGAATAGCAAAAAATTACAAAATGAGCTAGACTATGCCGGCCAGACACAGAAACCCCTGGAGGGGTGACCGAGTGGTTTAAGGTAACAGTCTTGAAAACTGTCGTACCGCAAGGTACCGTGAGTTCGAATCTCACCCCCTCCGTATCAAAAACACCAGCCTTAGAGCTGGTGTTTTTTGTTTTCAATTCTATTGGGCGAGCTCAGCCTGGATCATTTGCTTGATTGATTCATACGGAAGCGCGCCGGAAACCAGCTTGCCGTTGATGAATGTGGCTGGAGTACCGTTCACGCCGGAAGTCGAACCCTCAGCCTGATCGTTTGAAATGCGTGAGGCGTATTTCTTGGCCGCAACACAAGCCTTGAACTGCGTCATATTCAGACGCAAATCACTGGCTGTTTTCTCAAACAAAGCTGTTCCTATGCTACCCTGGTTTTCATAGACCTTATCATGGAACTCCCAGAACTTACCCTGTTCTGAAGCGCATTCGGAGGAGTTTGCGGCCGGTTCAGCTTGCGCGTGGAACGAAAGCGGGAAATGGCGGAAAACCCAGGCAACCTGATTTCCGAATTCCGCCGCAAGCTTTCGCATGGTTGGCTCATGACGGCCGCAGAAAGGACATTCAAAGTCAGAATACTCAATCATGACTACCTTGGCGTTCTTATTGCCACGAATATGATCCGTATCTTTCAGAGGAACTACCGGGCCTGATGGTTCCGGTTCCGGAGCTACCGCCGTAGGTGTTGGATTAGTATCACCGGCTGCAGCGACTTTGTTAGGCTTTTCTGCCACGTTAAGCTTCAAATTACCGCCAGCATAAACATAAAGCGTGTTTACCGTAAGCACCGCGGCTAAACCGGCTACCAAACCCAAATAGAACATGACACGCGGAGAACCCTCGGAGAAAAATCCAGGCGTTTCTGCCATATATATTTCAAATTATTAACAACGAAAAGATTTTACCAAACGAACCGCCACACTCACAAGATATTGTCCAGACTTAACCGCTTCGGAGGGTGGACAACGAGCAGTAACGAAGCAAGTAGAAGTCCCCAATCGCGCAATAATACCTGGGTCGGAGTATCGCCGAATTTAAAGGCACCAAAACATCCACAATCAGCAAGCGGATAACCTCTTGCAAGCGCCTGAGTGATGGCAATCAGGAACATAACTACCATCGCCGAAGCTACAAGCGCGGCCCAGCGCTCGAAAAGCCCAATGATGAGACAAAGTCCAGCAACGACCTCGACAATCGGCAAAGCCACCGAGAATATCGGGATGATAAACTCCGGTGTCATATGATATGTACGTATGAGCGCCTGAAATTCTTCTATCGGCGTCAAAATCTTAAGTGAACCGGAGAGCACGAATAGGGCCCCGAGTGCGATTCGGAGTAAAACACCCATGGTTCGAAGTTTTTTCTGCGTTCCAAATGAAAACACAAAAGAATATATTATTTTCGCGGACCGGAGTTAGCCTTAATCTTCGCAAGTTCAGCTTCCCAACCTTTCAGGTCTAGACCACCCACTTGGCGCTCCCCGTTTACAAAGAAAGTTGGCGTTCCATTGATGTCCAACTTCTTTCCTTCCTCAACATCCTGATCTACAGACGCTTGATAATCCTTATTGTTCGTACAGGTCTCGAGCTTTCCAGCATCACCACCAGCCGCGTTTATATAAGCCTTGAACTTATCGACCGGATTTGAAAGATTAGACCATTCAGACTGATTCTTGAAAACCGAATCTTCAAATTCGAAAAACTTTCCTTGTGCGTTGGCGCAATTCGCTGCGTAGGCGGCAACGCGCGCGTTCTTGTGACCAGGCAATGGAAAATCATTCACTTCCAAACGCACCTCCCCCATATGCGCATCGACGAATTTCTTCACCTCTGGATACGCAGCTCCACAGGCCGGGCATTGAAAATCCGTATACTCGCGAATAACCATGACCGCATCAGTCGCGCCTAAAACAGGATCAGCGATCGAACCATTCACTTTCCCGTCGCCCTGATTATTTCGGCTTAAAAGGAATATACCGAAAACCACCACAACAAGCGCTCCAACTATCCAATATTTATTATTTGAGTGATTTTCTTCCATATATAAGCCATTATTGAGTTTTAACTAATAACCTAAGCCTATTTCGCCTCACGATAGTACCTCCATATCATATCATCAGTCATCTTTTCAAGCGGCGCCCAGTCGTCAGTAAGGACTCTTGCATCGCTCAACTTAGCAGGATGAAGGCCGGATAAGACGTCGAGCGCATTCAAACGAATTTGCTCAGGTCCAATCTTTGTTTTCTTAAGACGACTAGTCTCAATCTTGTTGCCGGCAATAACAATATAGTTAATCGCCTGCTTACCGTCAGCTACCATTACATCCGTAAACACTGTCTTCAGCGTCGCAATTTCCGAGGAAATAATCATGGAATCTTCGTTGGAGTCATTGATATTTGTCGCCATAATGCCATTCTCCGCAAGATGAGCCTTCACAAGCATAAAAAACTCCTGCGTGGCCAAGTGAAAAGGAATTGTGAGTTGATTCGAGTAAGCATCGACGATTATTACGTCAAAACTCTCGTCCGTATTTCGCAAAAAGGTGCGTCCATCGGAAATCACAACATCAATCCCGCCATCTTTTAAACCCATAAACTTCTTTGCCGCCTCGACAACGTATGGATCGATTTCAACTCCAGTGATTTTAACCTGGTCGCCGTATAAATCTTTTATATTCCGAGCAATCGTGCCACCGGCTAGACCGATTACAAGAACTTTCATCGGGCGCTTCTCGATAAGTTCCGGCGCATAAGAAAGCGCATCAATATACTTGTGCGTCGATGCCAACTTTTCGTCTTTATAGATACTCTGCACGCTCACGCCTTCATTAAAAATTAGATATTTCGAACCATCTATATTTTGAATTACCTGCATGTACTGATAAGGCGTTTCTTTTTCGTAGAGAAGCTTTCCGGCGTGCGCGACCCCGGTCGTGCTAGTTAGTCCTATTGTCGCGATTAGTAAACAGACTACGGCGATATGACGCTTCCGCAGAAAACCAAAAGCTGCGGTCAGAAATAAAATCGTCGCGAAAAGCAGGATTGTTTTTTTCGAGCCAATAAGAGGAATCGTCACAATTGCCGGCAGAAATGTACCTAAAAAGCTACCCGCAGTACCGATGGCGAATACTTTTCCACTCACATCCCCCATCGCCTGCTCGGTCTGCGAAAAAAGCTTGATGATGAAGGGACTAACCATGCCAAGAAACGCAACCGGAATAAAAAATATTACAAGCATGGCAATTAGCGACTGCATGAGAAGCGCATATTGCGCCGGCATCCACATAAAAGTCTTTGCAAACCAGACCGAGCCAAAAAACGGTGAAATCATCGGAACCAGCATCAAAAACAAGCTTGCCGCGCAGACAACTGAAAGTAGAGTTTTGAGTTTGGGCGATTTTTCTGAAATCTTCCCGCCTAAAACATAGCCGAGCGAGAGTGCTGCGAGAATCACGGCAATAATGTTGGTCCAAACATAATGTGAAGTTCCAAAAAACGGCGCGAGTACCCGCGAGGCATCAAGTTCAACCGCCATTACCACCATGCCGGAAACAAAAGTCAATAAATACAGATAATTCTTCTCACTCATACTCTCTTTGATTTTATAATATTTGGGAGCCAGACCAGAACCACCATTATAACGCAGGCGTATTGCGCCGCGGTGAGTGAGAAATATCGCGCATCGGCGCCAAGAATATCTTCAGCGCGCAGAAAATCGAGCGGAAAACGAATCACCGCGTAGCCGGTTGCGACAATTCTCGCACTCAAACCTTCATGCTTCAGAATTTTCGGCAATAACGTATAAAAGATGGCTGAGAAAATAAACAGCAAAATCGCTTCATATAAACCTAAATCGTGACGCGAACCGCCGGGAAACTGAATCGCAAGCCAAAAGCTTGAGAGCTTTCCGATATGATCGTGAATCGAAGCACAGCCGAGTCTGCCGAGCGCGAAACCGAGCGGAAAACTGACTGTCATCACATCGGCCGCACGCCAGGTCGAACATCCGTACATTTTCTTCTTGGCATAGGCTAAACCCATCACAACTCCGCCAGCAATTCCGCCCATCGAAGACCAGCCACCTTCCCAGACCTTTAATATCTCAAACCAATATTTTTCTTGAGCGTAGAGTATAAAATATCCGATTTTTGCACCGATAAACGACGCAATCAAAATCCAGAAAGTTCGTGCTTCGATAATCGCGGTATTCAGATTAACCATGCGCGCCACTTTTTTGGTGACGAAAATCGCCGCAAGACACGCGAACGCGACAAACAAGCCCCAGACATGAATCGTGAGCGGACCGACCGGAAACTCGGTATAGGAATAATAAGGGAGCATCGGAAATCTTATAGACTGAATTCACATATCATCTCAAATTTAGAATTACCCCACAAGTGAGCTCACATCGAATCTTTAGCCAAAATAAATATCCCGCAGCGTAACTCGCTACGGGATATTTAGTATCATCAACGAACTACGGGCTTACTACGTCCGACAAACTAATCGGCACGCCCATGGTGTAGTTGACGAAGAACGCATCCGAGACATCATCAATCATCTTATTCCAGTTGGCTCCGTAAAGCGCACGCGCAGTGGCTTCGTCAGCAATCGGGCGCAATAGTCCACCTTTTGCTATCGCGTAAACTTTTGGATCAGACTGGATCTTAACCATGCGCTTGCCAGGACGATAAGTCACATTTCCACCAATCGTGATGCCTCCAAGTGCCACGTCACTCAAAGTGATTACGCCGCTAAAATCATTGTACCAGCTCTTGAAAATGGCAGCGTTCGGGAAGACATACCGTTTACCATTCGCTCCGCAGTAATACACAGCTGATGTGGATCCCTTGATCAGGGTTCCCGAGGTACAGTACGGAATAAGATCAGATGGAGTCGCGATACTCTTATCACCATTGATATTCGAAGAATAATCTGCGGCGCCGGTAGGGCTATACGAGCCGGTCACGTTAGGAATCACTACCGGAGTAGTAGGAGTCGGCAAACTTCCTCCTCCGCCACCACCCCCACCAC
>JBAXGH010000018.1:0-28375 GCA_037139515.1 bacterium
ATACCACGCAGGTTGAACAGCTGATGTCGCCCAATACGGAGATCGCGATTGGACCAGTGGCCGAAACCGCCACGGTACCGGAAGCATCTGGCAAAGAAATCGTATGATCAGCGGTTGGATTAACAACCGAGAGCGTAGTTTGGTTTACATCGACTATAGAACCCTCAAATACAAACGGTGATAAGCCGAACGAGTTCAGCGAAGCAAAACTCGCAACTCCACCCGATGTAACCGACCAATTCGTGGCATTCACGCTAACAGTATTCAAACCAGAACCAATACTAACGGATCCAAGCGAAGTTCCTGTGGCTAAATTAACCGCACCGGCTCCAGTTACGTCCAATCCACCTGATGCTAAGTTAAAAGCAATCGGAGTGGCGCTGGAAGTTGTTATGGCATTGCTCGCGTCATAGGCCGTCTGAAGAGAAGCGCCGCCGCCGCCAGTTGTATCACAATTCTTCCATGCACCGTTTTCGTAGCAGCGGAACTTGTTTGAACTCGCATTATAGTAAGAAGCCCCATTAAAACCAGCCGGATCGCCAGCAGTTGACTTCACATCTAAGCCGAATAAATCCGGTGTCGCCGAACCCACGCCACCATTACCAATTTTTACGATTGCTGAGACTGTGGGCCCCATCGGCTGCAACACAACATCACCGGAAACCGTTGTAGATATGGTCAGATCAGAACCAGCATTCGTAAACAAAGGAGCTGAAACTTCAGTAGAGAAACTCGGATTATCGACCAAGGCCACTACTACTCCGCCAGCACCGTCGCCAGAAGTTGTAATATTTGTCCCAGCTCCAATCATCAAAGTTCCTCCAATATTTACAAGCGAATCCATTCCAGCAGTACCCGCCACAGTCAGCAAGCCACTTCCTGAAGTAATACACGTGGGACAATCAATATCTCCTGCCGCTGACAAAGTAACCGGCCCGGAAGAGGAAACTGCGACCGTTCCAGATGCATTTGGGAAAGTAATCGTACGATTCACGGTCGGATCAGTAATCGCGAAGGTTGTAGTGATGCCATTCGCGGTCGCGCCCTCAAAAACCAGTGGTAAGGCACCAAATAAAGTCGCACCGCTCAAATTCACTACGCCAGTTGTTGTAAAACCAGTAAAACCAGAGGCTACTCCGGCAGAAGTAATATCCCAAGAAGACGAGTTAATCGCTACTGTCCCAGAGCCATCACCCAAAGTAGTCGTTCCCGTTGATCCAAGCGTCGTAAACGAACCGCCGCCGCCCGAAACCAAACAGGTAGAACAACTTAAATCCCCTGCCGCTGATAATGAAAGTGGCCCGGAAGCAGAAACCGCAACCGTACCGGAAGCATTCGGAAAATTAATGGTTCGTGAAGCCGTTGGATCAACCGCCGAAAGAGTCAGACGATTCGCATTCGCCGTGGCCCCATCTAATACGATTGTACCCGGCAATAACAAATCATTCGCATTCAAAACAGGAATCTGATTACCAGAAGGAGTCTGAGAAGAAATAAACCCATTCAAAGCACCAGCGTTGATAGCATAACCGGCTGATGCGACACGATATCGCGGGCTAAGATTTTCAAACGATTCTGCGCCATCACCGGCGGCACAAGTCGAACCAACTTTAGCTGCAACCTGAATATTCAAGTAAACCGTGTCAGTGGTTTGAAAATCAAAATCTAGTAAATCTCCTCCATCAGCGATATCACCAATGCCGGCGTTATAGACACCATTTTTAACATTAACCGTCATAGCTGACGGCGAACCACTTGGCCAGATTTTAGTATCAGGCGCCCCAACTACAGAATCAGAATAGAGTGAGAATTTAAAACAAAAATCCGTACCAGCTCCTCCTAGTAGGTTTCCGCTTGAATCAAGAAGACGACCCTGATGATTCAATACTTTCGGCACTCCGGTCGCTGCATGAACAGGCGCGATACTCACGGTGCCCGCAAACATTGCCAAGCAGAGTAAGATTTTTAGTACGAGTTTTTTCATGTGCGCTAACCGCAAACAATATCTCTAACTAGTACCTATTATAGCACTACCTCGCTATAACTCTTCAGATATCCCCATGGCATAAATTAACCGCTATTCTGCTTACTTGTTCTTAAGTGTCTTGTTTATCATCACAAGCTTCAACTCGCGAGTCATTTGTTTGATTTGATATTCGCGTTTTCGTGCCGCTGATTCAGATCTAACTCGAACTGACCAAACTAAAACCACCGGTCGGCGTGCTCGTGTATATTTCGCCCCCAAACCAGAATTGTGTTTTTGAACGCGCAAAGCAACATCGGTTGAAATTCCGGTATACAAGCTTCCATCTTTACACCGCACGATATAAACGCTCCAAATCGACATAAGTTTTAACAATTTTAACAAAAAAAGACCCGCACCGTCCAAATCGGACATGCAAGCCGTTCACCCAAGGCAGATTTCATCAGCGTCCATCTTCACGATGAGTACAAAGATCAGTTTTTCAAAGGCGGCGTTACGCGCCTCCAGAGTCGTCGCACATCTGCATTCGCGAAGATACAGCCCGACGCTTCGTTGCCTTTCCAGGTCCTTGATTTGAAGGTGCGGAATCAGCTTCTCGACCAGGTTGAAGTTGCCGTTCTTGACCGCGGTACAAAGGTCGAGCGCCGCCTGATCTTTCTCGCTCGTAACGAGCTCATACTCTTCACGTTTGGACTCAAGAGACATCTCGCCCTCCTTGTTGGCTCACAGAAAAATATAGGTTTTCAGTCGTCACGTCAAGATTGCGCTCCGAAGCTCACACACCAGCGCTTCAGCCGAATCATGCGTAAACATCGGCCCGGTTGTGCAGGAAACGCGACTTCCGTTCTTTTCCGCAATATAAACCGAGTAGCTCGTTGAGACGCTGTATTTGAAAGGAACCGAGAATTCGCGCATTCCGATCGAAGCAATATTGCTAAACTGAATTTCCCTATGAGCTTTCCAAAAGTTCATGAAATGCGCCGTATCGATGATGATTTTTTTTGCATTCTTATCAATCACGATTTTAGCACGTTCGATATTTCTAAAAATCACCGCACTCCCAATACCACAAACCAAAGCCAGAAAAGCAAGCGGAAATAATTCGCGCGAGTCACCGCGCAAAGCAATCACAAGAACCACGGCGGCGATTATCAAAAACAAAGTTGCAAAAAAATAATAGCTCGGCACAAAAATCGGGCTCAGAAAAATTGTTTTAAGCCCGGCTTGCTGATTCTCTTCGATTTTCATGCGCATAGAATTTTTAAAATCCTATTGTATATACACCTTGGTTCCGACTTGCGCAAAATCATAGAGCGCGCCCATATCGGCGACGCGCACATTCACACAACCTCCAGACACCGGAGATTTTCCAAATTTATTATGCCAATAAGCGCTATGAATATAAAAACGATAGCCGCGCTCGGTCGTGAAAAACAAATTCCACTTTGTGTTCGGATAATCCCAAGTCGGCCCTTTATAGTATTTAACCGGCACTTTCGCTATGACCTTAAAATCACCGTGCGGAGTCGGCGTTGACTTTTTTCCTGTCGAAACCGGCAGAACCGCCAGTTCTTTGTCGCCAAAATAATATCGTAGGCGCAATTCTTTATCACTCACCCTGATTGATTTTTCGACTTTCACCGGATTCTTATTGGTTGGATCAAAACCAGAATTAACTTCCAAGCCATCTTTAAAGGTATCGCCGTCAGTATCGGCGTTCGCGAGGCTAGTTCCAAGAATCAATTCCCAAGAATCATTCAGGCCATCTTTATCAGAATCAACCTCCGAAAGTTTTTTACCCTTAAAACGCGGCGAATCACCGTTTTTTATTTCCTCACCGTCGCTTTTTCCATCGCCATCCGTGTCAGTGAGCTGCGGACTTGTATAATATTTCACCGTCTCATCCAAGTCGGTCAGGCCATCTTTATCGGTATCGATATTTTGGTCAGTCGTCGCAACCGCGTTAAGCGTCCGCGGCAAAATCAAAAAGCACAAAAGAAAAATACCGACGCCGAGACCAAAAGAAGATTTCATAACTCACTCATTATAACATTTCAAGATCTCTCGGCTTCGAGATGACAACAAAGAATAAAAAAATCCCGAAGTCAGCCGGAGTTCGGCCGAAATCGGGTTGCCGCAAAAGCGTCAGAGGTAGAGACGGTAAAGGTTCGTGCCGCCAGTGCCGGAAATCTTGCTGCCGCCGGGGATCGTGCTCTCCGGAACCGCGTCCGCCATGAGCTTGTAGCCGCAACTCAGGTAGAGCTTGTTCGCCGGCACGCGGTCGGGTTTGCTCGTGAGCTCAACGTACTTCATGCTGAGCCGACGAGCTTCTTCCTCGATCCGCATCATGATGTTGCGCGCGATACCGAGTTCCTTGCCACGGTAGCTTTCAAGCACGACGATGTCATCCGCGTGCCCGACGAAGCCAACCGATTTGCGAAGCGGCACAAGCATGCCCATGCCGACAATCTTGCCGACCGGCGGATGGCTGTAGTCGCGAGCCACAACCCAGCTTGCGCCACCGCCCGCAGTGCACATCACGTCGAGCCTCATCTCGCGGTCCGTAAGGACCTTCGCGAGTTCTGCGAGACTCGGATCATCGTGCAACGCAGAGTAGTCGAGCACCTGCCCACCACGTGCGAGCCAGCGATAGCCAACCTCTACCTTTCCCATTCTTACACCTCTTTCTGCCTTTTTAGGCTCGAAAATACTAGTACATCAAAGCGCTTTTGACAAGGATGCACTGCGGCACAATAAAAAACGGGAGCCTTGGATTTTCCATAGACTCCCATACGCAAACACCTGACAGCGCGCCGCCCTTCTAGCTTTGATGAACTCCAACCTTCTTTGCCGACTCACGACCGGGTTCCTCGACGCACTTGATGGGTTGGGTGTCTGAAGTCGTTTCGGCGTCCGAAACATGCGAGACCTCCCTGCCATAGTAAAGCGCCTCCTGAAAGCACCCGACTTCCCAAGCTTCCCTGAGTGTGAATCTACGACGGCTACTTTCTGTTGCCTCAGCTTTCGCGACCATCTTCCCTCCTGTTACGTGTTGTAATTTGATACTAGCCGAAATGCTTATTTCAGTCAATGCTGCGGTTAAACCAATTTCTGCGCAAAACGAATGATGGCTGCGTCCCGAACCTGCATATAACTAAATAGATCTTTTTTGCTGAGGTTTGACTCAATCAGACTTAGAGCCTCTTCAGTCGACACCCAAACCGCTTCAAAGCCCAAGGCTAGTTCTTTTTCGGTAAAAGCCGGTATGCCCTTTTCGCCATCGAGCTTCGCGGTAAAGCAATACGATTCCTGACGAAACTTGTAGGCCTTACGATATTCAAGCGTCATACCCAATTCTTCGACGTCGCGAATCTTGCAGCCAAGTTCTTCCGCAATTTCACGCACCAAAGCTTCACGCGGACTTTCACCCGCATCAACTCCCCCGCCCGGCAACTTATAATATCCCTCGTTTCGTGCATGTAGAATTCCGATTTTGCCATCTTTATCAAAAACCAAAGCGCGCGCCGCGACACGAGACTCGAAGCTCAAAACTTCTTCTTCAGTCGCGCTTTCGGGATTATATTTCAAAATCATTTTCATAAGCTTTTCAATAATTCTTTAAGCGTTCTTTCGGTATCGGCCGGGTTACTAACCTCATGAGCCCGACCGCCGAGGGATTCAAAAATATCGCGGGTTGGTTTCGAATCGTCAATCAAAGAAGCTTCTTGCGGATTGATATTATATGCGCGACAGGCTTCGGCTAACGTTAAACCGCCATTGTCGTTTTTCAGTCTCTTGATAGCGGACGAAAGATAAAACCCGGAAAAAACACCGAGCTTTTTGAGATTCGGCAAAGTCCAGCGCTCAAAGCAGTCCATATTATCAGACACGAGCACCAAATCAGCCTTCCGCGAAACTTCAGAAAGAGCCGAAACCATTGCCGTGCTCAGACTGATGTCCTCACAGCTTTTCTGTAACGCGCTAAATAATTCTTTCGATGAAAGCTGGGTTTCCGCAGACAGAATCTCGCAAACATCCTCGCTTGATGTCTTAGCGCGCATCCAATCATTCAGAAAAACCAAATTGTTTTTCAATTCCGATTGAATAATACCTAAGGCGCTTTCAGAAACGTGATTTTCCCAGAATTTATGCTCGGAAAGAGTCCGATACCAGTCGATTAAAATTAATGGCTTAGACATATTATTAATTCAGCGATTCAAAAACTTCTTTCCAATTCAGCTCCGGATATAATATTTTTTCGCCCGAGAGAAAATCAGACATCAGAATCCACTCGGCTTCAAGTTGATAAGTATCTTCGACAATCGTGATCAACTTTTCTTCGTAAAGTTCTTTTTTCGCCAAATCACCGGCATATAAAAACGTAACTTCGTGTCCGCGACGGCCTTCGTATTCAAAAAGATTTTCAACTACCCTCAGAAAGCGTAAATTCTCGATTCCGCTATGAAGTTCTTCGTCAATTTCACGTCTCACACCTTCCAAACCAGTCTCAAAAAAATTCACCGATCCGCCGAGCGCGCGATAAAAATGTTCGTTCGTGACTTTATCAAATCCGCGCGAAACCAGCACCAAATCACCTTTCCGAAACATGCACATGGCTTTGATTTTTATCTTTTCAACGTCCTCCATATTATTTAGATAACAATTTCAAGATTTTATTCGCCGTTTCTTCGGGAGTTTCGTTTGAATTATCGATGATAGTTCCGAAGTTGGGTGTCGGAATTCCGATTGCATAATGATGTTTGATGCGCGCTCTTTCCTGTTCGGTCAATTCCCGACGGCCTCGATTGCTTGACGCAACCTCAAGCGTCGGAGCAAGCGTGAACACCTTGATATCACCCGCAAAATCATGAAGCTCCTGCATCAAAAAATTATAATTTTCTTTCGAAAGTGGATACGGCACGACGACATCAATCCCACGACGGTGGAAATTCTGAATCAGTGAAACCGCGTTTTCAAGATTTATCGGGATTGATTTTTCAAGCGTCATCCAACCGATAAAATCACGCAAACAATCTACTTCGAGCAATGCCGCGGAACCCAATTTATCCGCGAGAATCTTCGAAACCGTACTTTTCCCGGCATTAATCGAGCCGTTTATAAAAATAATCATATCTTCGGTATTCTCCCAAACTTAAACCCGCGAGACAAGCCTGCATCACAAACGAGCATCACGCACTCCAGCAGAAACAAAACACCCGCAGACAATGCAGGTGTTTTTGATTTATTTCTTTTCGCTTTTCGCTTTCTCTGTCAGATACCAATTTGGAGCATAATCGATATTCACTCCGCCAAAATTACAAATTTCCTTTTTTTCCTCTAACTTTTTTATATTTTTAGATTTGAGCTTCAACATACTAATGAGTAACTCGATCCTAGAGCGGTCAAGATCATTTCCGGCATTATTCTTTTCTTCCTCTAAAAAATCCTGATAAAGTCTTCCTATGAAATTCGCCAAAAAATGACTAACCTCAAACGCATTGTTTAATTCTCTCGATTTCTGATTCACTTTTTCAAATGTTTGTTCCCACTGCTCCGGATATTTTTGAGACAGCCTCTCGGTCATCCAGGCCAAAGATATCTCCTGCGGAAGTCCAACATCCAAATCAGCGATGCCTTCAAGCTCATTCTTGAAACCGCTATACATGCTTGTTTTTTTGGCACCAGTTCCCTCTTGTTCCCGCATATTTTTTTCGTTCGTCATATCCTTTATGCGTTAATATATTTCTTTTCAGCCGTGGTCATAAAAGTCTTGATCTCTGCGGCTATTTTAACTTTGTTCTTCTTATTGTCATCTTCGGACAATTTATCATCATCCTTATTCAATCGATCAACGATGGATCGAAGCTGTAAAATATCCTCTGGACTGGCTTTACTTATGCCCGCTTCCAGGCCAGTGATCATGTTAACAAAATTAGTATCCGTAGGTTCCTTTTCGAACTTACTAGCCGCTTCAAGCGTAACTCCACGAATTTCATTTCCCAACGCGGCCCTGGTTTCCACCCATTCCTTTTCCGCCTTTTTGAATGTTTCTAAGAGCGCCACATTCTTTGCTTCAAGCGCGGCTCTTTCCGAACCACCATCCTTGACCGCCTTACCCTCTGAAATAATATTAAATACCATGACTGGCGGATCACCAAGTTTTACTTCTACGGTTTCCGCATCAACCTGTTTTTTGACAAACTCTTTTCCTTTTTCGTCCTTATAAGAATCAAGCATCTTCACAAAACCAGCCTGTCCCATCTCAAACATATCCTGCATCTGCTTATGCATTGCTGATTTACTCACCGTAACCTCAAGAGCGCCTTCGTCATTAAACTTATATCCTTCTAAATTACCGCCATACATGCCCACATTAAATTTATGCTGGCCTGGAGATAAATCTTTCACAGCGTTCAATAGACCGGCTTGAGAATTCTTATCCAATTTATCATTCTTCTGAATTTTTTCAGTCAAAGACTTCTTTAGAACATCCACTGCGGCTCGCTGCAGAGCTTCCATTTGATCATTTTTAGCTTTCTCCGCATCAGAAAGCTTAATCGGCTTGCCATCAGCATCTTTATCGGGAGTCACCGGATACATTTTTTCCAAAGCGGCTATCTTCTGTAAAACTTCAACATTGGTTGGATCCTGATAAAACAATTCCGGCATTTTATTATCATGAAAAAGCGCCATGTTGTCAGCAAGTCTAATTGCCGACTCTAAACCTCGCTCTTTACTACTAAAATCAGATGTCTCATTATCGTGTGTCTCAAGAATCTCAGACATTTGCTGCAAGTCCTCAGGCTGAAACACCTTCCCGTAAAGGTCAGCCTGCGATTCAAAAATCTTTCGGCTGAACGCAGGGTGATCGCCTGTTGAACCGAAGCCCTTTCGATTAACATCAACCGTATAGCCCATGTCGTGATTAAGCATGACCGTCATCATTTTGAGCTTATCCAAAGGATTCATCTTTTCATCATGAGACTCATCCCAGGCTGCCATGATTTTCTTTGCCTCTCCAATATTACCCTTGATAATATGGCGAACTCCGTGATCACCAAGCGCGCGCCTCTCCGATTCTTGCTGTTGAAAAACCATCTTTTTAATCAAATCCTCAACAACTTCATTCACAGCATTTGCCTCAATACCATCCTTTGAGCCAGCTTCAGAAATTAACTTTGCATATTCCTTCATGCTTTCGCCTATCGTTTCTGCGTACTCCTTACTAATATTGCCCAACTCCTTAGAAGAGTGTGCCGCTAAAAGTCTATCTATATTTGCATCAACCTTTGCTAAATCAGCAGCTTCAAATTTCTTTCCAATCTCAAAACTTTCCGCTTCTGGAAGTCTATCGGCATGAAGTCTGTCAGCCATATCTTCCCGCAGTTTGTCTGGCTTACAATAAGTTAATTTCTCCTGCAGAGATAGCTTATTCCATTCTTTTGGCTTAAAAGCAAACGCAGACTCCGGCGGAAGTTTTGTGACATCTCCAGTATAAGGCTCGTTTGCTTTTTTCCACGCATCATTCTTAGTCGCCCTCCTTTTTTCGTAATTATCAGTTCTCATCTCTTTTCCAGCCTCAGCCTGCATGTCTTCCAAATCCTTTCCCTTCGGAGCTTCACCAACCACCACAGGCAATTCCGCATCACTTTCCGGCGCCTTTTCCCTCACAACCTCAGCCATGGCCGCCTTGGTCCCCGCCTGCGCAGCCTCGATTTGCTGATCCGCGCTAGCTGCCGCGCCCTTCACCTCCGGCGCGATAGCCGGATTCGTTCCGGATACCTTCTCGGCCTTCGTATCTACAAAAGCCTGAGCTTCGCGCGCTTTGCTATCAACACCCTTGCTCAAATCTTCGACCCCTTTGTCGATATTCTCTTCGATTCTCGCTGCGTGATCATGTTTATTCTCAACACTCGTATCCAGCGCTTCTTCTGCGCCCTCTTCGTGCTGTGGCTTTCCTGGTTTGCTTTCTGAAAAACCCATATTAAAGAAGTTAAAACCTGTTATTTATGATTTTCCGGATTTTTTCTTGTTATCTTCAGCTACCAGAGCATCTACTTTTTTAGAAAACTCATCTTTTATCGCAGCGATATCCTTTAAATATTTCGCCGCAATTTCGCGAAGCTTTTCCACCTTCTGCTTATTACTTAATTCTTGTGCCATATATTAAGTTTTAATATTCTGAGTAATTGTACCACAGTATTATTTGATATAATCAGATCAATCACAATGTAAGTATTAATCAAAACCATCATGAACTCACACTATCTTGATCTTAACCACAACCAGGTTGAAAATCTTTCCGCTGCAGACCGGGAGAATTATCTGCGATATCTGAAAAACGTCGCCAAAAAACAAGAAATCATCACAGCGATAAAAAAAGACATGCTGAAGAAAGCTCAAGCGGCCGACCTCGCTGAAATCAGCGCAAATAAACTAAACGCTTAATAATATGGAGCCAGTACCAAATCAAGCCGCGGAAGAAGCTTCAAAGATGGAATCCGGCGAGAAAGCCGTTGAAACCAAGATCGAAGCCGCGAAAACCGAAATCACAGAAAGCCTGGAGGAGCGCAAGAAGGCCGAGAGAAGCCTGGAGCAGACCGGCGCTAATCGCCGCCTGATTCTTTTGGATTTTGTGAGGCGCGGACTTCGAAAGGCTGATTTTGAAGCCATGCCGGAAATCATCGACGCTTTTCCCGACATTCTCGCGACAAAAAATTCCAAGGGTCAGCCAATGGTTGATGTGCTTTCCAAAGAATACGATGAACAGGCGATGAAAGATAAAATTATCAGGATTTTTAAAGATATCGAAACGCAGACCGAGCGCACGGACGCCCTTTATAGACATGAGCTTTCGGCTCAGGGCATTAAGGTAAAGGAAGACATATTCATTGACCCGAAAAGGTATAAGTTTGTTCAAGAAACGCTTTCCGGCTATCTCGCAAGCATCACTCCGGAGAGCCTGAAGAAGGTAAAGACCGACGACCCTAAAAAATCAAAAAAGCTTGCGGCGATTAAAAAGATTGTCGGCGCCAAGTTTTTCGAAATGGATGAGGCGGAAGTCGAAACACTTCTTAGTGACGCCGAATCCGGCAAGGTCAAACTTCCGGAACTCTCCCCTCCAACACCCGAATACGACGAAGAAACCCGCGAATTTTCTGACGCTGTTTATGCGGCGAACGAAAGCGAGGGCAAATACAATCCGGCGACGAGCGGTTTTGAGCGCGTGCCTAAGATGTCGGAATATCAGGGTGAGATTTTCAAATTGGAAGACGCTGACTTTGAGAGCGTCACGCTTCGGCCGAATGTCGAAATC
Source organism: bacterium (assembly GCA_037139515.1). GTDB lineage: Bacteria > Patescibacteriota > Patescibacteriia > JBAXGH01 > JBAXGH01 > JBAXGH01. The sequence goes on from JBAXGH010000018.1 coordinate 11,301, forward strand.
AACATGAAGCGTGGAACTAGCGTGCCGGTGAGCGTAGAAATTGCACCGGGAAGGACACTGGTTGGCTCGACTATCATCGACGGCAACCTTGGTCGGGTAGACTCAGGAGAGCTCAAAAAAGTTGAAGGTATCAACATCATCGATCATCACGACAGGCTGGAAGAAGACTTTTTCAAGCGTGGCGAAGAGCCTGATTTGACCGCCACAAAAATGATCACGCATATCATTTCCGATTCTGTGAAGGAATCAGCTAAAGAACTCGGCTCCGCAGCGTCGAAGCAAGACATCTGGAAGCTGGCCATGAAAAAATACCTCGAGCGGTTCGGGGCGAAGGTCGAAGGCTCGGAAAAAGAAATTCGTAAATTGCGTGTTTTTGTAAACCATCTGGATTCCGACTCGGTGCTTTCTTTGTGGGCTTTCAGAAACCCAAGACTGGCACTCAAACACAAGCATACGATTAACGCGATCAGCAATTGCGGAGACTTCCTGCTGGGTTCAAAACCCCTCGAACGTGGCGCGAGTGCCAGAGACTACGAATATATTCTTAGAAACATAATCACCGATAGCACCGAAAAACTGAAAGCCCCTGAATATAAAAAACTTCAAGAAGTGCGTAGCACACTTGAAACGCAACTGAAAGAAATGCTTGGAGATGACACCGCGAATCTTGATAATGCCGCCGAATTGCTAAAACATCAGATCGATAAAGTTGAGAATGCTGACGAAACAATAGCTTCGCTTAAAAAACAGTTCCAAACAGCACCAGGATCAGAGAAGAAAAAGTTAAACGAAGCACTAAAGGCTGCAAAAAATGCAAACCCTGAATTAAAAAAACTAGAAGCACAGACAAAGAAGATTCAAGATGCTATCAAAGCCGGTACTGCCTTGAAAGAAAAAATCTCCGTGACCCAAAAAAGAGGGCCGACGGCGGAGGAAAACCTAAAACTCTTAAATTTTATACTCGATAACGTTGAGGATATTTTGCAGAATCCATTCAAGTACCAGGAATGCATTAAACAGGAACGCGCTAAAGAAGAAAAAGTTGTCGAAGACGTGGAAAGTCTTTACAAAAAAGGTGAAATTGATATTCGCCCGGATTTGAAAGATGAAGGAATAGTGGTTATTGAACCGACGGGCGGACGCGGCCCGCTATACAAACCCGAATCCATCGACGGAATGTATTTTGCTTTTCGTCGGCGCGTAGATTTTAATCAGCCCATTATTATGCGACGTGGTGACGGCTATGTCTCGGCCGCCATCAATACACAGAACGCACGTGATTTAAAGAAATACAACTTCAATGAGCTGGTTGAAGAAATCACAAAAACCGAAAGAACCGAATGCCAAGCCAGACTTGAAGAAAGTGAAAAAGCCGGTGACAAAAAAGCTGTCGCCTCGCTCAAAGAACACTTAGCCGCCCTTCTTAAGGGAGAAGTTTGGCGAAATCGCACTCAAATGATTTTCAGTGGCCTGACCAAGCTCAGCTTCGAAAACGTGATGGAATTGGTTAGAAAATGGAAAAAGTCCAGTGAAAATCCGGTAAATTAATCATCTCCAAATAAAAAGCCCACCTGAAATGGTGGGCTATTTGGTTCTCCGGAAACCTCAGGGCCGCGCGTTCCCCCGCAGACAGTCGAAGAACACGGCAAGAATCGTGAGTACTCCGAACACAAGCGTTGGTATGTACACGATTTGCGTTCGCCAGGAAAAGACCGAGAAAATCAAAACATCTTCTTCATCTTTTTCCAAGCCCACTTCTCGTGCAATTGACTTTCTGGTGAGGCGAGCAACGACGACCGACATCAAGGTGAAGAATATCGTGCCAATGGCAAAGAACGGAATATTGTCCGCAATCGCGTTCATCGGAGCTACTCCTCGGCTATCTTACGGTTTGCGGCCAGTCCACTGAAGCGCCCAAAAGGAACGAAAAGATCGTAAGCGTCGCGAAGATGAAAGTGAGACCGAGCATGACCTGCACCGGCCACATCAGACAAGCGAAGATATATGCTCCCCCGCCTTCGTCATCAGCAAGCGACTCATCACCATCGATTTGCATGAGCGGCTTCATGAGCCACTCAGCAAGGCCGTTCGTCACAACAAGGCACACCACAGTACCAATGATGAAGAACAACTGACTGTTTGCAATGAAGTTCAAAACGCAACTCATGGAAACCTCCTCCGACTTGCGGTTAAATTGACGCTTTTCGCGGGAAAACCATAGCTCACAAATAGCATTCGGTCAATCCACACAGTCAGGATGATAAAAAAGATCCGTGAAGCGCGAAGCTCCACGGACCTGACTGCCCACTCTCCGACTACTTCCCGAGGCTCGCCTTCAAGACCTTGCTGTAGTCGACCTGCGCCATGCGACGCATGTTGACGGCGGCATCACCCTCAAAGAATTCTGTCTCCCCCGAGTTGATGTTGATCTTCGCTAGCTTCGTTGCGGCGTAGACGAAAAGCGTACGGGTCACCTTCGGTCCCTGGCTCCTGGAAACCGCCGAGGAAAGTGAAGCTTCCGTCGGAGCCAGCTCCGAAACGGTCTGGGGATCCATAATGATCTTCATTTCGTTCTCGGCCCGTGCGTCAGACGTCATGTTCGGCGCCGAAAGAGTGCGGTCGACGACGCCGTCAATCTTGATATCGAGCCTGATCGTGTAGGGCGTTTCGATGAGCAGAACCTCGTAGGCGCCCATGTTCACGACCATCGCCACATTCGCACCAATCTTGAGCTCACGAAACGGCTTGTCGCTGATCGTGCCTGCCCGGCCCCTCGCCCGAACCTGCGCAGCAAGTTCCTGCGCATCCTGACGCTCGGTTGCCGCTTGCCCAGCCACCTGACCAGCAAGAACCAGCCCAATCACTGCGAAAATCGCGCTCATTTCTCTCTCCGATGCTGCTGAATGCAGCGAAAAAGTGCCCCCTACGTATACCACGTTAGGGCGCTTATGTCAATAGTATCTGACAGATAAAGCTTTGAACGCCCGTTCAAAGCAACTAGTTTTTTGGCAGATTCGAAGAGTATCTATTTTGCAGATTCTTGATTTCGACACGTGACATATGGTTGGTCACCGCGAGCAGGTCTAGTGTTATAAAAATGCTCGTTATCGTTACCACGACACCATGCAGATAATCTCCCGGAGTCCGACTTCCGAGCAGCGCACCAATCACAAACAAAGCAAAAGTCAACATAACCACCCAATGATACGCCGGAAGGCTGCTTCTAAGCTGGTGCAGTGTATTCCTGCGTTCAAGAGCAATTTTGTTGGTTGTTTCCATCATGTCAGCGAACATAACAGTCTCACGGTCATCGGCTGGAGAAAAAGCATAAACAGCATGAGAAACCTCATGAAATCTCTTTTCCGCCCGATCTTCGTAAGACTCAATAGTTTTTGATACTTGTTCGTGATAATCAAAAAGCGCCTTATTAAATTTCTTTCTCCAAGAAACTGATCCAAGCGACTCCGAAACATGCGCCAAATGCCGAAGATGGACCAGCTCCGAAGCCACACTGGCGGAAATATCTCTTTTTCGCTCAAGTGCTCGGTTGATAAGAAAGCCCACTATAAAAGTAAAGAAGAGTAACTCGTAAACAATGAAGCCCGATGGAATCAAAAATGAAATCTCTGGAACCAGAAAAGTCAGTAAAACAGCAACACAAAAATATCCAACAAGCCTCACGATATCAAAAAAATTCAATGCCCTTGAAAATGACTTCATGGCTCTATTATAGCAGAGCGCGGGACGCTGACAGATTCAGAGAACGCGCAGTGTGACGACGTTGGATATTCTTCAATACACAAAACTCGCAATGCCAGTCGCCCGACTACCCGCTATCTCCCCAATGACATTTCCATCTTTGTCGTAAGCGCGCACGGAAACGGCTCGGCCCGTGATATTGTGATATTCAGACTTTGGAAACGTATGCGTAAACGACGGACTGTCGCCTCTCTGCATTTCTCGTCCGGTAATCGACCAGACATACTCCTTAATTTTAGATGCATCCGGAATGCTCGCGGTAAACGTGCAAGGAACGTCGGCAACGCACTGCACGGTATAAGGATCAATCGAAAGTTTATTCGGTCCAGCCTCAAAAACCACATTCAGATACTTGAAGTCGATATAGCTTGGGTCCCCATCAGCAATGCCGTAAATTGCAAACCCGAGCTTATTATTCCCAGGTACGAGCGCTATATTCCCCGCCGCATCTCGCGCAAGCAGTTTTTCGTCGCGATATACGTTCGTGAAAATTCCATCCGCTTGTTGCGACGATGCGTTGATATTGATGAGCTTAGCCGACGAAGTCATCCCATCGCTCGCCGAACTTTCTTTGCCATCTTTATCGGTCTGAATCATGACATAAGCCGGAAAACGATCCCGTCCGATAGATTTGTTCTTAAATTCAGTCCACCGTGCAGCAATATCTTTCCAGTTGATGATGGTGGTTTTACCGGTAAATCCGACCTTGTCGTACCGTGTGCTATTTCCCTTTTTAATTTCCTCGAAGTTCGCGCCTGATTCATACGGATCGATTTTTCCGGCGGCAAAAGTGATTCGACGCGTCAGGTCGCCGGGATAATTCGGATCGGCGATAAACAATTCCCCGTCTTTCACGCGATAAGCAACCATGGCGTGACCGCCCACCTTGGTCAATCCAACCAACTGAGGCTCACCGGTAATCTGCATCGAATACGAAAAAAGCTTCCAGGTTAAATCATCACTCACACCGCGCTGCGCTCTCCAAAGCTTAAAAGCAAATCCGTTCCAATCGATATCCTGCTGAATAGTCGAAGCGAAACGGTAGCCGAGGCTATCATCTTCCCACAAATCCGGAGTTTCAGGTTTGTCACCGTTGTTATCGTATCGATTGTAAAGCGCCAAATCCTTTCCATCCGGCTGTTCGGTGTAATACCACAAGGAACTTAAACTTTGTCCCGCGCAATGACCGCCGGGAGCAATATATGAACCGCGATTCACGAATTGCCAGTCATCCATACCTGGTCTAAAACCGGTATCGATATCCTTTTTCAATTTCGTGAACGGAATCATGCTGATAACGAAATCAGTAAAATGCCGCGTTGCAATCGTAATCGAGTTTTCATCTTGTGCGATCATCGGCAGACCTTCAAGCTTTTTCGTAGCACCATCATAAATAAAACCCATGGCAAAACTATCCGCCGGAACCTTTACCGGGATCCTTACTTCCATCAATTCATCCGAGTAACCGCCACCATTATCGACGCTTATAAGTGGCGTGAGCGGCGTAAAATCTTCACCAAATGTGTGGCTCGCAATCGGACTGTACGAAATTTTAAAATCTCGAGATTCTTTATAGGAATTCGCTAAAACATCAACTTCTAAGCCAACAATCGGACTATCTGCTTCCGTAACAATAACTTTCCCGCCGCCCATTTCTATATTCGCTTCAACCGCCTGAACAGACTTCTCAAGCACGAGCGTCCCTTGAACGGCGAGATGCGTCGGGCCCGTACTCCCCTTGTTTTTCATGAGCCTACTCCCGAAAAAGAGAATCGCGGATATTGCAAGAATAGCACCAACGATACCAAATATTTTTTTCATAAATTCACCAGTATCTTCTCAGGCTCAAAGCGCCTCTGCAAGAGCAGGGCTCTTATTAATTAGATTTCCTCGCAATTAACAAGAAATGATTGTATGGCAAATAAAAATCGGTCGGGTAAGAAATTGAAATTTCAGCGCCCAAACTCTTAAATATATTTTCGTAAAACTCAACCGAACGATAATTGATTGGTCGCCCCGCCACGATTAGGTCGTGGAAATAAGCCCAATCCGTTTTCCATTTTGGTTCGGTCTTTAAATCTTTTAAAACTAGCTCGCCGCCCGGCTGAATCATTGCCCAAAGTCCGCGCAAAACCGATTCTTGAGATTCCCTCGGCAGATGATGAATGATGTCCAGGGCCACGATCGCATCAAAAGATTCATTCGTTCCAAGCTTTAGCGCATCCCCGACTTGAAAAGAAATATTAGACAAACCGTGAATCGACTCATTCGCGACTTTAATTCGCTTTTCGTCCGTATCCATGCCAAGTAGCCGAGCTTCCGGATATTCTTCAGCAATCAGCGTTTCGAGCACGCCATAGCCACAACCAAGGCACAGGACTCGACCCTTCAACGCAATCGATCCAAGCATCCACCTGGTCGGAAACACTATCAATCTTAACAGCGCATAACACCCAACCTTAAAACTCAGTCTGTAGTGCGCATTAATTTTGAAAAACAGCTCAAGCATACGTTTTTATATAATCAGTAAAAAAGTTACCGCGATCCAAATAACAACCGTGCCAATCAGGTGTTTATCGCGCACAAAATCCTTCGCCGCATTTTCTGATGACTTGGAGCTTCGAATTAAATACATGTATCTAAAAAACCATAGGCTACGAGCGGCAAGGTGTAAATCAAATTGACCGTTCCATGAAGGCGAGCTGTCTCTGGACTCGAGGCGTAGATACCATAGCCGATAATCGCGCCGGAAGCACAAATCGTCATCGCTTCCGACAAAAAATCCATATCATAGTCAACTAAAACCTGGCGTTGGCCGTTGCTGCGCTCGTTTAAAGAGCGTAATTCTGCGGCCCTTTTAGCAAAACCCAGAAACAAAGTCAGAAGCAAACCACATAAAACTAACCACGGAGATGTGATAACTGAAATCGCTGCTGCACCGGCAAAGATTCGAGCCATAAAGCCGGCACTAATCAAAAACACATCCAAAATAACGACCTGTTTAAGTCCCATCGAGTAGCCAAAATTACAGATTATATACGACGCCACTATCAAACCAACCGTAAGAGAAAGACTAAAGCTCAATAGAAGTCCCGCAATCAATAGCGCGGAAGCTAAAATAACCGCCGTACTTTTAGATATCCCCTCTCGAGCTAGCGGCCTAAGCCATTTCGTGGGATGGAGACTATCAGCGACACGATCTTTCCAGTCATTAAAAACATAAACCGAACTCGATACAAGCGAAAAAGCAACCGCCGCAATCACAGTGCGTTCAATCGCAATCAAGCTTGACCAGCTATGACTAAAAAACAGCGGAATAAAAACGAAGGCATTTTTCATCCACTGTTTCGGTCGCAGCAACGACACGACTTCGAATATTTTTTCATAACCGGAATTAAAATATCGATAATATCTTTTATCGGCTATTTTCAACATCTCATAATCACCACGGCTATCACCGTACACATACAGCCTATAAGCATTTAAGTCGCCCAGAAGGCCTTTCAAACACTCAACTTTTTTCATTCCATGGCAATGAATATCAAAACAGAGGCTACTGGTAGTGTCATTCTCCCTAGACTTAAGAGTCGAGGCTAAAATCTCAAAATTATTCGCCAGCGCCCATGGTTTTAAATAATCAAGAAGACCAGCACTCACAATTATTAGCCGATGTTTTTCGAACTTATGCCAAGCCACTCTTTCCATGGCATTCTTTCGCAATATCTTTGGGATCTCGCTTGCCGCAAAATCGGCAGCAATGCTTTTAACCTGTTCGTCGCTCAAATCCTTTAAAAAATAAGAAAAAAGAAGCTCCTGCGCTTCAACCTTAGAAGTTCGCCCAATCAAAACGCTAAACACAATCAGCAACGGCCTAACTGGATTAAATTGAGAGTTTCGACGGTTCAAAAACAACAAGAAATGCCAAAAGCTATTGCTTGAGCTTATCGTGCCATCAAAATCAAACACCGCAACTACCGGCTTCTCTGACATATCTTTCCAAATTAAAGGCGCGGAAGCATCAAAACCAGTTCGTCAAAAAACCTTAGATTGATAAATATCGTTGCAATGGCGATAACCACCAGCATGATATATCTTATTCTGTAAAAATACTTTTTTTCACCCACAAAACCGAGGGCGATGAGTGCGATCAAAATGAAGTTTATGTGCGGATTAAAGATGAAGGACTCATAAGCGTCATAAAAAGTATGCAACACGATATTGAAGAGCAAACAAAGCATCAAAATAATCGTGATAGCGGTTTCTTGTAGTAGCCCGATAGCCAAACCGGCGGTCAATAAAGCTCCCCAAAGAACAAAAACTCATAATTTCGAAGAATCGAATCGGTGCGTGAGCATGACGACCGGATCATGCTTCATGCTTGTAAATTTATATATGTATTGCTTCGAAACTATTATTTCATTTACAAAGAAGTTCACTAGCACCTGTTTTGTGCTACCAAATATTGCAAGAGATTCTTTCTTGAGTGATTGAAATTTAATCCCAGCTCCTTCGTGAGACACGAGGCTACCATACAACTTAGCGCTACTCACCGTACCAACATTTATCCATCTGGTTTCATCTAGTATTTGTCGGCCAAATGCGTCAATTCCAGGATAAACTCTGCGCTGTACCAATCCTAGGCTAACCACGAGAATTAAGGCTGCCATCGCTACGTACATAAACCAAGTAGCCGGACGAAGATTAAAATGAAATCTAGGCCTGTCAATCAAATAAAACCAAATAAGCACAGCATTAAAACCTAGCAAGAAACTGAGCTTCCAATGGCCCGTGATGAGAACTGCAAGGATCAGCGCGCTTAACAATATCCAATAGAATGGCCGTTCAAAATCATAAACAATCTTTGTTTTGAATAATTTAAGCAGCATCGCAACCACCGTAACGACTATTACCCCCTGAAAAACATTCGTTATCGTAACAGCAAAAGTAAAAACAACGGCGAGCGGAAAGTAGATGATAGCCGCCCGACCAATATTTTCGTTCCCTGATTTTATTTTCTTTATCACCGAAAGCCCCAATAGCTGAACAATAATTATCGATAAACTCGAATAAATATAAGTCTCCGGCACAGAAGAGACCAAGTTTTGACTAACCAAAAAACCAAAAAGAATCGTAAGTACGATGGAAATATCAACGGAAAGGCCTAGTAATAAAAAATATAGATACGCTAAACAAACCCCAATCGCACCAGCAAACGAGCCCATCAAGACTGCCGTTTCAACCGAACCGCAAAAATGCCTTAACAAAGAGCCTAACGGATTAAACAATAGGACGAAAAACGGATGCACACTAGATTTATAATGATCCGCTTGAGAAAATGTAAGATCACTTACTACTCTGGGCGTATCATATCCAAAATAAGTGTCATATTCATCAAACCGTCCACTTAGACGAACCGCTTGCCAAGAGTACAGCTGTTGAAAGAGCACAAATAGCGCCACTATGATAAAAATCTTACTTCTATTAGTGCAACAAAATCGACGCAGACCAACGGTATTCCGAGCCACCTTATCAACTATTCTTCCAAAGATTCCATCCACAAGAATTGATTCTCGTAATTAGTGAAAGTATCTTCTCAAATTCAGACATGTATCGCAAGTCATATCTATCAACAAACAAACCTCGATCGCGCCGAAGCCTAAGGCTGAAGAATATCCTCACTCTTTCCATCGATAGAAATCACCACGCTTTTTACCGTCGGGAATTGAAGCAAAGTTTTTTCTATCTGCGAACGTATAAAAGCCGTTCGGCAAGAACCGCCAACCCCCTTTTCAAGCGCTGCATCAAAATCGACTTTAGCCACGCCGTCCACGATGGTCAGCTTTTGAAGTTTCACGCCAGGATTGATAGTTGTCTCATAACCATTAACCTTCTCATTCACGGAAGGACCCTCTAAAAGCTGAAGAATCGCAACACGAGCTACCGCCTGTGTCTCCGGAGATTCTCGACCAACAGGATAGACCAGGGTGCAGTCCGCAGCCCCGGGATTCTTATTGAGATTCGAGAAATAGACGTTCACGGAAAGCGTCTTTGAACCCTGAAGTATCACCGGAACCCTTACTTGCTGATCATTTTCTGGTAAACCGGAAGGATTATCGCGCATAAGTACGACCTCTCCCCCGTTAGCTGCATCAGAATATGCGACTTCAGCGGTAAATGGCACAAAGTTTGACGTCATCCATTCACCATCTGCCCGAGCGATACCTTGTCCGATGGTTTTTCCGGACCCATCTTTTATTTCAATTGGAAATGACCCTTCAAAAAACCAAACTCCGCGAGCCTCACCACTGATTCGAACCGGGCTCTTAACCGTCGACCCAGATGCCGGAGAAACCACATGAATGGACTCGTTTGGATTTTCGGATGGCTGAATTGTTTCTTTGAACATCGTTCCGTTAGTCATCCGACACTGACGCGGATAGGATTCCAAGACCACGTTCCCAGCCGCCACACAAGAAGAAAAATCAGTGATCACGACAGTTTTTGCAGGGATATATTCACGAATCAAAAAATATCCAAAGATTATTAGGACAATCCCTCCCAAAAACACCAAAAAGCTGTTTCTTGTCATAATAGTATGAGTAATTAAATTGCGCTTAAAATAGCCAATATTCAAGCTACTCCTATATGCTAAAAGGCGCAAGTTTTTGATTGCTTTTTCAGAAAAATAATGTTCTAATAAAAGTATATGAATACCACTTGGAACAAAGCACTCATCCTAGTCAGCGTCCTGATTATCGGGCTCTTCGGAGGAATGTGGGTCAAGGACTATTTACGCCCGAATACCACCATCGAATATCATACCAACGATGCAGACGAAGCCAAGGGTGCTCTAATCACCTTTCTCGCCTCTCTGCACGAAAAAAATTATGCCGCCGCAGTCGCAACGTACGGCAACAATTACGAACAGCTTGAGAATTGGAATCCTGCTGCTGATCCAAAAGATACGGCCACGCTTTGGAAATACGGCTGCGAACAGAATGGTTTAAACTGTCTAGAGGTTCGCAATGCCGTCTTCGATTCACAGCCCGATTCGCAGACTTTTAAATTCAATGTTTGGTTTAGCGAAGCGGATAAGATTCATCAATTCGAACTTCAAAACGGCACTTCTATGTTTCCGTTCATCGTTAAAAAGAATAGCGCCGGAAAATATCTGGTTGAAACCATGCCGGTTTACACGCCATAACTTTCAGCAAAAAATATCCGCGATCAAGCGGATGTTTTTAATCTTGACCAATACTAGAACCTTCTCCGGCGAAAACCACTGGAGCGACGACGGATTTGAATTAAAAATAAAAAATCCCATCCGTGTAGAGAAGAATCTCCGGAACACGGTCGGGCGGGCCAGGACAGTGTGTAAATGGTGTCAGGTCTGATTTAGTGATGAGCATTCCGTCATGCTCAAATCTAAGAAAACTCATAATCAGACCTGACACCATTTATATTCCCCGTTATTTTGTCGCCTTAATTTTCTCAACCAGCGCCAACACTTTTTCTCTTCTCGCCATTCGCTCTCTGATTCTCTTTTCATCAGCAGACACGGATTCTTGAAGTGCTTGGAGTGCTTCAACTCGTTCGATAAATCTGTATTCTGTTTTATCCACATCGTACTCCGATGTTACTTCGCGCATCAAAAATGAGCCATCGGGCAGGGCGATGATGGCGTCATGATGATAATTTCCGCCATGCTCCAATTGGAGGGCCGGCATTACTTTGTCTGCAGTATCAAAAAACCCTTCAAGCGAAGGCATCTCTTCAAGCTCTTCCTGAAGCCTATAAAGTTCATCCTCTTCAGCCTCTGTTCTGGCATCATCCATCGCAGTCAGCCCCTTGATGCGCAGCTCGATCTTTTTTACTTGCCTGAGACGCTCTACTGTTTTCATCAACTCTTCGGTTGGGCTCTTTTCAGGCGACTCTAATGCACTACCACGAGACTCGCTGCGCATTTCAGACATAGATGAAAAAATAACTACGAGTTAATGATCATATTGTACACGTGAGGAGAAGGAATGAACAAACATGATATTCTCCTAATCAAAAAGACCACGATGTCTCGGGATATTTTTGTGGCAGCGCAATGGTGTCAGGTCTGATTTAAAGACAGACACAATCACATCTTAAAGGCTTAAAAATCAGACCTGACACCATTTACTACCAAGATCCGCTACAGCGACAGCCGCCTGAACGACGATGGTTTTGCTAAAAGTGAACTACCACGGGCTAAAGCCCGTGGCTTCTCAGAATTCAAGCCGAGTTTGTCCACCTAATTTCGTCATGTTGAGCATCGCGAAACATCAAGGACTCCTTGATTCTTCGCAAGCTCAGAATGACGTCCGCGCCGGCGGATGCTCGCCATCCCCGCGGCTCTAGCACGGGGTTTTGCGAAGGATAATAAAAAAGTCCCGCCCGTGTAGAGAAGAATCTCTTGAACACGGTCGGGCAAATCAGAGCAACATCACAATTCAATGAACTTACTGAGCATCGCGGCCAACCCCTGCGTCGCGACCAGTTCCTGCGTCACGGCTTCCTGCATCAATGCCGGGCGAACCGCACGACGATCCGTCACAGCTTCCCGCGTCGCTCGTCTCGTCGAGCCTGACGACCACGAACTTGATCGAGGTCACAAGCTCCGGAGCGAACACGACGATGGTATCGAGCGCCATGAGGAGCTCTTCGTGGCTGTAGGACATGTTCTCTTCGGGCAGCTCGCTTCCTCCGCCCTTCTCACCCGTTTCACTGCTCTCCGTGGGACCGTACATCCCCACGTACAACTCGGACAGCTCGTCCTTGGCCGCCTCCAGATTGAGCTTCCGGACCGCCGCTTCAAACGTACCAGCATTGGGATCCGGAACCACCTCGGGAGCCGGCAGAAGCGACGTCTTCGACAATGCAATCCGGCCAATTCCGCTGATCGCATCTTCCGGAATGGTGAAAGCGACCAAGTGCGTCGTCGGCTCGTTCGTGATGTCCGAACGATCGATGGTCGTAACCACCACGCTAATCACATCCCCGGGTCGCACTTCAGGGTAGGAGCCTCCACCGTCACGAATTTCCGGCAATGGCGGATCAGCCTTGAAACCCGTCACTTCCAGAACTTCCTTATCGGCGCTCCAACGGCCGTTCAGCGTAACACTCGTGATGTGATGCTCCGAAAAGCGGCCGAGAAGGCTGTTAATCGGGTAGTACCAGCTGTCATACATTCCCCCGCTCCAGCCCATCCCATACAGCACCGCCATCGAGAAATCTTCATCGTCCCAACCACGACCAATGGTCTCAAAAACCGTATCGCTCCCACTGAAAGTCGTACGGGTGTTGTAGCGAACCGATCCTCCGGTCATGTAGTCGAGGCTGCCCCAGTAGCCGGAGATAACCGCATCCAGGCTGGAGTAAACGATGATGTTCTTCGGCAGTCCCGCTTGAATCGTGTGACGGAATTCTTTGGTCACTCCGGCGGGATCAGCGATGATCGAGTTGATACGAACCAGCGCCGGCTGCTCGCCCGGAACACCGCTGATTCCAGAAGCGCGATCTTCTTTGATGACACCCAGGAAGCGTCCCTTCGGCACCCCGAACTTTGACGCTCCGGAAAGCGGATTTCCCTGGATGCCGTAGATTTCCGCACCCGTGTATCCCAGGCTGGTTGGCCCGGTTCCGAAGAAGGGGTGGCCGAAAGCCATGATCCCATTCTCGTTCAAATAGGTGACGGTTCCAATCGCCGTAGACGAAATCAGATCGCCCATGACCACCGGGATAGCGATGGACGAACCTGCCCGGAAATTCGGCACATCGCAATCAGGCGACGCGCTTTCTCCAACCTCACGGCAGGCTCCCAGCAAACCACTCTCAACTCCGCCGAGCCCAAGAACCACCTGAACCGTCTCGGGCACATTCAGGGCTTCGATCAGATCAGGCTGAACTCGCCCGCTGTTCCAACCCATGACAACGCCAACCGGTTGAAGACCATCCGTCGGCATCGGCATGATATCGGTGTGGGTGATCCAGCTCGTTCCGCTCTCCGCACCACGCGCCATGACTTCAGCGGGCGTCGCCCCAAAGATGTACGGGGCTTGCAACCGCGTCCCAAAGGTGTAGGACAGGGCTCCGGCCAGACGTCCTTCGGTCAAGATGACGGGGCTGCCAGACATACCGGCCGCCGCTCCACCCCATTCTGCCCAACGCGGATCGCACGGATCGGTTTCCAGGATGATTATCGGAATCGGCATTCCGAAACCAACGAACAACGAGTAGAAACCAACCAATGTCACCGGCAGCGTAACCGGTTCGGTACCGCGAATGGTCGTCACGACCACGCCGCGGCTTCCCATCGGAAGAACCTCCAGCTCTGCGACTGTCATGAGGTCGGCTCCAAGCGGAGCATCGACATCGAAGTCAAACGCTCTGCATGCTGCCACCACCACGGCGGAACCGGCGTCAGGCGCTCCAATGGCCTGTTGGTTCTGTGGAGAGTTGTTTCCAGCGTCTTTCTTTGTCTCCGCGCACGACATAACCAGCGTGGAAAGCAGAAGAACCTTCAACAACATCGAGCTCTTCATGCACTTCTCTTCTACCAACGGAACGCTCAACCATTTTGGTCGGCGAACTATGTTGATAAGTTGACACTACTCGCTACTCGATATCTTGTCAATTCTAGTTGAAATAATATGTTAGCATAATTTAGCCAATAAATGACATTATATTGGCAAATATGTAATAGTGCATTAACAAATTTCGCTCAATCGAAAATCGCTTATCCTTCTGTTATTTTATAAGCAGTCAGTATTTCCGTAGATTAAAAATGAAGAGCGCCAAACGCAAAACCCCGCCAATACGGCGAGGTCTCTCGGCTCAAAAGCTTGCACAGAACATTAGAGTTATCGCCGATTTTATTTCTCGACCGTCACGGTAAGATTCTTCACAAACTCATCAGCAAGTTTCAAGCGTTGAACAACATCTGGTTTGGCCAGAATCGCGTCCAAATATGCCTTCTTCGAAGCAGCGGCGACTTTTGCCGTTTCATTTCCGATTACAGAAGCGTCACTCTCCACGCTTCCAAGATTAACGAAAATAAACACATTCTTATCTCCAGCCTTCTTAATATAGACTTTCTGCCAATTGATACTTGGAGTATCTCCGGTTGCGAAGTCACCTATTCCGGCAGACGAAAACTCGTATTGACTGAGAGAGTCCTTACCATTTGTTTCGCAATAAAAATTCGGCACACCTGCTCCGCTACTCGCCAATTTAACCAATGATCCGTCACATTGATAGCTAATCGCATCCACTGGTTCGTAGAGCTGATAAGGAGCGGCAACAAAATCACTCACAGTCAAATTAAGGCCTTTGATAGTGACGGAATTGATCATTGTCGCGTCAGCCTCTTCCGGGCGACCATGCCCAGAGTACCAAAAGTCTCCGACCTTCCCCGGGAAGCTAACAAACAGATTTTCTCCAAGGCCCAGATTCACTGTTTGACCCACAATCTCCCCACGCTTGACTCCGGAGAAATAGATATCATTCCCCTTCATTACAATTTGCGAATTTATCGAGATATCGCCTGGCTGATCTTGGTCCTGCTCATTCTGTGACGGCAAATTCGTGCTGACCTGCGATGTTTGTGACGCACATCCGGCGCCAAAGAACATGAGTGCGATAAGTAGAGATATTTTTTTCATACTGAATAGAACATCCCACGGATAGTCGATTCTGTCCATTTTTACTCAAACAAATACCGGCTGCGCAAATCATGAAAGAGTTTTTGAATTTAATACGAAGCAACTAAATCAGCCTAAATGGCTCCGCTCTCACGAGCACGTTCTACTTCAACTCCCTACAATACCCCTCTATTCTCTTCTGACTGTCTAATATTGGCTTCAAAGACACCTCCTCAACCAGGTTATCTTTTTCGTTATACCCAAAAGGATTATCAAGATCCTTAATGAAATGAATCATGTAAATCAGCATGAAGCTAACAAAGAAAACGAAAAACACGCTTTCATAAAACGGATCCATTTTCAGTAGAATCAACCCCACGGAAAGAATAAAAGTGACGATTTCTGCGATCGCATAACCCGTTCCCAAAAACGAAGTCTCTCTGATGGCGTGAATCCTATTTATCATCTTTCTAATCAAATTCTGCTCCTGCTTTATACGAACGATAAAGTTCGCCTGCGTCTGACTCTCGAAGGCGAGAAAATCATCATTAAAAGAGAGCAATTTGTCCATCAAGTTTGCCGTTTTCTCTTTTTTGTAAAACCACTCGATAAGCGCCACGCTAAATCGCTCCATCTTGAATAAATAATTCTTAGCCTCCGGGCTCTTCTTGTTTTTGTAGATAATCAAGCCTTCGTCGGTCATCGCCTCTAAACTTGCCGACAAATCTCCCGGTAGCTTCTCGCTTTCTTTATAATCGACCAAAACACCGGAAATCAAAAACCCAATCAGAAAAACATTAGCTGAAATGATGGCGCCGAACAATGAATTCAAGGATAAGATCTCATATCCGAAATAGTGGGCGCCGAATTTCAAAAGCAGGATTGCAGCAACAAAAGGAAGGGTTCTTAAAGCCAATTTCCACCGTGAGTCAATAAACCGCTTCTTTGCAGATTTTTCTAACATAATATTTGAAAATTATTTCGACTTAACACTGACCAGCCTCGCAGTATTCCAGACCTCACTTTCGCCGGTATCAATTGCGTAGCCATCAATCGTAATTGTTAAATCAGTTACGCCTGGTTGCAGAAGCTTTGTCGCCTCGTCGTGGTTAGAGAAACAAAACCAAACATCTCGGTTGTCTCCGGCGACACGCGGGAGTTTGTTTTGATCTTCTTCATTCGGATAAAAACAGATTTGCCCGCCTACAAAAGCCTCATCTTTACTATGAAAGCTAGCATCCCCGCGAAGCGTGACTTGACCTTGAAAACTTATACCGCGACCAGAATTAGACATAACAACCATACCGGCAATTTTCTTACCAGCCTTCGCTTCATTTGCGGCAAACACATTATATTCTTGTGTTGGTAATATTGAATCTCCTCTTCCTGAATCATTCTGCTCTGTCACGCTCGGCCCCTGCAGTTGGGTTGCGCACCCGGCTCCCAAAAGCACAAGAACAACAACTGAAAAAATATATTTCATAATATCTCACATCAAATCACAAAAGCTCCATTCCAACAATCTCCACAATCAAAATGCTTCTCCGATTAAGCAAAATTCCTTGATCCAAGGGCTCATGGAGCGCGCTCAAACGGGACCGTCAAGCTGATTGTGTCTAAGAGTTGTTAATAAGTGAGAATTGATGA
>JBAXGH010000019.1:0-27575 GCA_037139515.1 bacterium
CCTCCATTACTTCCACTATTTCCGCTTGAATACCCAGTATTTTTAATCGTAAATGCTGCGTTGCTAACATCGCTCGCAAGTACAGCGCCGCTTGCATTTAGAGCCTCCGCCTTCATAAATGCGGTCGTTGTAGGAGGAATGCTTAATGGAATGCTCCAGGAGTAACCCGACAAACCGATGGAATTTCCGACCACATTCGTGGTATAGGTCGAGCCGCCGTCAGTCGAGAGCGTAAGTCGAATGCTAGAAACTTCCGATCCGGAGAAGGTATAGCCGATGCTGAACGAAGTGCCGGCGGTCAAGATTTCTCCACCGTTCGGAGAACCTACGTAAACCAACGGCGCACTTTGTGTTGCATTGCTTCCGCCACCTGAACTCGCCGTGACATAGGTGGAGAATCTGGAGAAGTGTTTGGTCCAAACAACCATGTCTCCGGAAACATTAATCTTACAATCAGCTCCAGGGTCCAAACCGTCGCCCGTGACCTGATCATCATAAGCGCAGACATCAGTGATTTCAGTCACCGCGCCACCATGAGAATAACCGACGCGCTTAGTGCCCTGACCAGGAATCAAGATGCGCACACCCTTGTCGAAAGTAATCAAAATATTATCAAAGCCGATTTCGATAACTCTCTGCACGGTTGCGTCCGGTATCGATACCGAAGAGTTTGATTTAACTGTTGGAGCATGAATTTCACCAGTCCAACCTTCATCACCAGTAACCGTGGTTCCTGTCGGGATCTGCACATCAACATCTCCAACCGAAGTAGCCACATTCATGTGAATTTCCGGAATAGCACCAGATAACCCTTCAAGTAGCGAGTTCACATCAAGCGACAATTCGGTATCATCTTCTGATGCCGCGAACTCCACAGGATCTAAATCTGTAATCTTAACCGGGGAACTATCCGAAAGAACCGTTTTATCGGAATCGGTATAGTATGGAAAAAAGCTGATATCATCACCGATAGTGTCTCCGGCCCCATCAGAATTGCTCGTCGCATTATATGGACCATTCGAAGCTCCCCAATAATTTCCGGTAGCGTCAAGAGCCGTTCCGCCAAAATTGCTCATTCCATGATCATTGCCAGAGATAGTATTCAAATGAATCGCAATTCTATCGATTGAATATGTTTCAATACCGGTCCTCATGCAGTCGTTACCATTATCCGTAATGGCATTACCGGTGATAGACATTCCGCTGACTCCGCTACCAATATGAATGCCCTGACAGCTATTGGCATCAATCGTATTGTTGCTAATTACGACTGCCGTTGTCATGGCCAACATGTCATCACCCACATAAATGCCATTGGCATTATCATGAATGTCGTTTGAGTTTATAGCATTACCATCCATCACATAGGCGCAATCCCCACCGCAACGAAGCCGAATACCTTCGTCTTGATTCTGATAAATCTCATTTCCTGAAATCGTGTTTCCGGTTGAATCACTGATGTATATGCCACTTCCATTATCATGAATCTTATTATCGCTCACCGTATTTCCGGAAACATCGTAGCGCAACTGTACTCCCGGATAACCACCGGAAATATCATTACCCGTAATCGTAACCCCAGTTACGCCTTCACCCACAACTCTAACCGCCGGCCTGTTATAACAATACGTTGTTCCGTCGCCTTCCATTTCTTTAATGAAGAGTCCGCTGACAGTAATCCCGCTCGCCTCCAAACTCAACACATAATTACAGTTATTATCCATGTATCTAATTATGGCCGGAGTTTCGCTTTCAATACCAGGACCAACCAAAGAAATATCTTTATCGATAGTTATTGAGCTACTCACATTATAAGTACCAGCCGCTACATTAACTGTTCCACCGGAACTCACCGTATCAATGGCATCAAAAACATTACTGAAAGCTTCGACACCCCAAGTATGTCCGCCGGAGCTTGAAGATGTAAAATCGTCATCGACATAAACAGTCGAAGGCGGGATTCCAACCGTAACTGTCGCCGGCTCCATATGATTCCCGACAATATCCATAACGCCACCACCGATGTCGATGGTACCGGAAGCACTCAGTGACAAAGGCGAATCGCAATTCAGATACAAGTTATTCACATCGGATCCGTTGCTAGTACTGTTCGCCGAGCAATTCTTGCCTTCAAAAAGCGTGCCAGTGAAATTCGAGAAGTCCTCGGCCGCCATGTTAACCGGCTCGGAAAACACGATATTAATCGAATAATCACCAATGACAACCGCTGTTGCCACCGTCGGCGGCGTATTGTCGGTGTCGAATTCAGAGAAGCCAGAAGTCGTGAAAGTAAGCATCTGAGTCTCGGCGTTCCAGCCAAAACTACCAAGTGTATCGCCGCCAACCGTCGGCGAACCAACTTCATCATTCGCCACATAACCCTGAATCACTCCAGCATTGTCCTTGACCACGAGACCTGGGCGAACCGGCGACATCGAACGCATCATTAAAGTTGCATTGGCGTTCAAAGCCGCAAGAGCGCTGGAATCAATCCTCATCACATCACCATTCACCGTAACATTCTCGCCAAAAGCCTGGAGTCCGGTGATGGTGTCAGACGCAGTCAGGTCGAGTGAGCTATTAAAAGTCAGTCGACCTAATTCAGCGCTTTCAAATTGCGAACTAAAAGTGAGACCCGAGACATTGGTGAAATCATCAATCGTCGACCAATCGGTAGTCGTTTCATTATTAAGCATGACAACCATGGTTTTTGGATTGATTCCGAAAACCGCGCCAAACGAAGTCGCCTGCGAGGTGCTATAAACAAGATTGCCTGATGCATCTTTTAAATACAGATCAATCGGATAACCTCCCGGCGTGGCTGGCAAACCATAGCCGACGAGAGGAATGTTGAATTCATAGACATTCTCTCCAAGGTCTACCGCCTCAACGTAATCAACATTGAGCGTACCAGCTTCATAATCATTGTCCGGACCAGCTTGTGAGCAAGTTGCAGATGGGCTACCCGCGGTTAGCGTCTTCACACAAGCTCTGGCCATCGACAACGGACTGTCAGTTGAAACCCTGAACTTGATATTCTGTTCCGTGCTGTAGTAATACCAGTTATTCGTCACAGAGTTCGGACTACCGCCGTTCTGCAATAACGCCTGAATCTGAGTAATCGCCGGTGCCGTCGAATCTGAATTAATAATTACCTGACTAAGAGAAGCATTACCATTCAAGTCTGTAAGGTTGGAAGTGACGGGATGAAGGAAAGAGACCGGCTCAGTCGCATAGACCCGAAGGCGCGCGCCATTCCACATGTAAGCCCTCGGTGCGGCACCGGCACCAACCGTAGCGCCAGCCGTGATGGCTGCTTCAATCGCCGCCTTGTTTTCCGGAGCCAACGCTTCACCAAACACAAGATCAACCCCGTAAATATCACCGCGACTACAAGCTGTTGACGGACAGGTCGAAGGCAACTCGTAAACGGTGGTAATGTTGCCGACCGGCGTCACCGTCGGCTCAATCGTATCGATCGTGTAGTTGTTCGTACCGGTCATGTAGGTGAAATTGCCGGCATCATCCGTAACCTTCACCGTAATATTATTATTGATATCATCTTGAGAATCCATGGCTCCAGAAAGATTGACCTGATATGTCGGACCAGCACCCATAGAGGCCACGAGAGCGGAATCGGCGCTCGCAAAATCCGAGGCATTAATAGTCACAGACGAAATCATGTCTAATTCCGTCGCCGTATCCCAGTGCAATTCTGGTATATCGCCAAATTTAAAAGCACCGAGACTTCCACTCCCTCCCATCACATAAATCGCTTCCGCACTCACAACCGGCGCAATCGAATCTACGGGATTATTAAGCGCATTTGATACTGATTCCGTCATCGTCGGAGCTTCGTTCGTATCGGTCGCCAAAACGGTAACGACTGAAGCCGAATCCGAAGCAATCACATCGATTCCTAAAACTCCCGCATCAGCGATATTGATACTCGCGAGGAAGCTATCATTCACACCACCATTATCCGTTACGCAGACCATACTGGACGCTCCCGGAACTCCGTATTTGGTAAAATCGGCGGTCACAACCGTACCGGCCACACCACATCCACCATCGGTATTACTCACATCAACCTCCAACCGAATGATATCCCCGATATTTGCGAAGGAATTGCCATCGATATCATCGCTTAACGTGAGCGAAACGCTATTGATGGTTATGCTGGCATTTGACGCTTGCGCTTTCCATGGGAAGGTCACGAAACCAACGGTGATCAAAATAAGCATGAATACACTGCTAAGACGCAAAACCCAAGATGAGCGCGATCTGTTACTATTTATCATAAAACAAATTTATAAAACCAATTATTCCCACACATAATAGCATAATCAGATATAATATATTACATATCCACAGCAACCAGATTCCAACCAAATTCATGATGCCGGACCAAGCATGTGAACATCACAAAAAAAAGCCTAAACTGCTATTCATGAGCGAGTCTAAGCAGGATTCGATAAATTAAAAGCTCGGGAGCAGTTCAGAAAACACTAATCTTTTTTAAACTTTTAGTTTCAATTGTGCCACGAAAAAGAATATGCGGTGTAGAAACATAATGCAGTGGGCGCTTACCCTCCAAGAATCGCTCACGATAGTAAGTTTCGGTCACCGCCGGAAGATCAGTCATGCCCTTTAATTTTTCAATATTATACGAGACAGTTTCATTACTATCAGAATCATACATTGGTTGGATTACAGTCTCCTTCGGATCTAATGATTCTGCCGAAACCTCGAAAAAATCAGAGGGTTTATAAACCAGTCCTATACGCGAAAAAGCTGCTGATATTTGGCTCGGGTGAATCGGCGAAAGATGCAATACATCATTCCAGGCGCAATTCAAAATTCCAATCTTTCTCTCCATAATAAACTCACGGCCAGCATATTTGGCCGCTTGTCTTGCACACACCTCGGGCATCAATTCTTTCAGCTGGTTCAACGGATACAGGATAGTTCCTTCCATTCCGTCAGGCACGCGATGATACAAGTACATGAGATTTGAGTTAGTAGCTGTGAACCCGCCAATCGCGCTGACTCTCAAATGCTAATCCGACATTCAAAATCGAAGCTTCATCGAACCATTTACCCATGAGTTGCAGACCGACCGGCATACCGTGGGCGAATCCGCATGGCAGTGATAAACCAGGAATTCCGGCCATGTTCGCGCTCACGGTGTAAATATCGGAAAGATACATTGCAATCGGATCGGCCATTTTTTCACCGACTTTAAATGCAACCGTCGGCGAAACCGGGGAAACTATTACATCGCAAAGCTTGAACGCCTCTTCAAAATCGCGACGGAGCAAAGTTCGGACGCGCTGAGCCTTATCGTAGTAGGCATCGTAATATCCGGCGGATAATACATAAGAACCAATCATCGAGCGGCGTTTCGGTTCAGCACCAAACAATTCTCCGCGAGTTTTTTTATAGCTTTCTTCAAGCGAACCGCCATCAAGTCGCGTTCCATACCGAATGCCGTCATAACGCGAGAGGTTTGAGGAAACTTCAGCCGGCATCACGATATAATAAGTTTCGAGAGCATATTTCGCGTGCGGCAAAGAAATATCTACAATCTCGGCACCCATTTCTTTCATCGCATCAATGCTCTCGCGAACACACCTTTCCACCAATGGATCCATGCCATCAATAAAATATTCCTTTGGCACGCCGATTTTCTTTCCTTTCATGTTGGCAGATAGCAATTCCGGCGGTACGGCGCTGATTTCTTTCGCACTCGTAGCGTCTTTTTCATCATAGCCTTCAATTGCTGTCATGATGGCGGCGACATCCCAAACCGATTTTCCGAAAGGCCCTATTTGATCCAGCGAAGAAGCCATGGCAATAGCACCATAGCGAGAAACGCGACCATACGTCGGCTTCAAACCCACGACTCCGGTAAATGCAGCTGGTAAACGAATCGAACCGCCTGTATCGGAGCCGAGCGAACCGAATGCCATGTTCGCCGAAACCGCAACCGCGGAACCCGAAGAAGAACCGCCCGGAACGCGCGAGGTATCGTACGGATTTTTAGTTTTTTGAAAAGCCGAATTTTCGCCGGACGAACCCATAGCGAACTCGTCGCAATTGGTTTTGCCGATCAAAACCGCACCGGCCGCCTTTAAACGCTCAATAACCGTAGCGTCATAAGTCGCGGTGTAGTTTTCGAGCATCTTGCTTCCCGCCGTTGCCTTTTGTCCGCGTACTAAAATATTATCTTTTATAGCGAGCGGAATGCCATCGAGCGGACTCAATGATTCAACCTTCGCATATCTCGCATCAGATTCTTTAGCCATTTTCAGAGCACCCTCGCGATCGACGCTCAAAAAAGCACCAAGTTCGGCATCGCGAGCCTCGATTTCATTCAAGCAGGCGGTCGTAAGTTCAACCGAGGTTAACTTCTTAGCCGCGAGCGCTTCCGAAGCTTGTTTTAAAGTAAGTTCATTCGGTTTCATACGGATCCGTCATTACCTTGAGTAGATTCGTCATTCCTGGCTACCTCACCGTCATTCCCGCGTAGGCCAGTCCTCGCTTGGCGGGGACGGGAATCCATTTTCTTATTCGTTAGAATTGTTTTCACCTTCAAAAGATCACCGGCGCTTTCCGGGAACTCGTTAATAATCGCACGACGAGACTCTTCTGACTGCGCCACAGCCTCATCATCACGCAATTCAACCGCGTGAGAAACTCCGCCGGTCATCGGCGCCACAGACGAAGTATCCACTTCCGAAAGTTTGCCGACATATTCCAAAATACTCGGAATTTCCGATTGATATCGAACAATTTCTTCTTCGGTGAGCGAAAGTCGCGATAAATTGGCGAGATTAAGCACTTCTTGTCTTGTGAATTCCATATGAAAGTCATTTTAAACCATCCAAGCTATGAACTTATCCACAGTAGTGACTGTCCCTTTAGTGACAGTCACTAAAGGGACAGTCACGCATTCATTCAAGATCCCTCGGCTTCGGGATGACGACAGGTAGGCTCGAATCGCGAGCGACTTTGGTCGTTCTCTGCGCCAGACCCTATTCTGTGCGACTGTAGAAAAAAGCGTACGAGGCATGTGTCTCAGCGAGCAATCAGCCGTACCTTTGCTCGCTGAGGGCACATGCTCGCGCTTTTTTTGTTGCACCTCAAACCGCGCTCGCGTAGTTATTTTAGCAACTTCCTAAACTCCTCTTCGTCGATGATTTTCACTCCCAATTCACGTGCTTTATCGAGTTTTGAACCAGCCTCTTCGCCCGCAATCACATAGTCAGTCTTCTTCGAAACGGATCCCGCGACCGTGCCGCCTCGCATTCTGACCGCGTCCTTGCCTTCATCACGCGTCATGCCGGCCAAAGTACCGGTGAGAACGAACGTTTTTCCGACAAATCTTTCATCTGCTTTGATTTTTGGCGGATTCATGATTCTTACCCCGCGATCAAGATATTCCTGGATTTCTTTTTGATGCTGTTTCTGGCTCAAGAATTCGACGATGCTTTCGGCAACCACGCCGCCGACATCCGGCACATGCTCCAATCGCTCACGACTGACTTCAACAAAATCCTGAAGCGAACCAAGCGAATTAGCTAAATTGATGGCGGTTTCTTCACCCACATGGCGAATCCCAAGTCCGGCAATAAACTTGGATAAAAGAATCTCTTTGCGCGCTTCGATTTCAGCAATCAGCTTCTTAGCCGAAGTATCACCAAAGCGCTCGAGTCCGGAAATCTCCCCTTCTTTCAAGGCGAAAATATCAGCCGGAGTCTTCAATAATCCTTCTTCAATAAATCTTTCCACGATTTTTTCACCTAACCCAAGAATATTAAACGCAACTGCAGCATGCAGAATTCGCTGCGATTCCTGGGCGTAACATTCACGATTGGCGCAAACATAGGCCACCTCACCATCACGACGAATAATTTCAGATCCGCAAATTGGGCATTTCTTCGGTACGTGAATAACTCGCGCATCTTTCGGCCGAAGCTCGGTTAAAGCTTTGGTGATTTTAGGAATGACATCACCAGCTTTTACCAAAATCACGGTGTCGCCGATTTTCAAACCCAAGCGTTCGACTTCGTCCATGTTGTGAAGCGTCGCATGCGAAACCGTAGTGCCGCCAATCCAAGTCGGACGCACAACCGCAACCGGAGTCAAAGAACCGGTTCGTCCCACAAACCATTGAACATCTTCCACAACCGTAGTCGATTCTTCGGCCGGGAATTTATAAGCCACGACGGCGCGCGGCGTCTTACCGACGACACCGAGCGAACGAAACAAAGCTACATCATTGATGTTAATAACCGTTCCGTCAGTCCAATAATCGTAGCTCTCGCGGTCTTTGATAACTTGCGCACGGAATTTTTCAACATCAGCCACAGTTTTTCCATAACGGTTAACCGGGTTTGTCGGCACGCCCAATAATTTCATCAATTCATGTTCTTCCTCGTGTTTATGCAAACCGAAATCGGCAAACATGATATAGCCGAAGAAATCCAGATGCCGCGAATAGGTAATTTGAGGATCAAGCTGGCGAATGCTCCCGGCCGCGATATTGCGAGGGTTTGCATAAGCCGGTTCGCCTTTCTTTTCCTGAATTTTATTCAACTCATTAAAAACATGTTTCGACATGTAGGCCTCACCACGAATTTCGATTCGATCTTTCAATTTCAAACCGCGACGCAATTCTTCTTCATCAACATCGGGAAAACGTTTCATGAAAGCCACAATTTCTTTTTCTTCCGGTACGCGCAGCTTTAAAGGAATCGCCTC
Source organism: bacterium (assembly GCA_037139515.1). Lineage (GTDB taxonomy): Bacteria > Patescibacteriota > Patescibacteriia > JBAXGH01 > JBAXGH01 > JBAXGH01. The sequence continues at coordinate 8,767 of JBAXGH010000019.1, forward strand.
AATGGTTTTCAGGTTCTGCGTCACGTCCTCCCCCATCATGCCGTCACCGCGCGTCGAACCTTCAACAAAAATGCCGTTTTCGTAAATCAAAGACATGGCGAGACCATCCATTTTGATTTCCATGTAGAAATCGAGCTGCTCACCGGGCGTGAGCTTCTTCACGCGATCCAACCAGCCGATAAATTCGTCCGGTGTGAAAACATCTTCAATCGAAAGCATCGGCACTTTGTGAGCAACCTTGCTAAATTTCTCCAAAACTTTTCCGCCGACACGCTGAGTCGGTGAATCCGGTGTGATTAAATCCGGATTCTGCAACTCGAGCGTATATAATTCGTGTTTGAGCTGATCGAGCGCTGCATCAGAAATCTCTGACTTATCTAAAACGTGATAAACATAACGATAGTGGTCAATCGCTGTCCGTAACTTCGCGATTCTTTCCTTAGCTTCAGTTTTGGTCATAAGTAATTTTCTAATAAATCGCCAAAGGCGATACCTTCCCTACGCCCTATGGCCTTAGGCCTACCCTACAAGTGCATCAATCTTTCAAGCGGACGTGTGCCGTAAATGAGTATATACAAACCCGCGATTCCAAGGAATACCCCAAGTGGCAGCGTGCTTTTCATGGTTTTTTCACGCTTCAAAAGCCAGATAAGACTCGCTGCCGTTCCAAGTATGTAGGCAATCCCAATCACAAAGAGCGTACCCAGCCAACCGAATAGAACACCAATCAAAATAGATAGTTTTACATCACCATAACCAATCCAACGACCGTTCGATAAAAGATATTGCAAGCCAAAGAATATCGCACCAACCATGGCGCCCAAAATCATATCAAGAATCTTTCCGCCGATAGCGAAGTGCCAAATAAACGCTACAATAACAGATGGCAACACCACAATATCATAAATCAGATTGTATTTTGCATCCGAGGCAATGACTAGAATTAAAATAGATGCGAAAAATAGCATGAAAAGTAGGCGTGCTAAACCATATGGTTGAAACTCCACCACTCCAAGATTATTCCATTGCCTTAAAACCACCAAAAAAAATGTTAATCCAGTTAGCGCTTCGATGATGGAATATTGTGCCGAAATGGGTTTTTCACAAAACCGGCATTTGCCACTCAAGAGATATCTCGAAATCACCGGAAATAAATCACGGAGCCACAAACCACGCCGACAACTCGGACAAATGTTTTTCCCAGTTAAATCCTCCATCGCATACAGACGCCAAACCAAGATATTAAAAAAGCTCCCGAGGGCTAACCCGAGAACGAAAGATAAAAATAAAATCGGGACGATGTCCATTTTATGCTGTCATCCTGAGCAAAGCGAAGGATCATGACGTTAGACGCCTTAATTCTTCACTTCGTTCAGAATGACAATCTAATAAATTTATTGACAGGCTCCAGGCTTGATTCCTTCAGGACGTGCACAATTCAAGCCCTCAGCCAAAGTTCCACGCGCATTTTCAAGGGTGAATTGCATGGCATATTTTGCGCACGGACTTGCTACGCAGGCAACGTTTTCATTGTTGCGCGAAATATAAACATAGGCGCTACTATCGATACTTCCCGGAACCGTCGGCATATACGGTCGATCAGATGAACATGAAGCCGAAAAACCCTGTTTATCCAGACAGATTGTGCTTGGACCGCCAACTACCACAACGTCCGTAACCACCGGATACGAATATTGCTCGGCAAAAAATAATTCAAGACCAGCCTGAATTTGCTTTATATCAGAGACTCTAACCGCATCACGCATCTGCGAACGAGCCGACCGAACCATCATGATGGAAATTGCGGTGATTATAAAAACCACTCCAAGCGCGATTACCAGTTCAAGTGTCGTAAAGCCTCCTTCACGCTTCATAAAAAGATCGGTTACAAAATGGACTTAATTTTGAGCTTTCGCGTGATTTTGCCCGTCTGGACCTGAACCTCATCGCCAACCCTGTGAGAAATAAAAGCCAGCGCGATATGCGAATCCGGAGAAACGCAGGCAACTTTCTTTTCATTATATTCAATTATATCACCCATGCAGCCCGGAAGAACCAAACAATTGAATTCTTTGCCGACTTCTTCGTAAACCACGAGCGAACCGACTTCAACCTGCTCTTTTGGCTCAAGAACATCTTGCGCTACTTCAAGCGAATGCTTCAATTCTTCCAAGCGCTTCGCGACGCGGTCCGGATCAGTATCGACGCTCTTGCCGCGATTTAAAGTATCGAATTCTTCCTGATTGCGAGCCCTGAGTTGTGTGATAATTTCAGCCTTGTCCATAGGCATATATTATAAATCAACCTTGCGCGCACGGCAAAGAGTCAATCCACAGCTCAAAATTGCCAAATTAATGGCTTCCGCCACGCATTTTCATGACACCGTAAACAATCAGGATCAGACTCCAGAGAATTGCGTAAGAAAATTTCATATTTTCGAGGCGCGCAAACGAAAAACGCGCGACCGGATAGTATCGCACGTTTTTTGGGGATTGAAAAGTCTTGGACCATGGATCCTTGGGTCGTAGCCCGAGGATGACGCGGGCAAATCTCGAAATTTCGTTCCGAAATTCCGAGCCCCGCGTCAGTTGTGCATATATTGCTCAATAAGTTTCACGTGATCGGCGTCTTTCTCTCGACCCATCAACCGCTTCCACTTCAAAACATTCGCGAGTTTCACAAATTTAATCCCGTCAAATTCTTCAGCGGTGTCGATAAGTTCATCAACATTCCACTCACCCGGACCCCAGGTGTCAAAAACCTCAATCAAACCATCGGCGAAATCAACTTTCTCGCCGCTTACAATAGCTTTTTGCAAAGTTCCGTTCGCCTTCGCTTTTTTCCAAGCTTCACCGCGCGCTAAAACATCTAAGTCGTGCATCTCATGAAGTCCATGGGCCCACATCGGGCCTGATCCGAAGATCGCAAAATCTTCCGGAGGAAGTTCGAGCGCGCGCAGCTTATCGATTAACTCATTCTTTGGAAGTTTCATATTCATGGGCAAGTTATTTTTTCCAAAAACTTGGTTGGCGGGCGCCCCGGAAAACGGATCAGCTCAACCGGATAGACTTCGGGAATATAGTAGGCACAATAATCAAGCTTCCAATCAGTGCCCGTGGTGGTAGAAAATCTTTGCAAAGTTCCCTCCCCGCTTCCAGCGCCGTCAGCACCGATAAAATCGATATACAGCCGTTTGCCGTACGAATACATGGCGATAGGATTCGAATTCTCCGGAGATTTCATTAACTCAAACCAGGTTTTTCCGCCGTCAGAAGACATCATAATTCCGGCGAACTCGACGGGGCCGGAAATATACTCTCCATCCTCACCCATGATTGGATAATTCATGTTTGGCTGGAACACGGAGGCAAAAATCAGACTATTATTCCAAACATAGGCGCTTTTGACCTGCGCTTTTAGCACGCCAGCCGGCAAAACCCAGCCGGTTTCATGCGAGATAATCAACTCGTACATCGCGGCTTCGATATTCGCATTATTTTTCTTTATCAAACCAATTTCAACCTGCGAAAGGGCTGCCATCGGATTCTCAGAAGTCGACAAGCCAGCGTATTGATCAGCGCTCGTATCATTCTCCGGAATAGGCACTGACGTTTCCAGAGTATTTATGCCTAAAGTCATAAAACAAAAACCGCTCACAATAGCTCCAATCAAGATTCCTACAGCTAAATAAGCGAGCGGTTTAAAATTTTGCATATTTTATTTGAAGGCTTTGATGGCCGCTGCGACTTCGTCTTTTATGCCCTCGATGCAGTCGTATTTATCAGCCTCGGCTTCATTTACCCAAGCGTAGTCCGTAAAGCTATCTTTTTCAAGAGCCACCTCCCCACTCACATATTCGGCGGCGAATTTCACCAAAATGCATGGAATTCCATCGGGCCTGATAAACGCAACGCTGTTTATATATTTAATTTTGCTACCGATTTTCACGCCAGCTTCTTCCATAGTTTCGCGCGCCAAAAGCCTTTCAACCGCGTCAGGAAAATCAATGACGTCGCCATTCATTCGCATCGGATTAGTAATATCCATATCCGCCCACTCCAATTTTCCACCGGTCACGCCATAACGTCCTGGATGTACTTTTTCTCGCATATCGCGTTTCAAAATCAAACAGCGCATATCAGCGGCGCGCACCACAACCACGTTCGCGATGAAATAAAACAACTTGTCCTGTTTGGCGGACTCTAGTGATATTTTTTCAGCTTTCATATTTATTTGTTCGGAAATGCCTCAACGAGATTATTATTCTGAAGTTTGAAATATCTGCTCACTCCGACTGACGGCACTTCACTAAACGGTTCATCCTGTTTTCGGTCAGCATAATTCACAACCACCAAGCCATCCTTGCATTCCGTGGTCTGTGGCGAAATGCGGTCGCCCAAGAGAATCGTCGGCCCACCCACCGGACCTTCCATTTTTCCAACTGCGGAAGCCAGATAGTAAAAAGTTCCGCTGCCGCCGGGTGTCTGTGTCAAAATAAAATATATGTCGTTAAAGCCGCTTCCACTTGTATCGCAAACGACCTGATTGCCAAAATACTTAGTGACGCTCTTAGCGTCCAAGCCATTATTCAATACAACTTTTTCGCCATCGATTATATAAGTCCCGTTTTTTACCTGCACCGACAAATCTTCCTGAACAACCGTGAGCGCCTGATTATAGCGCCCGGATACCCAAAAACCAGCTCCGACGATAATTGCAATCGCGATAATTCCGATGATGATACTTTTCATAAAGAACAAATCGTTACAACCTAATTATTTAAACCTTTTTCACGATATTCACGCTTGATCCGCCAATATTCCGATTCAGTGCCTGGCTCTTTCGCTTTTTTCATAAGTTCAGCCGGATACTTCTTCGCGATATGATCAAGCTTCGCATGAATTATCGATTTTGTATCTAACTCAAGCAGAACCGACATTTCGAGCGCATAAATCATGACATCTGCCAATTCTTTTTTAATCTTCTCGATTTTTTCTTTATTTGTACGGACTTCTTCAAGCGCCGGATTGTCCCACTGAAAAATCTCGAGCAACTCGGCGCCCTCAATCATGATTCCCTTCGCGATATCTGAAGGCCGAAGCTTATCCCAGCCCCTTTCCTGCAAATGTTTCAGCACGCGCACTTCCAACTCTTTCATATCATTCAAACTTTATCTCGCAATAGCCGGTTGCCGCATCAAATCATCTTTTCCATCATACAAAGACTCGCGCCTAGAAGAGCGATTCACTTCAAAGCTTTAATTAATTGTTCAAGTTCCACAATTGACCAATCCATATACTGGTCCTGCATATCGTAAAAAGGTTCAAACTGTTCCATCCATTCATTAGATGCGCCAACCAGATAGTCGTGACCTTCCAGCCCACGTTTCTCCATAAACTCACGCACATCTTCAGGCAAACCTCTCGAATCTTTCGGATCCTTATAATCGAGAAGCCTGCGAAGCGCCACGTATTCGACAAAATTATCAATTACTTCAGGCATGTGCTTTTCCGGAGTATCAGCCTTCATCTGTTCGGCTCTTTTCATGATCTTATTAAAGCTCTCAGCTTCTGATTTCGTTGCAAAAGATTCTTGTTCATTCATATACAAATAACTAAATTTAAACTAACCACAAACAGCATATCACTCAAAGGCTATTTCGTTATAGCCTGTATCCTTGTCAGGAATCCTCTTCCAATCCGCCTCAAAAACCCCGATTACGATTTCAGCCGTCGATCTAACAATACAACCATCTTTTAAATGTCCGCCGATTACCTTTCCGTCATTATCCGCAATCGAAATGTGAATATGACAACCGTCGTTCGATGAGAAAGTTCCGGTGCCGGAAACAATCTCGAATGGGCCGGTGAAATTCTTTACCGCATTATCACCCAAGGCTGAAGCACCCGCCATACGCAAAACCGCCTTATCCAGCGAACCAACGATGGATAACAAAACTCCGGCTTTTATATGCGCCGCGCGACGTTCAAGCTCCTCTTTTAATAATTCACCCGGTTTCAAACGAAAAGCGAGATAGATCATACTCACAATGGTTTTACTTTTTACCGATCACCTGAATCCAGTTGGTTTTTCCTGCCGGATTTGTTTCAGAATGGACAATCTCCAAGCCGAGATTTTTAAAGAGCCTTTCAATTTCCGCATCCGTGAAATAGCTAAAAAATCTTTGGTACTCATAGCCGTAATCACTTTCGGTTTTGACTTCTTCCGCGGCTTGTCCGGGGCGCTGTTCCTTCACGGAAACATAAATATATCCGCCTTCTTTTAATTTACTAATCACCTTTTTAAGAGCAGCTTCGACTTTATCTTTCGGAATATGAAGCAGAACGGCTTGGACGAATATACCATCAAAACTTCCGCTCAACGTATCCGCCTGGTTCAAATCGAGCGCAAAAAATTCGCTCTCCGGATTTTCTCGACGTGCGATCTCGACCATCTTGTCGGATAAATCAATACCAGTAATTTTGAGTCCGTGACTCGTTAAATATTTCGATTTTGTTCCCCCACCGCAGCCAACGTCGAGCACTGTATCGCCACTTTTCAAAAATACGATGAACTTCTTCGTACCATTTACCCACCAATCATCAGCCTGATGATCCTTATGCCATTCTTCCGCGATTAAATTATAGGTTTCTTTCAAGTTCATAAAATTATTTTTTGAGATGTTCCTTCAGTTTCTCAGCCGCCATTCTTCGCATGCTGATTTCATTCTTTTCCGCTTTCGGCATCTCGGCGAAAGTCTGTGTTTTTCCGTCGGCCAGAAATATCGGATCCCAACCAAAATTCGTTTCACCACGCGGTTTCACGATTTGGCCGCTCACCGAACCTTCGAAAAACTGAATCTCATGCGGATTTTTCGCGTAACCGATATATGTTTTCGCCTCCCCGCGATTGTTTCCTAATTTTTCCGCAAGATTAGCGATTCCGTCATTGCCAATAGTTTTCATGAACCACTTGATGAGCGGCCCCGGCAAACCATTCATCGCATTCAGATAAAGCGAAGTGTCTTCAACGATGAATTCGCCCTTCACGTGATTAAAAGCTTCTTTAAGCTTCGCTTCGATAATCGCCTTCGGATCAAGTTCCTGAATTTCTGGCAAATCTATATCAAGTTGCTCGATTTCCGGTATGACTGATTTAATTTCGGCAAATTTATTCTTGTTACCGGTGATGAAATAAAGCATATCTGTTATTTTAGTTCTTTCGACTTGCGTGGCAAAATCCCGATTTTTCGCTCGACTAAGTCCTGAATATGCTCTTCGGCCGGCAGTTCTTCCGGCATCGTGCCGCCGATTTCTTTGATTGTCTTCCGCACTTTATTTCCAACATCAAAATGCGTCAAACTCGCCATGTCTTCACCGTTCACTCCGTCGATTTTGAGCTTCGCATCAGTTTGCGTGATACGGAATAAATTTGCCGCAAGTTCCGTCGAACCGGCGCGATCCAGAATCTCGTCATTGCCAATACCCTTCTTTTTACGGATATCTTCGGCGGTCAAACCATACAAGCCAAGATACCCGGCATTATTAAACTTACCAAAATTTTCAACACCAGCCTTTTTCGCGGTGTCAAAAAGCTGCTTATTGTGAGATACGACCTGTTCTCGAGTAAAAAGTCGCTTCCCATCGCCATCAAGATTCTGATAAAGCTCTTGTTTACGAGTCTGCACGGCAAAATATGTTTGCGCGAAAGCGATTTCCGGTTTTCGCGGATCGCCGTTTTGGGCGATCAGATAACAGGCGAAGCGCGAAAGATGATAATCGATCACTTCTCGCAAAGCTTCTTTTGGTGTACCTGTAGCGATTTTTATCATTTTGTCGGCGCCGACAAAATGATCCTCGATTTTTTGTCCTGTTGCCACGCAAGTCGCCATAGCTCGCTTTATTGCAACGGTAAATTTTCGCCATTCAACGTACCCCATAAGCGAAACCAGCTCCCGAGCCTCCCAATATTCATAACCAAACTCATCAACTTTCTTGATCGATTCGAAGTCCTTATGCATCGAACTCGGGACGACAGAAAGATTCATATAGCTTGGTTATGAATTAGCGTACGACGAATTATGAGCGCATCAAAATACAAAAACAAGGCACCGAAAATTAATCGCAATACCGTATTAACAACTATTTAAGTTTATCCACAGATGGTGACTGTCACTAAGGGGACAGTCACAACCGGCGTAATAAATCCATAAGTAGTTTGCCTGCGCAAGAACTAACTATTCCTAGCTCTCGCTTGTGATATCCTCCACCACCGCTTTCGCGCCATTCCTAAAATCATCCGGTAAAGCTTCGATTCCCAAAAACTCTTTGACAGCAAAATGTTTGATTCTCGCTTTCACATCGGGCTGTAAATACGTAAAAGCCATCTCGCTTTCACCACCGATACTCGAACAGTCATCTTCAACTAGAATATCAGGCATTACCCTAGTAACCACGTCACAATACTTCTCTCCTTCCCCGCAGGACTCCAACTGACCAACCGGAAAATGATTCCTAACCAGAACGCTCCGAATAGCCTCTATTTCTTCCAAATTTCGACGCGAAGTCAAATAATATATTTTATTATCACAACCGGCCCAATTCTGTATTTTTTTAACCGCATTTGCAATCGGCACATAGCCAGCAAAGTCACCTATTGCTGGATCTTTGTTCATTACCTGTTCGCGGATTTCCTCGCGAGTGCATCCCGGTGCGCTCTTGTGCATCAATATTGTGCCTTCGACAAAGATGAGCACTTTCATAGGCTTAATATATTAGCGAGCGATCTTAAGATGTTCCCGTGCTTATTTTCCGTGGCACTTCTTGTACTTCAAACCAGACTTGCATGGGCAGGCGTCATTTCTACCCACGTCTTTATACTTTTCAGGGTTCCTCGACTCCGGTATGACACCTGAAGAATTCGCAGCGACACTTTCTGCATCCTTCGCCGGCCCTGATTCAACCGCGGCCGTGGTTTCCATAACCGAAGGTTTGGTCGTAACCGCCGAATCAATCTTGAAGAACGAGTAAACCACCTGTTTTTGAATCAAAACGAGAAGTTCGTTAAACATGCGATAGGCCTCGCGCTTATATTCGACGAGCGGATCGTGCTGGCCGTAGCCACGAAGTCCGATGCTGGCTCGCAAGTGATCCATCGACTGCAAATGTTCAATCCAAAGCGTATCAATGGCCCGCAGGAGCATCTCTTTTTCGACGGCGTGCATGATATTCGGATCCAAGATGCGCTTTTCGAGCGAATCGTATAAACCCGAAGCGTGCGCCATCAAATGCGCAATAATCTTCGTGCGAGCTTCGGCAATTCCAAACTTTCCTTCACGGAAAGATTCGATACGCATTTTTTCCTCCGGTACCATCGGGAGCATCGCGCTCGCGGCTTCGTAAACTTCGGCGAGCTTCCAATCATGAGGGTCTTCGGCTGACGTATGGAACAAAACCATCTGTTCAAGTTCGCCCTCGGTGAGCTCCAAAATCAAATCGCGCAAAGTTTTAGTTTTATCAGAAGTTCCTTCAACTTTCTCGCGACCCTCGGCGACTTCCAAAATCCGGCGACGGCGACCATACAAAACCTCGCGATGTTTATTCAAAACATCATCGTATTCAAGCAAGTGTTTGCGAATATCAAAGTTATTGCCTTCAACTTTTTTCTGCGCCTGCTCCAGACCATTCGTGACCATTTTCTGCTCGATTGGCATATCTTCAGGCAAACCAATCGCATTCATGAATTTGCGCACGCGATCCGACATAAAAATGCGCATCAAATCATCTTCGAGCGAAACATAAAACACAGACTCACCTGGGTCACCCTGACGTCCGGCACGACCGCGAAGCTGATTATCGATGCGACGAGATTCGTGGCGCTCAGTACCGATGACACATAAACCGCCGGCAGCACGAACTTCTTCAGCTTCACGCGGATCCTGAGGATTGCCGCCTAAAATAATATCGACGCCGCGCCCGGCCATGTTCGTTGCGATTGTGACGGCACCTTTGCGACCGGCCTGCGCGATATATTCAGCCTCCTTTTCGTGGTTCTTAGCGTTCAACAAATTAAATTTAATCCCCTCGCGTTCAAGAAGTGCGCCGAGAAGTTCGTTTTTTTCAATCGAAATAGTACCGACCAAAACCGGTTGGCCTTTTTCGTGGCGCTCTTTGATATCGCGAGCCACGGCTAAAAACTTTCCGTTCACCGATTTGAAAATCTTATCGTTATAATCGGCGCGAACCATCGGTTTATTCGTCGGCACCGTCGTCACTTCAAGTTTATATATCTTTGCGAATTCCTCCGCTTCCGTCGCCGCCGTACCGGTCATACCGGCGAGTTTTTTGTACATGCGGAAATAATTCTGAAAAGTGACGGTCGCGAGCGTCATCGACTCCTGCTGAACTTTAACGCCTTCTTTAGCTTCAATCGCCTGATGCAGACCTTCGCTATAACGACGACCCGGCAACATGCGGCCGGTGAACTCATCAACGATAATAATTTCGTTATCTTTCACGACGTATTCAACATCGCGCTTGTACAAGGCTTCAGCGCGCAAAGCCTGTTCCATGTGATGAACCATGGCGATACCACCGTGCACGTACAAATTCTCGATACCCAAAATCTTTTCGACGCGCGCGATACCGTCGGCCGTAATCGAAACCGAGCGCATTTTTTCATCAATCGTATAATCGGTTTTTGCATCCATCTGGCGCGCAATCTGCGAAAACTTCGCGTACATGTCGGAAGAATCCTGCGCCGGCGCACTGATAATCAAAGGCGTGCGCGCTTCATCAATCAAAATCGAATCGACTTCATCGACGATCGCAAAATGCAACGGGCGCTGAGACATGCGCTCAGTTTCGCCGACCATGTTGTCGCGTAAGTAATCAAAGCCAAACTCGTTATTAGTACCGTAGGTGATATCGACGCGATAAGCTTCGGCACGCGAACATGGGCGAAGATATTTCATGTCGACACGGAAAGTTCCGGTCGCATCGCGCTTTTCATCTTCTTTTGGTTCATCAACAAAACCCGGATCATAAATCCAAGAACTCTGATGCCCGATAACTCCAATTGAAAGTCCGAGTGCATGATAGATCTGTCCCATCATGACGGCGTCGCGCTTGGCCAAATATTCGTTCACCGTGACCAAATGGACACCTCTTCCTTCGAGCGCATTCAAATATATTGGTAAGGTCGCGGTCAAAGTCTTACCTTCACCGGTGCGCATTTCCGCAATCTGGCCCTTATGCAAAACAATGCCGCCGATGAGCTGAACATCGTAGTGGCGCTGATTCAAAGTTCGGCGCGAAGCCTCGCGAACGCAAGCAAAAGCTTCCGGAAGCAAATCATCAAGCTTCTTTCCATGAGCCAACAATTCGCGAAACTCCGTAGTTTTACGCAAAAGCTCCGCATCCGAAAGTGGCTTTAAAGAAGCTTCAAAAGCGTTAATTTTTTCGATTGCAGGCGTCATTGTAGCCAAAAAACGCTTGTTTGGATCGCCGAAAATCTTAGTCCAGAGTGACATATTAGATATAGGTGTTAAAACAGCCATTCACCGCGGTGTTGTACCACGTTCGTGCCTAAAATAAAAGCGTGCTATCGTGTGCACAATATATAGATTCTATGCGGAAAAACCCTAAAATATTAATCGCGATATTTCTAATTGGCCTCGGGCTCGGGGCTGTTTTTGCATATTTTAGAATTCCGCCAAAAGTCTCACCTGAAACATCTAGCTCACTCACGGTCCCCTCACCATCAAAAGAATTCGTTGAAGCCAACTTTAAAGCAAAAGAAGATTTTAGCGTTCCAAACGGCACCCGCATTTTGATTGTTCCGCATCACTTAATTGCCTCGCGCCAAATCGCATCGTTATTAAATTCAACTCCGAAACCGGAAGAAGTTCTTCTCATAAGCCCGAACCATTTCCTCATCGGTCACACAGCGATTGTTGCTTCAAGTGTGCCATGGAAAAGCGAATATGGGATTACGACACCATCAGAATCGCTCGATTCATTAATCAATTCCGCAAAATCATCCAGCGACTCGCCGTACGGGCTTCAAAAAGAACACGGTATTTACGGACTAATTCCTTTCATTCAACGCGCATATCCTGATACAAAAATCAGCGCTGCGACACTGCGCTATGATGCCTCAACAGAAGTTACGCAAAATTTCGCCACGCAAATTGCGGAATATCTAAAATCACATCCAAAGACTCTGTTTATCGCAACGATTGACTTCTCTCATTATCAATCAACACAAATCGCTGACCTGCACGATTTAGTGAGCGCCGATGCCATGCTTTCACTGGATAGTTCAAGAGCGCGCAAATCCGAAGTCGATGATCCAGCACTCCTAGAAGCCACGCTCCTGGTCGCAAAAAAACTCGAGCTCGGAAATGTAGCGATTCATGCTCACACAAATTCAATCCGCATCGCACAGTCAAATCAGGACGCAAACTCAACTAGTCACTTCTTTGTAACATTTTCCCCTGGCGTCGCAATGAAGTCATCACAATTCGTTTCCGCGGACATGACATCCCTCGACTTAAGTGGGCGCGAGGACTATGATGAAATTATGGGAGAAGAGCGGCGCACGCTCGACGGATTTGATGAACTCCTGGTCACTCGTCATCAGTACGAAATTTTGAGCAAATACCCGGGACTCAAAGATGACCTGAAAATCGCCTCCAGAAAATCAAGTCAGAATGTCATAAGCGTAAAATTCGAATGCGAAACAGGAATTTGTTCACAAAACATCACTGTAATCCGCGAACCGAATTCACGTTTATATATAGAGAGTAACCGATTTCTTAATAACTAAGCCAAAACTATGGAAACGAGCAAAATAAAGTTGGCAACAATTGCAATTTCATTACTGGTTTCAGGCGTCGTCATCGGCGGCATCGCTGTTTCGACGTCCTCAAATAAGTCGTCAAAACAACAGACTCGAGTTACTACGCCGGTACCGGCTCCGGTAACCGATGAAACCGGTACAGAAAATCAGTGGGCTGACGGCAAATCCCCAACCGATCCCTGGACCGAGGCTTTGAGATACAAACCAACTCCAGTCATGACGGCAGAAACCGTCACACCAATCTGGTCTTCGGAAAAGACAGAACTAAAGTTCAAAGATTTTTTTTCGGCCGCGACTGTCGACGGATGGAAAGCTAAGCTCAGCACCGACTATCAGGCCGCATTTGATGATGCGTCGAAGAACGCCTCATTTTGGATCAATGGAAAAACGACTTTCGGCGGAAAAGAAATGGAAAGTGCAGTTTTAACTGACTATTGCAATGGACTTGATTGCAACTCTTCTTACACAATCGCATTAATTGATCGAGAAGCTAAAACGGTTTACGTGCCCAACACCACTTCACAAGCTTCAGATTTACTAATTTCTTTCTTCACACCAGCGCCTAATCTGAAAATAGTTGAGCCCGTAATCCCGGAAACTTTGCACGTAAATGGCGTGACGCTTCGAGAAACTTCACGCTGCTTTAATGCCGGCGGCTGCGGTAAATACTTCTTCGGAAGTGGAAACGGATCTATCAAGTTCGACGTATATGCGAAATCCGATGAAGGTTTTGATGTTTTGAAAAGTGATGCCACTACAAATAGCCCTTGCTTTTACGTGATTTCAGGCAGCGGTTCGATGGCGCGCTTTACAGCTTCACTTGTCGGTGAAGATCTATCGGCTACTCCAGCAAATAACTACGGCCGCAACGGAACAGTGATCCCGACCAACTGGAAAACCGGCTACGAAAATACCATCAGCTACTCTTCTGCAAGCGTTGGCGGTTGCGGCAGTCAGACCTGTTCCGATGTTGTTTCGGCGAAAAATCTCGGACCGGAGAAAGACCTAATCATAATCGGAACCACTAAAAACGGAGAATCTCTTTACGGCCCGAAAAACTACGCGACTCATCCAATCACTATCGCGCTATACGATACTTGGTATCCAGTCGGTGGCGCCGATAAACCAACCTTGGCCGAATTCCTGAAAGACAAAAAAGCCCCCTTCTTCTTCTGGAAAGATGGCTTCGGTCGTTGGATTGAATATAAAGATGTCTCAATTCAGCCGATGGCTGAGTGCGGCAAACCGGTCGTCTATCTTTATCCGACCAAAATCACGCCGGTTCATGTCGAGCTTCCGTCATTTATCCACGTAACCAAGTCAGAACCAACATATCCGAGCGCCGGCTGGAACGTGGTCGCTAAACCTTCAGGTGAACTCACAAATACCGATGGTAGCGTTTGGCCAAACCTATATTGGGACGGAATCGGCGTTAATTATCCGATCGCTAAAACCGGGTTCATCGTGAAAGATGGCGGAGTTGAAAAATTCTTCGCTTCAACGCTACCAAAGTACGGCTTGAACGCGCAGGAATCAAAAGATTTCACCGAGTTCTGGCTCCCCTACTTCAAAGGCGCGAATTATTATCGAATCTCGTTCCTGACATCTGAGTGGTCCAAGGCTGCACCAATGTCAGTCGTACCGCGCCCAGACACTTCGATTCGTATCTTCATGGACTGGCAGAAGCTTGAAGCTCCGATTTCGATACCGGCTCCGATCGTTAAGACTCCGGCACGTAGCGGATTCACTCTCGTTGAATGGGGCGGGGCGATTCCGCGCTAGATCCCTCGGCTTCGGGATGACACATTACACTAAAAACGAGCCATCGCGGCTCGTTTTTATTTTTATAATTTTATGGTTTTCGCTCCAGATCTTCAGGTTCTTCTTCATTTGCTCCCAAAAAAGGGATGTATCCGCGGAGCTTCTTCAAAAGCGCCCCGCCGCGACGGTCTTTGCTTCGAGTCTTTTTTTCTTGCTCCTTAATCTGACGCATCAAATCATCGCGAACCGCATCAATCGCCGCATACAAATCATCTTTCGTAGCTTCAGCGCGAAAATTTTGACCGCCCGGAACCGAAAGCATCACTTCACAGCGATGCACATCGCCATTCTTATGATGGTTGGAAGTGCGCGAAACCTCGACTGACAATTCCGTGCCCTCGGCGTCGAAATTCTTGGTGAATTTTTCGGCGCTATATTGAAGTCTCTCCTCGACGTACGAACGTATGGCCGGCGTAACCTCCAGATTTGATCCGAGCAGCTTGATGAGGCGCATATGAGTATTATCGGGTAAATAGTAGTTAGCGGCCTACGTCATTAACTGTACCTCTTCTTGAAGCTGAATGCCAAATTGGTTTCTTACTCGTGTCTTTATGGCGGCAATTAGCTGCAAAATATGATCAGCAGTCGTACCGGGCTTTGTGATTAAAAAATTTCCATGCGCTTCCGAAACACAGACTCCGCCAATACAATAGCCTTTTAATTCCGCCTGCTCGATGAGCCAACCCACGGGAATCATCTTCTTCTGCAAAAAAGCATCCGGAATTTGTTTAACCGATTTCAGTTTTTCAATTTCATTTTCGTCTTTATATTCAAAATTCTTAAACATGCACCCGGCGCTCGTTACGCCTTGCGGCTGCGTTGCTTTTCGCTTTGCAAAAATCTCATCAACCTTCGCGAGACAGCTCGTGCTTTCAGATTTTTTCAACTCGAAGGATGCGGCGAGGATCACGTCGTCATTATTATGATTTTTGAAGCACGAGTCGCGATAAGCGAACTGACATGCTGTTTGAGGAATCGTGATAACCTCGCCGCTCCTCACTATTTCTACGTACGAGAGGCTATCTTTTATTTCACCACCGAAGCATCCGGCATTTCCCCGCACCGCTCCGCCTATCGTTCCGGGAAGCGTCGCAGCCCATTCAAAGCCCGCCAAACCAGCTTCTGCGGTCTTACGCGTCAGAATCGAAGAGAGCACACCGGCTTCGGCTCGAACAGAACCATCTTCCTGAATCCTTAAACCGGAAAGCATCGGACGCATAACCAGGCCATCAAAACCAGAATCGGCAAAAAGCACATTGCTTCCGCCACCAAGAATTGCAACACGCATACTGTCTGATTTTGCCGCCGCAAGAGTTTCGATAATCTCTTCGCGGGTTTTGGCTTCGAAATAATATTTCGCCGGCCCGCCAACATGAAGCGTCGTGTGTTTTGAGAGTAACTCACCGTGTTTGACTCGCCCTTCGTATTTTTTCTGGAATTCCGAAAAAACCATATTGAGTTATTTAACAATTTTGCGCGCCACATCATCGATATCGCCAGCCCCGATGATAAAAATAATATCGCCCGGCATTCCGCGAACCGGAGGACGCACGGTCTGATCAAGAAAATCCAAGACATCATCATTCTTCGGCTGATACGAGAGAGCCTGATGAATACCAGCGACTTCATTGTGCGCCCTAATTTCATCAATCAGACGCCTCGATGTCACTTCTTCGTCCTGCATTTCGCGTCCCGACGGCTCATAGATATCCGCAAGAATAAGCATGTCGGCGCCCTCAAAACATCGCACGAATTCAGCCCAAAGATTCTTGGTTCGGTCGCGCTGATGAGGTTTAAACGCAACAATTAGACGGTTATTCGGATACAATTCGCGCGCTGCCTGCAATGTGGCCCGAATTTCCGTCGGATGATGAGCATAATCCGAATAAACCGGCGCACCGTTAAATTCGCCGACGCGTTCAAAACGTCGCCAAATCCCGCGATACTCAAGCAACGATTCCTCGATTTTATCAATCGAAGCACCTACCTCTCGCGCGGCCCTCGCAGCAAGCGATGCGTCGATGATGTTATGCGTGCCTGGAAGCGGAAGTGTGATTTCAAGATTTTCACGCGCATCGGAAAGCGTGAACGTCTGATTGCCGTCGGCATGCGTAATATCATGCGCTTTTACTTCGGCGCCTTTCGCATCGTCGAGCGTAATCGCCTCGCCTCTTCCGTGCATAACATCTTGCGCGCCCAAATCATCGGCGCACCAAATCACTTTCTTGGCTCGTGAAGTAAATTCAGTAAAAGCTGATTTTATGTCGTTCAAATCGCGATAAAAATCCAAGTGATCAGCTTCAATATTTGTCACGACCACGATTTCCGGCGTCAACTCCAGAAAATGGCGCATGTGCTCGCAGGCTTCAACTACAAACCACTCCCCGCGACCCATGCGCAGGTTTCCGTCTGGAAATCCCGGCACGAGCGAGCCAACAATAACGAGAGGGTCGAGTCCGGCATGCTCAAGAATTTTTCCGAGCATCGCAGTTGTGGTTGATTTTCCATGCGTGCCACAAATCGCAATCGTGCGATAGGCACGTGAAATTTCACCCAGGAACTGATTATAGGTCTGCTCCTTGATGCCGAGTTCAGCTCCACGCTTTCGTTCCGGATTTGATGGCGGAACAGCACCGGAAAATAAAATCAAATCGGCGTCTGAAGGAACATTCTCGGCGCGCTGACCAATCGCAACGGTGACTCCAAGCTTAGCAAGTAAGTCCGTAACCACAGTCTGAACCATATCGGAACCGGATACCTGAACGCCTTCATGAATCAATAATTTAGCCACAGCCGATAAGCCAATCCCACCGGCACCAATGACGTGAACCTTTTTGAGATTAAATTTCATACATGAGTAAGAGTATCACAAAAGGCGCCGATTTGGCGCCTTTGCTTAGATTATTCTCTACATTGTGCGATTTGGGACTCGAGCAGATTCACTCTCGGCTCCAGAGCCTGAATTTTGGCGATCACGCTGGCGCGATAGCTCGCATCATCGGTCTGAAGCACCGGCATTAGGCCAGCGGCCATGGCGGCCAGAGCTCCAGCCGCCACAAGTCCAACCACGATCTTCGTTTTTACCGAAGTTTTGGTAGTAGTTTGAGTTGCGACGCTCGCGATTCTATTATTTAGCCCGTTTTCCATATGCTTAGTATGAAAGAGTTTTCCCTGTCACAAGAGTGCTTGAAGTAGCGTCGCACGTGGAGTTAGACATCAAATCAAGGTAGGAAGCTGCAACAGTCTTCATGCGAACCAGCGTAGTGGCCGTTGTGTTTCCTAAAGATATATCTTTAACACCAGTCGTATCAGCCAAAATCACATATCCCTTATTGGTTGCGTTTGAGATTTCTTCAACTAGACCAGCCGCCGCCAAATCAAAGCTTAAAACAGAACCAGAAACAGGAACCGCACCCTGTGGCAACATCAAGCCCGGAACACAGTTTGTGTTATTTGCACAAGAACCGCTTTCCAACTTAGGACCAGCAAGTGCCATTCCGTTTAAAAGTGTATTCGAAATCCTGTAGCCAATTACCGGATCAGCCCGATCAATCATGAAATTCTTAGGACCAAAACCATGAGCGGCATCATAGTTGCCGGAAACTTCAAAAGTAATTTTTTTAACTGTAGTACTTCTGTCAAGATTATTATTACGCACACTAAAAGTGCCAATTTCATTATTCGCCACCATTACACCGGTTCCGACATTGAAGCCCGTAACCTGAAGCAAGCTGCATGACGCCGGAACCGTGGCTGGCGTCGTAGAAGAAGTTCGCCCACAGGTTGTTCTTACCGAGCTTTCAAGCGCAGTAAGTTTCGTTTCAATACGCTGAAGAGAGGCTAAGAGAGTTGAGTTTGATGTATCAGCTACAGCCGGCTTCGTGGTTGTGGCGGGTGTCCCTTTTCCAGTCTGCGCATTGGCCGCTCCGCCAATCAGAATCAATACTGCCGCCAAACCCGCAGCACTCAAGATGACATGATGATGCGTAACCTCCTGCTGAAGAAATCCGACTTTTGCTTTTTTCGCGAATGGCATATTTTTTGTTTGTTAGATTTGAGCACATTATACCACGAGGCCAGTTCAATGATTTAGTGCACCACTCATCTTGAGTAATTCCCCGAATACT
>JBAXGH010000020.1:0-26709 GCA_037139515.1 bacterium
GCTTTATAAACCGCAGAAAATATTCAGGCTTGAATAACGTATAATACTTAAGTTGGATAATTATTATAATTTCCAGCAATTTTTTGAGCTTCGCATATTCTTTAAAATGCGCTCAATAAAGCCTTTAGAAGTAAAAAACTATTTCGCTGTATTAAGCCGAAAAGGCTTAATAAAGGATTGACAAAACGGTCTAAATGCGGTATGTTGTTGCACCATGCCAAAAGCATTTAAATACTTTTTCGTGAAGCTTCTCGCAAACCTCCTACGAGGTCTGGGTTTCATGCGCTCATTAATTACAGGTTTTTTCCATATTTTGCTCTTCCCTATTATCGCGCTGGGAAAATTTCTTTTTGACTGGGTAATCATGCCGAGTTTTCGCGTCTTCCTGGTTTTGAAGGGTTATATTTTGAAAGCTTTGATCCCTGCAAAAAACAGCATTCTTTCCCTTTCGGCTCATCGCTACGTAGTACACGCTTTGGTGGTGATCATCGTAATGTTCGTGAGCGTCTATAATGTTCGATCATATACTGCGCACTCCGAAACTTTCGGAGAAGCTTCAGTCTTTTCTAAATTGATTCACGGAGATATCGCGAACACTGATGAAACAACCGAAGAGGTTGTGGATTTTAGTGTAAACGATAAGTTGATTAGTTTGGGTTCTAATGATGGAGCGCTTTCAGTTTTATCTTCACTGAGTCCGATTGGTGATGAAGTCAATGCTCATGAAAGCGGTGAAGTTATTTCGGTACAGACTTCGGATATTTCTTCAAAGCCCACGATTATCGCGATGCCAACTACTATTCGCGGAAAAATTGAAATCTACACCGTGGAAGATGGAGATACTCTTTGGGATATTTCAAAAAAATTCGGAATTGATGTTCCTACCCTTCTCGCGACCAATGATTTGGGTCCGCGCGGAATCATTCGTCCGCGAGATGTGATTCGCATTCTCCCGGTTTCGGGCGTATTGCACACGGTTAAGAAGGGCGAAAACATTGCGGTAATCGCAAAAAAATATGCGGTCGAAACTTCTGATGTTTTGAAAATTAACCAGCTCACGGAGTCGTCTACCATAAACGCTGGTGATGAGTTGATCGTTCCTGGCGGTTCAGTGCAGGAGGTGGCTCCAGTTGTGAAACCGAAGCCGGTCGTAAAACCGACCGTGGTTGCGACAACGGTGAAGCCGAAAGCGCCCGTCGAGGTTGCGGTTAAGAGTGATGCGAAGCCGGTTGATAAAGCTATTGCTGGAGAATGGGCTTGGCCTTCGGCGGGTCACGTTATTACGCAGTATTTTAAGGGTAAAGCGCATACCGGTATCGATGTTGATGGAGTCATTGGTTCGCCGAATTATGCGGCTCATGACGGCGTGGTTGAATTTGCTGGTTGGTCAGTGGGCTATGGCATGTGCATCGTCATCAACCACAATAACGGCCTCTGGACTCGTTATGGTCACAACTCACAGCTCTTCGTGAAGATTGGTGATACGGTCAAGGCCGGACAGAATATTTCGCTCATGGGCACAACCGGAACTTCGACCGGATCACATTTGCACTTCGAAGTTTTGACTGGTCCGGGAAAGTATCTAAATCCACTTAAATACGTGAAATAAAAAAGACTCCCGTAAGAATTTGGGAGTCTTTTTTATTATTCTACAATCACCGTAATTGGATTTGAGTAGTGATAAACTTCGCCTTCTTCCCTGCCACGCATTTGAATCACATAGGTGCCTTTTTCAGGAGCGGTTTGCCAGGTTACTGTTGCAGTTCCAGTTGGATTCGGAGTCGTTGCGTAGAATTGTTGGGCGGCGCCATCACGCGCAAACATCATATCAAGCGTCTGAATCCCCGGGCCGACTGAGACTGAAAAATTTAGTGGGAACTTGCTCGCTTTGATTCTTAATCCGTCGATCGGCTTAAGGATTGAAACAATGATCGGGATTATCGGCGCCGTAATATTCACCTGAACGCTCGTCTCCGAGCTATTGTCGACGTCGTCGTAGGCAACGGCACGAATTTGATGAAGTCCGGGGGCGATTTGGTTTGGAATATTTCCGGACCAGGCAAACGGCAGGAATCGTGATTCGCCAAGCTTCACTTTGTCGGCGAAATAATCTATACGCGAGATACCGCGAGGAGCCGAGGCCTGGGCTGTGAGACTCACGAAGCGCGAAACAATCATGTCGTTCACCTGCGGAAAAAGAAGACTTACGATTGGTTTAAGTTCCGGTCGGTGCATGTAATCGCTTTCGGTTGGCGGAGCCGCGACTACTATTTTGCGATCAGTGAGCCACTTTGTGAGTGAGTCTTCAAATGGTTGGTACATCGGATCTTGCTTCGGGTCTTCAGGTGGCGGGCCCTGCGGATCATCCTTATTTAAGTATTGAAGAATCTCATGAATCTCACAGAAGTACTTATTTTCTTTGGATGTTTCCGGTGTGTACTCGGTTGCAAGCAGGCCGGAGTTTTTATCAACGAGTGCCGCGGTACATAGGCCGTAGTTCGAAATCGTCGTTCCGTCTTCGAGTGTGAGAGATGGCTGTGGTCCGGGCGTGCCATCGGGATTATTCGGAACATCAACTCTATACCCGGTGAGGACTGGTTTATTAGCTAAAAGCGGTTCCGGTTTCACGAATTGTTCAATTGCGGTTCCTTTGAGCGCGCGCTTCATGAAAGCGTTCCAGATTGGTGCGGCCGCGAGTGAACCGCCAGCCTTATTCATCGGCTTATTGTCATTGTTTCCTGCCCAGACTCCGGCGGAGAGTGATGGTGTATAGCCGAGAGTCCAAGCATCAACGTAATCGTTCGTGGTTCCGGTTTTGGCAGCCACTGGTCTATCGCCCAAAGTTAGAGCGCTATTTGCGCCGAAAACGTAGGCGCGGGCATTGTTGTCGGAAAGAACATCGCTTGTGGTGCGCGCAATATTTTCATCAAACACTTTAAACGGCTGGTCCGTCCATTCATAGAGTGATTCCCCTGTTGGGCGTTTCACGGAGAGGATTGCCGAAGTCGGATGGCGCGTGCCTTCGTTTGCGAGAGTCGCATAGGCATTCACGTGTTCAAGAAGCGGCACCGAACCACCACCAAGCACGAGTGACAAGCCAACATTCGCGGCGTTCGGAAGTGTGGTGTATCCAAGGTCTTTGGCGAGTTCGAGCGCACGATCAAGTCCGACCAAATAAAGAAGTTTAACCGCTGGAATATTGAGCGAACCTTGAAGCGAGTTTCGGAGCGTTACCGGTCCGCGTTCTTTTAAGTCGTAATCTTTTGGGCTGTAGGGTTTTGGCGTTGAAGGAAAATCTGTGCCGACATCCCAGAGTACGGTTTCCGGCGTGTAGCCTTTCATCCAGGCTGCGGTGTAAACGATAGGTTTAAAGGATGAACCAGGTTGGCGTGAAGGCGATGTCGCGACGTTGAACTGACCATCAATGTCTTTTGCGGCAAAGTCTTTGGAGCCAACCATCGCAAGAAGCTGCCCGGTTTTCGGATCGATTGCCACGAGAGCTGCGTTTGTGAACTTATATTGTGGGCCGCTCTTCTCGACTCCCTTCTTTACTTCTTCTTCCGCAATAAGTTGCTTGTCGTAGTCGAGTGATGTGATAACCGCAAGGCCACCCTGTTCAACCTCTTTTACGCCGAATTGTTTTTCCAAAATTTCGCGAACATAGTCAACGAAGTGCGGTGCCGTGCGAAGGCCGCCACTTGTGCTGATGACAATTTTTTCCTCAAGCGCTTTGCTATATTCCTCGGCGGTTATTTTTCCGCCGTCTTTCATGAGTGAAAGAGCGTAATCTCGGCGAGCCTTGAGCTTCTCGATATTGTTTAAATAAGCTGATGGTGCGCGTGGAAGAGCAGCGAGGGTGGCTGATTCGGAAATGCTCAGGTCTTTTGCGTGCTTGCCGAAATAGCTAGTCGCCGCTGACTCTAGGCCATAATTCATCGAGCCGTATGGAATTTCATTGAAGTACATCTGCAGAATCTGATCCTTACTGAAGCGACGCTCGATTTCGAGCGTTAAAAGAATTTCTTTAAGTTTACGCGAGACGGTTCTTTCATTAGAAAGAATCGCGTTCTTTACGAGTTGCTGAGTGATAGTTGAACCGCCCGAAGAGCAGAAACGATTGATGTTGATATGGCAAAGCACCGGGTTTACGGCGATACGAATAATACCGCGCAGAGAAAGCCCGCCGTGTTCGTAAAAAGTTTTATCTTCAAGAAGAATCACGGCATCCTTTGCCGACTGTGGGATCTCCTCAGCTTTTAAGAGAGTCCGTTTTTCATCGCCGTGAACTTCATATAGTAGATGCTCGCCGGTGCGATCAAAGATTTTTGTTGATTGTGGGCTTGGATGCGTCATGAGTTCATCCGGGCTTGGAAGATCTCGTGAATACCAGGCGATTAAACCAAAGAGTGTCAGCGAACCAAATAAACCGAGAGTTACGATTAAAAAAATTCCAATTCGGAAAAGATTTCCGAGAAGTTTTCGGCGCTTGCTTTGATTGAGACGGCGCTCAGTACTCGAGACTTGAGGCTTCTTGGGCGACCCGGGGATTGTTTTGGTAGTAAAGGGCATGTCGTTGATTTATTGATTTCTTGATTTTTTGCATCCTGTCACGCATATCATACCACCCACAGCCAGTCCACAGGCAGAGATAGAAGTTATGTGATACAACATGGGCTCCGAGAGCACAAGCCGTAATGTCATTAAGTATTGACAAAATGGTCAAAAAGTGCTATAGTATGTCCATTCCATAGCCTGGAATCACATATGAAAACTATCAACGAAAACAAGCAAAAACAGGAGGTTTCGCACAATATCTCTGCACATAGCAAGATTTTGTTAGCGCTCATTGTCATAGCTGTTATCTTCGGTAGTTCTCCGTTGGTTCCTAAGGCCGATGCTGCCTGGTTCAATTTTAGCGGAAACAGCTCTGATGAGCCGATTTCGCTCGTTCAGCAAGCTACCCTCTTTGCTCCGGACCGCTATACCCTCACAATCGAGAAACGCGTTGTGACTTCATATAACTCTGAAGTTGGTCAGTGTGACTCGACTCCGTTTGAAACCGCCATCGGTTCGACGACTCGCCATGGTGTTGTAGCTGCTAATTGGTTGCCTATCGGTACCATGGTTCGCTTCATCGATTATGATCCGGAAACCTGGTATGTGGTAGAAGATCGTATGAACGAACGCTTCTCTGACCGTACCGATATTTGGATGGCTAACAAAGCTGATTCGAAGAAGTTCGGTAAGCGTACGCTCGCGATGGAAATCGCCCGACCGGTTAGGAAGTAAAAAATCAAGAAATCAATAAATCAAAAACAATGCACCAAAAGCGCCCCTTCACGGGGCGTTTTTGAATTTAAGTTATCCATTTTCTAAACTCCGTCTCAACTTCTTTTAGCGTGGAAAGTCCAGTCGCATCTAAAATTGCTTGCTTAAAGCACTCTCCCTCCCACTCGCGCGCATTTGCGAGCGTGACTTCTTTTTGGTTTCTGTCCAAGTAATTTTTAAAGTCGGGGTTCAATTCGGTGTTTGAGCCCTCTTGAGTCATTAATATCTTAGAGGGTGTTTGTTTAAGCATCTCGGTCATCGTTCGGCTGCCTTTTATTTCATGTATCCAAAGCAAAAAAGTTCGCCCTAAAACATACTCGGCGGCATTCGTGTTCGGAGCCTCTTCGCCGGTATCTGGTGTTTTTTCGGGATCTAAAAACATCGTTAAAATTTCTGAATCTGTATTTAAAGTAGCCCGAGCTTCGTTCTTTGATTCAAGAACTAATTTTTCGAGTGTGCTTTCAGCGATACCTGTGTGCTCAATAAGAGACGCGAAGCCCTCGTCTAATAGCCTTTTTGAACTCGGACTACGTTCAGAGCCCATGATTGACCAGATACCGATATGGCCGATTTCATGCACTAATGTTTGGGCGACGCCGGGATAGGTTTCGCCTTTTTTTCTCATTTCTCTCACCCGTAGCGCCTCTTCTTCGGGCTCGAGTAGTCTTTTATCAAACGGAATAGTGACGCCGTGAGATGCTATTTCAGTGCGACCGCGCTGTTTTATCTCGACATCGTTTTTATATTCTCGAAAGTCAACAGTAATCTTTGGGAATTTCGGGAGTGAGAGTCCAAGAACTTCATAAGCTCGCTTTACGGCGCGAAGTGCCTGTTCGGCTGTTTCGATTCTTGATTCAGGTATTTCAAGATAACCGGAATTTATTCTTCTTTCCGTGGAAGTATCAATCATATGGATCTATTCTCTCAAACAAAAAACCGCGTTACAAGCGCGGGGTTCTTGGCGGATTAACTTTATTCGGGCGTGAGTGGGATTCGAACCCACGCCGTGCGCGGCCGAGTCGAGGCGTCTCGGCATCGGGGCGCGCACACAGCAGAACGAATCGGCTCCGCCGATGTTATTCGATTTTTGTGCTGGAAGGGTTTTGCAGACCCTTGCCTTGCAACATAGAAAATCAATATCATCGCCGGCGGGCGATTCATCTTGTTGAATCGCGCCCGGTGCCGACAAAACTGGGTTTAAATTTTTTGTCTCAGGCGTGAGTGGGATTTGAACCCACGCATAAGGGTTTTGCAGACCCTTGCCTTACCACTTGGCTATCACGCCAGAGATAAAAAATTTAATGCTGTGTTTTGTCGGCCGCGATACCACTTGGCGATCACGCCTGGATGAAATCAATCCTGAGCCACAAAATAGTATCCTATTTCGCGAATCAGAGGAAGCCCCTGTGAACCCTTGAAGTTTTTGGCTAAATAAGGTAGTTTATTTGTGGCTCGAACGGAGGTGTCATGAAATTATCAGGGAATGCGAGTCGGTTGCGAGCGCAGCGCAATATCGAGCTCTCGGTTCAAGCTCAGGCTGGTTCAAAGGAGGCGCTTGATTTGCTTTTCATTGAGAACAAAGGACTTTTTTGCAATATAGCAAGGCGTCTTTTGCAGATTGATTCCAGGGCGGCAAGCCTTTCGCTCGAGGACTTGATTCACGAGTCTTGGCCGGCTTTCTGCAAAGGCGTCATGCGTTACGATCCGAACCGCGAGCCGAGGGTTAATTTCTCGACCTATATCTGCTTCTGGATCAGGTCCGGGATGCAGGACGCTTTTGCACGCTGGAGCGGCGTTGCACATGTGCCGGAGTATCTTTTGGAAATCAAGAAAAAAGTTTCTCGCGGTGACGATCCTGAAAAAATTCGCATGTCGCCTTTCATTGCGAAGCAAATCGAGAGGGATTTGACGCATAGTGTTTCGCTCGACGAGCTTTCACCGGAGGCGCTAAACGGAATGCAATCAGATGAGTCTCGATCGGGTTCGGAATCAACCGAGGATGCTGTCTTTCGGGCGGAATGCGGGCGGGTTCTTATGAGCGCCATGAGCCGGCTCACGAAACGCGAACGCAAGGTGCTCGAGCTGCGCTACTTTGAAGACATGAAGCTCGTGGAAACAAATGACGCCCTGCTCAAGCTTGGGCTCATCAAGAGAAAGCTCTCTCGCGAGCGGATTAGGCAATATCAATTGATGGCGCTCGACAAGTTGAAAATGATGCTTATAGTGGCCGGCTTCGATGGTTGAAGCGGCCTTTTTTAATTTATGATATTCTGCCCCTGTATGAAAAGAAAAACTCTACTTTTGCTTGATACGAACGCGCTTTTGCATCGCGCCTGGCATGCTCTTCCCCCAACCATGACCTCGCCAGACGGCGTCGTCGTGAACGCCGTTTATGGTGTCTCTTCGATGCTCATGAAACTGCTTGAAGCTCAAAAACCGGATTATGCCGCGGCTTGTTTTGATATGAAGGGCCCGACCTTCCGCCACAAGCTTTCCGATATATATAAAGCGACCCGTGAAAAGAAACCGGACGAATTATATGCGCAGATTCCGCTCATCAAAGAAGTTTTGGATTCTTTCGGAATTCCGGTTTATGAGAAAGAGGGTTTTGAGGCTGATGATGTGCTCGGTACGATTTCAAAGCTCGCCGAAGACAAGGTTCTGACCCATATCGTGACCGGCGATCAGGATTCGATGCAGCTTGTTGATGATAATGTTCATGTTTTATATTTGCGCACCGGTATCAACGACTTGGTTGAATTCGACCCGAAGATGGTGCTCGAAAAATACGGTTTCAAGCCGACGCTGCTTATCGATTACAAAGCTCTGCGGGGCGATTCTTCGGATAATATTAAAGGCGTGAATGGGATTGGCGAAAAAACCGCACTCGCTTTGATTCAGAACTTCGGTACCGTCGAAGAAATTTACGATGCGCTTGAGCATAATCCGAAACGCGTTACGGAAGTCGCGAAAACACGTGGTATGACGGCACTTACCGGCTCAAAGCAGTCGGCGCTTGATGCCAAAGTTTTGACTACGATTGTGCGCGACGTGCCGCTTAAATGGTCGCTTTCGGAAGCCGAAATGAAGCCGCTCGATTACGAAAAAATCAAAGATATCTTTCTTCGCTTCGGTTTCCGTTCGCTTATGCGGCGTTTGGAACTCGCGGCGCCTAAAGTACCAACAGCGAGGGGACAGTCCCCTGCGGCTTTGGGGACAGTCCCCGTCGCGAAAACTGACGTCTTAATTACGGAGGCGAAAAATCTTCCAGCTTGGCTTAAGAAAACAGAATCTCTCGCGATTTTGGTTCGCGCGAGCGATGGTACGCTTTTTTCAACCGGAAAAGTTGTTCTACTCGCTTCCGAAAATGAAGCTGTTTCGATTGCCGAATCTTTGATTCCAGAACTCAGGGATATTTTTGGTTCAGCGAAGGTTGCGAAAACTGCTTATGAAGCCAAAGACCTGATGCATCTGCTTGATGCTCACAAAATCAGTTTCGATGGGCTTAAAGATGATGTTGCGATTGGCGCATATCTGATTGAAGCCGGCACGCAGAACTATGATTTGGATACTTTGGCACGAAAATATTTGGGTCGCGCGCTTTCACAGGGTTCTGCGGCGGCTCAGGATTTATTTGTGCTTGCCAAGCGTTTTCGTGAGGAGCTCTCAGCGCAAAACGGCATGGAAAAACTCTATGAAGAAATCGAGCTCCCGACAGTCGCGGCGCTTTTCAAGATGGAGCGCGCCGGTATCAAATTAAACTCGGAATATCTGCAGTCGCTCTCGAAAAATATCACGAAGCGCGTCGAAAAACTGGAGCGTGAGATTATCGAAATCGCGGGCGGCGAATTTAATGTGAATTCCCCTTCGCAGCTCGCCGAAGTCTTATTTGATAAGTTGAATTTGCCGTCCGCCGGCTTGAAAAGAACAAAAACCGGAGTCTCGACAGCCGAGCCGGAACTTGAAAAAATCGAAGGCGACTTCCCTATCATCGCGAAAATTTTCGAGCAACGAGAACTTCGAAAATTGCTTTCGACTTATATCGAAACACTGCCAAAGCTTGTGGCGCGCGACGGTCGAATTCACACAACCTATCAGCAAACCGTGACATCAACCGGGCGTCTTTCAAGCTCGAATCCAAATCTGCAAAACATTCCGATTCAGACCGACTTGGGCAACGAAATCCGCAAAGCTTTCGTGGCCGAGGAAGGCAATGTTTTGATTGCCGCGGATTATTCGCAGATCCAGCTTCGTATCGCGGCTCATCTTTCGCGCGATAAAAATATGATGGACGCGTTTCGGTCCGGCGCCGATATTCATACTTCGACCGCGGCGAAAATTTTCGACGTACCGCTTGAAAAAGTTACATCTGAGCAGCGTCGCCAGGCCAAAACCATCAACTTCGGCATTTTGTACGGCATGGGTGCGCAGGCTTTGGCTCGCGGAACCGGCATGACGGTCGGCGAAGCGCGCCAGTTCATCGCGAAATATTTTGAAGTTCATCCCGGGATTCGTTCTTATATGGAAGAGATTAAATTGCTTGCGAGAACGCAGGGATATGTTGAGACTCCGTTCGGTCGTCGAAGATATTTCCCGGATATCAATTCCGGTATTCCGCAGCTCGTGGCTTCAGCCGAACGCATGGCGATGAATATGCCGATTCAGGGCATGGAAGCTGATATTATGAAGCTCGCGACGCTCAAAGTGATTGACGGACTTGGCGAAGTTTCATCAAAAGCAAGATTACTTCTCCAGGTTCACGACGAATTGGTGCTTGAAGCGCCAAAGTCTGATGCGGAAAAAGTTGCCAAATTTTTGGAAGAAGTTATGACGGAAGTCGCAAAGCTTGAAGTGCCCGTTAAAGTGAATGTCGAAATCGGATTGAATTGGGGCGAGATGGAAGAATAAAACAAAACCGTGGAGTCGAAAGACTTCGCGGTTTTTGGTTTGATAGTTACTTCGAATTTTTCCAACGCGGCGCGAAGCGAATCATCCAAGTAAATAATTTTGCTTTGAGTTTATTCATGCCGTGGCCAACCATACCTTCGTAGCACTTCTGTTGAAAGAGTTTTAGGTCGCTTCCCTCGTAACAGAGCCTTCCGTTACTGAAACAGTAGCTGCAATATTTGTCTGATTCACGTTTGCCGGGATCCTGATTAAGGGGCATGAGGCAGCTTTCGCACATTTTGTTTGACATAGGATTCGTTATGAATTTTAAAACACAATAGCATGTACGTAGGTGGAATGCGAAGATTTACACCGCCAGTTTTGAGTATGTATTGATTGACAATTTGTGTCTATTGGGGCAGAATCAGTCAACCAGCGAAAGGAGTTGACCTTGAAAAACATCCAGCTTTTCACGCTCGATTTTGATGGCGTGGTTTGGGGCAGTGAGCTTGCAATTTACGAAGGAGTTGTTGAGTTTCATCGGCATCATGGCCGCGAACCACCGAGCTTCAAAGAAGTTTGGCAGACGATGTCGGCACCCTATGTGGTCTGGTGGCGCGAACGTGAATTCATGCAGCCGGAAGAGGAAATCTTCGCCTTTGTGAACAGGGTTGCAAAAAGTTTCCCGACCGGGCCGAAGCCGGACGCAATTCATTTGCTTGAAGCGGCCTATCGGCGAAAGATACCGTGCTACATCGTGAGTGCGACAAGTACGGACGCCATCAATGAAAAGCTCGAACGGTCGGATCTTGTGGACTTTGTGGCCGGCGTATTCGGACACGCGGAACACAACAAGGCTGAAATGATTCGTTCGGCGTGCTGGACTCATAATGTCGCGCTTGAAGATACTGTCTTCATCGGCGACAGGCCAAGCGATGTTCGTGACGGCAAGGAAGCCGGGGTCTATACCGTCGCCTATACCGGCGGGCACGAGACGCATGACTTTCTTACGCGTGCCGGACCCGATCATGTGACCGACGATTTGCGTAAGCTGATCCCGCTGTTCTTTGGCAGTTAACATCGCGGTTCGCGGTGTTTTTTAATCTCTTTTACGTTTTTAAAGCTCATGATAAGGTCTTCCGCGGCGCAGTTCCTTTTTGAGGGAGGCTAATCATGATAAGGCTCGCAAATAACGTCGAAACCAAGTATTTCGTGGCTTCCGGCGCGCTGGCTTTTGATGGACGCGGCTGGTGGTGGGAGCGGATGATGTGCTCGCTCGGGATGATTTCTAAAGTCTCGGACAAAGTCGTCGTGATTCTGAAAACGCTCACAAGAAAACCAAGAGTCGGCAATCTGAGGATGCTCTCGCCGTGGAACTCGGTGCGCAGACTGAACTGCTATGGCGCCGACGTAACTTTTTCACCGCGCAGGTGGAAAGACAGCGATGGTTTTTTGAACGCTATTGAGTTCACAAATCCTGGTCTTGATGATTGGATGCGAGAGTCGCTTGCCGTGATTGAGGGTAGCAAGGTGAAGGTTGTTGTGAGTATCATGCCGGACGATGCAAACGACAGCCACTTCATGGTCGATGTCCTGAATAGCCTCGGAGCGAAGAACGTCTGCGGTATCGAAGTGAAGATTGGATGCCAGGACTACGGCAGCGACACTGGACGTGATATTTCGAAGGCTGTTGAAATTGCCAGGTCAGCCATACGAAATTCGAAACTGCCGATAATCCTGAAGCTCGGATACGACAATGATTACCTTGAGATTCTGGAGAGGCTTCGGGGTGAACCGCTCATTGTCGACATCATCGACGCGGTACGCTATCGAACGATGTATCCGCAGTGTCATTCGCCTTTTGTGTTCTTTGGCGGCGGTGGGGTTTCGGGTCCAGCGATCGAGCCTTACCGTAATGAGGTGTATAGCAAGATTCGAAACGTCGCGCTCAACTTCCCCATCATCCTGGGCGGCGGAATTCATGATGCTGATTCGGTTCTTCGTGCATGGGCCCAGAAGCCGGATGCGATTTCCATCGGCTCAGTACTCATTACTGACCCGAATTTTCTTTCGACGCTCGAGTGAATTCGGTTCGACTGTTTCACGACACCCGCGCCGGGTGTCTTTTTTGATTGTCTTACGTGCTTCGGGTAAGCTTATGAAATAAGTCGATTGCCATTTAACTCTTTGCCCAAGACGCGACTCTTGGCAAACTCTAGGCAAAAAATATTTTGCTTAGAGTGGCTAAACAAAATATTTTGTCGCCGTCGATTTTGCTCAAAAGTCGCGTCTTGGATCAGAAAAGTTAAATGGCAACGAACTTATTCACTTATGGTGATTTTGATTTACGGCGAAGATGGTTATCGTGCCGACGCCAAGCTTCATCAGCTTGCGGAACATTTTCATGCCAAATTTGATAAGGGCGGCATGAATAAGGATAGTTTTGATGCTTCGGAAGTCGTTCTTGTGAAAGCGCGCGATGTGATTGTGGCGCCGCCTTTTTTGGCTGAAAAAAGATTCGTGATTGTTCGTAGATTTTCTTCTTGGACGGAGGATGAAGCTTTTGCGGCTATGCTCAAAGCGATTCCAGCTTCGACGGTTGCTGTGTTTGTTGATGAGATTAGCGAAAAAGATTTTGCCGCTCTCAAATTAAAGAAAAACGAGAAAGATTGGTTTGAATATCCGTTTCCGTCGCTGGTTCCGGGAGCGCTCGCAACTTTTGCGGTTGAAGAAGCAAAGCGTTTAGGCGCGACACTTGCGCCGGCAGTCGCGAACGCTTTGATTTCGCGAGTTGCGCTCGATACCTGGTCGGTCGCAACCGAAGTCGCAAAGCTCGCAGCAATGTCTTCGAATGGCATAATCACACGCGAACACGTTGCGGAGCATCTGCCGGAGCGGGCCGATGATAAAATTTTTGACTTGGTTGATGCGATTGCCGGCGGCTCGTCAAAAACCGCACTCACGCTGCTTGAAAATCAGCTTCAATTTGGCTCGCACCCGTTTCAACTGCTCACGATGATTGAACGCCAGGTTAGATTGTTGCTTTCAGCGCGCTCGGCGTATGAAAGCGGCATCACAACTCCGGACGCGCTAGCTTCGACGCTCGCGGTGCACCCGTTTGTAGCGCGAAAGTTGCTGGCGTCTGTGCAACGCCCCAATCCTCGTCTCTCTTCCCTGCTTATCAAAATTGCCGAGCTTGATTCACGCATGAAAACTGGTCAGGTTGAGGCGAATGTTGGAATTACGATGTTGCTTGCGGTTTAGTGAGTGTGTTTTAGTAGGCTCTAAATGTTGAGAAAGTGTAAGGAGCCTATTCGTCGCCGAGCAATAAGCCGTACCTTTGCTCGGCGAGCGAAGAGGTCCTCACTTTCTGTAGCGTTGAAAGGTATTAAAAAATCCGGCCGAAGCCGGAAATTTTTATTTTGCTGCCTTGTTGACGATGGCCATGAGACGAGATTTCATGCGTCCACCAGAGCTTTTCTTGAGAAGTCCGGTCTTAATCCCCTTGTCGGCGCGAGCCTGGAAGGTGACAAAGAGTTCTTTGGCTTTCTTCGCGTCCTTGCCTTCAATAGCTTTCTTGATGGCAGACTTGAGCTTACCAAGTTCAGCTGTGGCTTTGGCATTGATAGCGGTGTGCTTGCGAGTCTGACGAAGGGCCTTTTCGGCCGCTGGCATGTTTGGCATAGTGGGGACAGAGATAAGTGGTAAGTGAGTAAGTGGTAAGTGCTTCACTTACAACTTATTTACTTATTACTTATCACTTTGTTATTACTCCATTAACTTCACCCGATCGATTTGACTCGAAAGCCGGTTGAAATCAGTATTTAATGAATCCATCGCATTTTTTGCATTTGTAACATGGCGGGAAGCGACGCTCAGTTGATCTGCGAACTTCACGGTTTCCGTTTGCACGGCTTTGAGAAGCTCCCAAATCTTTTTAGCGCCCTCTTGAAGCTTATTGCGCTCAATTCCCATAAGGATTACGCGCAGAAAGTGTGTCAAGGAGTTCGGGCTCACGACGAGCACGCGCTTTTCGCGGGCTAAAGTCATGAGTTCTTCGCTCTCGGTGACGATTTCGTAGTAGATATGTTCAGACGGAACATACATTACTGCGAAGTCAAGGGTTCCTTCCGATGTCAAGATGTACTTCTTTGCGATGTCGTTGATGTGCTTTTTAACAGATTGAGAGAAATCTCGCAAGTGTTGCTTGGATTCGTCCTCGGTCTCCGAATCCTTCATGCGTCTGAAGGCTTCCATCGGGAACTTCGAGTCGATAGGGATTAATCCGTCCCCTGTTCTGACGACGGCATCAACCGTGTTACCGTCTTTGAATTTGTACTGGATTTCGTACATTTCATCAGGAAAGTTCTGTTTCAGAGACTCGTTTAGTACCTGTTCGCCTAGGTTTCCACGTAACTTTGGAGAGTTTAGGAACTCCTGGAAGCTCTTAATCCCCTGCCCGATCGACTGGATTGAGCCGATCTCTTTATTTACACTCGCGATGACCCTAGCGGCGTTATCAAGGCGTTCATTCAGTGATTTTGTGGTCATGTCCAGACGATCTTGAACCCCGATAATGCTTTGATTCATGACTGTAAGCAGCGGATCATTGTTTTTTGACTCAATGATAGCGATTTTTTCTCTAAGCTTAAGAAGAATTGAGGCTAAATAGCCGATTCCGGCTAGAAGTACCAGAGTAGTTGCGATTAAAAGAATTTCCATACACAAGTAAAATTGACTCAAAGCTAAGAAAGAGAATACCATGTTTGAACGCCTAGCGGTTTTTTGGCGTCTGTCCACACGCTGTGGATACTTGACAGGGTGTTTCAAGAGTCTGGATTTCATGTGTGAAACATCTTCATAACATGTGGATAACCTGTTGGAGAATTGGATGTAAAGAGCTATAATTTGGCTCAATGAAGCCAAATGCACCACAAGATGTTTCATGTGAAACAATTCTGGCGCAGGAATGTTTCACGGGAAACAATTGGGGTAGGTAGAAAGTTACGGGCCCTTAGCTCATCTGGTAAGCTTGTCGGCCGTGCTCGGCCGAATCAGGGCAAGCTTGCTGCCAGATGAATCGGCTCCGCCGATAATATTCCAAGTGGCCGAAATAAATTTCGGCCTTTGGCAGTAGCTCGCGGCATTCGCACAACTTTTGGGCCCTTAGCTCATCTGGTAGAGCGCGGCATTCGCATTGCCGAGGTGACCGGTTCGATCCCGGTAGGGTCCAAAGAAAGACGCCCTTTTTGGGCGTTTTTCGTTTTGGTTAGCTCATCTGGTACGCTTGTCGGCCGTGCTCGGCCGAATCAGGGCAAGCGTTCTGCTAGCTGAATCGTCTCCGCCGATATTATTACCAGTGGCTCGAATGAATTCGAGCCTTAGCAGGAGAGCACGGCATTCGCATTGCCGAGGTGACCGGTTCGATCCCGGTAAGCTCGCCCGCGTACTCGCGTGACCTGGCGAGCTTTCTGCTAGATGAATCGCCCACCGGCGATTGTATTCCAAGTGGCCGAAATGAATTTCGGCCTTTAGCAGTAGGGTCCAAGAAAGACGCCCTTTTTGGGCGTTTTTCGTCATCTTATTGATTTTTTTGAGTTTGTTTCACGTGAAACTTATATAGACAGAAATAGTGTTTTTGGATGCGAAGACTAATATACGGGTTATTGATTGTGTGGAACATGTGTTTTACGTACGTGCCTGAAAAGCTGGTCGTGAACTGCTATGTGTAAATTCTTGTGTGAGCCATAAGTTTTCAGCTATTGGACATTCACACATAGTCAGTTTAGGTGTGTTTTGATCCGTTCGTATGAAGAAAGAATAAAGTGCGTTTCATATGGAGTATGGCGATAGAATAGTCTGACATGGTTAAAGAGCTATGATGAAAGAAAGAAGATGAACTAAGCAGTGCAGTAATTTTGAAATAAATACTTTATCAACAACCTGTGTATAAAATGTTCATAATTAAATATTTTAAAAGTAGCAGCGTAATTTTGGGTTTAAGAAACCATATATATATAATGTGCGACGCTCGACTTCGTACAAGTTGGTACGTCGATTACATTCTTACATTGACTATGGTACAATTGAACTATCTAACATCATTAGTAGAGAACTAAAAAGTTCTAAACTATGAGAAGACTTGCCGTTGAAAAAATTCTTCGTATAAAAGACTTGCGCAGACAAGGCTCTAGTATTGGCGAAATCGTGAAGGAACTAGGGCTTTACAAAACCACGGTTTGGTATCATTCGAAGGATATTGTCTTGAACGCTGATCAAGTGCGAAGAAATAGCGGAAAGAAAGGAGGAAAAGCCGAACATTCTCGAAGAGAGTGGGTAGATGCAGAAGAACATGCCAAGGAAATACTAGGAGGTTCGGCACGCGAAATTAGTATGACGGCCGCAATGCTTTATTGGGCCGAAGGCAGCAAGAGAGCCTGTGAATTCATTAATTCAGACGGCGCGATGATCGTTCAGTATGTGTCCTTCTTAAGAAAAGTTTTAGGAATCACCTCAGAACAACTTCAGGGAACAATCAGATACTTTACCGGAATGGAAAAAGAGGAATGTTTGCTCTATTGGTCTAATCTTACAGGTTTTCCTCGAGAGGAATTCATCGTGCGTTTTAATGACGGTGGAACGAGAAGTAATACAAAGCATGGTATGTGCAGGATAACTGTTAAAAGAGGCGGAAAAGTATTAAAGTTATTAAAATGTCTATGGATGGAATCTTCTGAACAAATGACAAGGGCTACGAATGAAGGTATATTTAAAAGCGAGCCCCTATAGCTCAACGGATAGAGCACCGCACTCCTAACGCGGTGATAGCGGTTCGATTCCTCTTGGGGGCAGAAAGAAAAACCTCGTATCGTCGGGGGTTTTTCTTTTTCTGATATAATGTAGATATATGAATCGCAGAGGAGCGATCTTTATTGCCGTACTCGTTTTTCTAGTCGTTTTACCTTTGCGCGATTCGCTCGCGCAAATGTCTTCGACTAATTTTGAAATCCCGGCGGCGAGCATCAATGACGCCGGCGGAAAATCGACTTCGGCTTCATATATTTTGAATGATACGTTTGGCGAAATAGCCACCGACGTAAGCGAGACGAGTCCGAGTTTCAATCTTCAAAGCGGCTTTCAAGCAATGAAAGCTATGCCTGTTTTTTCTTTTACTATTTCAACCGGAACTCTTTCGCTTACTCCAGAGGTTGGATCGATTGTTCAGGCTAGTGTGATTTTAACTACCACTAATACTGAGTCTCTGGGTTATACGACGACTATCGTTGATGACGGCGCTCTTAGATCGGGAACTGATTCGATCGCGGATGTGAGTGATGGCGCTGTGGGGCCGGCTGGTACGGCTGAGTATGGAATTCTTCTGACTGGTGCGGATAAAACTTTTTCTGATGAGCGCGCAACCGTCGCGCTGCCAAGGACTAGCCCGGCAAATCCAAGGATTATAGCTTCATCAAGTAGTCTTGGTTCCGGAAGGGCTACGACGGTAACCTTTAAGCTCGGTATCGCTCCTGCGACTCCGAACGGTGTCTATTCGCATTCAGTGACATTTACGAGTTCGCCGAATTATTAGGTTTGAAATCTTTGCGGGATAGATTAATCATAAGGAAAGTATGCGTAAAAAGTTAGTAGTCATGATAGCTATAATTCTGACTACCATTTTGACGCCATTCTCGGCGCTGGCTTTTTCTTTTTCGCCGCCGCGAATGTTTATCACTCTCGCCCCGGGTCAGGAAAAATCATTTTCATTTCAGGCGGTGAATGAAACACCTGGAGAGGCGCAGGTTCATGTGCAGACAAGGTCATTTATTGCCTCAGCGGAGGCAGGGAAGCCGCTGTTTGTGAATGAAACACCTAGTTCAAGTTTGGCGCCTTTCGTGATTCTGTCGGCGACCGACTTTAAAATGAAACCAGATGAAAAAAGAAATTATAGCTTTACAGTAAAGCTCCCAAATGAAGTAAAGCCAGGAAGTTATTATGGCGCTATTCATTTCTCTTTCAGCTCGGAAGACAACGGTCGAACCGTAATCGCGATCACCGGACCTTTGGTGTTTTTAACGGTCTTAGGTGAGACTGAGCCTAGTCGTTTGGCAATAGCGTCTTTTAAATCACCGACGATTGAATCATCCCTGCCGACTTCTTTAAGTCTCTCACTTAGGAATGATGGTAACAATGTCGAGGTTCCAAGCGGCGAGGTTGTTATCACAAACATATTTAAGAAGGCAGTCCGTAGTTTTAAAATAAATCCCGACGGTTTGGTGATGCTGCCGTCGGACGAAAGAAATTTTATATTAGAGGAAGGCGCGCGGAACGAATCAATATTTGATGAATTTACAAATTTCGGAATAGGAAAATATAATATTTCCGTGAACGTTACCGGAAGTCAGACTCGGGGTGTGTCTATGAATAATATTTCGTTTTGGATATTGCCATGGAAGGCTACTTCCGTGGTTGTTGTGTTTTCAGCAATACTTGCGGCGCTGCTTGGCTACGCTACCGCACGAAAGCGCAAAAGCATATGATGAGAAAATATTTTGAAAAGGCATCGCGGTTTATATCCGGATTTATAGGCATCGCGATGCTTGCGATGTTGCTTATCGCCCCGATTCCAGCGACTGCCGGTATCGCTTCTTC
The DNA here is from genome assembly GCA_037139515.1 of bacterium. Lineage (GTDB taxonomy): Bacteria > Patescibacteriota > Patescibacteriia > JBAXGH01 > JBAXGH01 > JBAXGH01. The sequence goes on from JBAXGH010000020.1 coordinate 18,865, forward strand.
GTTTTCCGATGTTATCTCAACAAATAGCGTTTCTGTCGGTGCAAATCACACGATTCGCTTTGTGACTTCAACCGGAGTTGATTCCTCAACTGATACGATTAGACTTACTTTTGCGAGCGGCTTTAATCTTGCTTCGCTTTCAGCTCCGAATGATTTTGATTTAGCCGTCGGTTCGACGAGCGTTTGTTCTTCTGCGGTTTTTATTGACAAGACTTTAGCGGCTGGAGCGGCGGCTGGAGTTTGGCAAGTGGGTGTTTCGGGCCAGACCGTTATTTTTACCGCTCCGACTGATGCTGCGCCCGGAGAAATAATCGCGGGGCGCTGTGTGATGGTTGAAGTAGGTACGAATGCCACGAGCGGTGTTGCCGGAACTAATAAAATAGTTAATCCAGCTTCGGCGGGCTCAAAAACAGTCTGGCTTTCGGGAACTTTTGGGGACTCTGCCGATGCCGGTATTGCAGTTTCAAGTCCCGGGCAAGTCATAGTAAATGCGACCGTAACCGGCAGCAGCGGTGGTGGAAATAACAATAACAACAACAATCCTCCTCTGCCTGATACGATTCCGCCGGCCCTAACTATTCCGAGCGTGCCAGTTATCGGCCCAACTAATGTAGAAATACGTTGGGAGACTAATGAGGTGGCAAATTCGGCGATTGATTATGGGCTAACGGCTGCTTACGAGATAGGTTCAGTAACTGCTGATACCTATGCGTTTTCGCGGCAGCTTCCGATTGGTGGTTTGAGTTCCAGTACGCTTTATCATTTCAGAGTTCGCTCAAGCGATTCGAGTAGCAATCAGACCTCATCGGCTGATTATACTTTTACGACTCTTGCGGTTGCAGATGTTACGCCTCCTGTGATTTCCGGAATCGATATTACTGATAATGCGGGAATATCTGTGGCCGTTGGTTGGATCACGGATGAAGATTCTGACTCGAAAGTAGAATATGGTTTGACTACGGAATATGGTTCATCGGTTACTAGTGCGGTCGCGGTGAAGGCCCACTATTTGAATTTAACGGGTTTGACATCGATGGCAACTTACCACTTCCGGGTTACATCCAAGGACGCCGCAAATAATTCAACTTCTTCGGCGGATGGCGTGTTCGAAACAAATGATGTGGTGTCGCCGGTCGTGACCGGTCCCACCGTATCTGAAATCACAAAAGACTCCGCAAAGATAGGATGGTCTACTGATGAAGCTTCGGTGGTTGACCTTGACTACGGAACAACTATTGAATATGGCCAAAGTTTAGTCGCTCCGATTGGTTTAGGCGGGTCTCTTTCCATGCCGAGTCTCGTTCAGAATACGGAATATTTTTATCGCCTGAAGGCGACCGACGCTTTCATGAATTTCACCGTTAAAACCGGTACTTTCAAAACTCTTCGTGATCTAGTTCCGCCTGGAAGAGTCACCGGACTTGCAATTGCGACAGATGATTCAAGGCTAACGCTTTCGTGGGTAAATCCTGCGGATGCTGATTTTGTTGGTGTGGTCATTAGAAGAAAGCTTACCGGTGCGCCAGCTTCGTATGATGATGGAGCTTTAATCTATACCGGTCCTGGCTCATCATTCACGGAGTCAGATTTGTTGAATGGCCGAGAATATTTTTACGGAGTTTTCGCCTTCGATACGCTTAACAATTATTCGGTCGGTACTTTTGCAAATGCAACTCCGGTTTTGCCGATTGTGCCGCCACGATGCGGAGATGATATCTGTAACGGTAGGGAAACTGTATTTAGCTGCCCAACAGATTGTCGTGCTCCGCAAGAAGTTCTACCGGTCTGCGGAGATGGGGTATGCAATGGGGCGGAAACAAACGATATCTGTCCGGTGGACTGCCATTTGGCTGCCGTTTGTGGAAATGGAAGTTGTGAAGTTGGTGAAAATAATGCTATTTGTCCCGCTGATTGTGCTTCGCAAGTTGTGCCGTTGCCAGGCGAGCCGCCAGTTACCGAAGTTCCACCGCCAGGAACAGTTCCGGTGCCTCCGGTTGAGCCGGTTACGGACCTCGGTCCGCATGACTTAGGCATCATAAAGAGCGGCGACATAAAAGTCTTCATCAAAAAGAGCGGTATTGTTGTGAGCCAGGGCGTGGACGGATCGTTTCGAGTCCCGAAAGGAGTCGAATTGATTATTGCTGTGCCGGATCAGGTTTTGAGTGGCGAAGTGCGGGCGGCCACCGTCACTTTCGATGGAAAAATAATTCCGATGTATAGAGGTGGATCCTATGACGCTCTTCTTGAGATGCCTGAAAATGCCGGTAAGCTCACGGCCAATATCCACATTGGATATGTCGATGGAAATTTTGATAATGAGGATATAATTTTTGACGTAGCTTCTCCGGGTTATGTTTACGAGAAGCTTGAATCAAAGCAGGCTTCGCTTGACGGGATAACAGTGAAATTATATGAGCATACCGGAGGCAAGCATGAAATAGTTAGCGCGGTCACGGACTCGAATGGAAACTTCGCCTTTGTGGTACCGCCCGGCAGATATTCAGTCAGAGCCTTTAAAGATGGTTATGGTGATTCAGAAAGCTCAGTTGCATATGAAGCGTCTTATGTGACCCCGGTTATAGAACTTACAAAGATAGTTTCATTGCAGGAAATCTTGCAATCATCAGCGCCGGTCGCAGAAAAGGCTTCTCAGATTGCGGCACAGGCTGCGATTCAGGTTCAAATCATTCGAGACAATCCAGTGGTTCAGCGACAAGCTGAAGTTACTATTGCGCCAGCCGCGACTACGGTTGCAGTCGTAAATGCGGTTACGATTGCAACAGCAAGCACAGTTGTGAACACCGGCGCTTGGTTTCAATATTTATTTTTCCAACCAATTCTTTGGTTTTCAAGAAGGAAGCGCAAGAATTGGGGTTCGGTTTACGACTCGCTTACAAAAATGCCGGTTGCTTTAGCGGTTGTGAGGTTACTGGATGCTGCTACCGGACGACTGCTTCAAAGCCGCGTGACCGATAAGCAGGGGCGTTATTTCTTTATTGCGGATACTGGTCGATATAAGATTACCGTTACAAAGCCGGGATATAATTTCCCCTCTGCTTTTATGAAGAAGGCGAAGGAGGATTTGAAATTCACTGAGCTTTACTACTCTGAGGAAATCGAAGTCGCGGATGCGGGCTCTACTTTAGCGGCCAATATCCCATTGGATCCGGTTGGAAAACCAATGGTGCCGGCGGCCCAGGTTATTTTCAAGTCAGGACTCAGAAAATTACAGCAAGCATTTTCAGTTGTTGGCGTTTTGGCTGGTATTTTGGCGGCTTATCTTAACCCTACGACTCTGACTATTTCGCTCCTTGTCATGCAGGTGGTGCTGTTTGTGATATTCCGCGTTATCGCAAAGGGGAAGAAGCCAAAAGGCTGGGGAATTGTTTATGATAAGAACACGAACGCGCCTCTTCGCAATGCCATCGTGCGCATCTTCGAGCCAAAATATAACAAATTACTCGACACTTACGTGACTGACGCACAGGGCCGATATGCGTTCATCGTTGGGCCGAGCGTCTATTACACAACCTATGAGCGTTCAGGCTATTTGCCGAATAGGCTAGATGATTTGGACTATACTAAGTCGCAAGAAAATGCACTTATCAATAATAACGTTCCTCTAGAACCGGGAACTGTTCTTCCGGTATCTCGAAGTGCTGATGAAGCTCAGGGGAATAGTTGAGGCAACGGGTGAGTGGGGATGGCTTGATTTATTTCCAAGCAACTGGTGCTGATGTGTTATAATTCGATTATCGCGTTTATTATTCATCCCAGAGAATAATAAGCCTGTTGTCATTTAAGCTTCAGCTCGAAACGATAGCTTTCGGCAAAATCTAGACAAAAATTTTTTAGCTTAGCTATGGCTAAACGAAAAAAATTTATAGCCGTCGATTTTGCTCGAAATCAATCATTTCGATCAAGAAGCTTAAATGGAAACAGGCTTAATCTTAATTAACTATGCAATCACAGAGTGTTTCGACTTCATCTATTCCGAAGTTGGGAAGTATCGCTTCGGCGATCTCATCCGGCTGTCTATATTTACTGGTATTTTTACTGCCGATTTTTTATTTTCCTTGGACTTCAAATCTACTCGAGGTAAATAAAAATTTGGTTTTAGTGGTTCTCTCTGTAATCGGTGGACTTTCTTGGCTTGGGTCGATGATGGCGGAAAAGGAATTAGCTATTAGACGGAGCCCGTTAAATGTAGTGGTCTTGTGTTTTGTGGCGGTCACCGCGCTATCAACCTGGTTCTCAAAAAACACGACGCTTTCGTTCTTTGGTTACGAGGGCAATCAATATACATCGATGATAGGCCTTTTGGCATTCGTTGTGATGTACTTTTTGGTCGCAAATAGTGCGAGAACGATTAAGAGCGCCAGGCTTCTTTTCGGGTCATTCCTGGTTTCTGGTTTTTTCGCGATGCTTGTTGGATTGCTCAACATGTATGGCGTTTCGATGCCTGGTACGAGTGGAAACTTCAATACAATCGGATCAGCTTTTTCCTTAGGAATCTACTCAGCCGCGCTTTTGTTGTTAGCATCAGGCTTCATACTTATTGAAAGCCGAGAACATGCCGGCCTCATGCCGCAGGGAAAAGCAGGAACCGCAACCAGAGTGATACTTTGGTTGATTGCTATCACGGCTTTGATTGTGACCGTGAGTCTTGATTATTGGGTGGTCTGGACGATGCTTATCGTCGGAGAATTAGTTCTTCTTGTTTTCGCTCTGGTGTATCCGAAAGACTTCCCGGACATGTCTAAATTCGTGCTCCCTCTTTCCTCATTAGTTATAGCGTTGTTATTTATCTGGGCTCCATCGCCACTCGCGGTGAATCTTCCAACAGAGGTTTCTCCGTCTCTCAAGGGCTCCTGGACTATCGCAAAACAAGCTTTGCGTGACAATCCTTTGCTCGGCTCGGGTCCAGCTACTTATATTTACGACTACGCCAAATATCATGATAGTTCAGTGAACGACACGATCTTCTGGAATGTGCGTTTCGATCGCGCGAACTCTCACGCGATGACCTTGCTCGCGACGACCGGAATCTTCGGAATTACACTTTATCTGCTCCTCATCATCTTGGTATTCATTCGCGGTTTGCAATTCATCCTGAAGACTCATGAGCGCGAGCCTCGGCACATGGCGCTTATCCTTCTCGCTACTTTCGCGGGAGTAATCGCATCTAAATTAGTCTACGCTTCCAGCTTGACTCTTGAATTCTTGTTCTGGTTATTGCTTGGATTAATCGCAGTTGCTATTTCTGATGCGACCGTGAAGAAGACTTTCCCGGAAGCTCCACGAATGTCTCTGCTTTTATCTTTCTGTTTTGTTCTCTTGCTCGTAGTCGGTGTCGGACTTACCTATGTGACGGCTCAGCACTACGCTGCAGATGTTGTCTTCACGAGAGCTCTGGCTTCTGATCAGGGCAGCGATATCGAAGGCACGATGAAAAATTTGGGAAGCGCGGTGCAACTCAATAACGCCAATGATGCCTATTTCCGAAATCTTTCGCAGGCTAACCTGCTCATGATTTCTAATGTCGCCTCAAAACCAGCCAAAGATGATCTTGAAAAACAAGCAGCTGCTGGAAAGATCGTCGAACTTGCTAAGTTGTCAGTCAACTCTGCTTTAATCGCAAAGCAAATCGGACCAAATAACGTGGCCAACTGGTCGCAGCTTGCCTATATCTATCAGAATATTTCTCCTTTCACGGAAGGTGCGCTTGATGAGGCGCTAAAGGCATACGAAGAAGCTTCGGTGCTCGAGCCGTCGAATCCGGTATATCCGACTCAGGTCGGACGTATTTATTTGGCCCAGTCTGACGATGCTAGAAATAAATCTGCTTCAAAAGATGAAAAAGAAGCCGCTACCGCCAAGGCTCTGGTCACTGAGTTGCTTAAGAAGGCAGAGAACCGATTCAGCGCCGCAATTGAATTGAAGAAGGATTATGCGCCGGCGCATTACAATCTTTCGCTCACCTATGATCGTGAAGGATTATTGAAGGAAGCGATTGCGAAGATGGAAGCGGTGCGAAACATCTCGCCTCGGGATGTCGGCGTCTACTTCCAGCTCGGTCTTCTGTACTACCGAGATGGTCAGAAGAGCTCGGCCGAACAGCAGTTCCAGAACGCTGTCGCACTTTCCCCGGACTATTCTAATGCTCTCTGGTATCTTGCGACTTTAGCTGAGGAAAAAGGAGATACGGCTAAGGCCCTCGAAATTATCAAGAAAGTTCAGACCTTGAATCCGGATGATTCACTCGTCAAAGCTCGTCTTGAAAAATTACTTGGTGGAAAGATCGAAAAGCCAAAAGAAATTCCGCAGCCTTTGGACAACCCGAAGGGTAGCGCGGAAATCGGCGGCGGCGAAGCTCCAGTGGTTCCGGCTCCGAAACGATAATCAAACAAAACAAAGACGGGGATTGAACCCCGTCTTTAGTTTTGAAGAAATTTCGCTTAAAATGCCCGGGACTGTCCCCAGCATATTAAGCGAAAAAAACTTTACGCTTGTCGGTTAATTATTTTTGTGTTTTAATTGTGGTCGCCCGAAATTCAGATATGGGCTCATAGTATAATGGTAATACGCGTGCATGGCATGCACGAGTCCAGGGTCCGATTCCCTGTGGGTCCAAAAAAGATACTCCAAACGTGGTTTGGGGTGTTTTTTTATACATTATTAAGCCTATTGCTATTTTACTCTTTGCCCAAAACGGTAGCTTCCGGCAAATTCTAGCCAAAATATTTTCAGCTTAGCTTAGGCTAAACATAAAATATTTTGACGTCGAATTTTCTCGAAATCTACCGTCTTGGATCAGAATAGTTAAATAGCAATATGCTTAATCCCTTTAAAAGTGTACATGAAAATTATCTTAATATAGCCAAAAACGCAGAGTCTAGCTAAGAATATGTGTCATCAACACTTGACAGAAATCTGATTATGTGCTAAAGTACTGCTTGTCAATCAGGGTTCCGCGCCAATTCAGGCGCCCTCTTTACAAGGAGGAACCATGAACGACAAGCGGGTGGCGACCGACGCCAAGCAGGACCTCTCCGAAGGGCGCACCGTGCGCACATCAATCATTAGCCCGGCGTTCATCGCCGAGCGTGGCCGTGCCCTCGGGGCGCGGTTGCAGATGCAGGACCAGTTCGGAATGGTCCTGTCGCACGCCGAGGTTGCGGACAGGCTCAACGCCTGGCGCAACAAGTAGGCGGCTCTGTACTTCACCTGAAAACTACGGGCGCCACGGTCGAGTTGAAACATACTCGGCCCTGGCTCTATCCCTAAAGTCGGCGATGCATAACCGATTTCAGGGATGGAATAGGGCGCAAGTCTTAACCCATCTTAAAAATTACGCGGGGCTGTTCCTCCCAAGGTTACGGCTCCGCTCTCACGAAGATGTTGACGCATCTTCATGGGAGCGGGGTCTGAGCAACCAAGGAACTCAACCCCGCATTGCGGTTTATTGAATAGCGCACGTCAGAACATCGATGTGCGCCTCCTCTCAAAACGAATCAGGCTTCTGGTTTGCTGTGAGAGGGGCACTGTTTTTCCACCCGCCCCCAGGAGAAAAAGATGACCATGTCGACGGTGGTGTTGGCGAAGGCGACGTGCAAGGCGCAAGGGTGCGCGACGGAAGTCCTCGCAGAGCGTGGCTATTGTGGCTTCCACGGCGGCCACGCCCGCCTGATCAAGGAGAAGCGCATCGCGTCCCTCGCCGCCGAGAAGGCCGACCGCGCCGCACACGCCGTCCGGCGCCGCGAGGAGAAGGAGGCGATCGCGAAGGTCGTCCCCCAGGAGCCCCGCGTGCAGAACCGCGAGGAGGCGATGGAACGTCTCCAGAAC
>JBAXGH010000021.1:0-26007 GCA_037139515.1 bacterium
CCCGATGCGCCGGCGACAAGCTGAACGGCCACATCATGTGCAACCTTCTGACCCAAGAAAGTAGAAATTTCAATCGCGGTGAGCTTTAAAGCACTACCAACCTGCTGAAGCGCTTTTATGGCAACTTCAAAAGCAATACGCGGAATATCGGCGGCTGTAATTGAAAGATCGCCGACGCCCATGAACGCTTGCGCTGGCTGTGGAAAGCCCAAATTTGAAACCAAAAAACCAAACATCCACACGACGAGCATCACCCCCGATAGTCTGCTTTTATTTCGCGGTGAGAAGTTAAACATATCTCCTTATTTCTTTGGTTGAATCGGCGGAGCAACCTTTTTAAGCGTGTCCTGATAGAGCGTCTTTAGGTCTTCGTCAGAAATTTTCGCGGCGTCTTCCTGAGCCATACCATTATCGACGAGAATTTTTCTGATTTCTTCCGGAGTCGGATCGGCTTTGACGGCGGCTTTTTCGGCCTGATCGACGCCTGTTTTAGCGAGCGCGTCTTGATAGGCTTTTACTAAATCTTCATCCGAGAGCTTGCTTAAAACGTCATCTGTCATGCCGTTTTTCTTCATCAAAGCACGAATCTCCGTCGGACTCATATTTTTCAGGCTCGCTAGAGCGTCGAGCGATGCCACGGGCGCGACCGGCTCGGGAACTTTCACGAACAAATCGCTCGGCTTAAGTTCCGCGCGCAACTCCGTGACCATAGAGCACTGCTTTCCCTGAGGACAGTTCGGGTCGGTACCGCGAACCAATTCAGTTTTATCGTCGATGCCGTCAGAATCAGAATCGGCAAGATACGGACTCGTGCTATAAAAATTAATTTCGTCGTAATCAGAAATGCCGTCGAAGTCGGTGTCTTTAGCTTTTAAAATAGCATTCGGATCATCATCCGGAGTAGCCTTCGCGAGCTGAAGTTCGGGCAATTTGAAAACGTTGAAATAGATTTGAACGCCAAGAAGAGAGACGGCTACGATTGAACAAACGGCAAAAACACGAATGAGCAACATCCGGTGTTTTTCCTTCTCGCGAAGTGCGGATTGCTCCGCAGGAATTGTATCACGACCTTCCATGAGGGCATTATACCACGGGTCGAAACTCACGTGAGGACAAAAAGTACACAGGGGGTAAGTGTCCCTCGGGGACAGCCTCCGTGTCCCTCGGTGACTGTCACCTAGGGACAGCTAGCCTGACACCATGACTTCTCCACATGCTGCGGTTGACACAACTTTGTAATCTTGAACGTAATGGGAGAGATAAAAAAATAACCAACTTTTATGCCAAGAATACCTCGTGCAGAGGTCCTGTTTGATGCTCCTTATCACATATTTTGCCGCGGAAATGAGAAGAAACCAGTATTTATAGATCAAGATGATTTTCGTTTTTTCTTAGTACTCCTAAAGAGAGCATGCGAGAAATATAATCTCAACATCTATCATTACGCCCTATTGAACAATCACTATCATCTACTGCTCGAGCCGCAAGACCCATCATTGCTTTCCGATGCAATGCACTTTATTAATTGGAATTATTCCTGGCATCACAAAAATAAATACGCCCGCGTTGGTCATTTATGGGAGGGTCGTTTTACTAGCCTTCCGATTACTGACGACACCTACTTCTTAACCTGCGCCGCCTATATCGAGCTAAATCCGGTGCGTGCAGGACTCACCCGAACGCCGTCTAGCTATCCATGGTCAAGCTACGCTTTTCATGCGGAAAACGCCGACTCCTCTTTCCTGAGCGTTCACCCCACCATTTTAGGCCTAGGGCAAACAAAAGAGGCGCAGAAAACAGAATACATAGAATTCGTTCAAAGCTGGATTGGTAGAGCACCTGTTACGGACACAGAGTATAGTCTGCTCCAAGGTGACTAGGTAGCTGTCCCTAGGTGACTGTCACCTAGGGACAGCTACCTCGATGGACAATAGCGCAAACGCACGAGCTAAACTTGCTTCTTACTTAATTTAAGCCATTTTTCTATTGAAAGCTCGGCCGGCCTTTCATCTCCAGTCAGTCCGGACACGATAAAAACATCGTCTCCTAGCTTCAAAGTGGTACGAATTTTCTTTCGAGGAGCATTAAAAGCCTTGAGCGCGAGATTAATCGCCGGACGCATAACCAGATGCTTAGTCTGCCAATTTTCAAGCGTCATCTTTAAAACCGCTGATGTAACTTTCGGCGGCGGCAAAAAAGCACCAGCCGGTACCGTAAATTCCAAACTCGGTTTTGCATAAGCCTGAATTATGAGTGCGAGTCGGTTCATTTCCGGAGGTTTCGCCACCACCCTTTCCGCCACTTCCTTCTGAACCAGAAGTGTCGCCGACTCAATCACATCGTCAGAGACCATGATTTTTTCCAGCAATTCACCGGTGATATTGTAAGGAATGTTCGCCACAATTTTAAACTTCTCTCCGCCGAAAATCGAACGCAGAGTTTGAAAATCAATCTTAAGCGCATCATCACAAAATACTTTTATCTTCTCCCCAAATTGCTTCTCGAGATACTCGGCAAACCCGGCATCAAGCTCAATCGCGACCACCCTTGCTCCTCGCGCCAATAATTTTTCTGTTAAAAAACCTAATCCCGGACCGATTTCCAAAACACAATCTCCTTTTTTTACTCCGCTCGTTTCAATAATCCGATCCAAAACCCGCTCGTCAATCAAAAAATTCTGACCGCGAAGCTTGAGCGCACCACGACCCATCGAAGTTAAAATAGTTTTAGTTCTTTCTGCGAGCGACATATATTATGGAGCGCGTGAAGCTTCAACCTGCGAACGCAGATAAGCTTCCATAAAACTATCCAAATCTCCTTCCAAAACTTTTTCCGCTTCCGAAGTTTCGTATCCAGTTCGATGGTCTTTGACCAGTTTATATGGGTGCAAAACATAAGAGCGAATCTGACTTCCCCACTCGGCGCTCTTGAATTCACCGCGCAAAGACTTTTTCTCGCGCTCCAATTCCTCTTCTTTTAACTTGAAAAGTTTGGCTTTCAAAATTTTAAGCGCATTTTCTTTGTTTTGTGCCTGCGAACGTTCATTTTGACAGTTCACCGTGATACCGGTCGGAATATGCACAATTCGAACCGCCGAATAAGTCGTATTGACTGATTGACCGCCTTTTCCGCCCGACATAAAGGTATCGATGCGCAAATCCTTCGGATCCACATCAAAATCCGCGACTTCATCAATTTCCGGCAAGACTTCGACGAGCGCAAATGTGGTATGACGAAGTTTTTCGGCATCAAACGGCGAAATGCGCACCAAGCGATGGGTTCCGGCTTCGGATTTTAGATAACCGTAAGAATATCGACCTTCGATTTTGAACATGATCGACTTAATACCGGCTTCGCCCAGCGATTCCGAGATTATCTCAACCTTCCAACCGCGCGCTTCGGCATAACGCGTATACATTCGGGCAAGCATCGCCGCCCAATCCTGAGCCTCATCACCGCCGGAACCGGCATGAACCGCAAGCATGGCATTTGAACTATCATGAGCGCCGCTAAACAACATGGAAAATTCCAGCTTTTTATAACGCTTTTCGAGCTCCGCAAAAGACGATTCCAGCTCATCAAAAGTGCCTGAGTCCTTTTCGTGTTCAGCCATCTCGGCAAGCTCGCTTGATTCAAGAACGTCTTTTTTAAGAGCATCCCATTCACCATGTTCGCGCTTTAATTCCGCGGCTTCGCGGGAAACTTTTTTGGCGCGCTCAGCGTCCGACCAAAAATCGGCGGCTGACATGGCCGCTTCCAGGGTTAATATTTTTGCCGCAATCGAATCCAAGTCAAAGTGACCCCCACGCCGCGGCGATGGAGGCACTCAGGTTACGAAGTTTTATTTTTATGTCTTCTCGCATAATACATTTATATTACCTACACACGCCAGAACGTCGATTCCCGCGGCGGGCAAGTTTTGGGGCACGTTGCCCGGCGCGTGAAATCGCCGATTCTGTCGCGTCACCTTCAACACACATACTCAGGCACTCGCCTTCAAAGTCTCTTTTTCAACCCCGATACCATACCATCCCGCGGCTAAAATATAAAGAAATGGGAACTACACGCCAAAAGTGCTATCATAAACTTGCTATGAACAGCTTTCCTAAAAAGTTTCTCTTATTGATTGCTTTCCTGCTCGCTTTATTGCTTGCCGGGTATTTGTGGCTTTCCGATGTTGTGCCAAAACAGTCGCCGAAGCCAATTCGCGAAGATATTCCGAGCACCGCTGAAAATTCTGCGCTGCCGGAAGAAGACGTCAGCTCATGGAAAGAATACCGCGATCCAAAATTGGGTTTTTCTATCAGAATCCCGAATAACTGGAAAGCGCTAGCGGAAAGCGGCAAGAATTATTCGGTAAATTTCACCGATGTAGCAAGTAGCTACGAGCTCTCCGTCAAAGCCTTTGAAAATTCAAAGCTTGATACCGTTTTAGCTCAACTCCGCAAACAGGCACAGCGCGGTTTGTTTCCACCGGCCGATACAACTCCAATCGAACTCACGAGTGACGGCTCCGCGAATTCCCTTGCCAGATATACTTCACCCCAAGGCGACAAAACTATTTCAACGGCAGCTATTGAAAACAATGGCACGATTTTCGTAATCGAATACAAGCAGCCAATTGGGTCAAAAGATCTTTCGGAACTTTTTTCGCTCTGGGTTCGAAGTTTCTCGATATAAATGTTATCCACATCAGGACACTTTTTGTTTTGATGCATCTCTAAGCTCTAATCTCTAAGCTCTAGAGTTGTTTTTGATGTTATCCACGCCCGGATTTGACCGATATTTTTTTATAAAATCATAGTTATTCATGATCAAAGCACGGGCCCGTTCTTGGATCAGCTCTAAAAGCGAATATCTCGCCGCAGAGCCACATTCGAACGGAGAAAGACGAAATCATGATTCAAAGATTTCTGTATTTTCTCGTAGTTCTGCTCGCTAGTGCAGCCTGCCAAGCCCAATGGCCCGAAGAGGGCCGCAAAGATGCCGGCGGCGAATCCCCGCCGGTTCGAGTTACCCCGGAAGTTCCGCCGCTCGTTCTTTCGCCGCTCCCCACGTTCACGGCTCCGAAAACCGTGAGCGTTGCGACGCTCAATGATTTGTTTCTTGGCGGCGTCTTCGAAAACCGCATCTTCGGAAGCACCGAACCACGCCACCTCGGCGTCGACTTCGTGCTTGCCGCCGGAAGTCCGGTGCAAGCAATCGCGAGCGGCATGATTTTGCCGCCACCGGTTTCCGGACGACGCTGTGAATACGGCTCCGCAGTCGCAGTCTGGTCGAAATTTCAAAACGGCATCGACTTCGTCACGATTTACGGCCATCTTTCGAATCGTGCCAACTTCGAGCCGTCCCCACCCCGCGTTATTTATCGCGGAGAAACCGTCGGCTATTCGGCATTCGGCGCTGAAGCTTTCGGAGATGATGAAAGCTGCGATGAAAATCGTGAAGTGCTCGGTGAATACACTCATATCGGCATCCGACTCGGCGCCCCGGCAACGAACAATGACGGAAATTTGGTCTGGAACTATCCCGACCGCGCCAAAAACGGAGAAGATGTGGATATCGATGCCGAATCCGTGAATCACGGCGGAAAATTCACCGAACCCGTTGAATTCGCGAATTGCCACGGAACTCACGTAGGCATCGGCCCCGATCCCTCGTACCCGCCTGGTACCTACGAAACCATTACGCGCGCTTATTGCGAACGCGGAGGTTTCGCGACGCTCGGCGCCTCGATTGATGCCGGTCTCGGAAACGGACTCACGAACTGGAACGGCACCTGGTGCCAGCAGTTTTCTCGAGATGAAAACTCGCTCGAAGACTCGATTGCGCTTTGCCTGAATGCGAGCCACGATGCCGTCTTTGCCTCGCTCTATCCGATTTGGTCCGCATATTCGAAACCCGAATTCGGCACCATCCTCGGTGAGCCGCAAAGCGACACCTTGCCGACCGGCGACGCGGGCATGAACTACAAGCAGCGCTTCAAGAACGGAACCATGTTCACGGACGAAAACGGCAAGTACGCCGTCATGAACGACAACACGGTCGTCATTATCGAGGAAACCGACTCGACGGAAAGTAGCTCGTCTTCATCTTCGTCTACGCACGTTTCCTCATCCACATCCGCCTCCGCGGCAAGCTCGTCGTTCTTCGCCATTTCAAGCTCAGCTTGGATTCCGAGCAAAGAATATCCGAGCAGCTCGAGTTCGAGCACGATCAGTTACTCGAGTTCGACAAGCCGTACCGACGAAAACTCGAGCCACACCAATCAGAGCAGCTCGGAAGAACTCGAATTCTCATCGTCCAGCACAGCGGCATCGAGTTCATCGAGTTCGAGAGCAGCGTCAAACTCCTCATCCGGACCCGATCCGAACGAAACCGATCCGCCATACACGGAATGCGGGCGATACGGCTTCAATCAAATCGTGAACGGCGAGTTCCGGATTCCCCCGCTTGATTGCGGCTGGTCACTCGAAAACCCGCTTCAGGGCGCGCATGCCGAACAGGTTTTTGACGCGAATAACGAAGCTCGCGCGCGAATCTGGACGACAACGCCGCTTGACCCCTGGCGCGCCCAGCTCAAGCAATACGTGCAGGTTTTTGCCGGTGCCCATTATCTGTTCCGCTTCCGCGCCAAGGCTGATCACGCCGACCGCTTCATCGTTCAGCTCATGAAGGAAGATTCTCCCTGGACGAATTACGGCCTCTGGATCGATACCGAAGTGCCTGCCGGTATCGAACAGGAATTCAGCGTCGCCTTCACCGCAACGACGAGCGACAGCTTCGCGCGACTCGCCTTCCAATTCGGACAGACTTCGACCGGCTTCACGATCGATAAGATCTGGCTCGAAGAAATCGTGCAATAGTTTTAACCCTTAACCCGGTCCGGCAGGACATCTTCTGCCGGACCTTTTAACACCATATGCAAACCACAATCACCCATCTCGAAAAGCACCTTTACGCCGATACTAACAAAACTTTTCTAGTCCACATGGGAATCCGTCGCAAGCAAGAAATCCTGACCGGCGAAATTGCCACTCGAGCTTCTGGTTTGATCAAAGCCTATCTCACAAAACACGCGATTCCGACACATGCCTGGATTGTCCTCACGAATCGAATTTCACTCGTGATTCAACCGACTGCGGCAAAAAATATCTTTACGATTGCCGAAGAATTGCAAAAGTTGATTAAGCAAAAAGCGCTGCCAAAAGAAGTTGATTTTTACGGCGATTTTCTAGATCACTTACTTCGAAAAAGCGAGGACCCGCGCTTTGTTTCGACCGAATTGCTTGCTCAATGCGTCTCACTCGGGCTCGCACCAAACCCAAAAGAATATCCGTTCTGCGGCAGTTTTTTGCACGATATGAATCAGCTCGCCACGCCCGAATCGCTCATGATAGAATCAAACTATGCAACTAGCCAACAAGCTAAATAACATAGATAACAAGGTCGATCGCCTCACAACCGCGGTTGATAGTTTGGTTGCAGCCGTCGGAATGCTTTCAGATAATATTAACCTGCTCGGAAAACGAATAAGCTCTCTTGAGCAACGGGTAGATTCTCTTGAAAAGCGGATGGACTCGCTCGAGAAGCGAATGAATTCTCTTGAGAAAAGAATGGACTCGCTCGAGAAGCGAATGGATTCGCTTGAGAACCGAATGAATTCTCTCGAACAAAGTTTCGAAGCTCACGAAAAAGAAAATCAGCATCTTTTCAGTGTTGCTTTTGAAAGGTTTGACTCACTGGAGACTCGTTTCGACGAACACGAATACAATAATCGTACAGAACACTCTGAAATTCATGTATACATCGATACGCTAGAACAGAAAATGGATCTCAGTTTTGCCTCAGTGCATGAAGATATTAATGCGCTCGCGTCCAACATCGTAACAATTCAAAAAACCAGTTCTCGCAAAATCAAACGCTAAAACAAAAAAACAGACCGACTAAGTATCGGGCTGTTTTTTTGATCGAGGGTCTTTTAGTACATCCCGCCCATGCCTCCCATACCGCCCATTCCACCCGGAGCGCCATGTGGTTCATGCTCGTCTTTCTTTGGAATATCAGCAATCACGGCTTCGGTTGTGATAATCATGACTGCAACCGAGGCGGCGTTCTGAAGCGCACAGCGCACGACCTTGGCCGGATCAACGATGCCGGCCTTCAACATATCTTCAAAGACATCAGTCGCAGCATTATATCCTTCCGCGCCCTTTCGCTTCTTCACTTCTTCAACCACAACGGCGCCATCGCGACCAGCGTTCATGGCAATCTGACGAAGTGGTTCTTCCAGCGCGCGACGCAACAGATTCACGCCAACAAGCTCTTCACCCTCAGCTTTGACGGTATCTAAAGCTACCAAAGCGCGAATCAAGGCAACGCCACCACCCGGCACAATTCCCTCTTCAACCGCAGCGCGAGTCGCGGCCACGGCGTCTTCAATGCGATGCTTGATTTCTTTCATTTCAACTTCGGAAGCGGCACCAACTTTAATCACACCAACTCCGCCGGCAAGTTTCGCCAAACGTTCCTGAAGTTTTTCGCGATCAAAATCAGAATCCACGGTTTCGATTTGCTTCTTGATAAGCGTAACGCGCTCGGCAATTGATTCCGGAGTGCCTTTTCCTTCAACAACCGTGGTCGTTTCCTTGGTTGAGACGACTTTGCGGGCACGGCCCATGTCTTCGATGCGAACGTTCTCAAGCTTCAAACCAACTTCTTCAGAAATCACGCGGCCACCGGTCAAAATCGCAAGGTCGGCAAGCATTTCTTTACGGCGATCGCCATATCCCGGAGCTTTGATAGCCAAAGCGCTGAAAGTTCCGCGCATTTTGTTCACGATAAGAGTCGCGAGTGCGTCGCCATCAACATCTTCCGCGATAATCACCATTTCTTTTTTACCAAGACCGGCGACGAGTTCGAGCGCCGGAAGCAATTCGGTCTGAATCGAAGAAATTTTCTTGTCGGTGATCAAAATATACGGATCGTTGTATTCCGCCTCCATTCGTTCGGCATTCGTAATCAAGTAAGGCGAAATATATCCTTTGTCGAAGCGCATTCCCTTCACAACTTCAGTCGTGACACCGAAAGTTTGTGATTCTTCAACAGTAATCACACCGTTTTCACCGACTTCCTTAATCGCACTTGCGATGGTCTTTCCGATGCTCGCATCATTCGCCGAAATCGAAGCAACCTGTTCGATTTCTTCGCCCTGAACCGGTTTCGCGATTTTATTTTTGATTTCCGCGACGACCGCCTCGACACCACGTTCAATACCGCGTCGAATCGCTGTCGGATTTGTACCAGCGGCTACGTTCTTCACGCCTTCGCGAACAATCGACTGCGCAAGAATCGTCGCTGTCGTGGTTCCGTCACCGGCAACATCATTGGTCTTCGATGCAACTTCCTTTACCAATTCTGCGCCGATATTTTCAAATTTATCTTCCAAAACGATATCTTTTGCCACCGTCACGCCGTCTTTTGTGACCGTCGGAGCACCATAAGCGCGTTCAAGTACAACGTTGCGGCCCTTCGGACCAAGCGTAACCTTGACTGCATTCGCAAGCTTATCAACGCCACGAAGCAGCGCACTACGACCTTGTTCTTCAAAAATTATTTGTTTGGACATATGGGGCTAGAGATTAGAGGTTAGAGCTTAGAGGTTAGAGAAACATTTGCGAACTCAGGATATCCCTAAGCTCTAATCTCTAAGCCCTAAGCTCTACATTCATTATTCAATAACAGCCAACACATCTGACTCAGAAAGAATCAAATATTCCTTGCCATCGAGTTTAATCTCATCGGGACCGTATTTTTTAAACAAAATTTTATCACCAATCTTGATATTCATCGGAATTAACTTTCCTTCAAAAGTCTTTCCGGGACCCACGGCGATTACTTTTCCCTGTTCCGGACGTTCTTTATTCGCCGTATCCGGGAGCACAATTCCTGATCGCGTCGCTTCTTCCAATTTTGAAGCCTCGACCAAGAGATTGTCTGAAAGTGGCCTGATATTCATATATCTTGGCATTAAGATTTAACTAGCACTCAATAAAGCTGAGTGCTATTCGGGGTTCATTGTGTAGTCCGACGCAAGAGCTGTCAAGTGATTTTTTCGAGCTTTTTTTCCACATGGTTCCAGTTAAAAAGATCAATCTCTTCAGAATCCTCGGAATACTTTGCTAACACAACCGGCAGTCTCTCATTGCGCACATATTCCGGCCGATGAAACACATGTGAGGCCCAAATAGTCGCCTGCGTAAGAAGCTTTAATCCCCAAGGCGGATTCGGCTCATCATGCCAAACCACATCATATTGCAAAGCCCAGGTTCCGGTGTTCAAAAAACGCCCACCTTTCAATAAAACATCTTTCGCGATGTGATCGTGTCCGCACACAACCGTTTTCACATTCGGATACTTATCAAAAATTTCCTGAACGGCATCTTCCTGCTTGCCTCCAGCCGAAACCCAATAAACAATTCTGAGCGTGATCCATAAATTCGTCTTTCTTCGCACATCCCAAAAAGCAAAAAACCGGTTGCTTACAAAATTCTCAACATAAAGCCAGAGCGCATGGAGACCAAGCATCCAGTGCCGCGTCGCCGCTTCTTTGTATAGATAGCCGTGACAAGCCAAGCGCCCTACATATTGATGCAGCTCCCGAAGCATGGGCTTAGTTTGCGCGGTCAAATAAGAACCATACGGATAGTTAAGAAGAGCCCGACGGGTTTTGGTAAATTCTTCAGGCAAAATATACCGATCGGTCATTTCAATCGTGTTTTGAGGCTCAAAATTTCCGTGGGCATAATAGACTCCCCGGTGCAGCTCCTGATATGTGAATCTGATGCGATGCGAGTGCCCTTTGCAAATACGATTCATAAGCGTCGTCTGCAAAGAATCCCACTCAATAAAAAAATCATGATTGCCGATAAAAAATACTAACTCTGTTCGCGGATCCTCGTGAAAAGCGGCTAAAGCATCAAAAAACTTTGGATGCGCCGCTATAATCAATTCCAACTGTTTCAAACAAATATCCTCGTATGGCGGAGGATCAAATTTTCCGTCGATCGGGACCATCAGGGGATCAAAGATATCCCCCACAAGCTGAAGCCGAATAAGATGCGCTTCCGGATTCGAAGCGCGCAAATACTCGATAAACGAAACGAATTCATCATCGCGCACGAAATCCTCAAGCCTGCCGCCAACGGAAAGGTGGAAGTCGGAGACGGAGGCGATAATATCGTTGTCATTTTGTAGCATAAGCCGGCGTCCCGGGGTCACCATCTAACACCACTTTTAGGCTTAAAGCAAACAAGAAAAGTAGCTGCGACGAGGTCAAAAGCGCGTGGTCAAAAGCACCTAAAACACAGGCGGCCGCGATTACCGGAATCAGTTTACGGCGCTTTTCGCGGCCGAGATCGCACCACATCAAAAACACTAATGCGATAAAGACTGAAAATCCCAAAATCCCCCATTCGGCGAGCATTAGCAGAGGCATAAAGTGAGCCGGCTCAAAATCCCAAACTGATTTTGAGGGATTTTGTATGGCGAGCGCCGGAACCGACTGAAACACACCAACTCCGACAAGCGGATTGCGCTTGAATAACTCAAAACCGGTCGCGAGCGACTCAATCCTTTGATTCGTTGATTTCTTCTCAAGGCGCTCACCGTTTACATCTATACGCGCTCCATAGACGGGCAGAAAAATCATGATTCCAATAATCAAACCGAACCCGATCGGTAAGAATCTTTTAATCGGCACTGTTTTCAAAAATATCTCTGCAATAAAATAGGCTCCAAATGCCAAAATTGCACCACGCGAAAAAGTGAGAGCCAAAATAAAGCCAAATACAAGTAAAATAATCCTAGAACTTGAGCGCCAATCGCGAAGCAATAAAATCAGACTCAAAACCAGGTAAGCGCCGAAGATATTTGGATGCGCAAAGGATCCGTAAGCGCGCATAAACCGCTCACCCGCGATTTCAATCACCGAAGTTCCCGGAGCCATGAGCGGATGAGCTGCGATTCCGAGCAGGGTCGAAGAAATACCTGCGTGCCAAACAAAAATCTGCAAAACTGCTAGCAATCCGGGGATAATCATCCCCAAAATCCATAACTGCGCGATTTCTTCTGTAGATATTGGTGCCGCAATCATCAAAAGCAACCCAGCTAAGACATAGCGCACGGTACCGAGTATCGCGACAAATTGAAAATCCGAAGACAGAGCGCGACCAAACAATAATCCGAACCAAATCAATGCGAGAAAATATGCGGGTATTGAAAATTTCGCTAATCTATCTGGGGACTGTCCCGGGCATTTTAAGCCAAAATTACCGCGCGCCATCGCACACATAACAGCAACAAAAACAAAACACTCTCCAACTCCGATGCCAAGATTACCAAATGCCCACGGAGTTCCGCGGACAGACCCGAATGACCAAAGCCAAATCGTACCGAGTGGTAAAGTCAGAATCGCGAACCTGTATGCCCATTTTTCCAACCATTCCAAAGTCATACTTTTAATCCAAGCTGAGCCAGAATCTGCAAATACCTATCGCGATATTCGGCGCGCCTATCAAGCGTGTGAAATTTTAAGGCTTCATCGGAAACCACGACGTCACTTCCCTTTCCAATCAAGTTGCGAATCGACGGCGGAAAGCGACTTTCCTGAAAACGACGCAGTGGTTTTTCAAAAATATCAGGGATATGAAAAGAAAACCCTTTTCCCTTTGCTCTCAACCCTTTACCCTCCCCAAGTTCCAGCTGCGGGAATAATTCGTGAAACCCACTTTCCTCACGAATCTTCACTACTAAGCTATCGGGATCAAAAATAGGCAAAAGCGTCGCTCCCCAAAAAGCCAAATAAGGATCATCGCCATTCAATGAAAATCTTCGCAGGTCAAAGCCGGAGTCACTCATGAAAAAACTCCAGCAAAGAGTATCTTGCATCGAATCGGCATCAGGTCGCGCACCGATAAGCGCATACGGTAAAACCGCGGCAAAGCGTACTCGCCAAAGCGACCCGTGGCTCGCAATCACGAACAAATCAATATCCGATTCCGGACGCGCCTGCATGAGCGCAAGTGAGTTGCAAACAAAAACCGCCTTCACCTCACGAAAAAAAGAAAGATATTTTGCTGCCCGACTAGCGATTTGAAGTTTTTTAAGAGAAGACCGATATCGACTTTCAGACTCCAGAACATCAGTCTCGTGACCCGGCAAAAAGTATCTGCCGTCTTTAAAAAACAGCTGCTTCTCACGAGTCATCGCTTCAAGTTCATGTAAAACCTCGGTATATTCGGCGCGCTCAAACAAGTATTGCCAGATTTCAAGCGCGGTCATCGGATAAAAAAATAACGAGAACCACGAGACGGTTTCAAAAATTGAGCCCCTGAGATTCTTAGCAATAGGCTTCCACATTGATTTTTTTCCCGCATTACTCCCCATTCTCTCTCGTCATAACACTTGCAACCGGCTGTTTCACGATTTGCGATTCCGCTACGCCTACGCGTGCCTGTTCGCGAACCAAAGCATCTCGCACGATAATCCGATCGCCATCAATCTTTACAATCGCATCGACGCTCACAAGCAAATCACCGCCAAATAAAGAGCGTCGCAAAGCCAGTTTTAATACCCTTAAATCTGGCCACACAACTTCAACATCGCGCACCTCTCCCAAAACCTTTCCAGACTCCGCCACCACAAGTTTATTTTTTAAATAAAATTGCATATTTTTCTATATCTTGTTGCTGATTTGATTCTGCGGCGGCACTACCGGATCGGTATGAATCACGGTCTTCGGGATATCTTTGAAAGCAAAATACTGCAGGATGATCTGCGCAATCGTCGAAACCACCCAGTAAAGCGTAAGACCGGCCGGAAGCTTCCAGGAAATAAAGATTACTACAATAGGCATCATGTAAGTCATCTGCTTATTCATGATAACCGCCATATCTTCATCTTTCGCACCATCTTCCTTGCGCAATGCAACCGGCGGGCGCATGGCATTCATTTGCTTTCCGGCAACGAACTGCAGCACCGCTGCCAAAATGGCAAAAAACGGTGAAGGTGACGAGAGCGAAACGGAGCCAAGAAACAAGTCATGCACTCGACCCGGATTTGAAACAAAATTATACAATCCCGCCATTCCTTCACTCTTCAAACCGTCGGAAAGCGCGCGATACAAGGCGGCAAAAATCGGAAGCTGAATCAGGAGCGGCAAGCACGAAGAAAGCGGATTCACCTTCTCTTTTGAGTAAAGCGCCATGGTTTCGCGGTTCAACTGCTCCGGATTATCTTTATGCGCTTTGCGAATAGCTTCCACCTGAGGCTGCAAACGTGTCAAAGCCTTCTGCGATTCGATGGTTTTTTTGAACATCGGATAAAGCGCAAGACGAATAATCGCGGTGAGCGCGATAATCGCAATGCCCATGTCATGTCCCGGAATCACGTTATACAACCAAATCAGGAGGTTCAGGAGTGGCCGATAGAAAACTTCATGAAAAAAGGTTGAGAACATACGGGGGTGAGGGGTTAGAGGTTAGAGCTTAGAGGTTAGAGATATCTCCTACTCCTTCTTCTCCTCTACCGCCGCTGCAACTTCAGAAGCCGGCATCGCTTCGCCCCGAACATTAATCTTCCAACCCGTGAGCTTGGCTGCCAAGCGAACATTCTGTCCGCCCTTGCCGATCGCGAGCGAAAGCTGATCTTCTGGAACCACAACGAGCGCGGTTTTCTCAGCATCGTTCAGTTCGACAGCCGTAGCTTTGGCTGGCGCAACCGCATGCATAATGAATTCCTTAACATCATCGCTCCACAAAATAACGTCGATTTTTTCACCACCAAGTTCCGCGATAATCGTCTGAATGCGACTACCACGCTGACCGATACAGGAGCCGATCGGATCGATATTTTCTTCGTTCGATTTAACCGCAACCTTGGAACGCGATCCGCCTTCGCGGGCAATCGCCTTAAGCTCAACCACGCCAGTCGCGACTTCCGGGATTTCAAGATGAAATAATTTATCAACAAGCATCGGGCTCGTACGCGAAACCAAAAGCTCCGGGCCTTTCGGGGTCATGGAAACTTCTTTCAACATAACCTTGATACGCTCACCCGGCATGTATTGTTCGCGTTCGATCTGATCTTCCGGCAGCATGATACCGGTCGCGCGACCCAAGTCGACCAAAACAACGCGACCTTCGCGACGCTGAACCGTGACAACCAAGATTTCCTTTTCCTTGTCTTTGTATTCGTTGAAAACCATGTTGCGCTCGGCTTCACGAAGCTTTTGCATGATTACCTGCTTCGCGGTTTGCGCGGCCATGCGACCAAAAGCGCCGGGAACTTCAAGTTCGCGTTCGATAAGCTCGCCAAGAACGGCATCTTTTTTGATCTCCTTGGCCGCCGTAAGCATGATCATGGTTTTCGGGTTGAACTTCGGCTTCACGTCTTCGCTTTCAACCGTCGCCGCTGTCGTACCGGCAGCGCCGCGATGATAAACCGGGCGCGCCATTTCAGCCACGCGCATCGCTTCCAATTCTTCTTCGGTCGGAAGCTCCATGTCTTCAACCACCGTTTTAACGTCAAAAGCCTTGATGCTCGCCGTTTCCGGGTCGAACTTCACAAACACATTCTGATCCTTCTCGCCGAAATCCTTGCGGAAAGCGGCCGCGAGCGCAATTTGAACAGTATCAAGAACGCTCTCAAAAGAGATATTCTTTTCTTCACAGATCTGCTGCATGGCGGCGGTAATTGGGCTGGACATAGGGGGTGAGAGGTTAGAGCTTAGAGGCTAGAGAGACATTTTCGAGCCCAGGACATCCCTAAGCTCTAAGCCCTAATCTCTAAACTCTATTTATTCAATAAAATGGGCAAGTCCACTGACTTGCCTGATGGGAGCATGCTAACACAAACCAAGTAGGAAGTGCAAGACTATTTTCCGACCTCAAAGTGTCCCCAGGGGACTGTCCCCTAGGGACACTTGCTCATTCAAGACACAGCTTTGAGATGCCTGATTTTTGGCCTCAGACCAAATTCGATTGCAATCACATCAATCCGATATCGCCCGTTCCAATTCGATACCTGGCAATATGATTCGGCGAGCATTTGTAGCTTTGCGAGTTTCCCAGCATGTACCGCTTCTTCCGGCGTGCCGTATTTATCAGACGAGCGTGATTTAACTTCGATAAAAATCAACTCGCCGCCAAACTCGGCGACGAGGTCGATTTCTCCAATTTGATTTTTCCATTGCCGCGCGATGATTCGAAAACCGGAATCAGCCAAGTATCGAGCCGCCAAGTCTTCGCCCGCGTTTCCAAATTTCCTCCGTGCATCCATAGGACATCACTAAGCCCTAATCTCTAACCTCTAAGCCCTAGTCTCTAATCCCCAACCCCTACTTCATCGCGACTTCATGATTGGCGGCGAGAATTTTTGGAAGTTGTTTATAGCGATACCAGGCAATCTGTGCACCCCAAGCTATGGCGCCGATAAGCCAGGCCGCATACCACAAACGCATACCAAGCATCGGCACGCCTTCATAGCGGAAGAATACAATCAAAAGTCCGAGCGAGCCCATCCAGTTCAAAGCCGAGGCTCCGCGACGCCAAACATAGCTCATGAAACGATCGTTCTTTTTAAGCTTGCGGTAAATTGCGCGGCAGGCAATGCCGGTCGCAATCATGAGAATGAAAAAAGCCGAAAGCATAATTGCTGTCTTCGAAGTCATGGCGAGCGGACGAATCGCGATCCAATATTCCAGCGAAAGCATCAGGTTCAAATTCATATTCTTTTCCGTAGAGTCAGACGATCTGTTTTATGTAAGACCAGGCAGATATGGTGTGGCCCGGCATCAAAACGCCGGTCCAACGCAAACCCACTATCCTCGAATAAATATTTCGCCGTATCTTCGCTTATTCCTCTGGTTTTTGCAAGCGCAAAGAATGGGGATGCGGATTTAGGGCTCACAAACACAAGCTTTCCTCCAAGTTTGATGATGCGCCTGAGTTCGCTGATAGCCTGAACCGGAGATGAAAAAAGTTGCAGCGAATTAGCGAGTAAGGCGATATCAATTTCACTATCTTTGAGTGAGACTCCGCGTTTTGATTCGATATCCTCATGCATCACCTCGACATTTTCGTGTCCGTATTCCGCGAGCCTTGAACGCAAAGCATTAACTCGTGCCCGAATTGCATCAAGCGCAATCACCCGACCGCTTTCGCCGCGTGCACGAGAAGCTGCGAGTACAAAATGCCCGTGGCCACCAGCGCAAACATCAACAAAAACAGCTCCCGAAGTACCGATTTCTGAAATCAGCTTGTCGGAATCGATTAAGGCTTTTCCGGTCGAAAGAATTAACGGCATTTTATTTATGGATTACCGCGAACGAAAAGCGATGCAAAGCCCGAAAGAACCGCCTCATGTAAATTCGTCATAACCATGAAACCGATAAAGATAAATCCGAGACCGACAAGTTTCAGAAAAGTTGGCGTACCTCCGGGACCGAGCTTCTCCTCCGCCCAATCAATTCGACCCATAAATTCTTGAAATCTAACCGTCTTCCAAACCATCAGAAACCCGCATCCGACCAGAAGAATGGTCAGAATAATACGTAAAATCATATATCGTAATTGTACCATGATGGGACCGCGAGTTGAACTATTTACATTTTTCATATAAGCTATGGCAGCTAAATCGAACGCGGACGTTTAGCTCAGTTGGTTAGAGCACCTCCTTTACACGGAGGGGGTCGTAGGTTCGAATCCTACAACGTCTAAGAAAGAAACCGGATTCCCGGTTTTTTTCTATTGGGCTCTCACTACTTTACTGCTTACCTTTGCGCAAAGCGCAAAGAACTTGGGAAAAGCGCCGGAGGGCGCAACCGATAGCAGAATGATTGCCCGGTCCGGCCAAGCATGGCCGGCAATCATACACGGAGGGGGTCAAAGGTTCGAATCCTTTAGCGTCTACCAAAAAATCCCCGCGAAAAGCGAGGATTTTTTGTGTGAAATCTTTTTTATTTTCGTGCGCCGGAATTCGAGATTTCTTCATCTAGTTCTTCCATCGATTCCGATTCTTTACTAGGCAGATCATCCGACGGACCGGACTCGACCTTGGAAGATTTATCGGACAATTTTGATTCCGACCGCTTCCCTACTCCGCAGGCCTCTAACCGACTCGCACTAATATGAGATTTCATATATTTAGGTGTGAGAATAGGGTAGCACACCCACGGTAGTGTTCAATGGGGTCATTTCATTGGTGTTTTGATGTGTTTTTACTACTTCTCCACTATCAAAGTCTTCTCCGAAATCGCTACCAACCCTTTTCAAGATCCCTCGGCTTCGGGATGACACAGGACGGCTCGAAGCGAGCGATTTTGAGCGTACCGTGCGCCGGGCTATGCGCTCCCCTCTAGCCCGCCGCACGGTACCTCAAACCGCGCTCGCTCATAACTCTCCCCACCCCTTCAAGATCCCTCGGCTTCGGGATGACAACGTTGGTAGGCAAAGCGCATCAAGATGATACATAGGCTCGAGGCGAGCGATTTTAGGCGTACCTCGCGCCGGATTATTGCCCGCCCCTAATCCGCCGCGAGGTACCCTAAACCGCGCTCGCGTATTATCTTGTTGTTTGTTAATAAAATCCCGGTAATCAACTGATTACCAGGATTTTATTTGCGGACGGAGAGACTTGAACTCTCATACCCTTACGGGTGCTACCACCTCAAGGTAGTGCGTCTGCCATTTCGCCACGTCCGCTCAATTGAATGGCTCGGATAGGATAACGAACATCGCAAAATAATTCAAGTGCGCGAGCCCGAGCCTAAACTAGCCTGCCTTTTCCGGTGATTACCTTCAAAATCTTAGGAACCGCTTCAATTCTAATATTCTCAAATTTACATTCTACCCCGTCGACTATCGCCGTGAGTGGCCCCTCTCCAACGATGTTCAGATGATGCAACGGAATTGAAGATTGAGTCGTGCGCGATTTACTAAATATCCCCTCCTTTGGCAGATCCGCAAAAATAATCGTATCCAATTTTCCATCGCGCGGATCCGCAAGCCCTTCCTTCAAGTCTTTATAACCCAAAGACCCTAAATTGCGAACTTCGATTCCACCACCGGTCGGAGTGCTGATTTTAAATTTTCCATCGATATCCAGTACAGCATTCTGGTGAAAAACATCGACGCTCGTCAAAAAATACTGATTGTTGATTTTACCGACATCAAGAGTTTCAGTGAGTCGAGCCGAAAGCACATCGCAAGCCTCAGCACCCGGCGGAACACCGAGTACCTGAGAAATGCGACAGGAATCACCGACGGGAATAAACCCAACAGCGATTCCGAGTTCTGGCAGAACGCCCATCAGTTGATGAAAGGTAGCATCATTACCAACAACTACAATCGTGGTAGCGCCGCGCCGCACTTCATCACGAACAAGCTCAACAGCATTGCGAAAAAGCGCCAGACGCCCAACCTTACCTTGAATTCCAATGTCGGTGAGTTTTTGTTCAACCCGAATAATCTCGCGCTCATAACGCTTCTCCTGAACAAATTTATCGTAAACGTAAAAGTAAGACATGAAGATTGCGGTTAGCTTCGAGCGTCGAGCTTTTAACCAGCTGCTTCTTCTGAAGCTGTCTCGCCTCCGCGTTTCATCGTTACCCGTCCATTCAAAATAGCACCCGATTCAATCATCAGATCCTCAGCAGAAATGTCACCAATAACCTGTGCGGTCGCTCGTAATTCCAATTTTCCGGCAACCTGAATATTGCCTTCAATAATACCGGAAATATCAGCCGATCCAGCTGCTACTTCCGCGATGATGTGAGCGGTCCCACCAACCATTAGATGTTGCGAAGTCGCAATCGATCCCTTTACTTCGCCCTCAATCACGACGTTTCCGTCACTCTTGAATTGACCTTCCACACGAACACCCTGCGCAATCACCGTGTCCCCCGCAATTGCATTCTGCGAACCGCCGCTACCCTCGTGACCCTTGTTGAAAATCGCCATAAGCATGGAAAGTTAGCAATTTTTATATTTATAGTGTACGAGCATTGGGCTAAAAAAGAAAACTACATCTCTTTTACAACCTCAATGCCAAGAAGCGCGAGACCGTTTTCGAGGACTGTCTTCAAATCAGAAAGCACCGATAAGTGAAGTGCGCGTTCACCATCAGATGACGTCGAAACCGGCACTGACTCATAGAAAGCCGCGAAAAGCTTCGCGATTTTGAACAAATAATGCGCGATTATCGACGGCTTAAGTTCAAGAGCGGCGAGACGCGCCACTTCCGGGTACTTCGCGAGCTCCCAAATCAACTCGCGCTCATTTTCATCGCGCACCAACGCGGACTTCGTACCTTTTTTTGGCGCCTTGGTCTTTTTCACGATGCCATTTATGCGCGCCGCCGTGTACTGCAGATATGGCCCCGAAAAACCATCGAAAGACATGGCGGACTTGATATCGAAAGTAATCACCTTATCCGGGTCCTGCTTCAGGATTTCAAATTTCATGGCACCGAATGCGATAGCGTGCGCAACTTTATTGATATTTTTCTCCGACCAATCCAAATGTCGCGATTTGGTTTCGGCGCGCGCCACAGAAATCAGTTCATTGCGGAAATCCTCGTATAAAATAACCGTGCCTTTACGCGAAGACATGGCGCCTTCCGGAAGCGTCACGAATTCGTAAGCCACGTG
Organism: bacterium; assembly: GCA_037139515.1. Classification (GTDB taxonomy): domain Bacteria; phylum Patescibacteriota; class Patescibacteriia; order JBAXGH01; family JBAXGH01; genus JBAXGH01. The sequence continues at coordinate 20,708 of JBAXGH010000021.1, forward strand.
AATCATTTCTTTTTTATAACCGAGGCGTTTTAGAATCTCAAAAACGCTGGCAAAGTGCTGCTTTTGACGTGCATCGGTCGCCACATAACTTGCATCGATTTTATAATCCTCAAATTTCTGAATCGCGAGCGCCAAGTCGGTCGTCGAATAAAGTGCCGTACCATCGGTACGCAAAATCACGAAGATCCCAAGTCCGACGTCTTCCAGATTCACGATAATCGCGCCCTCACTTTGAATGGCGATTTTTTTATCAAGCAATTTCTCGACGATCTTCATGCGCTTCTCCACAAAATCCGACTCGGCATAAAAAGTGTCGAATTTCGCGCCCAGTTCTTCGTGAAAAGCGTCGAATTCTTTGAGCGACCATTTTCTGGTTTCTTTCCAAAGCTTCATGGTTTCTTTATCACCGTGCTGCAATTTCTTGAGCACATCCATGACAGCTTCCTTCGCAGTTCCCATTTCTTCGTATTTTTTGACCGCTTCGGTATAGATACCGGACATCCATTTCCCTAATTCCGTTTTCGGAGGCTTCTCACCAAAATGATAGGTTTTATAACACCAAAGCCATTGCGCGACATGCAGCCCCAAGTCGTTCACAAAATCCGCGGCGATCACTTTGATGCCCTGCGAGCGCATCAAACGCACAACCGAAGCGCCGAATAGCTGATTGCGCAGATGTCCGACGTGCGAAGGTTTGTGAGTATTCAAACCCGAATACTCGAACATAACTGTACGCTTGGTACCATGATTCTCACCGTATTTGGATTTCAAAAGCGAAATCTGCTTATTCGAATCAGCGGCGACCGCGTCGATATTCATGAAGAAGTTGATATACGGACCAACCGCGCGTGCCTCGCGAACCAAATCTCTCGGCAGAATCTTGGCCGCGTATTCGGAAGCTACCTCGGCCGGGTTTCTGCCCATGCCCTTCGCCAAACGAAAACACGGGAACGCTACATCGCCCATCTTTCCGTCTTTCGGCGATTCAAGATCATCGAAAGTCGGAGTATAGGTTTTGTTGAGCGCTGCTTTGAGCGCGAGCAGGATTTCGGTTTTAGCTTTTTCGATTAGATACATGTTGGGAGCGGTTAGAGCTTAGAGATTAGAGCTTAGGGCTATCCTTTTATGACCCTCACAAAATAACGCTTTCCTTTCTGTAAAACAACCCCCTCCTTCTTCGGCGTCACCATCATGTCAACCGCTTTCACGACCGCGCCTTCATATTGAATTCCGCCCTGTTCAATCAAACGACGAGCCTCACCTTTGGACTGAACAAGTTTTGTGAGTACCATCAAATCAAGAATATTTATCGGCTTTTTCAGCTTGATTTCTTCCATCTCGGTCGGAGCCTCGTGTTTCTCAAAAGTCTTCTTGAAGCTCTCCTGAGCCTCAAGCGCTTTCTTTTCACCATGATAGATCTTCACGATTTCAAAAGCTAAGCGCATTTTTACGTCTTTCGGATTGACCGATTTATCCTTCAAACCACGTGTGATTTCCGCAATTTCAGGAAGGCTCAAAAGCGTACAATCAGTAAATAATTGCGCAATATTCTCATCCGGCTGTGCCAGCAATTTGCCGTACATATCATTCGGCACCATATCCAAAAACACACCGGTACCGAGTGATTTCGACATCATTTTTTCACCCGTGACCGGATTCACAAGCAAAGTCGTGATGAACACAAACTTTTCTTTCTTCAAATATTTCTGGACCAAGGTTCGCCCGACAAGAGCATTGAATTTTTGATCATTACCGCACATCTCAACGTCGACGTTCAAATGCACCGAATCATAACCCTGCATAAGCGGGTACAAAAATTCGTGCAGGAAAATCGGCTTCTCTTCTTTCCAGCGCTTCTCAAACATATCGCGCTCCATCATGCGCTGAACCGTAAAATTCGAAGCTAAATCAACCACGTTTTCGAGCGTCATCTTGGAAAGCCAATCGCTGTTATAGACGATTTCGACCGGGTTTTCTTTGTCATCAAAGCCCAAAATAGGCTTGAGTTGAGCGAGCCAAGTCTTGGTATTTTCTTTTACCTGCGCGCCTGTGAGCTGAACGCGCGCCGCCGATTTATCAGTTGGGTCCCCGATACGCGCCGTGAAATCGCCAATCAAAATCACAACCTTGTGGCCGAGCCGACGAAGCCTTTCGAGAATAATATAATTCGTCGCATGACCGATATGAAGCGAAGTTCCGGTCGCATCCGCGCCGATATATATCTTCAATTTTTTACCCGCCATCATTTCTTTCTTCATGAACTCGCGCGACGGCAAAATTTCCGCGACACTTCTGGTCAGCACTTCATCGACTAATTTTTCGTCTATTTTCGACTTGGCCATATTTATAGATTTTTGAGCTGAGCTTTCAAAGTTTCGATTTTGGTTTTGGTTTCGGCGAGCTTGGCTTTTTCTTTTTCGATAACCGGAGCCGGTGCCCGCGCCACAAAGTCGGCATTCGCAAGCTTAGCTGTTTGGGTTTCGAAATATCTTTCAAGATCGGCGATTTCTTTTTCTAACCGTGATTTTTCTGCCGCCACATCGATAGTTCCTGCTAAATCGAGAGCTACGCCCGATCCAGAAAAATCAATCGATTCAATCATCGCTAAAGCCTTGATAACTTCAGCTTGAGATTCAGCCAGCTCGCTCTTTTCGATACGTGCTTTCACGCGCTTCCCCGCCGGCAGTTTCGCTTCGGCGCGAAGATTTCGCAGTGTCGTAATAAGATCTCGCAGCTTTTCGAATTCCTGACTCCGCGAGGGGACAGTCCCCTGCGGCTTTGGGGACAGTCCCCGTCGCGCAACATCTGGCCAAACCTCAACCATCAGCACTCCTCCAAATCCGGCGTTCTGCCAAATAGTTTCGGTCACGAACGGCATGAATGGGTGCCAGAGCTTCAGAACGGTTTTCAGGACATGATGAAGGATATCCTTCGTGTATCTTGTATCTTGTATCGTCTCCTTCTTCATCTGCACCTTGGCAATCTCCAAATACCAATCCGCAAAATCAGACCAGGTAAAATCACGCAGCAATTCCCCTGCTTGCGAGAAACGATAACTCGCAAGATTTTCCGTGACTTGACTGGTCACTTCGGCGAGACGCGCAAGTATCCATTTATCAGCCAAAGATCCATGACTTGATCCTTCGCTTTGCTCAGGATGACGGACAGCACCGGTGTTCTCATTCTGAGGCACAGCCGAAGAATCAAGACTCAAAACAAATCTCGAAATATTCCAAAGCTTGTTCGCGAAATTTCGGAAGCCTTCAACTTTCTGTTCCGAAAGCTTCATGTCATTTCCCGGCGAAGATCCGATTACCAAAGACAAACGAGTTGCGTCTGTACCGTATTTAGCATTAGTTTCCATCGGGTCGATGCCATTTCCGAGCGACTTCGACATCTTGCGACCCTGTTCATCGCGCACCAAACCATGCAGATAGACATTATGAAATGGCACTTCACCAAGCGCATAGGTCGTCATGAGTATCATGCGAGCAACCCAGAAAAACAAAATATCATAACCGGTTTCGAGTACCGAAGTCGGGTGATAAAACTCCAAATCTTTAGTCTTCTCAGGCCAACCCAAAGTCGAAAAAGTCCAAAGCCCAGAAGAAAACCAGGTATCCAAAGAATCTGGATCCTGAACCCAGCCCTCACCTTTCGGCGCTTCGACTCCGCAGTAAGTCTCCTGTTCCGTGATTTCTTGATTTATTGATTTATTGATTTCTTGCCCCCGGTACCAAACCGGAATCTGATGTCCAAACCAAATCTGACGCGAGATGCACCAGTCGCGCAAGTTTTCCATCCAGTGATAATAAGTTTTTTCGAAGCGCTCCGGCACGATTTTAGTTTTGCCAGATTTGACCGCTTCAATCGAAAGCTCTTTTAAGGTTTTGCCGACGTTCCCCGAATGTGTCATCCCGGCATCCGTCGTCCCTCCATGTGTCATCCCGAAGCCGAGGGATCTTGCGCCCCCCGTTATCGGCTTATTTACGTTGATAAACCACTGCAACATCGGCAGCTCTTCAACAATTCCGCCACCACGTTCGGAAACCGGCAAAGCCTGCGGAACATCTTCTTCTTTGATAATCAAACCGTGTTCAGCAAGATATTCCACCGTTTTTGCGCGTGCTTCGATGGTTTTCAAACCAGCGACGGCACCAACGCCAGACATCATCTTTCCGTCCATGCCGATGACTTGAACCGTCGGCAAATTGTTTTTCCGTGCGATTTCTTCGTCGATTTTTGAGTGCGCCGGAGTTACGCCGAGCGCGCCGGTACCGAAGGCCGGGTCGACGGCTTCGTCCGCCACCACACGAATTGAAATCTTTTGCCCGCAAAAGTTGGCGCTAAAAGTTTGCCCGATATATTTTTGGTATCGCTCGTCCGAAGGATGTACCGCAACCCCCGTATCGCCGTATTTGGTTTCCGGACGCGTGGTCGAAATCGCAATCGGAAAATCAGCGTCGTATTTAAACGTATACAATTTCGCTGTGGTTTCTTTGGTCAAAACCTCATCATCCGCAATCGTCGTTTGATATTCCGGATCCCAGTTCACGACGCGAGTTCCGCGATAAATCAAACCGTCGTCGTACATCATCTTAAAAATCGTACGCACGGCCAAGTTTCGTTTTTCATCAAGCGTATAAGCCTCGCGCGACCAGTCGCACGAAGAACCCATCGCCTTCACCTGACCAACAATCGTATCGTGAGATTCCTGCGCGAACTTGCGAACTTCGGTCAAAAATAATTCACGCCCAAATTCATGACGAGTTTTGCCGGTCGACTTTCGCAACAACTTTTCAACCTTAGTTTGAGTTGCGATCGCCGCGTGATCAGTGCCCGGAATCCAAAGCGCTTTTTTGCCTCGCATGCGTTCAAAACGAATCATCAAATCTTCCAAAGCCAAAATCGTCGCGTGACCCAAATGAAGTGTACCGGTGACATTCGGCGGCGGCATCACGATACAAAACGGCTCGGTACGCTCACCCGGCAAATTATCGGGATTCGAAAATCCGCTTTGTTCCCAGAGTTTTAGCATCGACGGTTCGTGTTCGGAGGCCACGTAAGCCTTTGGAAGTTCTTTCATATATATGGGAGTATCCTATCGAATTCAAGGAATACTGTCATCTACGTGATTTTTCAAACAAAAAAGCCGTGATTTCCCCGCGAACACAGTGGGGATCCAGAGCACGTCCACTGGACCCCCGATTAAATCGGGGGTGTCAAAACACAGACAAAGACAGTCACAAATGGGCCCAAATCAAATGGGACAAATCGGGCCAATTCAAAATATCGGAACA
>JBAXGH010000022.1:0-24997 GCA_037139515.1 bacterium
GTTCATCAATTCTCACTTATTAACAACTCTTAGACACAATCAGCTTGACGGTCCCACAATATATGCTCCCGTGGGCGATCGAGCTGACTAAAAGGTCATCGCCAGAAATTGTATTTAAATGCAAAGAAAAATCCCAGCTCACAACGAGCTGGGATTTTTCTTTGCTTTCAGTGCAGTGTCCTGGCGATGACCTACTCTCGCCTTGCGACTACCATCGGCCTTTGTGGTCTTAACTTCCGTGTTCGGGATGGGAACGGGTGTGACCCCACAGGTAGAACCACCAGGACACTAGACTGAAATTTGGTCGTGTATCTTATATCGTGCATCGACGACATCTACAACATCGCGTAATGCATAGAACCGTAATCCGTTAATATTTCAGGTTTGAAATGTTAACGATTCACGTTACACGATACGCGAAGTCCGTCTGTAAACGTCGAAAACGTTTTGAATGATTACCCGAAGTTTTTCTTTTCAAGAAAAACCCTTTTCGTAGTTGCAGGGCTCGACTTATTAGTACCGCTTGGCTCAATTCCTTACGGAACTTACACCTACGGCCTATCAACCTCGTAGTCTCCGAGGAGTCTGATAATGAAAACTCATCTTGAGGACGGCTTCACGCTTATATGCTTTCAGCGTTTATCCGTACTGGACATAGCTATCCGGCGATGCCCTTGGCAGAACAGCCGGCACACTAGAGGTCCATCTTTCCCGGTCCTCTCGTACTGGAGAAAGGCCCTCTCAATTTTCGACGCACACAGTAGATAGGAGACCGACATTCTGTTACTTCGCAAACCACATTTCGTTACTTTCAAGGCTCACGTGGTGGCGTGGTATTTCTACACACGCTCTGTATGTCGCCATACAGATCGGACTATATCTTCATCAGAGTCAAAACGACTCTAACATTCGACATATAGTCTCTGAGGGTACCGTATTTTCAAACGGTCTTCCCTGCTGATAGTCTGCGCTCAAAGCATTTTCACGACCGCACTTCCGCGGGGTCGTAGCCTGAGATACTTCTGACACTGCTCCTGGCAGCATCAAATCAGAGTTTCCAGCATTTAGTCGAATTTATAGACAGCACAATCTACTGTCTCACGACGTTCTGAACCCAGCTCGCGTACCGTTTTAATTGGCGAACAGCCAAACCCTTGGGACCTTCTCCAGCCCCAGGATACGATGAGCCGACATCGCTGTCGGTTGAATTCCATGCTTTCGCATGGGGTAGACTATATCTTCATCTTACTCCGCACTCTAGTATTGGGTTAGAAAACCGAGTGTTCGGATGGTTATGTAAGCGTCGGCGTGTTGCCTGAAGCAAATCGCTTCAAGCCTTCCCTTTCGGGTCAGTCGTTACAGGGTCATAACTCTCTTCAATGCATTTCCCGTGACCTACGGGGTTGTGATTTACAACTTGCACTGCGTCTGAGCTAGACTTCCCACGGTATTGCCGGGTGATTCGTGATGAATCACTGACGGTTTCACCGTTATAAGCCGTATTTTTTGGTTCAGAATCACTTCTGAAGCACCCCGATGTGTTAAGGTGCCAAACCTTGCCGTCGATATGGACTCTTGGGCAAGATCAGCCTGTTATCCCTAGAGTAGCTTTTATCCGTTGAGCTTCCGCCGTCCTATTTCGTACGGTCGGATCACTAACTTCGACTTTCGTCTCTGCGCGGCTCGTTGGCCTTGCAGTTAAGCAGACTTATGCGTTTGCACTTTCATCCCCGTTTCCATCGGGAACAAGTCTACCTTTGTAAACGCCTCCGTTACCTTTTAGGAGGCGACCGCCCCAGTCAAACTACCCACCAGCTACTGTTCCCACCTCCGGATTCACGGAGATGAGTAAGAACAAACGTTTCATAAGGGTGGTGTCTCATTGGCGCCCGAAGGCTCCCACCTACTCTCAACATACAAAACACTTATCCAATAACAAGTTGTAGTAAAGCTTCATAGGGTCTTTTCGTCTAACTGCGTGTACTGGGCATCTTCACCCAACTTGCGATTTCACCGAGGACTAGAAGGAGACAGTTATAAACTCGTTATGCCATTCGTGCGGGACGGAACTCACCCGTCAAGGAATTTCGCTCTTGTTGTTACTTGCCGCGAGTGACGGCTTAACCTCTTTCGAGGCGTTCTGAAATTTCTTTCAGAATCTTCATGTCACCATGAAGGTCGGACTTTATCTTCATCAAAATTTTTGACGTTCGGCGTCAAGTCTCTGAGGATTTCGAAGCTTGCGCTCCGATCTTTCCTGCTGATTGTCTCACTCTCATGAGGTATTCCAGCATATGGCCGAATTTTCTTTCTACATCTTCACGGCATGTGAAGTTCGAAGTGGGACTTTAACCCAACTAAGGCAGCTTTTGTTCACCTTAGGACCGTTCGTAATTTGTTGCATTCTTTTGTGAGAATGACGTGGGCATTTCTGCCACATTCTTTATGTCGCCATAAAGGTCGGACTTTATCATCCCACGCCGTGCAACTTTCGTAGCACTGGCGGGGTCCGGCATTAAGTCTCTGAGGATTCTCTCTTGCGAAGTACGTCGCGCAAATTATATTTGCGTTTTCGTCCTTTCCCTTCATTCAGTTTCTCGCGAATAACCAGGATCGATTCAAATCCTTCCGGATTCTTATGCGCTCCTTCACTCATCAGAAATATTATTTTCTTAAAGAGTTCGAAGTTCTTTCGCTTCGTCGCTGATATTAATGTGAACCTTTCAAAGAAAGGAATAATCTTTTCTTTGAGCACCGTGACCCGTGTGACATCGTAATACATCACACCGTCGCGCCTCTTTCGAAGCGTTCCGCAACCAAGCCAGCTTTGCATTTCCTGCAAAACCGTCGGGTCGCGCTGCGATACATTGAATCGTGGTTCGAGTCGCCATCGCAATTTCGGATCAAGAACTTTCTTGATCGAGACGTTGAAGCTGCCTTCACCATCAGTAAATCCGGAAAAATACCAACCGATGTTCGGCGGAATCTTTTCGAGCCACTGGTTTTGATTCATGAGTTCTCATTAATGAGAGTCTTTCCTGCGGATTGTCTGCGCTTCACACATTTTTACTGCATCACCTTGATACGAGTAGTGGAAGATACTCAGATATTCCCGCATTTGGTCGGATTTTTTAACGTAACTACAACGTTTCATAGTTACGGCCGGCGTTCATCCGCGCTTAGATTCAAGGCGTCGCCTTGCGGCTAACCTCTCCTCTTGACGTTCGGACACTGGCCAGGCATCAGCCCATATACATCACCTTGCGGTTTAGCATGGACCTGTGTTTTTGATAAACAGTCGGTTTATATTATTCGCTGCGGCCTCTTCACCTTGCGGCGTTGAGGCAGGCCTTATTGCTAACTTACGGCCGATTTTTTGCCTAGTTCCTTCTCCTAGTTTCTCTCGTTGACCTTGGCACTTTAATGCCCACCCACCTGTGTCGGATTACGGTACGGGCAGCTGCTGCTTAACGCTAGACGCTTTTCTTGGTTCCTCACTCCCCTTCCTTGACGACCTTACGGTCACCTCGGTCAGTACCCTTGCGTTCCGCTCACGGATTTGCCTGTGAGCCGGCTTAGGTACCTACACGCAACAAGCCATAGTGCGCGAAGAGCTATGAGAAACGTCCCGCCATTGCAAACAACAACTGGCGCGGGAATATTAACCCGCTTTCCATCAGGTACGCCTTTCGGCCTCCCCTAAGGACCCGGCTAACCCTGGGTCGATTCGCGTTGCCCAGGAAACCTTGGATTTTCGGTCTGGAAGATTTTAACTTCCATTTTTGTTACTTACGCCAACATTCTCCCTTCCCAACGCTCCACGGAAATTCACATTTCCGCTTCACCGCCGATGGGAATGCTCCCCTACCGCTTATGCAATAAATTGCATAAACCCATATCTTCGGTATCCAGTTTGAGCCCCGATACATTATAGGTGCTAAGTCACTTGACCGGTGAGCTGTTACGCTTTCTTTAAAGGATGGCTGCTTCTAAGCAAACCTCCCGGTTGTATAAGTGACGAAACCGCCTTTTACACTTAACTGGAATTTAGGGACCTTAGATGATGATCTGGGCTGTCCCCCTTTTGACTGATGGAGCTTAGCCCCCATAGTCTTACTGCCGGGAACATAATCTGGAATTCGGAGTTTGGTTAGGCCTGATAGCCGAAGCCTCAGAACCCATTCAGTGCTCTACCTCCAGATTACTATTAACCGACGCTAGCCCTAAAGCTATTTCGAGGAGAACCAGCTATCACCGAGTTCGATTGGAATTTCTCCGCCACCCACAACTCATCTCCGACTTTTGCACAGGTCGTGAGTTCAGGCCTCCACAACGTTTTACAGTTGCTTCACCTTGGTCATGGGTAGGTCACCCGGTTTCGGGTCTTGTATGTGCCACCAAAGCACAAAGAGCTCACGCGCCCGATTTTACTCAGGCGGTGAATTCTTTATGCTAAACGCGCTATTAACGCTCGCTTTCACTATGACTCCGATCCCTCAGGATCTTAATCAAGCAACACATAGCAAACTCGTTGGCTCATTCTTCAATAGGCACGCCGTCACCCGTCTTTCGACAGGCTCCGACTCCTTGTAAACGTATGGTTTCAGGTTCTTTGGATTCCCCTCCCGGGGTTCTTTTCAACTTTCCCTCACGGTACTAGTTCACTATCGATCAATCGAAGTATTTAGTCTTGCCGCATAGTCACGGCTGCTTCGTACAAGCTTTCTCGAGACTCGTACTACTTATGTTCTGTCACAGTAAAAATCAGTATCCTTTCGTTTACGGGACTCTCACCCTCTACGGTTCCGCTTTCCATCGGATTCTTCTAGGAAGTACCAATTGATTTACCTCTGGGATATTGGACCCAAAACGTAACACACATTCAACACCCATCTTGCAACGCCCAACAGCTTTCACAATCCACTACACCGAAGTGCAACAGTTGCTTCACAAAGATAGGTTTAGACTCTTCCCTTTTCGTTCGCCACTACTTGGGGAATGGTCAGATACATTTACCGCATACCACGGGTTTAACCCCATGATTTACGATAAATGTTCTGATGATTTTTTCTTTTCCTCTGGCTACTGAGATGTTTCACTTCGCCAGGTAACCGTTCACGATCTTATGTATTCAGATCGTAACACCACAACATGACTCGTGGTGAGTTTCCTCATTCGGACATTTCCGGATCAATGGCTGCTTGCCGCCTCCCCGAAACTTATCGCAGGCTGCTACGTCCTTCATCGGCTTCGATTGTCGAGTCATCCACCATACGCCCTTATGCCCTACAACCACGAAAAGGATTTTCCTTTGGACGTTTTCGCGGCAAGCTTCGTTCCGAGTGCTAATTAATTCGCTCACCGCACTTGAAGTGCGGCTCACGAACTTAATTGCACTCGCCTAGAATCTTGCTCACGCAAACGCCAAATGATTTATCTTATTTTCATGGGTAATTCATTCAATATATATAGATAGGTTTACAAGCTATCTATATTTTATAGACGTTTTTCGACTTAACTAGTTGTCAAGATCCTTTTTCAGAATCAGACTGTTCAATTTCCTGCCTGCCAAACAAAAACTCCGGATATCACCCGGAGCACACAAAAAAATGATTTTTTTGCGGCTCACGAAAGGCGATGTTGAGTAGAAGTTCGCATGTGTGGAACTTGCATCATCCTTGGTGCTCCGTTTCCCGCTTGCGCGTTTGACGGATTGGCCGCGGCCGTCGCGTTGCGACGAACCAGAGGACTGAGTTAGATTTGAAGTGCGGCTATTGTAAACAACGCTTTAGATAGTGTCAAGGGCGTAACTTCCAGAGACTTTGCGGATGGTATTTCAAAACTTGATTTGGCTTTGTTTAGATAAAAAAAGTCCACAGCACGCTGGGGATAAGCCAGACTAGCTGTGGATAGACTCATTCATGAAAACTCAGACTGGGATGAGGAGCGCTTCGAACGAGTTGATTTCGAGATGCTTGAACGCAGTCTTCTCCGGTTTCCACTCGCGATTGTGATTCACACGCACCGTCATGACGGCGCTTTCCGGAATCTCGTGACCGCGAACCGCATCAAGCTCAACGCCCGCGGTATCGACGTAAACCACCCTGCCCAAATCGCGAGCGAGTGCTCCGACGCGCTTGTACTTCACACCCGTCGCAATTTCGAAGTACGAATGTAGGCGACGCTCCGGAATATTGAGCGGCGCAATCTTTCCGATTTCGAAACCACGATCCCCGACTGCGAGAATCGCGATTCTCATGCCGGCGTCGAGGCAGGCCGGAATCACGTACTCGGCACACGAATGACGCTTGTTATTCTTGTTAAACCAGGCGCGGAAATCTTCAGCGAGCGTCTTGTACTGCTCGGGATCAAGCTTAACGCGCAGCCTTTCAATCTCCTGCATGAAGCGCTTGCAGCTGAACCCGCGAGAGGTAGCGGCCGAATGAGCGAGACTGACCGTCATCGGCTCAAGCCCGCGCCTCACAAAAGCCTGTTGCAATTCAATCCTTCCGTCCTCGCCTCCGAGATGCGCGAGCGCATCAAGCCCAAAAGCGAACACCTTGGCATCACGGAATTCTGGTTTCAATTCGGGTTTCTTTTTCACGAGCTGCCTCCGTTGCGATTTCAAATCGCGACTTGTCTGGACGGATCACTAATGAGAAGTTCTCGCAGCGATCGGATCACGTAATGATCTCGCTTCGGTTCCACATCGACATGTGGACTTTCCGGACGCCGCACAAGCACCGTCACGACGCCTTCGATTTCACTCGCGGCGTCGAGTTCCGGCGGCTTATCTTCAAGGAACAAGATCTTCCCGCCGAAACGCTTCCGGAGCCGCCGCACGTATTCGTGCTTGACGCAGTCTCGCCGCACAACCCTGACTTCGTCGTGGGGAATCTGCGCCGTCATGATTTTCTGAATCTGGTAAAGCGTCTCGCCGTGGGTACAGATTCCGATGAACTTCTCCGTAGCTTGGAACTCTCCGAAGACTGGAAGTACATCATCATAGGGCCGGAAGTGGGCCGTGAGCCAATCCGAGAATTCAGTCTTGAGTTGCTTGCGCTCGGTATCACCGAACCGCTCACCGACTTCCCGCTCGATTTCGAGGCGCAGTCTAGTGAAGGTGAAGCCGCGTTTCTCGGCACGCGCAAAGGCGGCCCTCAACACTCGCTCCGGAAAATGAAACCGTTCGAAAAGGTCAAAGATCGCGTCGCGCCCCTTGGGTCCGAAGTTCGTGAGGGTGAAATCGAGGTCCGAGACCACGACTCCAACATCCTGCAGCGCTTGAAGCAAACTCGGTCGAGACATTTACTCTCCTTTCCTTACGTTAAAAACCCGAGTATCCTTTTAACATAAAAAATCGTGACTGTCAATCGTATGCTGAGCATCAAAATAATTGCCGTCGGAATCATGAAGTCGACCGAGCTGCGCGCGCTTTGTGATGAATACGTGAAGCGTCTGCAACCTTTCGCGCGGATTGAAGTCGTCGAAGTCGCACACGAAGCTTTTCGGGATATTGGAGAAAAAGAAAAAGCCTCGGCTCGGGAGGCGGAAAGAATACTTCGTGTAGCGTGTAACGTGAATCGGCAACATCTTATACTTTTGGAAGAAAAGGGTCGCGAGTTTGATTCACCGGAATTTGCAAAATATTTATCGAAGCTCGGCGAACAGGGTCAAACGATTTGTTTTGTGCTTGGCGGCGCGCTCGGACTTCACTCGTCACTCACAGCCGGCAAGCAATCAATCTCACTTTCGCGCCTCACCTATCCGCACGAAATGGCACGCATGATTTTACTCGAACAAATCTACCGCGCCTCTTGTATTATGAGCGGAAAACAGTATCATTACTAAATATGAAGAAACTATTTTGGCTCATGACCGCAGTGGTACTTTTCGGCGCAGGATGCGGAGCGGCACCAAAAACAGAATCGGTTCCTTCTGCTCCTGAGCCGGTGGCGGCAAATACGCCGGCAGAAACCACACCAACAACACCAGCAACGACTCCGAACGAAGAACTGGTTGTCGCGGGCGAAACGCGCGCTCTTACAGCGGCAGATGTTACCGACACTTGGGAAACTTACACCAGTAAATCACTCGGATTTTCTTTCGACTGGCCGACCAAGGGGCGATATGCGCCAGAATGGGAGGTAAAACACTATCAAAGTGATAGTAGCGATATAAGTAACGGATGTGTTAAGGGGCGATCTTTTGATCTTTCTCAGATATCCCGGGCTTCAGTCGGCACAACAGTGTTCTGCGTAAATCGTCAGGTCGTCGGAGTCGATGCTCATTGCAGCGCCTTTAGTGACACCTACGCTACGCCTTTCGGTAAAACAATTATCGCCATCGAATTCGACCGCGAGATTTGCATCGAGCAGGTCCCTGCGCCTATGACTCTCGCCGAATACGAGAAAAACTATTGGACGACTCTTGACTCAATCGTTGGAACCTTCAAACTCAACCAATAATCAAACAAAAACTGCCTTTCGTGGCAGTTTTTGGTTTCTATTTATGCTTGAATTTCAGGTTTGGCGGAGTCACCTTGCTCTGTCCCCCACCATAGGTCGAATCAATCATCTGCGTCACAGGTTCGGTGAGCTCAGCAAATATCATCATCGCGATCGGATCTTTATATTTCAATCGGATTCTAAAATTTCCGACATTTTTGATTTCTAAAACCGCGACATGCGGCGTTTCAAAAGTTCCGTCAATCACCGAAGCCGTGATATGCACTGTGATTCCAAGGCGTGCGATTGTGCTGCGACCATCGAGCAAAGCCAGAATGTCGCTCGGCGTTTCGATGGCTTCATAGGTTGCACCCAAAATAAATTGCCCCGGTTCCAGATAAAATTCCTTCTTACGCAAATCTATTTCCTTGTATTTTAGTTTTTGTGGCTTAGTGATTTCAACCGTCTGACCGGGTTCCGGCACCAAAATATCTTTGGCTAGATGAATCCGCAAACCAACCGGCCGCAAATTCTTTTTCTCGAACTTCGGCTTTACAATTATTTTCTTTTCGCGAACCAGACGCTCGATGGTTTTGTGGGATAAAAACATATGCGTCTATTTTATCAGAGAATCACCTGGGGTACAGCCGGATCACCGACGCGTGTAAAGTTTTTTCGGTGAGATGAGATAATGATAATCGCAACAAAGGTCATGAAGGCGGCGCCAAGCCACGGAAGCGCCGGCATGATTTGAAAAAGCGCCCCGGAAATAAGCGGGCCGACGATTGAAGCTGAAGACATGACACTCGCCGTGACTCCAACCACCTCACCACGACGAGTCGGATCAGCGCGCGCCACGATTTGCGAATTTGAAACCGCACGAATAATTCCCTGCGCAAAAGACGCGAGCGCCATAATCGGAATAAACAGCCACATCGGAGCCAGCGCCGTTCCGGCATAAAGCACGCCGAGCACCACAAGCGCCGCAATTTCCAAATGCGGTTCCTTGAATTTTTTGAGCCAGAACTTGCGCAGCAAAAAACCCTGATTCACAAGTCCGACGACTCCAATCGCCACAAACATCCAACCGTTCATCTTCGCGTCCCAACCGAACTGATGCGAAGTATAAATCGAGAATATCGAAGTAAACATCACAAAAGCGAGCGAAAAACAAAACCAGGAAGCATAGAGCAATCGGAGCGAATGATCCTTAAAAGCCTTGGCGAGCGGCGCAAAAGGATGCATCGAAATATGCGTCGCGCGCTTTTCTTTCGGTAAAGACTCCGGCAACCATTTATAAGCTGCAACCGTATTTATAAGCGCCAAAACCCCGGCAAGAATGAATGGCGCATTTGCGGAAACGTGCGACATAGCCGCACCGATCGCGGGACCAATCAAAAATCCGATTCCAAATGCGGCGCCGACCACGCCCAGGTTCGCAGTACGATCTTTTTCATCTTTTGAGATATCAATCAGATAACTTTGTGCAGTTGAAAAGTTTCCGGCAGTGAAACCATCGATGAAGCGGCCGAGAATCAGAAATATAAGCGACGGCGCGAAGCCGAAAATAAACCAGCCAATCGAAGTCCCAAGAAGCGAGATAATCAAAACCGGGCGACGGCCATATTTATCAGAGAGCGATCCGAGTAACGGCGTCGCGAGAAACGACGCAGCAGCATAAAAAGCAAAGAAGGCGGCGGCTACAAATTCGGAGGCGCCGAACTGCTGGACATACAAAGGAAGCGTCGGAATCACGATTCCGAGCCCGATTACATCAAGCAAAACCGTGGATACGATGATTATTTTCTCGCGTGAAATCATAAAGTTTTTCGAACCGATACGATACAGGAAAAAAACTAATTAATCAATCGAGCGGATCCGCGCGCAAAAAAAACGCCGGCTTCCCTTTCGGGCGCCGGACGAAGGAACTACGAACAATGTCTAGACCTCGGCCACGTCCGTCACGCGGTCGGGCTGCGAGAGCTCCGACCGGAGCTTCGTGCGCTTCGCGTGACCGAGTTCGGTCACTGTGAGCAGGTTGCTTTCAAGCTTGATGTTTCCGAGTTGGCACTGATGGTCCACATATGCCTCGAAGCTCAGGTCTCCGAAGAAGTAGTGTTGCGGCGCCTTCTTGACCTTGTTCTGCAGGTCATAAATCGAAATCGGCTCCGTCGCAATCAAATCCAAAATGGACAAATCCGTCTCACGAATCGCTTGGATGATCGTTCGACCCTTCGTCTTTGCCATGTCACCTCCTTCGCAGGCGGCACAATCGCTGCTCTGCGGGGTCGTAATATATATCCGTAGAGCGAAATCTGTCCAATAAAATCAAGACCCCGATCGTGATAGATCGGGGTCTTGATTTTGCTGAAGGAGAGACTCGAACTCTCATCCCCTTGCGGAGACCAGCTCCTAAGGCTGGCGCGTATACCAATTCCGCCACTTCAGCGCAACAGTTAGCCACAAGAGAATACCTTTAAACCACGAATAAATCCAGCCGACTCATGAAGACTGATTTCTATGCGCTTCCCTGCTAAGCTTCTTGCGATAGACATAACCAACATATATGGACCAAAATACTCCGTCCGTCGTTCCGGCTCAGCATGAAGCTCCGAAAATGGCTTTTGACGGCAAAGATATCGCCGACAACAAAGTCATGGCCGCGCTCTCTTACATCGGTCTTCTCTTCCTCGTGCCGCTCCTCGCAAAGAAAGATTCGAAGTATGCTCAGGAACACGCGAAGCAGGGACTCGTTATCTGCGTTGCCTACGTAGCGCTCGCGGTTATCGGAATCATTCCGATTCTTGGCTGGTTCATCTGCTTCTTTGGTTCGCTGGCCCTTATCGTACTCGACATTGTAGCGCTCGTGAAATGCCTTCAGGGCGAGTTCTGGGAGTTGCCGATCATTGGTCAGTACCGCAAGGAAGTTAAACTCTAAACTTGAAAGACGGGGCGCGAGCCTCGTCTTTTTATTTCTGACAACTTTTCAGGATCCCTCGGCCGTCGAGGATGACAACAATAGCCCGAGATGACAATTGAGCTAAAACGAAAGCACCAAAGCGCGTTTTGACCCAGAACCGCTCGAGCCATCCCAATCACCCATCGCGCCAGAGATCGTTTCGTACGAATAGCGATAATTTTTTCCGTAACGCGTGCCGGAATCGTTCGTGATAAAACCCTGCGCATCCCAACCGGTAATCACAATCACATGATAAGTCGAACCGTTGCCGTTGAAGTGCGGGTTTTTTAGTTTTTGACCGTTCGCCGGAATGATCACCGGACGTCCGGCGAAGATTTCGCGTTTCAAATCTTCATCGCTCGGATTTTCGAGCATTCGCGAATCGGTAAAGCCGTAAACTTTTTCCGCGAATTGCTGAACCTCGGCGAGAGTTGTATTTTCATAATAACCAAACATCTCGGTTTCGGTATCAGTCATCACTTTGAATTCGCGTTCAATCGCCGGAGCCGAAACTTCGGTCACATGATCATGAAAAAGAGAAACCATCAAAACCGCGGCTTCTTCACAAGTTTCTAAATGATATCTATCCCAGTTCGCAGTTGGAGCCTGCGTCACAAAAGGCACATCAAGGCTATAGACTTCCGGCAAAACTAATTGAACGGTATTCTTGTTTGGCAAGTTTGCGGCAAGCACATAAGAAGAAAATCGCGGCGCAAAAATATAGCAGAGCAGAATAAATTTGATAATCAAAAGCGTTATCACCGCGGTTCTTAGGAACCCCGGGCGAAGCGACATTTTATTTGTTTGATTATCGATAAACATATATCTCTAAAAGTTGGCCTAGATTAGCAGAAATATCCAAGATTGTCAAGACGAGTGACTGTCCCTTTAGTGACAGTCACCATCTGTGGATAACCGGAAGATATACACAGCTTGCTCACAAAAACACTGCAACCCAGCTATTTTGACAGCCGAAACCAAAGCATGAGTATGCTAAACATACGATTGCAATCGTCTAATTCGCCAGGGCCCGGCGTATACAAAAAATATGTATGCGTCACACATTCATCGCGCTTGTTGTTTTGTGCGTTCTCGCCGCACCATTTCAAGCTTGCGCCGAAGCTTTAACCTCAGATCCGTCTGTTTTGATAAGCGAAGTCAGTTGGGCCGGATCCTCGCGTTCGGACGCCGACGAATGGCTTGAACTTGTAAATTTATCTGATGCACCAATTGATTTATCGAATTGGAAAATTGATGGTGGAGCCGGGAGTGCGGCGCTCACGATACCGAGCGGCACAATTCCGGCTCACGGAACTTTTATTGTGGCGAACTATGGCTCCGGGAATATTAAATCGGTTCTTAACGTTGAACCCCAATTCGTAACTTCTTCGGTCTCACTCTCAAATAGTGCGCTGCATTTAATTCTGCGCGATGAAACCGGCGGCGCCATGGATGAAGTTACCGGAAACTCATTCGGAACCACCGGCGCAATTCGTGCGAGTCAGGAGCGTACCGGTTTAGATGCTGATGCCTGGCGCACCGCGACCGCTTCGAGTGGACTCTTGGTAACCGGAACTGATTTTGGTACGCCAGGGACGAGCGCGGTTGAACTCGCTTCGTCTGATACGCCTACTGTTCCGGAAGAACCGATTCCACCGGCACCTGATTTGCTGACTCTGGAAATCATTACGCCTCCCGCAGAACCGGAAACACCTCCAATAACAGAGCTTCTCGTTCCGTTCGTCGAAGTTGCACCTCCGGAGCCGACTGTTATGGCTCCGACCAATCTAAATCCTCCGATAAATCCACCGGGCTATGCCACGCACGATATTATCATCACCGAATTCAGCTCGCGCGGAAACGAGTGGGTCGAATACCGGAACGAAACCGAAAACCCCATCACACTCGACGGCTTTACCCTTGAAGACGCCTCAGGCAGAAGCCTCAAACTCACCGGAATTCTTATCGCGCATAGCTATGGAATTGCTCGCCCGTCATCTGGAACTCTTAACAATGACGGAGACCTTCTTCGACTGCGCGATCCGACCGGATTCGTGCTCGATGAAGTTAGCTACGGAAACGGCGACGGAAAATCCCCCGCTCCAAGCGAAGGCACAGTCGCGGCGCGCACACGGGTGACGGCGGAATCGTGGAGTGATTTCAAACTCACGACCACGCCGACTCCGGGAGAAGTTAATCTTATTACTGAAGTCGTGAAAAAAACCGCAGCCGTGCGGACTTCGGTTGAAGCACTTGTGGCTTCTCCGGACGCTTTTCCGCCACCCGCCCCGCGTGTGCCGGTTGAAGTTGCGGTCAAACTCGCCGTCGCCCCAAAAGTTACGCCGACTAAAATCACCCTAAGCGGGCCAACTTATTTATATGCAAAACAACCCGGTCTCTTCGTTGCAACTGCAACTGGAACAGGATCCAGTGACGCACGAATTACATGGCTTCTTGACGATGAGGTTATTGGGACGGGCGGAGAGATTCAGCTTGAAACAGGCTCCGGCACCCATGTTATTCACGCCGAAATCGGACGTGACGGAACCGTGCTCGCTTCCGCTGAACGAACTTTGCGCGTCAAGGAACTCGAAGGAGCCTCAAACTCCGGAGGAGCTTCCGCCTCCGCAACTAAGCCCGGAACCACCAAAAAGCCAACTGCCGTTTCCGGAAGTACAGGTGGAAACAAGACTTCAGGAAGTAGCCTGGGCTTTTCCCTGGGGGCAACCGGCGTCGTAATCGCGACCGAAAAGTTAATGGGCGTACGCAAGTTTTTGCTTGATGATGGAACCACGGTTTATCTCACCAAGGGAAATTTGCCGCCGCTTGTCTTGGGCGACTCGGTGCGCGTTTACGGGCGCCGCGTTCGAGATGGAAAGACTCTAAACACTTATGCGGATTCAAGCATCACGATTCTCGGTCACGACACGAAGCCTGTCACGGTTGCTTTCGCTGATTCCGACGTGCCTGATGAACTGATAAATCATCTCGTTGTCGCCACCGGCACCGTGAAATATCCAAAAGGTAAAAAATTCACATTATCGGGCGAGACTGATTTAGCGGTGAACTGGAAAGTTGGAGAATCTTTGCCGGCATCTGTTTCGAGCATTGGCGCCGAAATTGAAATCACCGGCATACTCACAAAAACATCCGATGTCTACACGCTGCTCCCGCGGGGCGCAGAGGATATTCAAATCATCAAACCAGCTCCGCCAAAACCACCGACTCAATCATTCGACACAAAGTCACTCGCCGGACTCGGCACTAACGTTGCAATTGCACTTGCCACATTATTTGCGACACTCGGCTTCAGGCATTTAGTTGTTGCTTATTCAAATAAACGAAAACAAAAAGAGATGGAATACGAAATCGAAAATATTGAACCATAATCTTAGAGAAGAAAGCCTCTTCAACACAAAGAAAAAACCCGTCTCTTTCGAGACTGGGTTTTTTCTGGAGCGGGTAGCGAGAGTCGAACTCGCATCTGAACCTTGGCAAGGTCCCATAATAACCGCTATACGATACCCGCAAATTGTTTTGCTCGGGAATATTACGATATCCGCAGATTGCCGTCAATAACATCTCTGAATAAAGGTGCTAGAATGGTATTTATATGGAAACCTTTCCCGAGATTTTCAGTGAACCGACGGCTTTTGGCGCTTATTCCGTGGCTTTTGCTGCACTGATTTTACTCGTACTTTTCGCGCTCAAAAAGTGGCACCGAACCTCGCCACGAATTCTGAAGCTCGAAAAAGCTCTAATTTTTCCTTTTCATGCGCGCCAAATTTTTGGTGCCATGATTGGAAGTTTACTGATCTGCCAAACCCCCATTCTAGACGGAACGCCGCTCGGAACAGCATATAAAGTCGTTTCGATGCTCATTGGCCTTGGCTTTATCTTCTTTGAACATTTTTATTTTGAACTCGCGATCGCCGGCATCGCGCTCTATCTTTTGACCCTGATAAATCTTGGATTTGTATTCACACCATTAGCTTTCATTCCCGGAGCAATGATTTTTCTCGGCGCCACTTCACCGCGCACCTGGTTTAAACAACCGATTCCGATGCACGAGCGCCAAACCGCTTACACGATTTTCAGAATCTGTTTTGGACTGACTTTTCTGACAACGGCGTATTTCACCTGGCGAGACCCGTCCAGCTTTCTTATGATTGCGAATTTTCTGGCGCCAAAATTAAACGGACTAGGTTTAGACCAATGGATGATTACTTTCTGGCTCATGCTTCTTGAAGTTGCCATCGGCCTAGCCTATCTATTTAATTTATTTATTCGCCCAATTTCAATGTTGCTTTTCCCGATTTTTGCAATTATCATTTGGTTTGCTGGCGTCACAAGCCTGATCGCGATCTTGCCGATTATGGCTGCCCTTGCCACTTTTGCGATGTACGGGCACACTTATACTCCGAAGTATAAGACGCACTTGGAGATTCACGGTCCGACGACGCAGATATCAGATAAATTGCCGGTTTAGACAAAAGGGAGCACGCAGAGGATTATTACAATCATGCGTTTACCCTTTCATGATATAATTCCGGCATGAGAAAAAGATCATGGACGGAAGAACAACTAATTGCTGCGGTAAAGAATAGCTTTAGTTATCGCGGGGTACTTCGATGCCTTGGCTTGAAGTTAGCTGGTGGAAGCTATAATCAGGTTCATAAGTACATAAAAGAATTAGAGCTTGATCATTCTCATTTCAAGGGTGCTGGCTGGAACCGCGGATTACGAGGAATCGGCATAGTCAGAATTCCTCTTGAAAAAATACTCGTAAAAAACAGTGACTTCCAGAGTTTTAAATTGAAAAAGAGACTATTCAAACAGAAGTTATTCGAACCAAAGTGCGGCGAATGCGGTTGGGCGAAGCAATCCATAGATGGTCGATTACCACTCGAACTCGACCATATAAACGGCGATCACCGCGATAATCGACTTGAAAATCTTCGCATTTTATGTCCAAACTGTCATAGTCTTAAGCCCACACATCGAGGGGCTAATAGAAAAAAGAAGAAATAATCGCGCCCGGGTGGCGAAATGGTATACGCAAGACACTTAAAATGTCTCGCCGAAAGGCATGTGGGTTCGACTCCCACCCCGGGCAAATAAAAACTCCCAAGATTCGTCCTGGGAGTTTTTATTTTATTTCCCCGCTTCAGGTTTTTTCTTAAGCCGGATTACGTACGAATAAGGCTCCTCTTCAATTTTCACCTCAAACTTATCGCCGAATAATTTTTGAAGCTCTTCCGGTTTTCGAATATTTGATAGCTCAGCCCAGCTCATCCCCTCTTTCCATTCTTTGCCGTAGTGTTCGGCGAATTTATTTTTCCAATCGTCGCCGAAACGCCCGCGTTGGGACTCGGGACTCACCTTTTCCACCTTATCGTAATGCGGATTTCCGGGCTTAAGCTGTTCTTTATATTGCGTAAGTATCGCTTCACCATCTTCTTTCAAAGCATCAGCAATATTTTGAACAAGCTGTTTTTCTCTTTCGGCGCGAATCTCCGGAACCTCCAGAACGTGCATCAAAACCGCAAAATCCCGTGAATTCTTTTCCAGCTTTTTTAATAGATTAGACTCAGAATCCGGCTTCGAAGTGATATCGGTCTGCTCCATGTGCACGCCGGTGTCACGCAAAAGATCAGCATTCGCCGCATCGATTTCTTTCTGCTCATAATTTAGGCTCGCGATATTTTCAGGCCTAACCCCGGCATCCAAAAACTGTTTTGTATCCGCGCCCTGACCATCGCCAATCAGAAATACCTTTGAATCCGGCTTAACTGCGCGCTCAAAAATCACGCGATCGCCTTTTAACAGATTCGAGAGCTCCGGAGATTTCGGATAATTGCGGGTGCTCTGATTTTTCACTTCTATGTTTTTACTCTGAACTTCCTTACACTTAGTACATGTTGATGGGAAATTCCCATGCGGACACATTCCGGCAGCCTTAGCCATGTCGCTCATTTGCTCGTAGCCCATATAAGAAATGTTATTTAGAAAAGCTTATCCTACTCCGATGACAATAGCCGCCTACTCTATTTCTCCTTTTATCGCTTCAATGAAACCTCGGGGGTTTGCGACGCGAAGTCCTTTTTTGTTCACAATCGCCGTTTGATCAAAGAATCGCACCAATTCTTGCTTTGATAAATCTGGATTTACTTGAAGTCCGAGTGTGAATAACCCTGCAAGATATGGAACAGCCCAACTCATCCCAGTGTTCGCGGCATACATATACTCATTCGTGCCTTTCGGGGAAGGCGTTGTCCGATAATCGGACGGCACCACAATCGGACTAGGCATTTCACAGTGACCTTTCAGAAATATGGCCAAATCATAATCTTCGACATCTTCCTTATCGTTAACCGCGCCACCGCCAACATAATCTGTGCCCAACCTATTCGAGTTGGGATCAATTACAATAATCCCTTCACTCTCAGCCAAATTCACCGCCTCGATCCAATCTTTGAGCCCAGGCTGCGAGTTATCTTTCGAATATCCGAATGAGCAACTCACGACTCTGATTTTTTGCGCCGGCTCAGTCTTTGAATCTCGATTAGCTCCCACAATATCCATCAAAGCCTTAGCTTCCCATTTGAATTCTCTCACTTTTACTGCTGGCGTGGCCTTGTAAACTAATTCAGCGCCGGGAGCAACCCCGCATTCCTTCCCAACAAACAAACTTGCCACCGCTCCATGCATACTCACTTTCTCATTCGACGGCAAACCATATTCAGCATAGCCACCTTGAACAATCGAATCTTTGATTTCTTCATGCCCGGTCAATAACTTTTGATCAATAATCGCAACCCGAACACCTCTGCCGTCGATACCTTCAGCATGCAATTCTCTGATGCCAAGACCGGGATTTTCATTATCTATGAGTAGCTTTTCGGGATTAAAACCTTTTGGTAACTTTTCCGATTTTGGCCATTTAGTTTTGGTATCGAAATATGTAGACACCAGTACTTCGGCTGAAAGGCTACTTAAATCCAACCCCGATAAATCACTACCTTCCAATTTTGCGAATTCGGTAATATCTTTTTCAGTGAGCTGTCTCTCAATTGTATTTTTTTCCGCCGATTCCTTACACTTAGCACATGTCGAGGTAGAATTTCCATGCGGACACATTCCGGCAGCCTTAGCCATGTCGCTCATTTGCTCGTAGCCCATATAAACAATGTTATTCCCAAAAAGTTTATCACATCCATATGACGATACTAGCCCTCGCCGATCGACCGCCGAAAGTCAGCATCAAAACTACGTTTTCCATGTATCCGATTGATCTAATCATCACACTTGGTGATTTCGAGCAGCAAGATATCCGCGAACTAGTTGATGTCACCACAATCCCAAAAATCGGCGTCTACGGCAATCACGATTCCGGATTATATTTTGAATCGCTCGGAATTTGGAATATGCACATGGCGACTTTTGAACTCGGCGGGCTGACTTTCGGCGGATTCGAAGGCTGTGTGCGCTATAAAGACTCGACCACGGCGAAAATGTACACCCAGGAAGAGGCCGAAGAGATGATGCAGGGATTTCCCCACGTCGATGTGATGATTGCTCACTGCCCGCCCTATGGCGTAAATGATGATCCAAATGACAATGCTCATGTCGGCTATCGTGCGCTTCGAACTTATTGCGAAACCATGAAGCCGAAGTATCTTTTGCACGGCCATACCTATCCAACCGAACAGAATTTGGTAAAAAAATTTGGCGAGACTGAAATTATTTACGTTTATCAGGAAAAGGTTGTCGAACTTTTACCGTAGTAGTGGTAAGATGAGGCCGATTTACTATCAGTAATAATTAATGAGCTATGGAAAAGAAAGGAAACGGTGGCGCAATCGCGACAATCGCGGTTTTGGGTGCGAGCTTGGCAGGCCTTGCGGCTTCGGCGTATTTTTTCTTCGGACCGAAAGGCAAAGCTAATCAAAAGCACGCCAAAGCTTGGGCTATCAAGATGAAGGGCGATGTGGTTGCGAAGCTCGAAGAAGCTAAAGATATCACGGAGCCGATCTATCAAAGCATCATCGATTCGGTCGCCAAAGAATATGCCCGCGATAACAAAGTTCGCAAGGAAGAAATCAATGCCATAGCCGATGATCTCAAAAAACATTGGAAATCAATGAGCAAGCTCGCGACTGCATCAAAAGAAAGGCTCGCGAAAGATGCGGAAAAGATTGCAAAAAAGGTTAAAAAATAAAACTACGAAAACAGGGCTTACGGGCCTTGTTTTCTTTTATCTCACTTCAGGAGGGCGGGAACCTACGCGAACGGCGGTGCGCGGTGTTTTCTGCGCCCTCCTCCTCGGCGTGTAACGCTTGCGGTGAATGCTCGCGAGCACACGCACAATCCGTTCGCAGACACTTCGGACACAAGATTTCTCGGCTTCGGGATGACAACAATAGAAACATCAGCCGTACCTTTGCTAGGACAGAGCGAATAGATCCGCGCTTTCTGTGGGGGAAAAGGAAAAGAAGATTTCCCCATTTTCGATTTCCCATATATTCTATTCTGAACATGGTTCCTCGGGTCAAGCCCGAGGATGACGTGAAAAATATGGAAGACCTGCGCCCAATTGAGCCGGAGCAACTGCCGGAAGAAGCCAGCATCGAGCTTTCGTTGCGTCCAAAAACGCTTCGCGAATTTATCGGCCAGGATGAAGTCAAAAAACATTTGGCGATTTTTCTTGAAGCTGCGCAAAAACGCGAAGAACCGGCTGAACACGTTTTGTTATATGGTCCGCCAGGGCTCGGAAAAACCACGCTCGCCCACATTATCGCGAATGAAATGAAGGCGAACATCAAAGTCACGAGCGGACCGGCTTTGGAACGCGTCGGCGACCTGGCTGCGATTCTAACCAATGTTGGCGCCGGGGACATTTTGTTCATCGACGAAATTCACCGCATGAATCGCACGATTGAAGAGGTTCTTTACCCGGCGATGGAAGACTATGCGCTTGATATTGTGGTTGGAAAAGGACCGTCGGCACGAACTTTGCGATTACCGCTCCAAAAATTCACCATAATCGGTGCCACGACTAAGCTTTCACTCCTCTCTTCCCCACTCCGAGACCGCTTCGGTATGACTTATCATCTAGACTTTTATAAACCGACCGATATTCAAACAATTATCGAGCGCTCAGCTGATTTGCTCGAGACAAAAATCACAACCGACTCGGCAAAACTTATCTCAACCCGTGCCCGTGCCACCCCAAGAATCGCGAATCGCCTGCTAAAAAGAGTCCGGGACTACGCCGAAGTGCGCGGTTCTGGTACTATTGATGTGGATACGGCGCTTACGGCGCTCGAAATGCTGCATGTTGATGAACGTGGTTTGGACGAGGTTGATCGCCGGCTACTTCTCACGATTATCGAAAAGTTTGGCGGCGGACCGGTTGGACTTTCAACCCTCTCAAGTGCGACGAGCGAAGAACTCGCGACGATTGAAGATATTTACGAGCCGTTCCTACTTCAGCAAGGCTTCCTGGACCGCACCCCGCGTGGCCGAGTCGCAACTCCGCTTGCCTACGAGCACCTGAAAAAACAAGTTCCCGCTCGCCCGAATTCACTTTTATAAATATGGTCTTATCACTTCCCTATTACCTGCTCTTTATACCGTACGGAATCTTTGTGCTAGTTTTCGGCTTTTATAGTTTTTTTAATCTCTTCCAGCTTTATAAGTACGGCGTCAACAATACCCATACCAGGATAATCCTTTACGGATTCGTCGCGCTCACACTCATGGTTTTCGTAATCACCTTTCTCGCTGCCCTTAATATTCCGTGGACCAATACGGTTACTTTCGATAGCGGAAATATGTATTAGTATATGATTAATCTAAATGAATTAGCTCACCAGCAGGATGATGAGAATCTGGAAATAACCCTAAAACAGCACTGGATGATTCCGGTGCAGATTTCGATTGCCTGTTTGATGCTTTTTGCGGTGCCGTTTATCGCCTACGGATTCATCGGCTACTTTTTTGCTCCGCTTCTTGAAAGTCCGGCCATGCAAGCAGCATTCCTCGTAATACTTTCCTGCTACGCGCTTCTTGCCATGCTCTATCTTCTTCAAACTTATCTTGATTATTATCTGGACACCTGGATTGTCACAAACAAGCGCATCATTTCTGCCGAGCGCGAATCACTTTTCCACTACACGATCAGCGAACTGCGACTTTATCAGATTCAAGATGTCGCGGCTGAAATCAAAGGCTTCTTCCCAAGCATTCTGGGCTACGGAAAAGTTGTCGTGCAAACCGCCGGCGAAGTTTCCGAATTCACCTTCTTGAATATTCCAAACGCTCAAGCGGCAGCTCAAAGGATTATCTCGCTCACGGACGCAGATCGAAAACTCCACGTCGAAGCGCTTACGAAAATCGGCGAAGTCGAAAAAGAAAATCCAATCACAAAAAAACGGATTTAGCCCCGTTTTTTGGTGCCACGATTGACATCGGCGCTCGGCCTATTATTTTTTTCCATCATACAAACAGACAGCGAGGACATATGCAGACCACCGGAAAGCAAAAGTCCCGACTCGCTCGGGGCTCTTTTTTTATTCGTCATTCCCGAGAAGGCCAGTCCTCGCTTGGCGGGGACGGGAATTCATTTTCTTTTGAGCAGCAAGATCCCTCGGCCGTCGAGGATGACAACAAAACACAAATGGATTCCCGACAATTCGTGCTCGAATTTCGGGAATGACGAGCCGATTACCACCTCTGCACTACATCAACGCCGGTATAATAATATTTGATGATTCTTTGCCAGTCCCAATTTTCGTATTTTGCGTGACCGACGGCGTCGAGCGCCGACATGCCGACTCCGTGACCAAGCATCGTTTTACCAGCATCGTACGGCGCCGGAACCGCAATCAAATAAGGAACGTTGCGGCCCCAAACTTCTTTATACGAACGAGTATTACCGTCGGAATGAGTGTAATACGGCGTCAGCGCCAAGCCACCTTGGTACCGCGCAATCATGCCGCGCGTCGCATCGACCGAAGCTGCGGTTCGTGGTTGCCGAGATTCCGCACCGTAACCGCGATAAACCTGGTCGTAACTCGCATCGACATCAAACTGGCCGTCCTTGTGCTTTGTCTTCGTGGTGTAGTGATAATAAGCATAAGTTCGCGCGGCAACCGCAAGTGCCTGCTGATAAGCGGCCGGATAAGTCGTGCTTTCACCGGCTTCGATCAGGCCCTTCAAATACTCTTCAATCGGAATTTCGTTGATAAGCCAGGCCGAACCGTAAATCGGAGCATAACGAATCTCGAGCACGCCACGAAACTTATTGTCATTAATAACCTTGCTCCAGCTCACCGGGTTTGGATGCGAAACCACAGTGAAAATCGCCTCTCCACCAACACCGGTCAAGCGCAGAGGCAGATCAGAAATCGCGATTAAACCCTGATCGGAAAACGCTTTGTACTTTCCATTTTCATAATTCAAAGTGACGGTCGTGTTGGCGTTTTGATTGAAATACGTTCGGCCGCTCGTGTCAGTTACACTAAATTGCATGTTCCCCATCACAGTTTCTCCATTCGGAGTATCGTACAACCCGACACGCAAATTCGGCTGAGCTTCGGTTGGCTCCACTAGCGCAGAAGACGGCGGCGTGTACGGCGTCGTTTGAACCGGAACCGGCGGTGGTGGTTCGTTCGCATCATTCGTAACAGAAACCGGAATATCGATCATGCCACCATCGACATCGCTACCATCAACATTTAAATTAAATGCCAGCTGGTATTCGCCTTTCTTTTGCGGAGTCCGAAAAGGTACATCAAGAATCAGATTATTTCCCGGCTGGACAGTGTCATAATGCTGAACAAGAGCGATGCCAGCAGTTGGCCAAGACGAAGCACGCGCATCCGCCATGGCGAGCGTAGACGAAGATGCAATTTGTACAATACTTGCCGTACGAACCGCATATCCAGACCATTTCACATCACTCGTATTCTTGAAAATTATGCGATACGAAACCTCGCGGCCACCTTCGCCGACAATTTTATCGCTCTTTGAAATCAGAGAAGCTTTATATAAAGATGGCGCCAAATCATCGGAACCAGTTCCCATGGCCGGCGCGTCCTGAGCGACTACGGTTGGAGTTTTGGCAGCGGCCGGGACGGCTACGGGAGCGACGACGGGGACTGTCCCCGAAGCCGACGGGGACTGTCCCCTCGCGATACCATTTGCTACCGTGATTTTAAATTTAAACTGCGTGCCGGGAATCCAGGTCTTATCAAACGCCGCGAGCCAGAAACCCTCTTCGTAGCTGCCTTCTTTGCTCGGCGCCGTCAAATCAATAATGAAAGCTGTAGTTAGATTTGGCTTGACCGTAACCCCGCGAAGTCTGGTCGGCGAGTCGACATCGTTCCAGCTCGCGGACCGAAAAACGCTCTTCCTGTATTTTGGAAAATAAGTGTAGATGATCGGATAGGCTTTGTCGGTTTCGCGCCAGGTAGCCGTACCGGTATTTTTCACGGAAACCAAGACACTCTTTGTTTCACCTGGCTTCATCGTCAGATTAAAAGCAGAAGCGGGTGTCATAATCGAACCCTTATAAGCGCCAGTATCGGATACCGCAAAAGCCGGCTCCGCGAAAACCATCGCAGCCGCAAGCGCAAAAAATCCAGCAATTAAGCGAAATCCGAGTTTCATACAAGTCTATTCTATCATTATTTACGAAAACCTATTAACCTATCTTCATGTCGCTCGGCGCAAAAATCATAAAAAACACAGGTTTTCACCTGGCTGGTCGAGTGATTTCGACCGTTCTTGGTGTTGCTTCGGTTGCGCTTCTCACCCGCTATCTCGGCCCACAATTATTCGGCGAATACACCACATCAACGAACTTCCTGCAATTCTTCGCGATCATCGCCGACTTTGGCCTGACTCTCACAGCACTAACCATGCTCGGCGAGTCGGCGCCGGAAGAAGAATCGAAAATACTTGGCAACCTCGCGTCGCTCAGGCTTCTTTCAATGTTGTTTTTTATTCTCGCCCCGCTCACGGTGCTGTTTTTTCCATATTCGCAAACCATCAAAACCGCAGTTCTCGTCGGTTCCGCGGCTTATGCGATTCTCGCGCTTAACCAGATGCTCATCAGCGTCTTTCAAAAACATCTCGCGATGCACATTGTTGCGATTGCCGAAGTTCTTGGTCGCACCACGCTTTTTCTCGTCATGCTTTTCGCGGCGAGCCAAGGGTACGGTGTCGTCGCCATGGTCGCGGCTATGCTTGTCGCAAATGCCGTCCAAGTCGGCACAATGCTTATTCTCGGCTACAAAATCGCGCCGATCAAACTTGGTTTTGACACCAAATTATGGCGCGAAATCATGCGCCGTTCTTGGCCACTCGCTGCGACCTCGGCGCTAAATTTAGTTTATCTGAAAGGAGATATTTTGATTCTTTCTCTCTATCGCCCAGATGCCGAAGTTGGCATTTACGGCGCCGCTTATAAAGTTTTGGATGTTCTAACCGTGATTCCGTTTATTTTTATGGGTCTGGTTTTACCGCGTCTTTCCGCCGCCTGGAAAAACGGAGAAAAAGAAAAATTCCGCGGATATTTTCAGCT
>JBAXGH010000023.1:0-23781 GCA_037139515.1 bacterium
ATGGTTTCTTCATAGGCTAGAAGCCTACTCCAGACACAATCTAGTTTACAGTCCCGCTCAAACTCTAGCAATAGCAGAATTCACAGCGCTAGTTTTGGCTTGAAGATTCTATCAATAAACAAGTTAAAAAAATGCCGCCTGATCTGGCGACAAGACACATCGCCGATTACCGGGCGGATACTCAGGTCACAATTCACAAGTTCGCAAAGAACACTCCCTTCGCGATGCGCACCCCGGCATAGATCCTCACTCGCGCCGGCCCCGCATTGGTCGTCTCTAGAACAAACTTCGTCTCCTTGCCAGGCAGGCAGAGGCTCGAACCCTGCATGACATCCAAACCCATCTGCGCAATGGTTGGACGGGTGCTGAGCATGCACGTCAACCCGGAACCGAGAAACACCGTCTCGGCCGTCTCAAGCAGCGCGAACTCCCCCGGTTGAAGTTCATATCCCTCTTCGCCCATAGTAATCTCTTCGTATTCAACCTTCTCGCTTCGAGCGTCAATAAATTTCGATTTGATTTTTCGCAGACGCGGACCCAGTGTGAAGGTGTACGCCCCGAGCTTCAAATTCTCCTCATGAAAAGGACTGATTCCAATCTTTCCCTCACGCCTGCACACCAATACCTGATTTTGATTTAGCATAACGCCCTCCTTTGAGGCTTCGAAAGAGCATACCGATAATTCGATCTTACAACAAGACCGATTCAACCCCAACCCCAAAAATCAAAAAACCTCGCCGTTGCAGCGAGATTTCTTGATTCAGGGGCACTTGGAAGACATTAGAACTCTTGCCTTGGCCGGCAACGCAATGGCGGATTGGGTTTGAAAACTATTTATGAGTGTTGAAGCACACCTTTTCGATCAATCAGATGTACTGCCGCCAAATCATCTTGAATGCCCACAAATATTCTTGTGTTAGCCGCTACGCCGTCAACACGGAAATGGCCGAACGTCGAACATGTTGGGGAACGTAACTGAAGCAGCCTATAAGCATCACTACCTGCTTTATCGATTGAAATGCCCTTATCACGAGGAAGCTTTCTCACCTGATCCCAAGTCAGCTTTTCAAAATTACCCATCGTGACATAAAAGCGCTTCACTTCATCAGAGTTGAGCTTTGTAACGCAGTATTTACTATAATCACATTGTGCAAAGCTAAAACGAACCTTCTTCTCCAAATAATGAAGAGGCTCAGCAATTCCAGTTTTCAAAACCAGAGCCATGGCCACTTAAGTACGATGATAATAATCGGCGTAATACTCCTTGACACTTTCAATACTAATTGTTTTGTCAGATGCTGAAGCATTATAAGCCTTCTGCCATGGCAGATGGTTGTGCGTAATGCTTACTAATTCATGTGCAGAGTATTTTCCATAGACGGACCAAACATCTTCGAGTAACGCCGTTACTTCTACGGAAAGACCTTCGACTTTTTTATCGATAGACACCGGATTAT
Source organism: bacterium (assembly GCA_037139515.1). Classification (GTDB taxonomy): domain Bacteria; phylum Patescibacteriota; class Patescibacteriia; order JBAXGH01; family JBAXGH01; genus JBAXGH01. The sequence goes on from JBAXGH010000023.1 coordinate 1,458, forward strand.
TGCCAAAGACCTTGAAGAGCTTGTAAATAACAGGCACTACTGGACCAAATTGCCACGCGACAATCGCATCGTCAAAAAGTGGTTTACCATTCACTGATAAAGAGACAGCCTGCGCAAAATAAAGAAGCTTCTGAAGTTTCAGATTCGTAATACCCTCTGCAACACCGCCATCATCTACGAACTCATTATTGGCACGAACAACAAACCATTTGGCAATGCTGGTTGCGTCGCTGGTATATTGAGCCATATTCAAATGCGTTAAATGGAAAAGTAGACTTAATCATACCATGCGCATCGTGGTCAAAAATAGCAACCTAGCGATAAGTCTTTTCAAAAGGAAGATCGCCGCGTCTATAGTCCTTCTTATCAAAATATTCATCATTAAAATATGAATCCTTATCGTTGTGAGCAAAAATCAATTTCCTTATTACGGAAAGGTCATCTTCGTTCAAGATATAGAATAGATGTCCATTACCTGTTCGTATGGCGTCGTTTCCTTGCATCAAATTCTTATGCGCCTGATGTATCTTTAAAAAATCCTGCATATTACCGCCGAAATCCGGATGATGCTGTTTAGCCAATCGATGGTAGGCATCCTTAATTTCGTTCTTCGAAGCGTCATATTTTACACCAAGCACCGCTCTATCCTTGCTTTCCTGGAATGTATACTCATCATTATATCGTTCCGAAAGAATGCCGAGTTGTCTTAATTTCTCCATGATAGCCATGTCTTCAATATAAGTGTCATATCCGTATTCAGCATCATACCCTTCAAAAGCACGCTTTGTATTCTGTAATAGTTCGACTCCTTTTTTGTAGCCTCCTTCTTTTTTCAAAGCGTTATATATAGGCTCATACAGGGACGCTTCATCAAGAGACTTCATTTTCGATTCCACACTCTGCTTAAAAAAATCATTTGATAATATACCAATTTCGCTTTCATTCTCAGCATCACGAAGCAGTTTTCCTTCTATTTTATCAGATAGATTTTCTTTGAAATTTAAAACAATAAAACGAGCTCTACATAAAGCATCTGTTGGAGAATACCCTGAGCTGCTCTGTAAATACTCCGAATACAAATTGATTAAATTTTCCTGTTTCTGGACTCGCGCTGATTTTTGTCCCCACGCAGGATTTTCAACCGCAATAACATCCGCGATTTCAGAAACTCTTTTTTTTAGCAGTTCGAGACTATAGAATAACCAATTCCTATGAGAGACATCTTCCTGTTTTTGCTCTTCTCTTTCATTTTGATCATCGATTTTCTCGTCGATATTCTTCTGTAAGCAAGTATTAATTGAACTCAGTTTTCTATAAACAAGGAATAATAACACCGCACAGACGCTAATAATAATTTCATTTATGTTCATATAAATCCACTTTTATCATTTGTTTTATTACAACGTGAAATTCTTTGTGCCTTTGCAGTATGGAAAACGTGAACACCCATAGAATTTCCCCCGTCGCCCATCTCGAAGAATCATCTTCGAAGCACATCGAGGACATTTCTCATTAGTCAAAACCGGCGGAGTGCTCACAGTGTCCACGCTCCTCTGCACCTTATTCTTTCCCTTACAAAAACTACAAAATCTGCCGTAGCCGGTATTTAAAGACGAATCCTTGAAGTCTTTGAGATCGCGCACTTCCTTACACTTAGGACATTCTTTCTTATCTCCATTTTGCAGACCCTCGATTGTTTCGTGAATGTTAACTAGCAAAGGATTATGCCCCCTAGTCATCTTAACTAGATTCTGAAGACGTGCATCGAAAGTAGCAATCGGATTTTCGCCAATGTTAAACTTGTTGATCCTCAAGAATTTATAACCGTAACTCTCAAGCACCTTCTCTCGGTAAACATCAGCGTCAGAATAATAGGACCGGTAGTTATACTCATTTACCTCTTCTACGTCTTTAAAATGCTCCCTGAACCCATCGTATTCAATAATAATCTTGTGCTCATGATGTGACTCGTCCTTATACACAAGAAGGAAATCAACCTCATAATCTGGATGAGTGTAGGTACGATCGAGCTGACGAAGATATTTCCCGATCTGAAATTGGGGAAGGAAATCAATTCTATCCTTGTTTTCATTCCAGAACGAGGTTTGATAAAACCAATTCAACACCTCCGGCTCCATTTTTGACTTTTGATCTGTCTCGGCAACACTTTTCTCTTTCTTCGCCTCATCACGCACAAAATAATAATGACGCAGCGCATCGCCGATTGATCCAGAAAAATCATCGATCGGCTTGCTCAAAACAAAGTGCATGCATTCCTTTGCGCGGCTCAAACCCACATTCAGACGTTGAGCCTTAATTTGGCCATCTTCTTCAATATCGACGCTGCTCAAATCCTTAATAAAAACTCCCCACAATTTATCAGAATACTTCGACGCAACCATTGAATAGAAAATAATATCGCGTTCCTCGCCCTGGCAGGTATCAAACGTCATTATCTTAAGCCCAAGCTCATCGAAATAGTAATCTCGTTCAGGCAATTTCGTGATTTGCTCCATCAAAAGCTTTTGCTGATTCGTGTGAGGCGTAATGATTCCAACCGTGCTTTTTTTATTTTCTTCTTTCAGCTTCCGTAATTGAGTAATGATAAATTCAACCTCCTTCGCATTCGTATTCGGGTACAGTTCGTCTTTCTCCCCTGCCTCAACGAACGAGAATTGAAGTACATCATCGATTGGTTTCCCGCGGATCTTCATCACCTGAAGACTCTCTTGATAGAAATATTTGTTGGAATAAGAAATAATTTCTTTGTAACCGCGGAAGTGCTTCAATAACTGGATGTTGTAGTTGCTGATAAATTCAAAGAATTCAAGTATCGAGGTCTTGATATTGAACTTTCCCAATCGAATGAGCTTAGTGGCATCGGTGGAAACGTTTGACTTAAAGGAAGTGCCTAAGTTATTTAGGTACTCGCGATTAGTATCCGATCTAGCCTGTGCGGCTTTAATGTTGCTGAACTGCTTCTTATCACCCAGAATAAGTACCTTCTTCGCTCTCAGTAGAGCAGGAAACGCCTGTGCGATGCTCACCTGCGAGGCTTCATCGATAATTACCAAGTCAAATATCTGAGCCTCAAGAGGAATGTATTCAGCATAATCTCGGATGCCGGCCAGAATACATGGAAAGGCCTCTTTCAATTTCGCGAACTCATCCTTTGGAAAACGTTGTTTATTTTTAATGATGTTCTTCAGTGTCTCTGCGTCGCTACGGTTATTCTCGTAAAAATTAATCAAACGTCCATCCAGAAGATACGTTGCACGAGCCGTAACAAGATCTTCTAAATTTTGTTTTCGTGAAGCAAAATTCAATTCAGGAATCTTTGAGAACGACCCATTTATCTTTTGCTTGAGGCCTATGTAACGTAAAAGTCGATCAAACTCTAAGGGTTCAATGGCGGTTAAATTGTTTTCTCCCACCGTTGAAAGAACTCCTAAATCAATCCCAATTTTGTTCGTGGTCGCCGGGTACCTTTTCAACAGCACGTCGAAATAATTGAGATCATCCGCTAGCTTACTTAGAGAAGTGGCCTGTTGAAATAACTCATCGTCCGTTAACAATCCGTGCGCGACACTCAGTGGATCAAATATCTCTATTCCATCCCCAGAGATCCCCGTCGACAGCTGGTTGATGGACTTACCAATTTCAACAACATTCAAAAGTTCCGAAATGTGTTGATGCGGTTCTAGAGAACCCTTGAAAACAAAAGACTTTTTAAACTTCTCATCTAAGCTCCTTACCTTATTTTTACTAAAGAAATATCCAAACAACCAAGATTTGAGTTCAGAATATTCCCGAACATATTGTTCGAGATTGGATAATTTTTCACGATCAAACTGGCCGAAGAGACTCAGTGATGCGACAGTCTGGGCGAAGCGATTCCTCGCCTCATCGACGAGCGAGTGTAGGGACTTAACAATGCTGAGAAGCCGACGAAGCCCAGAACTATCAGCGATTCTATCGGATGGAATTCCAAGAAGAGCAGATATCGAGAGGACATTGTCGGATTTCAAAGAGTTTGAAAACTCAACACAGGCCTCTCTAAGCTCACCCAGTTCGACGACGGAATTTTCATACTTAAGAATCTCATCCAAGGAAACAAAATTAATGGCCTTCTCAACACGCGGTTCGAGGTCAAAAAGCTCGTGTATCTCTTCAAGCGAAATTTCCTTGTACGCAGTAATCTCGGCATCAAGATCCTCTTTCAATGAGTCCGAGAGCTTATCAATATTTGATCCAATAACATCGTAATCCTTCTTCGTAGCTCTCAAATGGGTCTTGATATTTTCGATGGCTGGCTTGGCTAGAATCGAGCCGTAGGTGCTACCAGTTTTTCCTAAACGAAGAATAGGGTTTTGAAAATTTTTATCAAAACGCACCTTATTCATCGTCTGCGTAATCTTATCTTCTACAACATCAAGAGCTTCCTTCTTGTCGGACAGGACAAGAATCGATTGATTTTTTAATATTGCATCAAAAATTATCGCGGTAATCGTATGACTCTTACCGGTTCCCGGTGGCCCTTCGACGATTATGTATTTACACCCTTCCTTTCTAATCGCCGAAAGAATCTGCAATTGTTCGCTATTCAATGGGATCGGGCTAGATGGCACCAGGCGCTCTACCGAAGAAGTATTATCCCATTCATCTTCAACTTGAGGATTGAACGGGTCAGGATTCTTGTAGATAAAATCGTCGATGAGAATTTGGAAAACGCCGGCAAGCCCACCTCCATCTTCACCAAGCTGCTGCAGAATCTCTTCGTAATCATTCACGAGAGCTTCATCGGACTTATCCGCTAAGTTAATGCTGCACGTATTCGATATCCGAACAGACTTACCCTTCGCTATCTTACTTTCATTTGCAAGGAAATCGACTTCCCCACTCAGTTCGAAAAAATCGACGAGCTCGCTAAGAACAGTTTGCAAAAACTCTATTACATTACCATTCTCTTTACCGAGATATATGATTCGATCGGAAACAGTCTTCAAATTTCCCTTCTTTCCCGTTAGATTGTTGTGCTCCTGAACGATGAATTCAACCGCTCGCTTATTGATGTAGATCTGAGAATCGAAATCTACATTGAATACCTCACCTACCCGTGTCACAGCAAACGGAATATAAAAAATTGGATATTTATTATTGTTGAAGGAAATGTCCCCGAAATAAAGATAAAACTCTTGCTTATCTAAGATGGTTCGATTTCTCTCCATCTCGAAAAACTCTGCATATAAATCCGCGACTTCAAGTCCGTTAAAAAAAGCTGACACCGTGGCTTTGACGTCCGATGTTTCAAAAACAGACTTGATCTCCTTGTTGATATCAACTTTCTTCTTCGCTATGAAGAGGTTTAACACCTCCGAGATCTTACTTTCAATAGGCTTAACCAAGACACCGACCAATTCTTCCTCAATTAAAAATATATTATCTTCATCGCCAAGCTCAAGATTCTGTAACGGTTTTTCGACCTGGCTCACAAATGGAGAGACGAGATCCTCTTTAATGATCGCTGTGGCTGCCTCAATTGATTTTGTTAATGCCAGATCATATTCCTCAATATGAAGCGTACCGAATTTTTCAATCTCATTACCGATCTTCTCAATTGTATCTTTTACTGAAGCCGCACTAATTTTGCCAACCTGTAATTTAATCAAATTTAACAGATTCTTCGGCAGGCTTGTTTTATAAACTCCCTTTTCAATCGTTATTGGCGTGGTCGCCTTAAAATCATTATCTATCAACTTAAAAACCAGCTTGTTAAAAGATTGATATTTCTGAAGATTTATTCCGATCAGCAGGTTGTCGTTATTTCGAAATTTTATGCTTCTCTTCGGCAGCTTTCGTTTGTGGAAATCAGTCTCCAAGAAGTCCATGAAGTACTTCGCAACATCGCGAATAAAGTCTAGACCTTTCTTGGGATCAATAAGAGGAGCGTTTTTCATATTCATCCTCGGAATCAGATCCGAGAGTCACTAGATACAAGTATATCGCTAATTCCCATGCAAAGCCAGATTCGCAAATCAGCTCAACAACCTCCATCTAACGAAAGCTCCTCCAGGTCATCGATGCAAAAATTCTCTGTCTTATCCTTGATTTTCATGAAATTGACCTAGTGATGACGCCCAAGGAAGACGTCACAGCCACCGCAGACGTTAGAGTCTGCCATATACGGTTTCCGATTAGATTCTGCTGAACAATGAGAACCCGTTCAATATCCCTGACCTCCACTTCAAAGGATTTTGAGTAAGCCCAAAAATATCACCACTTTTCGGATCAAACAGATGTCCGCTTCCAAAGTTAAGCGCCTTCAACTCATTCGGCATCGCTCCCAATATAACCGTATAAACAACGCGACCAAAGAAGGATACGCGAGAAATCAACATTCCGTTCTCCTCGGAGAATACGATAGTGTGCGCAACAAATCGTACGTCTTCAATTTTTTCATCAATCAAATGAGTCTCGCGCTCAAGCAACGGAATTACCTCCTTGATCGGTAAATCAATTTGACCAAGGATGTAGGCTTTAATCTTCGCGAATCCATCATCGTACAGAACAGATTCATTTCCGCTCTTGATTGCACAATATGCGAAATAATTGAAGGCTATCTTCGCAATAACTCGACCGACATCACTATTTACAGTGCAACTCAATGAGACGCCTGCCCGTTTCCTCTTCCCTCCATCATCAATCGAAGCAAATCTTCTCTCTTCCGCCTTGTCCTTGTATTCGATGCCGAGGAATCGCACCAACTCGATCGCCTCGCCCAGCTGAGTTTGATCGTCAGGACCATTACTGCCAGCAAATATACAGATGTCCTTCGATGGAATCCCGCACAATATTTTTTGAATTTTGGTAATTTTTTTACCTCCTATTTTCTTCAACTCTAATAGGTCTTCAAGAAGAAGTACGATATATCCGCTCTCCCCATTCTTCTTGATCTTTATTTGCGGTCGAAATACGATTTTCATATCTCCGTCTTCAAATCGCAAGAACGGAAAAATTTCATTGAAAAAGTCTTCACCTATTCCCGATGCAAATGTGGATTTTACATTTACACCTCTGATTCTAATCTGGTGATGACCTTCGAGATTAAGCATCTGACAAAAGATTCCTTCCTCAGTATCTTCTTTAAATATGGACTCTAACCGATTAAAAACGTTTGAATTGCAATGATCGCAAACACAGCCAACAAGGGTTGGGCAATTGTTGAAAACACCCATCATTCGAGGAACCACATGCTCTCTCCCCTTGAAGGTTCTTTCCGGCTCATTTTTTCCACAGTAAATGCATCTCTTTGCCATAAGTGTCGACAACGAATCTACCAGAGTATTGGTCTATTGAAAAATCACCATCCTTCAATGGTGATTTTTCAGCAACCGACCTGGTACAGAGACTCCGGTTAGGAGCACTCGCGTCCAATGCCCTATGAGACTAAGGACGTTCGCACCAGGCCAGCTTCACTCAGGGGCACTTGGATTCGAACCAAGATTAACAGTTTTGGAGACTGTTGTGCTAGCCGTTGCACTATACCCCCACATATTTATGAGCACGCATATAATAATGAATTCTGCCGATTCTGACAAGCTTCACGGAAAAAAAGTAAATTAAAAAACTCCTCGCTATGAGAAGTTTTATAATTATCTAAAACGGGAAATTTACAAAATCATGCGCGTATTGAATGCGTTTTCTTTGATTATTCTTTGAGGGTTCGAGACGGAGATTGACAGCCGTTTTGTTTATCTTCGAAACAGGCATGAAATATGCATTCTGATTAATCGAATCATAAATCGCCATACAATCAATATCCTTACTCGTATATGACTTCATCGACCAGTTATTGCAACTTCTGCACTGAACAGTCAACGCTCCCCTTTTAGGCTTAGACGACTTAACCTGTACTCTAATGAATTTCCCATCTTTCGCTGCCACGAAATCACAGCGCGAATTCTCACCATACGGAAAATAAATATTCCAGCCCAAGCTCATGACTTTAGCCGCCATAATAAGTTCAGCGATACTGCCTTTCGTCTTTAACATCGCGAGAGGGTTTTCTCCTTTTTTCATAAACAAAAAATGAAGAATAAAATGCTCCTCGCCATACAATACGAAAACGCGTAAGAATTTATTTCATCAAAAAACAGTCCGGTTAAGACTGTTTCTTGTGGAGCCGCCTCTCGGGATCGAACCGAGGACAACGGGTTTACAAAACCCGTGCTCTACCAACTGAGCTAAGGCGGCATACGACGCCCGAAGATAATATCAACTCCAACGAAAAAACGCCATACCCTAAGGCATGACGTTTTTCGTTTGGGCGGTGAGGGACTCGAACCCCCGGAGACCGTTAGGTCGCGACGTTTACAGCGTCGTGTAATTGCCGCTATACGAACCGCCCATGTGTTCTTGTAAAATCTTCAACTCATTAATCACCCAAGCCAACAACTTTTTATCACAGTAGCGCACATGTATCAAACCCCATTCCATTTTTCGACCTTCTGTGCGGAAGTCTGGTCGAACATGCGGGCGTGTGAATTGACTAAGTGGCAAGCGCATCACCTCCGACCAATGGTTCAGTAAAAGTTTCTCCGATTGATCTGCGTACATGTATAAGTTTCCGCGCAGTCTCGACTCGTTCACGCCGCAGACTTCTCTCAGAAACTTCATAAAAATCCCAATCATCGCCGTATCGCTATTTGCGAAGTCTAGACCATCACCCGCCTTTGTTCCCTCACCCCAATAAAGCATCAAACCCGCGATTTTTAAATCCTTCTCGCTTGAGGATGCAATATGTCTTGGAACAAAACTGGCCGGCTGACCGTTGAATCTAATACGATTTGATTCCCACGACGTGCGCTTTGGAATTTCGAATTTTTCGAGCGCCCGATAAACTGCACCCATTCTGACGCCACACTTTATGGCAACCTCCTTCGCTGAAAGCTCTTGGTCCCTATAGAGACTAAGAACTCTTTCTTTCTCGAGAAGCATTTTTCTCATAATAACTGATATTATGATTTATCGCTTTCGTTTCAAGAAACATTTCTCAGCAGAGAACTTTCGTATTTCCACAAAAGCTCTCTCCTAAGCCGTTGACCGGGATTGAACCGGTGACCCCGTCCTTCATTTACACTCCTGTTTGATTTCGTATTTATCAGGAGATTAGACTGTATCTTAAGCATGTTTTTTAAACGAAGCTTCCCTTGTCAGTCGTTCGGGCGCGAATTGCGCCACGGTCTTGACCTATACCAGGCTTTTAACCGTAATTCGGGATTCAGACAGCAATTTCTCACTGTATGGGCATGGCCTCTACGGCCTACCATGGACGTGCTCTACCAGCTGAGCTACAACGGCGTATTCTTGTTATATCTTATCAAGGAGCCTCCGTAGTTTATCGTTTGGTAAGTAAACCGTCAATACATAGATATAGACATCCTCTCAAGCTATTTCGTCATAGCTTTTACACGTGATTCAAACTCCTTTAACTTCGCATTCTCTGGATTCACCGCCTTTAAACGTTCAAGCGCCGAATCTGCGCCCTGAGCATCAGGGCAGAGTATGCTGGCTTCCACCAGGAAATCAAGATACTTGGGGTTGTTCATATCCCGAGCCAGAGCTTCCCTCATAATTCCCGCGGCTTCACAGAATTTTTTCTCCTCAAACAAGATTTGAGCGAGATCCACGGTATAGCTGATATTTTCCAAATTAGCATTGCGAGCCTTAACCATTTCCTCTTCCGCCGCATGCAAGTCAGCGCGCGCATAAGCAACCTCCGAACGCATCGCGAAGCTTTCCGCATCCCCCGGCTTCAACTTTAACAAGAAGTCCAATGTTTCTTTGGATTGATCGAGTTGCTTAGTTTCAAAATAGATTTTAGCCAAACCCTTGTATGATCGAATCGAGCGCGGATCAACCGAAATAACTTTGATAAAAACAGCCTCAGATTCTCCGTAGCGCGCCTCGTCAAGAAGCTTTTCAGCCTGAGAAAGCAGCTCCGTAACCGCCCCCTTTTCTTCTTCCTTCAAAGGGCGTGCCACCGTTCGGCGTTCTTCCTGATAGGTTTTTTCAAGTGAGAGAACTTTGTCGTATACCGAACGAGCGCTACTCGTAACAACTTTCTGAATCGGTGAGAAAGTTTTTTTGAACCTATCGCCAATAACCTCGGCACCGCGCTTGAAACGCGTCAAAGCAAGCTGCTCTTTGATTTTTTTCTGACGCTCAGCTGCAATCGAATCCACATCCAACATAGCCGCGGCCGGAAAACGGCGCGCGAGCACTATCGTGATTATGATGACGGAGACTCCAAAAGCGATCCAGGCGATTAACATAGGGCTTTTATCAAAGCTTTGAACTCCTTAGCCTTGGTACTGGCACCACCCACCAAAACTCCGGAAACAGCCGGAAGCGCCAGATACTCTGCCACATTATTAGCCGTTACGCTACCACCATATAAAATTGGTGTTTTCACCCCTTTTTCTCCAACAATCATCGAAAGTTCTTTATGAATCACAAGGTGCATCTCAGAAACCTCACTCGGCTTCGCAGAAATACTGGTTCCAATAGCCCAAACCGGTTCATAGGCCACGATAAAATCCTTGGTCTTAAGAAGCTCCCCGGCCTCGCGCATGGATGACTCGAGCTGCTCCAAAACAACGTCGAGCGCATGCCCGGACTTTCGCTCTTCCTCAGTTTCTCCGACGCACAGTACCGGAATCAGGCCAGCTTTAAGCGCGACCGCAAACTTTTTTGCGATAAACAAATCGTTTTCGCCGGCGCGACGTCGCTCGGAATGGCCGACAAGTGTGTATTTTGCACCCATCTTTTTGGCCTCGAAAGCTGAAGTCTCACCGGTCGCGGCACCGTATTCAACATGACCGACATCTTGAACGCCACAAGGCCGGCTTCCGAGAATTTTTTTCACGCCGCGTAGATGAATCGCAGAAGGAAAAACTGCAACCGTGAAACATTTGGCGCAGGGCGTTGTTTTTACAACTTTAGCAAGCGCCAAAGCCTCGCTTTCCTTCAAATACATTTTCCAATTGGCGAAGAAATATTTCATATAAATGGTTTGATGACGGCTTCCTCCGAAGCAAATGGCCCAATCGCACCGATTGAGATTTTTTTCATATCAAAAGTCTCGCGCGCGGTTTTCAAAACATCGGCACGGGTAACTTTCATGAACTCAGCCAGCCGTTCAGCTGGAGTTCGTACTTTTCCCTGACCAAAAAGCAGTTCCTGAGCATACCAAGCGGCGCGATCCGAGGAATCTTCAAGTGCCAAAAGCATTCCGCCTTCAAGTCGCGTCTTCGCCTGCGCCAATTCTTTTTCCGTTGGACCCTTGGCACACATCTTCTCAATTTCTTTAACAATCGTCTCTCCGGCTTTCTGATATTCTTTTTTCGCAAGTCCTGCTCCGATGCTGAACATGCCAGTATCTTCAAGCGAAGAAACGCCGGAACCGACGGAATACGCGAGCCCTCGCTTCTCTCGCACAGCTTCAAACAAACGCGAGCTCATGCCTTCGCCAAAAATGGCCGAAAGCAAACGGAGTGCCGGGAGATTATCAGATGTAATTGAGACTCCGGGAAAAGCCATCGCGAGCTGAACCTGTCCGGCTTCTTTCTTTTGCATTCGAATCGAAGGCTTATCGTGAGCCAAAAACGCCGGCGCAAGCATAAACTTTCCGTTCGCATTCCCCTTTGCTTTGATCGACCCGAATAATTTTCGCGCAAATTTAATGCAATCTTCCGAAACCGCACCAGCGAGCACCACCGCAATTCGCGCCGGATGATAATTCTTCTCACGATAATCCAAGAGGCTCGGACGAGTCATCGCCATCATGGTTTCTTTGGTGCCGGCGATATTCCAACCGAGCGGGGTGTCGCCATAAGTGGCTTCTTCAAGCAAATCGCCGACATGCATACGGGGATTATCCTCGTACATGTTGATTTCTTCGATAATCACGCCGCGCTCTTTTTGCATCTCACCTGGCGCAAAAACCGAATTCGCGAGCATATCGTGGATCAGCTCGATGCCGGTCTGCAACCGCGAACCCGCGATTTTAACGTAATAACCGGTTCTATCACGATTCGTGAAAGCATTATAATCGGCGCCGTATTGTTCAAGCATGCGAGAAAGATCCCGAGCTTTCGGGAATTTCTTCGTGCCTTTGAACATCATGTGCTCGATAAAATGCGAAGCTCCGGAAAGTTCCCGCGTTTCGTATCTGGAACCGACTTTTACGAGCACCAAAACCGTCGCCGCCTCGGTTCCTATGGCCGGAGCGACAAGTAGCTTTAATCCATTCGGCAAGGTTTCGAGATTGAACATTGGGGTCTTGTGTCATCCTGAGCAAAGCGAAGGATCTAGCGTCTTCAAGATCCCTCGGCTTCGGGATGACAAAATACTTAAGATGACGAAAAACTTAAAATTGGCTCTTTAAATAAGCTTCGAGTTCGCTGATCTTGATTCTTTCCTGCTTCATCGAATCGCGTTCGCGAACCGTTACCGCCTGATCGTTCAGAGCTTCAAAGTCGTAGGTGATGCAGAACGGCGTGCCGATTTCATCCTGACGGCGGTAGCGTTTGCCGATTGACTGCGTTTCATCGTATTCAACCATCCAATTCTTGCGAAGTTCATCAGCTAACTTTCGTGCCGGTTCCGAAAGCTCAGGCTTTTTTGAGAGCGGCAAAACAGCAACCTTAATCGGAGCAATCGCGCGAGGCAATCGCAGTACCACGCGAACCTCAGTTTCGCCTTCGTCGGAAGTCGGTGCCTGATCTTCGTGATAAGCCGCGAGAAGCGCGACCAAAACCGAGCGATCGACGCCAAATGTAGGCTCGATTACGTGCGGCAGAATCTTTTCATTGGTTTCCGGATCCAAATACGACAAGTCTTCTCCCGAAGATTCCTGATGCTTGGTCAAATCGTAATTTCCGCGATAAGCGATACCATATAATTCCTTAACACCAAACGGATATTCGAATTCTAAATCAACCGTACGGGCACTGTAATGTGCGCGATCGGCCGCCGGAATTTCGTGTTCAACCCATTTCTTCAAACCCAAAAATTTCATCCACCCGCGCATTTCTTCGAGCCACATTTCAAATTGTTTCTCCCACTCCGTCGGCTTCACAAAATACTCGATTTCCATTTGCTCAAATTCACGGGTTCGGAAGATAAAGTTCCCCGGTGTGATTTCGTTGCGGAAAGCTTTACCCATTTGAGCAATACCAAAAGGCAACTTGCGACGAGATGTTTGCTGCACCGACTTCCAATCCACGAACATGGCTTGAGCCGTTTCCGGTCGCAAATATGCAATCGAAGAATCGTCGGAAACCGGTCCAAGGTGGGTCGTGAGCATCATGTTGAAAGCGCGTGGCGCTGTCAGCTCATTGCCTTTCGAGGATTTAATTCCCTTCTCGGCAATCACGCGAGCCATATCGTCGAGCGACATGCCGGTCACATCAACGCCGGCCGCTTCGAGCAAATGGTCAGCGCGATAACGTTCGTGAGTTTTTTTATCTTCAACGAGAGGATCGGAAAAATGCCCGACATGTCCGGATGCTTCCCAGACTTTCGGATTCATGATGAGCGCGGCATCGATGCCGACCATATCAGCGCGACCCTGAACAAAACGCTTCCACCATGCATCTTTGATGTTTTTCTTGAGTTCAGTTCCGTACTGACCGTAGTCCCAGGAGTTCGCAAGTCCGCCGTAGATTTCAGATCCGGGAAAAATAAAACCGCGTCGCTTGCAAAGCGAAATCAGCTTTTCCATCAAATCCGAGTTGTCCTTTTTCTCCTCCCCTTTCTTTTCTTCTCCCATAAAAAGTTTGTGTGATGAATCGTGTTTCAGAGTTTCGGTGTAGATTTTCGTGATTCTGAATGTGTCACCTGCTGGCCACGCGCCCCAGAACTGGCCAGCAGCGTGACATATTCGAATCGCGAAAAAGTAATTATATAGTCATGATCTCTTTTTCTTTCTCCGCCGTCATCACATCAAGCTTTGCCGTAAACTCTTTGGTCATATCATCAAGTTCGGTCGTCATACGAAAACGCTCGTCCTCGCCGATTTTCCCAGACTTTTCATTTGCCAAAACTTCTTCACGCAGCATTTCGCGAATCTTGCGAATTGCGACGCGCGCTTCTTCCAGTTTTTCCTTCATCATCTTAACAACGCTTCGACGGGTTTCTTCCGTCATCGAAGGAAAGGATAATCGAATGATAGTGCCGTCGATAATCGGATTGGTTCCGATGCGGGCATCAGTAATCGCTTTTTCAATATCTTTCATGACCGACTTGTCCCAAGGATCAATCACGATAGTCTTCGCATCCGGTACGTTGATGCTCGCAAGTGCTTTGATTTCCATGATTCCGCCATAGGCCTGAACTGGGATATTTTCAACGACTGACGGATTTGCGCGACCAGTACGAAGCCCAGCCAACTCAGTCTTAAAATGCTTGATGGCGTCTTCGTAATGCGGCTTCTGCTCAGCTATAAATGGGGACATATTGATTCTTTAATTACTAGACCCTTCGGCTGTGCTCAGGGTGACGCGGGCACATTCGACAATTTTAGCTAAAATTGTCGACCCCGCGTCATTTTACAACTAAATTCTTAGCACCCAGGTAAATTGCTCCGTTTGAATCCGGATGAACCAGGAGTGTGCCAGCTGCACGCGCGGTTGGCAACTTTATCGTCTCCCAAGTCGTACCGCCATTCGCGGTTCGATAGAAGACAGCTTCGGTTCCGTAATATATCGCTTCAGCGTTTTTCGGATCAACTGCGAGAGAGATAATATTCATTTGTGGAGGATTCACGAGGGTTTTCACGACTTCCCAGGTATTACCGCCGTCCTTTGAACGGATCAAACCATTTGCAATCGCAGCTATGTATAGACCCTTAGTGCTTTTAGCTGAAACAATAGATTTAACCTGATTCCCGCCAACTAAATCCTTTGTTTTCTCACGAAGGCTCTCCCATGTCACACCGGCGTCGACGGTTCTATATATACCCGATCCGGCGGTGCCTACAAGCATGATTCGTGAATCAAACGGATCCATTACAAAAGAGTTCACAGCGTCCTCAAAGCGGTGATTAGACTGCCATGAAACTCCTCCGGAAGCACTCTTGAATAATGAGCCGCCCTGGGTGATCGCGTAAATCGTAGAAGGGCTGGACTGATCAATTAAAATAGCTTTGAAATAATCCTGTCCGATTTCGGGAGTAAAAATACGCTTATACGTTCGGTTGCAATCCTCTGACTTCCAAAGCTCGGGCAACTTGGCAACATAAATCGTGCACTTATCCTTCGGATTCACTGCGACCGCCTGAGCGGCGCCGGCTGAAACATCTTTCGGACTCATCCATGTTTTTCCGGAATCATAGGTATATTTCAAACCGTTCTCACGAGTTCCGGCGTAAATCGCATTCGAATCCGAAGGATCGACGACCGTCATCAAAACATCAGAAGTACTCCAATTAAGAATTCCGTCAGAAGTATATTGAACCGTGATTTGCTGCCAGCTTGTTCCGCGATCGGGAGAGAAGAACATGCCGCCTGTCGGAGGCGCAACCTTCTTTGCACCGAGTGAGCATCCGGCACCAAAAAGTACCAGGGAGAGCGAAAGAATCGCGAGCTTACTTGTTGTGTTCATATAAAAAAGTTTTCCGTTTAAAATATTACTCCGTAAGAAAACAAGCTTCGAGCGCATAGCGGGCATTGCCATTCGCCGCGATGAGTTCGAGCGCGCGCTCAAGTTTCAAAAGAAATTTAAGCGCATCTTGGGTTCGACATACACTATTGTCCCCCATGATGCCCGTTCCGACAAGTTCGCTCGCGCCTTCATACTTCAGCATTCCGTCACGCAACATAATTTTCCAAAGTCGCGCCCGCAAAATCAACTCCAACTGACCCTCGGAATGAGCTTTCTTTTTACCAAACCAGGACTCGATAATTTTCGCCCGACGCCAAACCGGAGCATTAATAAGCTCCTTAAAATCAGCCATCTCTTTCATCGCTTGATCGTAAACTTCAGAATCCCTAAAAGAGAGTGCGATACCCGGCCGACCGAAAGCCATTCTAGCAAACTTTTCTTCGATACCGCCTGCGATCATTTCAGTTTCCGAAACCGTGCCAAAACGCAAAACCTGAACACGCGAAACTATTGTCGCCGGAAGATCTTTGAGAGAAGTCGCGATTAAAATAATTGTAGTTTTTCCCGGCGGCTCTTCGAGCGTTTTCAGAAGCGCGTTCGCAGCCGAGCCGGACATGAGTTCAGCTTCTTCGATAATCGCGATTTTCGGTCCGCTGAAAAACGAGGTCTGCGAGAGCTGCTCGCGCAGAGTCCTGATTTGCTCGATGCTAATTTCCTGCTTCAGAGCTTCGGTCTTTTCATCACGCTCGCGAGAGACCAAAAAACAGTCGGCGTGGCGTTCGACATTTTCAACTCTCAAAAATTCTTCGGCTAATTTTAAGGCCACGGTGCGTTTGCCGACATGCTCCGGACCAACAAAACACAAACCGTGCGCCAGGCGCCCGGAGGCCTTGGCTCGCGAAAGAATATCCAGGATTCTTTGATGTCCTATAATCTGCATATTTAGTTGGCAAATACTATATCAGGTCTTTTATGGAAAAGTTATCAACAAGCTAAATTGAGCCAAAATATGATGAAAACACTCGGTTCACATATCAATTGTCCACATTCCTTGACAAATAGCATAAAATAGGTTAAGGTGCCGATAGACAGGTTTGAGCGCTTCGACCGTAGAGTCGAGCTCATGGCTCGGTATGTCATGCCACCTATGACGGTGCATGCCCGGACCGAGTTGTCATGAGGCGCTCACAAACAGAGAACCGCCACATTCCACGGGATGCGGCAAACGGAGAGTCCAATGAGTTCTTTCATCCTTCAGCGCTCGGAGAACCTTCAGCTGGTTTTCTCGAGCACGAACCCCGTTCGAACGACATTCTCTCGAATCGCCTAGGCGAAAACACCCATGCAAGTGGGCAAAGGAGTTCGCCATGGTGAAAAGTGCGGATTGCCGACACAGCTCATCTCGACCCCACAAGCGCTGCGTGCGCTGGGGCGACTCCCTTGAGGGAAACGGGCAGCGCGTCAGCGAAGTCAGAATGTGCCCCGAAGGGAACATATGACTCTATGACTTGGTATTCTGCGCGACGGGAATCAGCGCTAGCGCCACACAACAAAGTGTTTTGAGGCGCTTTTTTAATAGCAAAACAAGACACGGTCCGTAGACCGCGTCTTGCTTTTTATTATTGGTTTCGTGGCTTATGATGTCCACCCTCGATATGAATTT
The DNA here is from genome assembly GCA_037139515.1 of bacterium. Classification (GTDB taxonomy): domain Bacteria; phylum Patescibacteriota; class Patescibacteriia; order JBAXGH01; family JBAXGH01; genus JBAXGH01. Next base: position 18,787 of record JBAXGH010000023.1, read on the forward strand.
TTTCCGATCCGGTCCATGCGAGTTCATAAATCGCGCGAACAAGTTGCGCTAACGTGGCACTCTCAATTACAACCGCGATAAGTTTCCCAGTATATGCATAGAGGAAGATTTTGTCCTTCACGATTGTCATCTCGCCCTGGAATGGGAATCTGTCTTTCGGAAGACGTCGCGCCTCAAGCGTTGCGGCATGGCTCTGCTGCGTTCGAGGCGTGAGCGGCTTATCAGATGTAAACAAGAGTCGCGTATGGATTGCCTTGCTGAAAACCTTTTCGAGGTGCTTATCGTTCTTGCTGTAGCTGCCAAAGATTCGAATGTAATCATCAAGCGATGAAGCTTGAAGCACTTCAAGTCCGTCTTCAAGAGTTTCATGGATTTCATCAGCCACCGAAAGCAAGCCGGCCTCGCCCTCAAAAAAACGCACACGTGGTCTTTCTCCTGACGTGTCATACAAAGAATGCAAATCAGGCAAAATGCGCTTGAAACCCGAAAGCTTTTCTTCAAGTTCAGTGATTTCGAGGCGCACGCGAGTCGAAAGCTTATCCGGAGCCTCAGCCAAGAAGAAGCGCTTCTTTCCGCGTTCAACTGAGCTCATCAAACCCTTAGCTGTGAGCTGTTCGATCATAACGTAGGTTGTAGCGCGATTCACGCCGGCCTTGCGAGCGATATCCTGAACCGCTGACTCACCAAGCTCCAAAGAAGCCAGGTAAACCTTGGATTCCTTGTCGGTAAGACCGAGATTCTGAAGTTCTTTTTCACGAGTGTGCATAACGAATATTTAGATGATTATAGAAAACATGTCAGGACCTTAACGGATTTTAGAGCATCTGTCAACAAGATTTGATATTTTATTAACAGTGCGGCAATAATTTGGCTAAAATTGGATGTTTTCGCTTGTTTATAAACAAGCGTATTTTCTATTCTAAACCCAACTCCGGCGCAGCAAACAGAGCACAAAAACTACGCGAACGGCGGTGCGCGGTGTTCTCTGCGCCCTCCTCCGCGGCGTGTAACGCCTGCGGTGAATGCTCGCGAACACACGCGCAATCCGTTCGCCCACTTTTCGACCCTCTGTTGTCATCCCGAAGCCGAGGGATCTTGGTGCTCGAAATGTTGGTTCGAGGGTCGGCGAATTGGCGAGTCGAGCATTTCCGAGCATCCGACCTAAGCCGCGCGCCCTGGGTGGGCGCGCGCTTCGGAGGAGGGCGCAGGGAATGCTCGCTCGCCAATTCGCGTAAGTCCGAAATGTTTTTTACGAGCTAAAGATAGAACGCTTATAAGCCTCAAGATTTTCGAGCGCGATGCCGGTTCCCTTCGCCACACAGTATTGCGCGTCGTCAGCCACGTATGCCGGTACGCCGGTTGCGCGCGCAAAAAGCTTGTCGACATTACGGAGCATCGAGCTGCCGCCGGACAAAACCATACCCTTCTCCATTACGTCAGCCGAAAGCTCCGGCGGCGTGGTGTGAAAAACTTCTTTTATTGCCGCAATCAAACCTTCCATCGAAGGCGTAATCGCTTCCGTAATATCATCCGACGTCACCGTGATAATCTTCGGCAGTCCGACCATCATATCGCGGCCCTTAATTTCCATTGAAAGTTTTTCCTCCAAATACAAAGCGCTACCGATTTGAATCTTGATATCTTCCGCTGTGCGTTCACCGATCGCGACATTATATTTCCGACGCACAAATTCCTGAATCGCGGCATCCAATTTATTTCCGCCAATACGAACCGAAGCCGAAGACACAATACCGCCAAGCGAGATAACCGCCATTTCCGCGGTTCCCCCACCGATATCGATAATCATGTGGCCGGATGCATTGCCGATCGGAATGTTTGCGCCAATTGCCGCAACAATCGGTTCTTTGATGATGTAAGCGCTGCGAGCTCCGGCAGAAAGCGTCGCGTCGATGACGGCACGTCGCTCAGTTGAAGTAATTCCGCCCGGCACCGCGACCATCACTTCCGGCTTAAAAATACGCCAGCTTCCTAAAGCCTTGTTGATAAAATATCGAAGCATGGCTTCGGTCGTTTTATAGTCTGCGATCACACCGTCCTTCAAAGGTCGATGCGCGATAATCGTTTCCGGCGTGCGTCCCAACATGTCTTTTGCCTCTTTGCCGACGGCTAAAATCTTCTTATCAATGGCTGATACCGCGACAACCGAAGGCTCATGAATCACGATGCCGTGCTTCGGTACATAAACCAGAACCGTCGTCGTGCCCAAATCAATGCCCAATTTCGGAGAAAAAATACTCATAGTTTACGGCTCGTTCAGAATAAACTTCCGGTCCACGCTCAAATCAGTCTTCACCTTCAGCTTCTTATCAAAACCTAAATCGAGCGTCAACGCGGGGTCAGGCGAGCCAGGTTCTCGCAGAACCGTGAGCGAATAATCAAACCTACGAATTGAGCGAACTACTTGCGGCGCCAAGCGGAAATAAAACGTAAGCATTCTTTCTTCCCCGATTCCAATGGCTGTAAAAGTTCCAAAACTCGTAAATCCAAGTTCATCCTGAACCGCCGTCTTACCTGGCAACATCTCAGGATTCTTACCGCGATCGTTTTCCAGGCTGCCCTCAGTTGATAGCCACTCGGAACCGAGCGGCAGAAAAACCCGAGTCCAAGTTCGATATGTCGTCCACTTCCAATTTTCTTCCGGCGCCGTGTTCTTGTATTTGATGCTGATGGTACCGATATAGTTTTCACCGTTCTGCTCAACCTTATAAGTGATTTCGCGTTTTACATACGGATCCGTCTTCATGCCGCCCAAATTCGCATCAACAACCATAAAACCGTCAGACGTGTCATATGAAAGCTGCCCAGCTATTCCGGCATCGATAATCGCGCCTTGAAGATTAGTATCCGAAGACCACATCTGAATATCTTTTTTCAGAAAACTATTGCGTACGACATCAAAAACTTCCGGCAATTTTTCAATCGGCAGCTCGTAGAGACGCTTCAAAAATTCGGTCGCGAGCGGAATAATTATCTGCTTACGTTCGGCATCCGGAATTCCTTCAAGATCATAACCCTTTTCAACCTGGTACTGAACGCGCGCAAGAATATTTTCCGGACAAAAATCGATTTGCTGTACCGTGATGCACCCGACAAGCTTCGAAAGCCCTTCAATCACCCGCGGGTTTACCGCAATGACGCCATCCATCTCGGAACCGCGCTCGCCTCTTTCACGCACATAAAAATCCAATAGACGCGCCGCTGATTCAGGAAAGTGCGGCGACCAGTTGGCGTCTCTAAAATACCAATTAGTCGATGCCAAATACTTCGCGAGCGGTTCCGGTGGAGTTTCTTTGAAGAATTTGCTCGCCGGCCGATCAAGCGTATAAACATCGCGAATATCAGAAAGAGAAAAATCTCCGTCTTTAGCATTAAAGATTCCGTACGTTCCGATAAACCCGCCGGTCGGGCGCAGTTCGTCGCTATTTTGAAAGACCAGAATCATGTTTCGCTCGCCACCTTTCACGAGAAGTTCCGGAAGCAGCCTAGCCATCGAACTAAAAGCATCAAAATCAACTCTGATTTCATGCAACGCCGTTTGAACCGGATTAATTTTTGCTCGCAGCACGGAAGAAATGTCATCCGACGGAATCTGGCGCAGGGTCTCGTCCGCCTCCCGGATTTTGCCAGCCGCCTTATTGATTATCGGCGCCGAATCCAAAATATTCTGCAAAAGTTCGCGCTTAGCATCCGAGGGCATGGAACGATAAGCATTTATCGAAGAAGTGCCGTTTCTTTTAAAAGTAGCCAAGCTTTTAACCGAATCTCCAAAGGGCACCATAAGCATTTCGGCAGCTGTAAAGCCATCAATGGCTGCCTCCGCACTCAAGCGCGCTGATTGAAATTGTGGACCAATCAGAGGAATGCGCTCAAAGGGCTCAATGATCACAAGCTCGCCGTGCAAAACACCGGCCCAATGCTTAGCGCTTGAAAGCGCAATACTAGCGCCGCCCGCATCTAATTTCTTCACAGCACTGATCGCCTCCTTCGCATTCGTGTAAACCAGATATCCGAAAATTGAAAGCGTTAGTAGATATGCGACCACGATGGAAACAATAAAAAATCCGATCCAAAAAATGATTCGAAAAAACCTTCGGACCGCTTTCGTTTCCGAAGTGCGTGGAGTAAGTGATTCCAAAAAGTCCGCTGAATGCATGATATTTTATTTTCAAAAAATAAGTCTCCAACTACTAGCGCCACTTCAAAACATATTTTATCCAAGATGCGATGTGATATCTCGCGGTTTTGCGCCGTAAAGTGCTCAAAACCGAACCTCCGTCGGAATCGCGTCTATGATAATGGACGAACGACGCATGCGGAAAATATACCACGCGACGGCCCAATTCACGAATACGCTTACACAAATCAGCGTCCTCAAAATACATAAAGTACCGATCGTCAAAACCACCAACTTCAGCAATTACCCGCATCGGCATCATCATGAACGACCCTTGAACCCAATCAACATCGCGAATTTCCTTGCGATCAAAATCATCCATCAAGAACCTGGCGTTCTCGCGCTTACCAAAAGCGGTTTTTCCGATAAAAGTACGTCTGGTGATTGGCGTGTACCACTTATGCTCAGAGTAGCAGGAACACTGGGTCAGACGATCAGGATCCAAGAGTCTCGCACCCAAAACGCCAATATCAGAATGCGTTTCAGCATATTCCAAAATCTTTTCGAACTGACCCGGGAAAGAGCAGGTATCCGGATTCAAAATCACAACATACTCCCCCTGCGCTGTCGCTATGGCCATATTATTTGCCCGCCCAAAACCAATATTTTCAGGATTCGCGATTAAGCGCACCGAAGGAAAACGGTTTTTGATCATCTCAACCGTGCCGTCCTTGGAGTTATTGTCTACTACGATAATCTCGTGTGGTACTTTAATTTCGGCGGACATCAAACTCTTCAGGCATTGCTTCAAAAGCCCGCGGGTACGGTAATGCACGATTATCAGTGAAAGTTTCATGGCT
>JBAXGH010000024.1:0-23430 GCA_037139515.1 bacterium
TATTTCATGACCGCGTACATCAGAACAATCAGCCCGAACATCACCGCAGCCACATAAGGACCGCCTTCCTCCGGGTCCAGAAACATAAACAAAACTCCGAAAAACACTGCGAACCCGGAGATAATATAAAAGATTATTTTTTTATTGGAAGCGTCAGTCGCGTGTTCATAAGCAGTATACTTTTGCCATTCTTCGTCGCTATATGAAAACCGCGCCAACACACCGTCCCCACTCAAAATTCGTGATTCGCGCACCGACATGCGCCAAAAAATCAGCCAGGTGATAAAGGCCACGAGCGCTACAAACCCGCTAACCATCGCGAGCGCGAAACCGCCATCAATTCCATCCATGCCTAATACGCTGGGCGCGAAAACCCCGGCCACACCAAGCAAAAAAACGATAAACGAAACGCGCGAGATTTTTGAACTAGTCATAAATATGTTTTAGCAATAAAATCTTACCCCCGACTGTCAATTCCCCAATGCAGTATCGCCTGACGTTGGCGCGGACGGCAAGTCCAATCCTTCAACCGACAGTTTTTGCGTAATTGAGCAACATGGCGCCCTATGGCTTTCCAGCGCTTGACTTGCTTTGTGTCTTCGGCGCCCAAACGTCGTCCCATGTAATAACGACAATACCACTGAAACCAACCGCGCGGATCTTCGCGACTTAGCCAGCCCTTTTGCCGCCAAATCGCGAGCGGCTGGCTGGCATTAACGCCAAAAAAGTTTAACTTCGGATCGTGCTTTTCGTGATTCAACTTGGCGCGCTTAAACCACGATGCCGGAAACTCGCGCTTGCAATCAGTCATGTATCGCCCGCCAAAAACCCCGAATTCGAGCATCTGCTTCGGCGTCAGATTAGGCCGAAATTCAGGATCGAAATTCTTTCCGACAGGTTCGGTTAAAAAATATACATAACCGCGTTGCATCAAATCATTCACCTTCACTTTCACGATTTTTTTACGAGGCATAAATCAAATCAGGTTCATAACCATAAAATCTATTTTTTCAATAATTGCAAGACAAGCTTAATCAAACGGTCCTTATTCTTTGGATCGCTCTCTGCGATAAATAAAGTCAGCGCCGTGAGTGCCGGTGGCGTGATTTTTGAACGATCCAGAATCTTGGCGCGATTCAAAAACCAAACAAAAGCATAGGCGCCACTGCGCTTGTTTCCATCAACGAAAGGGTGGTTTTTCACGATGAAATACAACAAATGCGCGGCTTTTTCTTCAATCGAAGCATATACCGACTTACCGCCGAAAGATTGCATTACATTGCCAACGATACCGGTCACGCTCCCCGTGCTTCTTTCTTGCCCGAAGATTTCCGTCGCCTCACCTTTTTCAACCAACGAATTTTTGAAACTCAAAAATGCCCCCTGAAGTTGTTCGGCGGTTAGTGCAACCGATTTTTTCGTGGCTCCACGAGTCACCATCTCATCTTTATCGTAGGCGGAAAGCGAAAGCCAGGTATCGGCGAATGTCGACACAAGTTCAAGCACGCTCGCATGATCAATTGGCGAACCTTCAGGCAATAAATGCCTGATATTTTCGACTGCCTCCATAAACGCACCGTAGTTTTTCTGGATGTAGCGCCTATCGACAGCAAAACCCTTAGTCACATATTCAGCAAGTGTACCAGTGGACCAAATGCGAAATCTTGTTGCCTGCTTCGAATTAACACGATAGCCAACAGCGATTATCGCATCTAAGTTATAAACATCGATGAAGCGCCGAATGGTTCTCTCGCCTTCAATCTGAACTGTTTCCATTTTGGAAACAGTTGCCTTAAAAGAGAGCTCATTTGAAGCAAATATATTCTTTAAATGTTTCGAAATAGCAGCTTTCTGAACACCAAAAAGATCAGCAATCTGATTCATTCCTGCAAAAAAAGTTTTATTTTCAGAGCTGTAACGAAGCTCAATCGCACCATTCGCCGCCTGATAAATAACCATTTGATTTTTGATCTGTTTGGTTTTCATATGCATCCCAGAGTATCATAAATCTTCCCCACGGTCAGAATGGACGCAGATACAAGAAAACCCCGACTATTTGTGGCGGGGTTTCTTAATTACGCCAATGATCGTATCCGTGAGTTCTTTCGCGGTTATCGCACGCTTCCCCGCAATTCGCCGCTTCACTGCCGTAATCTCGTCTTTCATCTCCGGATAAATCATGCATTTCACCTTGAGCAGCTTCATCCACGGCGTCGTATCCATAATTACCGAGTTGAACAGTTCCGAGATATGCCACGGCTCGATATTATGCTCCGGATCTTTATATTCCGAATAATTTTTCTTGAAGAAATCGTAAAACTTGAAATGCAGAAGCTCGTGCGCATGAACGACGCGCGCTTAATTTTTTATACTGTGAGAGTACGGGATTTGATAGGTTTTATCCTCCAGAAACCGCGGATACATACCCCAAATCGTCGGGTAGCAGGTATATTTTCCGGACGGCCAAAAATCATCGCCGAACAGTGCGGCAACCAACTTGTAATATCGCGGTTCAAAACGGCGCCAATCACGCTCAGCCGCCTCAACGCCGCGCTTAATCTCGTCTGCATGAGCGCGATATTCGCCACGTACCAGGCGAGCCACATCTGCACGATTAAAAGGCGGCCCTTTGAGCAACGGCTTCCAAGCCGGGAACTCGTTCCAGATGGCTTGATCAAAAAACGCTTCACCGCTCATCTCGACTTCACTGGCGAAATCAAAGAAAGTATCAACGTCTTTAGAGATGGAAATTTTAAACTTAACTTTTGCGCTCTTCATATCTGAATTATGATACCACAAAGAAAACCCCGCCTATTTGTGGCGGGATTTTCTTGCGACTTTGAGTTTCGCGATTTCGTGTTCGATTTTGCTTGCGAGTGCGGCATATTGCAGGTCGTCGGATGCGCGAACGCCTTCGAGCAGCTTCTTCGCGGCGTCGTGGGCCTCCTGGATTTTCGCTTCGTCCAATTCTTCGGCGCGATCGGCGGCATCGGCAAGAACCACAACCGAGCCATCTTCCTTAATCTGCACCATACCGCCGGTCATGGCCACAAAATACTCGGCGCCGTCTTTTTTCACGCGCGCGGCACCGGATTTCAGCGCAGCAACAAGCGGAATGTGATTTGGGAGAATCGTAATCTCGCCCGACTGCGTCGGCAGTGAGATTTCCTGAACTTCATCTTTGAAAACTGTTTTTTCCGGCGTGATGACGGAGAGATGCATACATCGTGTATCTTGTAGCCTGTATCGACTACTTTTTAAACCTTCATTTTTGATTTCAAACCATTCAACAACCCCCAAATCATTCCGCCGGCCCTGTTCGCCATATCACGAAGTTCTTTATACTCCATTTCATCGCAATACGCTTCTTTCCAAGAAAATCCAATCAAGTATTCTGACTCTTTCAAAGATCCGTACGATATCTGCATGAAATTCACACATGCTTGAGTCTGACCTCGCCCAAAGCCTTCTACATAATTCAGAATGACTGAAAGCGCCGCTCTTCGTAACTGCGAAGTCACACCATACTGTTCATCTTTCGGAAACTTCTTTGACACCGAATAAACGCGGTGAACATAATCGTCAAGAAGAGTCTTTAAATCACGATGAAAAGTTTCGTCGCTCATGGTGTTGTGCGCTTTAAAGAGTAGACGATACAAGTTACGAGATACACGATGTTTTATGCCTTGACCTCGTCGATAGTCCCTTTCATGTAGAATGCTTGTTCCGGTTTATCATCATGCTTGCCTTCCAAAATCTCACGGAAGCCACGAATCGTTTCCGCGACCGGCACATATTTGCCCGGGATTCCGGTGAACTGTTCGCCGACAAAGAATGGCTGTGACAAGAATTTCTGAATTTTGCGGGCGCGCGCGACCGAACGCTTATCTTCTTCGGACAATTCTTCCATGCCCAGAATCGCAATGATATCCTGCAAATCCTTATAACGCTGGAGCACACGCTGAACGCCACGCGCCACATCGTAGTGATCTTTGCCGACCACGTCAGCCGCGAGAATTGCGGACGAAGAATCAAGCGGATCGACGGCCGGATAAATACCCAATTCTGCCAAAGGACGTGCGAGAACGACGGTTGCGTCCAAGTGGCTGAAAGTCGTCGCCGGAGCCGGATCGGTCAAATCATCAGCCGGCACGTAGACAGCTTGCACCGAAGTGATCGAACCCTTGTCGGTCGAGGCGATACGTTCCTGAAGCATGCCCATTTCGGTTGCGAGAGTCGGCTGATAACCCACAGCTGAAGGAATACGGCCAAGAAGCGCCGAAACCTCCGAACCAGCCTGGGTGAAGCGAAAAATATTATCGATGAAAAGCAAAACGTCCTGTTTTTCCTCATCGCGGAAATATTCGGCCATGGCGAGTCCCGTCAAAGCCACGCGAGCACGAGCGCCCGGCGGTTCATTCATCTGGCCGAACACCAATGTGGTTTTATCAATAACGCCGGAAGCTTTCATCTCATGCCACAAATCGTTTCCTTCACGCGTACGCTCACCGACACCTGCAAAGACTGAGAAGCCTCCGTGTTCAGCGGCGATATTACGAATCAATTCTTGAACGATAACCGTTTTGCCGACACCGGCGCCACCAAACAAACCAACTTTTCCACCCTTAATGAATGGGCAGATCAAATCGATAACCTTGATACCGGTTTCAAAAACCTCGGTTTTAGTCGCCTGATTTTTGAGCTCCGGAGCCGGGCGATGAATCGGATAGAGTTTCTTATATTTAACCTGAGGAAGACCATCAATCGGCTCACCGGTCACGCCAAACATGCGTCCAAGTGTTTCTTTGCCGACCGGAACTGAAATCGGCGCACCGGTGTCGACAACTTCCATGCCGCGTTCCAAACCATCGGTCGTGTCCATCGAAATGCAACGCGCAACGCCGTTGCCCAGGTGCTGTTCGACTTCCAAAACCAAAACCGGCTTCCCTTTTCTTTCCAAGTGAAGCGCGTTATAGATTGCCGGCACCTGACCCGGTTCAAATTTCACATCCAAAACTGCGCCGATAATCTGGCTGATGTGGCCGACCGCTTTGACCGTCTTTTCTTTTGTTTCTGATTGTTTCATATGATTTCATTTCGTCATCCTGAGCGTCGCGAAGGATCAAGGAATCCATGATGTTTCGCTACGCTCAACATGACGACTTGGCTTTATTCGAGTGCGGCTTTACCTGCCGAGATTTCGCTAATTTCGCGAGTGATACCTGCCTGGCGAACTTGGTTCATCATTAAAGTGAAGTCGTCGATCATGTCGCTCGCATTCGTCGTTGCGTTCTTCATGTTCATCATGCGTGCCGAGTGTTCCGAAGCATTTGATTCGAGAAGCGCCTGATAAACCAGAGTTTCGATGAGGCGCGGGACGACAGCTTCGAGAAGTTCTTTTGCCGTCGGTTCAAAGATGAATTCGGAGGATTCGTGTATCGTACTTCGTGTATCGTCAACATTTTCGACCGAGACGAGCGGGAGGAGTTGCGTGACCTTCGGAACCTGCACGAGCGCTGACTTGAAATCGGAGTAGGCCAGCACGACTTCATCGAATTCCCCACTCAGGAATCCGGTAATCGCGATTTTCGCGACCGGGCGGATATCATTCGAGGTCGGATTGTTTGATAAATTTGTAAACACGTGAGCCGCTTCAACGCCGCGAGCTTTAAATACCACAGCACCGCGCTTTCCGATGGTGATCAGACTGACCTTTTGGCCCTTCGCCTGACGGGCGCGCATTTCCGTATCCGCGATACGCAAAACCTGCGAATTGAAAGAGCCACACAAACCGCGGTCGGAAGTGAAGACAACCATCAAAACCGATTTAACCGCGTCGTGCGGCTTCATGAGCAGGTGCAGTGCTTCGGCACCATGCGAGGAAGCGCTAACGTCTTCGATAATCTTGCGCGCCGCCGTAGCGTAGGCGCGAGATGCCAAATCAGCGGCGATTGCTTTGCGCATCTTCGCCGCCGAGACGAGTTCCATCGCCTTGGTAATCTTTTTAGTGTTTTTGATTGACTTCACCCGCGCGCGGATGAGTCGAAGGGAAACTGCCATAGTCGATATTTACTTCGTGTATCGTGTATCTTGTATCGTCCACTTTTCAAACGTTAACGATACACGCTACACGATACACGATGTTATTTTCGTGCTACACGAAACTTTTATTGAACTCCGCAATCGCCTTCTTTAATTCCGCTTCAACTTCGGCGGAAAATTCTTTTTTCTCAGCAATCATTGCGCGGAGAGCCTTGCCGCCGGTTTTGAGGTAAGTCGAAAAACCAGCTACCCAAGCCTGAATCTTTTCAACCGGGATAATATCAAGATGACCGTTCACCGCGGCGTAAACCACGGATGCCTGTTCTTCAACCGCCATCGGTTCATATTGACCCTGTTTCAAAAGTTCAACCATGCGACGTCCGCGTTCAATCTGACTGCGGGTCGCAGCATCCAAATCGGTTGCAAACTGAGCAAAAGCTTCAAGTTCGCGGAACTGCGCCAAATCCAAGCGCATACGTCCGGCGACTTTCTTCATGGCTTTGATTTGAGCCGAACCGCCGACGCGCGAAACCGACAAGCCGACGTTCACAGCCGGGCGAATGCCTTTGTAAAACAAATCGGACTCAAGATAAATCTGACCATCAGTGATTGAAATCACGTTGGTTGGAATATAAGCAGACACGTCACCGGCCTGGGTTTCGATAATCGGAAGCGCGGTAATCGAACCGCCTCCATGTTCCTTATTTCGGCGACAGGCGCGTTCAAGCAAGCGTGAGTGGAGATAGAAAACATCGCCAGGATAGGCTTCGCGACCCGGCGGGCGGCGGAGCAAGAGCGAAATTTCGCGATAAGCCCAGGCATGCTTTGAAAGATCATCGTAAACAACGAGCGCGTCCTGGCCCTTGTCCATGAAGTATTCGGCGATAGCGACGCCGGCATATGGCGCGATAAAGCCCAGTGCTGCCGGGTCGGAAGCTCCGGCCACGACGACGATAGAATATTCCATGGCGCCAGCCTCTTCCAATTTCTTCACAAGCTTTGCGACTTTCGATTCTTTCTGACCGATAGCCACGTAAACACAAATCACGTTCTGGCCCTTTTGATTGATAATCGTATCAATCGCGATAGCCGTTTTGCCGGTACCACGATCACCGATAATCAACTCGCGCTGACCGCGACCGATCGGAATCATCGCATCAATGGCGCGGATACCGGTCTGAAGAGGTTGATTGACACCCTCGCGAGTCACGACGCCCGGAGCTACGCGCTCAATCGGATAAAAAGCTGTGGTTTTTGGTTCCGCCTTGCCGTCGATAACAACACCAAGCGGGTTAACAACGCGGCCGACCAAAGAATCTCCGACCGGAATCGAAAGCACGCGACCGGTACGCTTAACCGATTCACCTTCGCGAACGTTCGCACCATCGCCCAAAATGATGACGCCAACAGCATCTTCTTCCAAGTTCAAAGCCACGCCGGTTTCACCGTTCTCAAATTCAACCATTTCCGAAGCCTGAACTTTGGTGAGACCCGAGATTCGCGCCGTACCATCGCCAACCGAAAGCACAATGCCGGTTTCTTCCGCGACCGGTACAGCTTTAAATTCAGTAACCGCTTTGCGTAAATGCTCAACTAATTTTTCTTTTGTAAGTGACATAATTTTGAATAGGTTTATTGGCGAATGAGCTTTGAGTGGAAATTCGAGATTCGCGAGCGGTATCACGTGCATAAAAGCGCAGATGTACCGACTGTACATCGAGCATTTTTAAGCGTGATAACGCCGCAAAGCTCGAACTTTCGACCAAAGATTCATTCGCCAACAAGCCTATTATTTCGCCGAGAACAGAGTCTCACGCATTTTTTCGATCATTCCTTTCGCCGAAACGTCCAGGACCCGATCCGACCACTCAACTTTGACACCGCTGATTAGTTTCGGATCGACCGCGTAAGATATCTCCGCCTCCGGCAAACACTCTTCGAAACCTTTTTTCTCAGCTCCCGTAAGTTCATGAGCCGAAACAATGCGTAGCATCTGCACGCCGTGGATCTTATTCCAAGCGGTGCAGAGTTCACTCTCGAGCGAATCACAATTCGTGAAAACTGTTTTGTGAAATTCGTCGAGCGTTTCGTGAATGTGATCTTTTTGCGGCATAAAATTACAACTTTTTCAAAGCTTCCTGTGCTTTCTTCACCAAATCCGCATGAGTTTTCTTATCAGCTGTTTCGCCGACCACCTTTTCGGTCGCCGCAACCACAATATCAGCCAAATCCTTCTGAGCTTCGGTGAGCAAGTGCGATTTCATAACCGTGAGTTCATTCTGGCCATTCAAAATCATGGCGTCGACATGCTGCTTGGTCTGATCAGTTGCCTGTTGCATGCGTTCCTTAGCATCGCGTTCGGCACCGCTCAAGACTTCCTGAGCTTTCAAGTGCGCAGCTTTCATCATGGCGCCTTCTTCGGCTCCGATGCGCTTCATGCGTTCATCAATTGATTTATTCTTCTCAAGTGACTCAGCAATCGCCTTCTTGCGTTTATCAAGCATGTCGAGAAGCGGCTTGTAGGCCCATTTCCAAAGAACCAGCACCACAATGCCGAAGTTTACGAGCTGGGCTAAAAATAACTTCCAGTCGATTCCAAGTGTTGCGAGGAGTCCGGCGGATTCTGGCGCTTGTTCGATCATAATGGGTGGGGCACAAAACCTCGTGTATCGTGTGACGTATATCGTCGACATTCGAAAAGCAGTTGATACAAGCTACATGATACACGAAGCTTTATTGTTCCAATTTATTTGAGGGTGAACACGACGACGAGCGAGTAGATGGCGATAGCTTCAGCAAAAGCGGCACCGAGGAGCATAGGAACGAAAATCTTACCGGCAGATTCCGGGTTGCGACCAATCGATTCCATGGCGCGCGAAACAATCATACCGATTGCGAGAGCCGGGATCATACCGCCGAAAGCCATCGTCAAACCTTTGGTGAGCACGAGCATCGATTCTGGGGTCATATGTTGTGGGTTAGAGGTTAGAGCTTAGAGATTAGAGGTTAGAGATATCAGTTATCCCTAAGCTCTAAGCTCTAATCCCTAATCCCTGTTATTAATTAATGCGCTTCTTGCGTCGAAACGGTCGCATAGACCAAAACGAGCATCGCGAACACGGTAGCTTGAACGACTCCGACGATAAGTTCAAGTGCCATGAACGGCAAAGGCAAGAAATAAGCGAAAAGTCCGGCCATCACCGCCATCAAAACTTCGCCAGCGAAGACATTACCGAACAAACGCAGCGAGAGCGAGAGCACTTTGGCGAGCTCGGAAACGATTTCGATTAGGCCGACACCGAGTTCCACAATCGCCACCAAGAAACCGACTAATTTGGCACCAATACCATGTTCATGCCAAGCATGCAGAAAGCCTTTGAAATTCAGGAACTTTCCGACATGCGAGAAGAAACCAATTGACATGACGCCGAAAACATTGGTCGCAACGATTGATGTAATAGCGATCGCAATAGTCAGATTCAAATCTGAACCAGCAGAGCGCAGCAAAGGGAAAAATTCAGCTTCACCATTCACAACATGATTAAAACCGATACTCCCCATTCCAGGAAACAAACCAAGCCAATTATTCAGCAGCACAAACAGAAAAACTGTTCCGGCGAGAGGTAAAAACTTTCGTGCTTTGGCTTCATCACCCGTTACCTGCACGGCCTGCTTCATCAAAAATTCCACTACGGCTTCGGCGAAGTTCTGTACGCCTGTCGGTGCCTGATTGGCCCGTGTTTTCATGTTTCGGCGCACAAAAAAAGCCGTGACAATCAAAATCATCGCGACAATAAACGAGTTTACAAAAGCATTGGTAATCGGAAAAGATCCGATGTGCGCGATTGTTTCAGCTGCGAGAGGAGGCAACACCATAGAAGTCTAAAATCTATTCGAGATACATCTTTTTCATTTCATCGGCACGCTTCCATATAATACCGGCGCTGAGCGCGAATGCCAGGATGAAGGAAATGATGATCGCTTTCGGTGTCGTTCCGTATGCCACATCGATTCGCTTCCCAATCATTGTGAAGGCCACAACCGGAAGCGCGATTTCCAAACCAAGTTCTCCAAGCATCGAAAAAGCCACAATGTATGGATTTTTTCGACTAGTTGGCTTTTGGTCAGACATAATGAAAGCGAAAGCGAGTATACCTATAAAATCCGATTCTTTCAAGATACCTTGTGGATAGCGCGGATTTATCGCCCATACCTTTCAAGATCCCTCGGCTTCGGGATGACAACTAAAGGGGCCGCGGGATGACAACTTTTAGGACAAGCCGAATAGCTTAATCGCGTTATCGGTTGTTGCTCGAGCCACTTTTTCATACGAAATTCCTTTTAACTCCGCGATTTTTTCCGCTACAAAGCGAACATAATCGGGTTCGTTTCTTTTCCCACGCATTTCGTTCGGCGCAAGATATGGCGCATCGGTTTCAATAATGATGCTTTCGAGCGGGGTTTCGCGAACCGCCTTCCATAGAGATTCCTGAACTTCCGGGTTTGATTTTTTAGCCGGAAACGTGATGACGCCGCCAAAGCCGATATAAAACCCGCGCGCCACACATTCGGCCGCTTGTTCCGCAGTACCGGTAAAACAATGCTGCACTCCCCGCTTTACCAAATGTCCGGCCGCAATTTCTTCATCAATCAATTTAATCAAATCTCCGTGCGCATTGCGCGAGTGAACAACGACCGGCTTCAGGCTCGCATCCGCCACGCGAATATGTGCACGAAATCCTTCTCGCTGACGCTCCTTAGCCTGTTCTATATTGATATCTTCCGGAAAATGAAAATAATCCAAACCGGTTTCGCCGAGCGCCACAACTTTCGGATTTCGCGCCATTTCCAAAAACGCGGCTTCATCAAAATCTTCGCGAAGATATTTTTCACCCACCCGGATGGCGGCATTCATTTCCTGCTCATCCAAATAATCTTCTCCGCTCAAATAGTTTGGATGCAAACCGACGGTCGCCCACAAACCCTCGCCAAACCAGCTTGCGGTTTCGATCGCTGATTTTGAAGTTTCCGTAGTTGTGCCGACCAGAATCATGCCGATTTTATGATCACGAGCACGCAAAACAACCTCACGACGATCGGCGTCGTAGGCGCGGAATTGAACATGGCAATGAGAATCAATCAGGTTCATGTCTCTGTGTCATGTTGAGCGCAGCGAAACATCTAGTACAACTGGATCCCTCGGCTTCGGGATGACAACTAGAATTGGATGACAACCTAAAATTTGAAGTATTCGCGCAGATAATCCGAAGCTTTCCCAACCGGCACATCAAATACGGAGCGCAGTTTGCTTAACATATCCGGGAAAAACGGTTCGAACACTCGTACAACCGAGTTCATGATAGTTGCAATTTTCGAACCGGCGAGTGAAATCCCGAAAGACTCAGCAATAGGATACTTACCAGCAACATACACGATTCCGGCAATCACAATCAAGCCTTCAAAGAATCCGAGTATTGCGCCAACCAGCTTATTAATGCCTTCAACAAATGGAATCACGGACAAGAAATTCGTGAATTTGTCGATGATCCAAATTGCGATTCCGATAATGCGTGTGAGTGCGAAAAAGATAACCGCGAACGAGATAATCTTGCCAAGATTAGTATTTCCGCCGAGCGCCACTCCCCAACTTGAATTCGCTAAAGGCTCGTAGATTTTCGCAGCAATGAATATCGAAGCGATTGCGCCGATGATGCCACCAACCGTATGAACGAAACCGAATTTCCAGCCGTAACAAACGAAAGCGAGCAAAAGTATGATGATGCCGACATCAATACCGGTCATAGATTATTTTGGTTCTTCAATTTGTGGGAAAAGCGGATTTTCCTTTACCAGTTTACCACCTTCTTTCAAGAGTCCCCATTTTTTGCCGGATTCAGAGTCGCGCGAACGCTCATCTTCAAGCGCGCCAAGTTGCCTCAAAATCGCTTCGCCGGACTTCGGTAGCATCGGTTCGAGTAATCTTGCGATATGGCGCAATGCTTCGAGAAGATTGTACATAACCGCCTGCACTTTTTCATTCTCACCGGCTTTTGCGAGTGCCCAAGGCTTCGATTCATCAACATATCGATTCGCATCGCGAATGATTGCCCAGACGCTCGCCGTCGCCGCTTGAAAATCGAATTTTGAAAGTGCAGTTTCGTAATTCAAATAGTCAGTTTTAATTGATTGCGGTGCAGCTCTTGGAACTTTCGAATCGCAATATTTTTCGCACATCGAAAGCACGCGATAAATCAAATTCCCAAGTTCGCCGGCGAGTTCCGTGCGATAAACAATCGCAAAGCGCTCAGCTGAATAATCACCGTCTTCATACGACGGCATCGCTGAAAGCAAATAGTATCGCGTGGCATCGGTGCCGTATTTCGCGACCAGATCCATCGGATTCACAACGTTTCCGAGGCTCTTCGACATCTTTTGACCTTCGGCCGTGATAAATCCGTGAATAAAGATTTGTTTCGCGAGCGGCAACCCGGCAGAAAGCAGCATCCCCTGCCACATCGCCGACTGCTGACGAAGATTATCTTTGCCGGCAACCTGCACACCCGGCCAAAATTCTTTGAAGTTCTTTTCGTCAGTCGGCCAGCCGAGCGTCGAAATATAGTTCACAAGCGCATCAAACCAAACATACATAACCTGGGTCGAATCATCCGGAACCGGAATCCCCCAGGGCATTTTGCTTGCAAGACGAGAAACACTGAAATCATTCAAGCCAGATTCGATAAACGAGACGATTTCATGCGCGCGACCCTTCGGCATCACAAAATCCGGGTTCTTCTTGAAATGCTCCAAAAGCGCCGCTTGATACTTCGACCAACGGAAAAAATAGTTTTCTTCGTTGATAAGTTCGATTTCGGTCTTCGGGTGAAGCGGGCAACGACCTTCTACCAAATCAGAATCCGTCTTTTCTAACTCACAACCGACGCAATATTTAACCTGATAGTTTTTCTTATAAATATCACCATTCGCGAGTGATCGACGCCAAAATTCCTGTGCCGCCGCTACATGATGTTCATCGGTCGTGCGAATAAAGTTGGTATACGAAAGATTGAGTGCATCTTTTAAGGCGTGAAACTTAGCCGCGTAACCATCGCAATAAGCTTTAGGTTCCAAGCCTTGTTTCTGCGCGGCGGTATAGATTTTCTGGCCGTGTTCGTCGGTACCGGTATTAAAAATCACGTTTTCACCAAGCGCACGGTGATAGCGTGCGATCACATCAGCCTGAATTATTTCAAGCGCAAAACCGATATGCGGATCAGCATTTACGTACGGAAGCGTGGTTGTGATGTAAAAAGATTTTTGCAACATAAATTATTTCGATTCATCGACAGTGTAAGTATAATCTGACCACGCGCTTCCACTCACGCTGATACACCCAACTTTTATCGCCTCCCTGATCGTGCGTCTAACATTCCAAGTTTCAATTATCCAATAAATACGAGGAATGACGAGCAAGCCTAACATCGGATAAACAAAGAAGGAAATTATTCCAATAAAATACATCATTCTAAACAAACCGAAAAACTTCGTCGTAATTATTCTTCTTGAACCGTCTTGTCTCTCAGAATAACATATAGCCATATTATTTTCCGAAATTATTTGCATGCTTGTTTTTCGAAGCTCGATTCCCTTCAGTTCGCGAAATACAGCGTGAACGATTTTAAGATTTGTTCGATATATGCGGAAGAACCATTGCCATCGTCCATATATTGGATATCCCAATAATACGTATCGTCTTCAAACGCTGGTAACAGTATTACGTGCCGAAGATCTCCTTTTCCGGCAAAATATCCTTTTTCATCATAGCGAATGACGGTGATTTGCGTGCGCGGAATCTCATCGCCAGGCGCTTTGATACCGTGAGCATAATCAGCAAATGCAACAACTTTTGTTTCAGGCTTTGATGTAATAATACGTTTCATCTTCGCTTTCTGCGCCGGCTCCGACAAGTTCAAGTACTCAATCGTGATTGGCACCAAGTTCGCGATTCCATTATCAACTTCTTCAAGCGTATACATCCACGGCGAATCATCGGTATTTTTTTCACACGCAAGATTGGCATCGACCTGACATTTCATGTCGATGTTCGGAGCCAGCATGATGTTGCTAGGTAATGTCACCGAAAATCCGTTACCGCGAATTTCTCGAATCGCTGTTTTTTGATCGAACGGAGCCGCCACGTTTTTTTGCATACTTACCACAACAAAGTAGGTTGCGACGCCAACAAGAATGGTGCTCAGCACTCCAACCAGATATGATCTTTTCATATTTTTGATCTTCGTACTTGAATTCCTTTTGCGATTATGCAGGAAACAAGATAAAGCGCTAAAAGGCCAATTAAACATATCAATCCAGCGAGCGAATACATTTCCGCTGGAGTCGAAGCAATTCCTGGGCCCTTACCCTCGGGCACTACAGCCATATTCCAAATCGGAACCAGGACTAAAAAGATTAGTGCGCGAAGAGGCAGCCCGAATATATCAGCGATAAAACCCAGTCTCCCGCTACCAAAAAGAAAATACAGCCCAAACGAAACCGGAAAATAGGCAGCAAGACCAAGGGTGATCCAGATTTTGAGCGCGGTTGGTGCGAAAAATGATTTCATACTTTCGGCTTCGTCGATTTTTCAATCTTTTCAATCACTGAATCAATCACGAGCGATGAAATCAAGATAATACCAATGGTCAAACCGTACTTTACCATGCCCGGAGTAACATTTAGCGGTATTCCGTTCATCGGATTTATAATAACCACAGCCTCGGTGCTTTTCGGAACTTCGGTCGTAAAAATTTCACCATGAAAAACAAAAATCGCAATCAAACATAACACGGCCATGATAATCGCAATCCTTCTTTGTTTTGCAAACGTCTGTTTATCCATAATTAGAATTTTGTCTTCTTCCAATCCTTCGGCGCCAAAACCACCACATACTCACCTCTCGGACCTTTCAGTGCCATTTTATCGGCAACTTCCTGCACCGATCCGCGGAAAGTTTCTTCAAACATCTTGGTGATTTCGCGCGCAATCAAACATTCGCGTTCCGGCATGCGCTTTAGCATCGATTCAACGCAGGCTTCGATGCGATGCACAGATTCGTAAAACACCACGGCCGTTTCACATGCCGCAATTTCATCAAAATATTTTTCGCGACCCTTTTTGTGCGGAGGAAAACCTTTGAAAAGAAAAGGCAAAACCGGGAAATGCGCGATTGAAACCGCGGCGGTCAAAGCCGACGGTCCCGGGATTGGAATAATTTTCACCCGCTCACCGTATAAAAGAGTGGCGGCTTCGATCATTCGAAAAGCAGGATCGGAAACGTTCGGCGTACCGGCATCGGTGACCAAGGCCGCCGAACCTCTCTCTTCCATAATTTTAAGCAAACGTTCGACGTCAGAACGGGTTGAGTTCTCATCAAAGCGCATAACCGAAGCTTTGATATCAAAATGCATGAGCATGCCGCCCGTCACGCGGGTATCTTCAGCAAAAACAACACCAACAGAACCAAGCACTTCGAGCGCCCGGGCCGTAATATCACCTAAATTTCCGATCGGAGTTCCGACGAAATAAAGCTCCATATATAGGAGGATGCTATCATTCCAGGCCGTTTTTGGCTAATTTAGATGTTTTATCCACAAGAGGTGACTGTCACTAAAGGGACAGTCACTCTACGAACCACCGGTTGGTGTTAAAATATTTTCACTATGCATAAAACATACGAAGCAAAACCACTTCCGTTCAAGTCTGCACTCACCGGAATCGGCGAAAAAACCGTTTCGATTCACCATGATAAGCTATACGCGGGGTATGTCGCGAAGATGAACGAGGTTGCCGAAAAGCTCGCTGCGGCTTCAAAAGACGAAAAAATCTTGAATGCCGCCAATCAATCATATTCCGATTTGCGTGCGCTTCGTGACGGCGAAACTTTCGCCACGAACGGAGTCTATCTTCACGAGCATTATTTTAATGTGCTCGGCGGCGATGGAAAGGCTTCTGGTCCGCTCGTTAAAGCTATCGAAGAAAAATGGGGCGACCTGCAAACTTTCGTGAACTTTTTCAGCGCGACCGGCATGGCGATGCGTGGCTGGGTTGTGCTCGCCTACGACACTCACCTTGGTCGATTGAAAATCTACGGCGCCGACGCGCATAATCAGGGTGGAGTTTGGGGCGCGATTCCACTTATCGTGCTTGATGTCTACGAACACGCTTATTTCATCGACTACGGTTCCGACCGAAAAACTTATATTCAGGACTTCTGGAAAAACCTGAATTGGGAAGCAGCAAACGAAGCTTATAAAAACTGCATCAAATAATTATGATAACTATCGGCTCACAGGCTCCGGACTTCAAATCAATACTCTCCTATCACGCCGGTCACAGCGAGTTCCATTCAATCTCACTCTCAGATTACAAGGGAAAATGGCTGGTATTCTTCTTTTATCCGCGCGACTTCACCTTCATCTGTCCGACAGAACTACGCGGATTCTCCGATCACGAAGCTGATTTCGCAAAGCTGCATGCCGAAGTCTTAGCCTGCTCAACCGACTCGGAATGGTCACACAAGGCTTGGTTCGAAAAAGATTTGCCACAAGTAAAGTATCCTGTCCTCGCCGATACCACACAAAAAATCGCCCGAGATTATCAGGTTTTAAATGAAAATGATGGTTCAGCTGAGCGCGGGTTATTTATCATCGACCCGGAAGGTGTGATTCGATACATCTTAGTGAGTGCCGGTTCCGTGGGCCGTTCAGTCAAAGAAACGCTCCGAGTTCTCGAAGCGCTTCAGACCGGCGAACGATGCCCTATGGAATGGACTCATGGAGCCAAAACTCTCGGAAAAGCAAAGTAGCATCAGAGTAATGACTGGATGCTGAAGAAGTTTGCAATGAAGAACATTTGAAACACGACTAAGAGCACCAAAGTAATACCGATAAAAGCATGAAAATATTTTCGTGCTTTTATTGTTTTGCGAACCGAGGCGGCAAGCATAACGGCGGCGCCTATCATCAAAAGAAACCAAGTTGCCGCCATCGCAAGATCGGAATACGTAAACGAATAATTCTCAAAAACTCGCGGAGACGGCTGCTTAATCAATCCCAACGATTTACATTCCGCAACAAAAGGCTCAAGTTCCCTTTCTAAAGCAGACTGCCTTTTTCCCGGCCCCAAATCCAAATCTCCTTTAAAGTGGTCGCGCGCCCAGACCATCTCGCTTACAGCGACACAAGTATCCTCATCGTCACTATATGAATACCATCCGGCGAAAATACCGGCCACTATCATGAATGACGCCAGAAAAACAAACCACGGTGATGACTCGACGGTACCCGGCTTTCGAGGAAAAACTGAATCTTTGAGTCCAAACCAAAGCATCGCGAAAAGACCGATGACCAAAGCCGCCGGCCCAAAAGGAAACATATAATTGGCATTGATTAGCACAAGCCCTCCAAGCAATAACCAAATATATTTCATACAAACTATTTTAATCCAAGAACCTTACCGAGCTGTTCCTTATCGAAACCGATAATAATTTTTCCGCCAACATCGATGACCGGCACACCCATCTGTCCGCTTTTTTTAATCATTTCCTGTGCTGCCTCTGTATCCATGCTGACATCGATATTTTCAAACTCGACGCCTTTTGCGGTCATGAAATCTTTAGCTTGTTTACAATACGGACATGATGGCGTCGAATAAATCTTGACCTTAGGAAACTTTTTCATATTTCAGTGATTTGCGTGAGTATGACTTACAGTATACCATTTTATCCATGAATAACATCTTCAATAAAATCATCCGACTTTGGTCGATAAATTGGAATTTCGGCAATCTTTCCAAGCTCGCCCTGACCCCGGAACTCACTCCAATCCGGGATCTCCCGAAGCGCATCAATGGTGCGCGCGTCTTTTTGGTTGGCGGCTCGGTGCGCGATTTTCTGCTCGGCGGTGTACCTAAGGACTTTGATGTCTGTATTTCCGGCGCCACTACCGAGCAGGTTCAAAAATATTTAGAGTCTTTTCCAGGTGCTAAAGTCGTTTTCGCCGGCTCCACTTTTCCGGTTTTCAAGTTTCGCGCTCACGAGGATGCGCCGGAACTTGATATTGCACTCGCCCGCACCGAACAATCACTTGGAGGCGGAAAACTTCAGGATTTCGTGACCCAATATGATCCGACGGTGACAATCGAAGACGATCTTTCACGCCGAGACTTCACCTGGAATGCACTGGCGCTTGAACTTACAACCGGGAAACTCATCGACCCATGGAATGGCATCGCTGATTTAAAAGCAGGCGTCATTAACACCGTCGGCGATGCCATAACGAGATTCACCGAAGACCGCACCCGCGCTCTTCGTGCGCTTCGTTTTGCCGTGAAGCTCAAATTCAGCTTCGAAAATAAAACCTGGAAAGCGGTATGCGATTTTGCACCCCGCATGAATGAGATGACCCGTGAAGGAGAATATATCTTGAAACGAGAATTGGCCGGCCGAGAGTTTCTGAAGACGCTCGATGCGAACCCGGTCGAAGCCTGCAAGCTTTGGGATAAGAGCGGCATGTTCGATTCGCTGATTCCGGAAGTTTCGCTCACAAAAAAGATTCTGCAACGCCCGGATTTTCATCCCGAAGGCGATGTTTTCGTACACACCTTAATCGCGCTCGGTTCCCTCTCAAAAAAGGCTTCGCTGAATTTGAAGCTCGCGGTTTTATTGCACGATTTAGGCAAAGCTACAAGATTCCAGGTATTTGACCGCGAAACTAAAAAAGAAATCGCCGTAAGTCTTTCACCGGCTGAGTTTTGCGCGAAACTCTACAACGCCAAAAAGCACCTCATCAAAAATATCGATCATGAAAAAGCCGGCGTTGAAATCGGTGACGAGATTATTCGCCGTCTCGCCATGACTGCGAGCGGAATTGATGCTGATCACGTGAAATATCTGATTCGCGAACACATGTTCCACGGCTTGCCGTCTTGGAAACTCTCCAAAATCGAGAGTCTGCTTTTTGATAAGTCTGGCGACCCGATTTGGGATATGTATGAAATGGCGCGCGCCGATGCCTGCGGCAGTCACAAAAACTACGAATTCGCGAATACGGTGAAGAAATATATCAACGACCTGCTCGCGCTTCGCGAGGAAGCTTCTAAACGTCCGCCAAAGTTGCTTGACGGCAATGAAATCATGAGCGAGTTCGCGCTCAAACCGGGACCGCAAATTAAAGAACTACTCGAACTTGTACGCGAAAAGCAGCTTGATGAGCTTGCCGCCGGCCGCATTTTTACGCGCAAAGAAGCACTAGAATTTCTAAAAACGAAAATCTAATCGCGCGATATGCTTTCCTGCCATCACATAACCAAAAGTTTTGATGGCGAAGTAACACTCGCTGATATTTCTTTTTCTCTGAATCGCGGAGAAAAAATTGGCGTGGTTGGCAAAAATGGTTCCGGAAAATCAACTCTGCTCAAAATAATCGCCGGAAAGCTTGAAGCGGATTCCGGCGATATTGTGATTGCCCCGCGCACTTCGATTGGATATTTATCACAGGAAATTCCAAACGAAGAATTAGAATCAACAGCGCGCGAATACCTGACAAAATCTAATCAAACAAGCGACGAAGAAAAACTCTGCAGCGCCATGCAACGCGTCGGCTTGCTACCCGAAATGCTTGATAGAACAATCGCAACGCTAAGCGGTGGCGAGAAAAATAAAATCTCAATCGCGCGAATATTTTTGTCAGCACATGATATTTATTTGCTTGACGAGCCGACCAATAATCTCGACCTTGCAGCGGTTCAAAACATTGAGAATTTTATCGCGCACTCAAAATCCGCCTTTCTGATCGTTTCACACGATCGTTGCCTGTTGGATAGATTGTGCGTGAAAACTTTGGAAATTAACGACATTACTCACGCCGCGATAATGTTTGATGGAGGTTTTACGAAGTATTACGAAGAAAGAGTCGCTAGGTTGCAAAAACAGTGGGAAAACTACGAAGATTTCACCAAAGAAGCCGGAAGACTCAAGCAAACGGCGGCAACCAAAATGGAATGGATGCGCGAAGGCGTAGCGAATCCCCGCGTCACTGACAATGATAAATATATTGCCGGATTTAGGAGCGATCAGTCGGCTCGATTATCTTCGGTTGCACGAAACATCGAACGCAGATTGGAACGACTCGAAAAAGTCGAAAAACCTTTTGAGCAAATGCCGATGAAGCTCAACTTTAGCCTCGCGGAACGCAGTGGAAGTGGCGTCGCAAATATCAAACAAACGTTAATCACGCGCGGCAATCACAAACTCGGCCCAATTAATTTTCAGATTCAATACGGGGAAAGAATTGTCATCATCGGGGAAAATGGTGTCGGCAAGACTTCCCTATTGAAGCTATTAACCGGCGAAATTCAACCTACTAGCGGCGAGGTTCGCCTTGGTGCGAGTTTAGCTATTGGTTATTTACCACAGGAACCGATTCAAAATAATAATAATTCGGTAATAAAAGAAGCTCTCACCTCAACGCGCGCCGATGAAGTTTTCGTGCGCCAGACCATAAACCGCGCCGGACTCGATACCGAAGTTATGAGCCGAAAAGTCAAAACTCTGTCGCCCGGAATGCGTTCGCGCTTGATTCTTGCCAAACTTTCAATTAACCCGATTAACTGTCTGATTTTGGACGAGCCGTCTAACCACTTAGACCTGGAGATACTGGAAACACTTGAAAATGCAGTTCTGGAATTCAAAGGCACACTGATTGTCGTAACCCATGACCGCTATTTTATAAAGAAAATTACACCGACTAGGGTCCTTGAATTAAAAAGCGACGGTTCACTGCATGAGATTAATGATTTATCCACATGTCTTTGTCGGGCTTGAAGGCGACAGGTGGACACGCACCGCGCAATTCAAGATCCCTCGGCTTCGGGATGACAACTTTAACCACGTGATGAAAACTTCAAACCAGAAGTCGCCATCGTACCTTACATAATCACTCATAACAGAGCGATTTTTCTTTGACGCTTGAAAGCAAATCAAGCCATGCTGGTACAGGTAAGCGGTAGCAAACAACCCGCTTCCGGAGAGGAAAATCGATGCGAAATCAAAACCTGAAGGAAGTAAATCTGTTGCTGGCATTTCTCGCCATGAGGGCAAAGCCGCGGAGCAACGATCCCGAAGGAAGCGCTGGAGTTCTGTTCGTGGCCAACTGCCCTGCCCAGTCCGCCCCGGAAAGGCGAAACATGACTGAAGCGCACGGTCTGGAATCACGAGACCCCGGCACCACCCTGAACTACCTGGCCGTCTAACCCCGAAGCAGCCACAACTTCGGAAACAGCCAGACATAATCACGGAGGCACCATGTATATGAAGATTTCGGCATTCGTTTTCGTGGCATTCTGCCACCTTGCCGGCTGTGCGCCACGCGAGGAGGACGCAGCCGGCAAAGATCAACCTAAGAGCGAAAGCTCGACTGAAAAGCAGGCAGCACTTCGCAAGCCGCGATTGCTGCGCGCCGACATCAACTGCCTCACGATCGAAAACAAGCCGAAAGCCGTTTTCGGTCCGATTTCCATGTTGACGCCGTACATCATGGTCGATGCCTTTCACGAGACGCCTTCGACTCTCGGCGAGTTCTTTGTTCAAAACCCGGCAAGCACAGGACAAACCATCGGTTCGCTCTCGGTCGATATGGGCGCTCTTTGTCCACTCTTCGAAACGGTCGTCCTGAAAAACGACCGCGGCCTTATGAGTGATGTTGCCTGCCAAAGTAGTGTCGAATTCACCATCGACAAGACGCTCGCGCCGGACGAAGTCATGACCTTCGAAATCGAAGGTCTGTCTAAAATCGGATTTGACGCCGCGCTTGCCGCGAAGAAGCTCGAAAGAATGAGCCCGTTCATGGGACTTCGCCCCACGGTTCTTAAAACCAGCGAAGGTCCGATCCAAATCGGGATTCACGCACGAGGCCCGATGCTCATCGTTCGAACTCTGAATTCTGATGAGCCCGAGGAGTGCTACGACTTCGACGCCGTTTCCGGCACCTATCCCGAAAAAATCGGTGCCCGACTCGGTGATAAGTATGAGCGTGCTTTGGAAATCGCCGATAACATCGCTTTCAAAGTGCCGCTTGAGATTACCTATTATGAACCAAGCGAAGAATACGCAAGAGTCACAACCGACCTTGTTCTCGAGATTCAATACTCAGGTGATGGGGTTCAAATCCGCACCGGGTCGCTCATCGATGCGAGTACGAATACCTGGCTGCGCGAGATTGAGGTCGCGAGCGATAAGCTTGTGGTCACAATCAAGCCGGAGGAGCTGAGCTCGGCGGAAGATTTGTTCCTTCTGATGCAGGCGCCGGGAAGTCGTGGTCTGATTCGATTTCGAATCGACGAAGATAGCTTCGTGAATCGCGAAGTGGATTCGCTAGTCGACTGCTATCCGACTTATTCCGACGGGTTCCTCGTGCTTCCTGCCGCCGAGGCCGAAGCGACCTTGCGGTAAGCCGCGTGACAAAACAACAAAAAGACCGAGGCCTCACGCCTCGGTCGATTTTTGTTTTTTTAAATTAGTGAACCGCTCCGATATTCAAGGTCGTCCAGGTATCATCAGACTTCCCATCCTTGCTAGCCATGATTCTAATTCCCCAGCTGCCCCGTGGAGTTGTGGATTTTGTAGTCCAAGTCCAGGAACACAAACCTTCTTCATTCGCAGTTTTATCTTCAAGGCCGGCGATAACAGCAGGAGTTCGCGTCACAACGTAAACGTCGATGTTACAGGTAGCTCCAGGCAAAGTTTTAATAGTGACAGAGGCCGACTTACCGGGCTTGGTCGACAAGGCTTCGGAAGCTACAACCGGCGTCAAACCCTGTGGAACATCTTTTTGTGCTACCGAGAAATTATCCTGATAAAGAGTGGATGCCATCAGAGTCGAAGAAACCGCGACGGCTACATCGCCAAGCTTCTTTTCCATTTCTTCTTTTTGCTTCAAAGCGGCGGCAGCCTTAGCTTTTTTTGCAGCTTCAGCGGCGGCGGCCTTTTTAGCCGCATCAGCCTTCTTCTTTTCAGCAGCTTTTTTGGCTTCGGCAGCGTCTTTTTCCTTCTGAGCTTCTTCGGCGGCAACTCGATCGTTCTCGGCCTGCTGAACTTCGAATTGTTCTGATTCAATACCTGCGTCCGGAGAAAGTTCCGCACGTACAGGCAAAACCCCCACGCTGGCCGTGGAAGTAAGAATTATGAGTGTAAAAATGGCTAAATTGAGTGTTTTTGTTACCTTCATCATAGCCCACATACTATAGCACATTTCGGGGATCTTGGCAACCCACCGGGCCTATCGGCGAATTCAATACCGAGTGCACCACCTCCGAAGAATATAGTCTTCGGATACT
>JBAXGH010000025.1:0-21465 GCA_037139515.1 bacterium
TTTTCATCGGTACAATAAGCGCATGGATCGCGCTCGGAATCCAAATGGCATTTCCCGCAGCGATGCATGTTTCCGTGCAAATTAGAAAGCGCCCGGGCGAATTGTTCGGCTTCGGCCGGGTGATTTCTGAGTACGTGATAGGCGTAGCGCTGAGCGGTTTTCGGACCGACTCCGGGGAGACGGTTGAAGGCGGCGACCAGGCGCTCAAGGGGCTCGGGAAGTCGGGGCATGGTTTTTACTCACCTTTGAGCAAGTCAGGTAAAGTTCCACTCGCGCGCATCTTTTCGACCATGATTTTCTGAATCTGCTTCATGGCATCGCCAAAAGCTTCTTTAACTCCGGATTCAATCTTTTCTTTGTTACCAATCAAGGCGTCATCAATCATGACGCTCAAAACCTGCATGTTGCCATCGAGCTTGATTTTGACTTTACCCCAGTCGGCTGATCCTTCGGCAACTTGTTCGGCCATTTCGGTCTGCATTTGTTTGGCCTGTGAGCGTAAATCCTTGATTTGTTTGAGTTGGCTGAAAACTGACATAATTTTCTCTCGTTTGGTTATTTAGTGCGTATATTCTAGAACGGAACCGCGTTTCCCGCCATATCTCCGCGGCTCTTTGTGTGAGTTATGCCGCCGGCATCAGCAAGCGGAACATTGGCGTAGTTTTTGTCGAGATTTCGGAAACAAGCTCGCTCAGCATCGAAGAACAGGCGTACAACTCCGGTCGGACCGTTACGATGTTTGGCGATATGAACTTCAGCGAGCGCTCTTTCTTCCGGTGGAATATCCTGTTCCTGATAGTTTTTATCGGCGACTTTGCGATAGATGAACATGACCACGTCGGCATCCTGTTCTATTGATCCGCTCTCACGTAGGTGAGCGAGCTTCGGAATAGCTGGCTTGCTAAGTTCGACGGCGCGGGCGAGCTGGGAAAGAGCGAGCACCGGAATATCCAATTCACGAGCGATACTTTTCAGACCACGAGTGATTTCGGCGACTTCCTGCACACGCGATTCGGCGCCGCCGCGAGATTCCATGAGCTGCAAGTAGTCGATAATCAAAAGTCCGAGCCCGTGTTCCATCTTCAAACGGCGGGCCTTTGTACGGATTTCCATGATATTCGCACTCGGCGAATCATCGATGAAAATCGGAGCTTCGGAAAGCACACCGAGCGCGTGACCGATGCGCGAGAAATCGTCGTCTTCCTGGCGTTCGGAAAGCTTGCCGTTACGCATCTTCCACAAGTCAACGCGAGCTTCGGCACAAATCAAACGGTCGACGAGCTGTTCTTTGCTCATTTCGAGCGAGAATAATCCGACCGGGACTTTGCCCTGAATCGCGGCACCGCGGGCAATATCAAGCGCGAGCGAAGTTTTACCGACCGAAGGACGGGCGGCTAAAATGACCAAATCCGACTTCTGCAAGCCGGCGAGCAAAGAATCCAGGTCTTTGAAACCGGTCGGCAGGCCGCGGAGCTTGCCGTGTTCCAGATGTAGCGCATCAATGCGTCCCATGGCCGATTCGAGCACGTCTTTAATCGGCGTGAAACCCTGTTTCATGTGGGTTTGTGAAACGGCGAAAAGGTGATGTTCGGCTTCGTCGAGCGTCTTTTCGATATCATCTTCTTGAGAAAAGCTAAGAGAAGTGATTTTGCCGGCGGCATCGACCAGGCGGCGCAGAGTCGCTTTTTTAGTCACGATTCCGGCGTAGTGTTCGATGTTCGCGGCTGTCGGCACGGTATTCGAAAGCGTTACAAGATAAGTTCGACCGCCGATTTGTTCGAGCTGTTTTTTCTCGTCTAATCTATTCGCGAGCGACAAAATATCAATCGGTTCGCGATTGCTAAACAAATCCGACATGGTTTGGAAAATATTGCGGTGAGCTTCTTTGTAAAAATCTTCCGGCTTGATTTTGTCACCAATTTTAATCATCGCATCTTTATCAAGAAGCAGTGCGCCGAGAAGGGACATCTCGGCTTCCATGTTTTGGGGTGGAATTCTTTCGAGGGAGTTTGCCATGACGGAAGATTAGCGCTACGGAGCGCGAGATACAAGCACGCTTGCGAGTTCGCGGGGGATTGATTGGGGAGAAAACACATTACTACAGAAAGTGCGGACCTATTCGCTCGTCGGGCTAGAGGGGAGCCATAGCCCGACGACGAATTGGCTCCGTACACTTTCTTTACTTTTCGGCTATTCATCGTCATTTGGGGGAGGAGAAAGGGGAAAACACACATTAAAAAACCACCAAGTTGTCTTGGTGGCCGGTAAGGGCTTCGTGCAGCTTTGCCGCGTGTTCAGACGAGTTACGGGTGAAGAAACAATTCGCACGGCACACGCGCAGATTCGTCGCGCCCTTCGAGATACGCCGTCCATCGATCGTTTCCTCTTTCGTTGAAGATGAAGTAGCCGACCGTGCTCTTGTTTATCGGGCTGAACATGCATCCAGGCGGAGGAACTATCATGAAGAACGGCTTACCGACATCGACGTCGTGAATGATGTGTTGGATGGTTGTCGTGATGATCGGTTCCATGCTGACGAAATTATCGGTCGTGACTGAGATGACGCGCCCGATGAAATCGACCACATGCCTGTGAGGATCTGAGGTGGTTCGAAAAGCTCTTTCCATCAGCGCACACCTTCCTACATCGCTGCGTGGATTGATGTGCGGACGCTTGTCGCCTGATTCGCTGCTCATTTGTCCCTCCCTTCTTATCGGGTGCTGAACATCATGTAGATTTCGAGAGAACGTTCCTGCAGGAGTGCTTCAGCGGTTGGGTCGGGAACTTGCCAGATGGAGGGCTTCCCGTTTGGCGGGAAAATGAACTCCTGGGCTTGGCGTCCGAGGATGTCGACGGGAGCCAAGGCGCGCATCAGGATTGACCAGTTCACGTTGTCGAAGGTGCGGAGCGCGATGGAGCCGATCTTCCCGCTTGAGGACAGGATCCTTCCGGCTTCGTCGCGGTAAAAAACGACGAAACCGGTCTCTGAAAATCGCCGGTAGATTCCTCCAGCACTGTCCACGATCTCGGGATTGAGATTGAAGGCTCTCTCCAGGGTGTGTAGGACGTTCTTGTCGAGCATGTGGTCCAGGGCTTCTTCTTTGGTTGGGACTGGCAGATTGCTCATCGGCGTTCTCCTCGGGCCTAATTGGGCCGCGAATACTGGTTTGTTCTCGTTTCTGACAGGTGCGACATTATCTTATTTTAGCTCTTTTGTCAATACCGGCAGGCAAATAAAAAAACCGCCAAACCGGGTTGTGTGGGATGGCGGGAACGGCGAGTGTCGCGGCTATGCTTGTTCTTGCGCTGGTTCGACTATACCGACAAGTTCAAGCGCGTGTTCCAGGATTTGCTTCTGTTGCGCGAGCTTCTTCTTGCTTCTGGCGTGCTCGACTTCTCTGTCGAGAATTTCGCGGCGCGAATCCTCTTCGATGAGAGCTCCTTTCGAAGTTGCGACGGCTTTGAAAAGCGCATCAACTTCTTCTTGCGTGACGGTAACGGCAGTCATGGGTTTTGGCGTCGGAGTCGGAATTCGCAGGGAAGCCTTTCTCTCGGCGCGTTCTTTGGCGAGTTTCGCCTTTTCGTTCGCGGCCACAATGGCTCGCGCTTCGGACGCCAGGCGTTCTTCACGCAGGCGTTTCTCGTTTCTAAGTGATTCGATCTGCGCGGTCAAATTTCGGAGCGGTTCAAAGAACCAGTAAGTCCAGTTCATCTTTTTGATCGGAAACTCGGGGTCGTGGGTGAGGAATGCAGCCCAGAGCTTGACTCGCTTCTCATGTCGCCACTCTATCAACGTGAGGACGAGGAGAATCCAGAAGGTCCAGCGCAGTACGAGCCAGCTTTCATCTGGCATGACCAGCCTAACAAGTTTCCATCCCTGTTGATCGAGCTTGTTACCGAGTCTCTTGAGGCTGTCTATGGTGGCTTCTTCCTTGGGTTCAGATATGAGAACCGGCTTAGACAGCTTGGAAACGTTGAAACCTTCTTTGAGTGAAGATCTTCGCGGCTTTTCGGTTTCTCCGTTCACGAACAAGTCGAGAATGGCAGCAGCCTCTTCAAGATCATCATTGAAGTCCACCGGAAAAACCGAGAAACCATTCGTGATGACGAACTCGCGTTTCAGATTGTGGCTCTTGAGCAAGGCCAGGATCGCGCCAGGCTGATTATCGATGCTGGGTTTAAGAGAGTGGAACTTTCCGAATTCATAGGCGAGGAGACTGAGTCGCCCAGACTTTTTTTCGTAGTCGACGACCACGAAGTTGTTCCGCTCCTGGTAGTCCGAGGGCCTAAGATTCTCGTTTGTAAAGGGATTGAGCGTCATGTAATGCAGCGCCGTCTGGGGGTTGAAGAACACCTTGGTGAGAAACATATCCCCCTGAAAATGTCTTTCGGCGGAAGCAAAAGCATTGTGGGAGTACATAGTCCCGATTTCCGGCTTTACCAGGTTTTCCATGAGCCAGTCATCGGCGCAGACGACAGGAACTCGATTGTCCAAGAATATCGATTCTCCTTTTTCCATCGAACAGAGCACCATGAGCTTCAGAATCGTTTCCTTCATCGAACCCGGTTCGGCTCGAAAAGGGTCTGATTTGGCCGTGTAGACCATCGCTTGATACGCGATGGCTCGGGAAGCAAGGAACCTTTCGTCACGATTTCTGATAGAAAGCTTGGTTACGGCGTAGGGAATCAAAGAATCCCATGAAAGCTTGCCAAGACGCGCAGGCTCTCCACCATTTCGCGCTGACTCAATCAGGAGCGCGGAAGGATCATTTCGTATTTCGAAGTCGGCGATTACCAGTTCCTTGTATTTCTTGTCGACGCTGATAACGTGGAGCATGACAAAGCCACTCGCTGAGTATCGTGAAAATCCACCGAAGCGATGGGAAAGTTCGATCTCGCGATTGTCTTCGTGTAGATTCTCGGTCAGGCGAAATCGTTGACTATGGCAGTTGCCCCAGGTGTTCCTTTCTGTGCAGAAGTAGGACCCCCAGGTTTCGCCGAGAGTGAGCAGCGCTTGTGCTTCCACGATCGGCTGAGATTCAGCCATCTCCTCGGTTGCGAGAATGGTGATATGAGCTCTGCCATCAATCTGCCAGACGACCGGTTCACTGATTTCGGAGAGAATCGCGTCGAGTTCATCGCCTGCGCCACTCATGAGCGTAAGCGTGAGAAGGGTTGTGAACAGCATCTTTACGGCTCCTTTCACCGGTTTTCTGTGACCGGCTGGTTTTCAACGTGCGTGGCTTAAAATAGCCCAATTTTGGGCGCAAGTCAAGAGCTGCTCGTTTCTGGTATAATAAGCCTGTTGCCATTTATCTTATGAAGCTAAAAGACTTTTCAGAGTCGGTGCTCCTCATGGTTGGGATGATTGTCGGTGCTGGTATTTTTTCGGTTCCGTACGTTTTTGTTCGCTCCGGGGTTTTGATCGGCGTTCTGACCACGATTTTGGTATTTTTCGTGATTAGAATGATTCACAATATGTACGCCGACATCACGATTGTGACTCAGGGGCGGTATCGGCTTGTTGGTATTGCTTCGGAATTTTTGGGTTTTTGGCCTGGAAAAGTCGCTTCTCTTATAGTGATGATGAGCGGTTTCACGGCACTTTTGTCGTATACATTGCTTGGCGGAATATTCTTGAATGCCCTGTTCGGTTCGATGATTGGCGGTGGGGTAGTCTGGTATCAGCTGGTATTTCTGGCGCTCGGCGGTTTGAGCTTAAGCTTTGGCGCAAAACTTATCGGAAGTCTGAATTCAGTTTTGACTCTGGCTCTGATATTTCTTTTTGTAGTTCTGATCGCGGTTGCGGGTTACGGCGTTTTTATACCGAATCTCACAACGGTGTTTACTTCTCATCTGTTCGGCGTCTACGGCGTGATGCTTTTCTCGCTTCTCGGGGTTAGTGCTGTGCCAGAGATGTACATGTTGCTCGGAAACAAGGCACCGCTCGAATTGCGTAGCACGGTTAAACTTGGAACAATTATCGCGACCGCGATTACGCTGTTATTCGGTGTCGCAGTCGCTGGGTTCAACGGGCCATACACGACGTCTGATGCGATTACCGGACTCGCGGCTCAACTCGGAACCTGGGTGCTTGTGATTGGCGCGGTTCTCGGCCTTCTCACGGTATTTACCAGTTTTATTATATTGGCGTTAAGTTTGGACGAAACCTGTCAGTCTGACTTTGGATGGAGCTCGACAACTTCTTTGTTATTCTCTTTTGCGCCGGTACTCGCATGTCTGGTTTTTGGTTTCACTAACCTGGTTGCGATCATGTCTTTCTCGGGCACGGTCTTTGGTGGTGGGATTTGTATCGTTGTGGCACTGGCTTATCGAAAGATACTCCGCGACCCAATATTGTCGCGTGGATTGACCATGAAGAGCTGGGCTCCGATTGTTTCGATTATTTGTCTGATTGTGGGGATGGCTGCTAGTTCGATATAAAAAAACTTTGTAAAACAAAATACCCGGGTCTTGCGACTCGGGTATTTTGTTTTCCGGGACCTGGATTCGAACCAGGATTCACGGCTTCAAAGGCCGCTGTCCTGCCTTTAGACGATCCCGGAATAATTATGTTGTCATCCCGAAGCCGAGGGATCTTGGCATGGTGACGCCGAATAGAATAGCTTTATTTTTGACGGTCGTAAAGAGTAATAAGTCTGTTTCTGTTTAAGCTCCAGTTCAAAGCGATAGCTTTCGTCAAACTCTAGGCAAAAATATTTCAGCTTAGCTGTGGCTAAACAATAATATTTATAGCCGTCGACTTTGCTCGAAATCTATCGTTTTGCTCAAGAAGCTTAAACGGAAACAGACTTAATGATATTCTTATAGTCTATGGCACGACTCATCGAGTTAAATCAGGAGCTGCTTAAATTAGCCGATCCGGTTCAGGCCAAGAACTGTCTCTGGTTTTTCAAAACCGGCAAGGGCGAATACGGGGAGGGTGATAAATTTTACGGTATCAAGGTGCCAAAACTTCGTAAGTTGGCTAGCAAATTTGAAGCTTTGACGCTTGCGGATTTGGATGCACTCATGAGAAGTGAAATGCATGAAGAAAGATTTATTGCGCTCGTGATTTTAACTCGCAAGTATGAGCGCGGTGATGCGCGGACGAAATCAGAAATCGTGCGCTGGTATCTGAAGCACGCCTCGCGGATTAACAACTGGGACCTGGTTGATGTTTCGGCGCCTCGAATCTACGGCGACTGGATTCTGACCCACGGTTTTAGTAAGCAGGATAAGCTCATAGAATCGAAAAACCTTTGGCGACGACGGATTGCAATCGTCGGAACTTTCATGCTGATTCGCGACGGTAGATTTGATGAGCCGCTTCGCGTGGCCGAAAAACTCTTGCACGATAAACATGATTTGATTCACAAAGCCGTCGGTTGGATGCTGCGCGAAGTCGGGAAGCGCGACAAAGCGGTGCTTGAAAAGTTCCTGCATGAATATGTAAAAATGATGCCGCGGACAATGTTGCGCTATGCGATTGAAAAGTTTTCCGCAATCGAACGTGAAAAGTATTTGAAGGCATGATAGTCTGGATGTCTATGGTTCGATACTCAGTCATTATTCCTGCCTATAACGAAGAGCGCACCATCGAACGTGCGCTATTTGAAACTCGGGATGCTTTTCGGGGTTTTAACGAGCCTTTCGAGATTATTGTGGTTGACGACGGTTCGCGCGATGGGACAATTAAAGTCGTGGAATCACTGAGAGAGTCTGTGCCTGAATCTGTTTTGATTAAGCATGAGCAGAACCAGGGGAAGGGAGCGGCTGTCAGAACCGGCGTCGCGGCTTCGCGGGGAGAGTATTTTGTTTTTTTAGACGCTGATCTAGCGACGCACCCGAAGGAATTTTCAAAGTGTATCCCGCTTTTTGCGACCCACGATATCGTGATCGGCTCGCGGCAAATGCCGGGTTCCTTGATTGTCGAAAGTCAGCCGGCGCATCGGGTGCTTGCCGGGAGGTTATTCAATCAGGCAATCAGAAACTACTTGAAGATTCCGTTGATTGACACGCAGTGCGGATTTAAGGCTTTTCGTGCAAGCGTCGCGAAATCGCTTTTTGCCGACATGTCCACAACCGGATGGGTTTTTGATGTTGAGCTGCTTGGTCGAGCTTTAAAGTCAGGTTTGAAAGTCGCTGAGATTCCGGTTTCCTGGAAGAATGGTGCTGAGAGTCGAGTTAAATTTGGCGACGCCTGGCGAATTATCCAAGAGCTTCGAGCTGTCAAGCAAAGGTTGAATTAAGCGCGCTTGCTCGGAGCGCGTTTTTTAGATAATCTTCGGGCAGGTCTTTTCAGCTTCAGCAACCAAGAGGGAGGTGAAGGGTGCATACTCGCAGATATTTCGTAGGGTCGTATGCGCAAGAAGTCGGAGAGAGGATTCTTCGCGAGTTGGATGTGCCGAAGGGGAACATCGAGCTTGGGAAGTTCTCGGACGGAGAGACGCGGGTCGAAATCCTGGAAGATGTGCTCGAACGAGACGTTGTCCTCATCCAGTCATTCGTTCCGCCGTTCCAGAATGACGCTCTCGTCGAGCTCATGCTTATGGCTGACGCCGCCCGTCGGGCTTCAGCTGCCAGAGTCGTGGTCGTATCTCCGTATCTTGGCGGTTCGCGCCAAGATGCTCGCAAGGAAGAGAAGAACGTCCCGATTACCGCAAGCATGCTCGCGACCGTCTTCGAGGCAATCGGAATCGACTGCGTCATCACGGTCGAGGTTCACTCGGACAAGATTTCCGGTATGTACCGCATTCCGTTCTTCACACTTCGGCCGCGAAATGATTTCATCGAGTTCTTCAAGGGCATCCCGGCAATCAGCGAAGCCTATGCGCACGGAAACCTGGTGATCGTCTCGCCTGACGCTGGTGGTGTTGAGCGCGCCAGGGCCTACTCGGAGAAGCTCGTAACCGATCTCGCTTTCGTGAACAAGAAGCGCTCGGCCCCCAATAAGTCGCACGCCGACAAGGTTATCGGCGAGGTTCGCGGAAAGACCGCGATTCTCATTGATGACATGGCCGACACCTTCGGTTCGATGTCGGACGCCGCGCGAATCGTGCTCGCGGAGGGCGCGGTCAAGGTTTATGCCGCCGCCATGCACCCGGTCCTTTCAGGTCCAGCCATCGAAAGACTGGAAAAGTCCGCGCTCGAATCACTCATCGTGAGCGATTCAATTCCGCTTTCCAGGCGCGCTCTCGAATGCAAGAAGATTCTCACAGTCTCGCTCGCCCCGCTCATCGCGAAGAAGATTCGTGCCAAGCTCACGGGTGTGGATGCCTAGTCGCGAAAGCTTTCAGCCGTCTCTGGCCCACAAGGCAGAGCGGCTTTTTTTATTGCAAAAGTTTTGTGTAGGGAATAAACTTTTTGCGCGCTGACGACCGAAAACCAAGGAGGCTCGCATGACTGTTGTCTACCCGCCGGATATCAAGCGGATTTCCGGCCCGCTCATTTTCCTCGCCGGTCCGATTCAGGGCGCGCCGGATTGGCAATCACTCGCCACTACGTACATTCAAAGCAAGAACGCCGGGCTGCACATCGCGTCCCCGCGCACGCCGCCGCCTTGGCATGGCAGATTCGATGAGCAGGTCGATTGGGAGCATTACCATCTTCGCTATGCTTCCGGGAATGGTGTCGTGATGTTCTGGCTCGCGAAGGAAGAGGAGCATGTCTGCGAGCGAGCTTATGCGCAGACCTCCAGGTTTGAGCTCGGCTGGCACATGGCCCGCTACATGCTTGAAGACGCGAACGTGGTCGTCGGCATCGAGAAGGGCTTTTCCGGCGAACAGTACCTTCGTCACACGCTCCTCCGGCAAGCGTCCGGCATTCCTGTCCTGACTTCGCTTGAAAATACCTGCGATGTCGCGATCAATCTGGCTCGTTCTGCCTAACCCGCATTCGCGCGGGTTTTTTGTTTCAGTCATTGCCTGGTAAAATGGTGGCATATGTCATATTTGGTTTTAGATGCCGGCACCACGCGGATGAAAGCCTATGTTTTTGACGATAAATTGAATTTGGTTATTCGTACGGTTTTGCCGATGAAGAAAAAGATTTTATCTCATGGGCGCGTCGAGCAATCGCCAGAAGAGATGATAACTTCAGCGCGAGCTGTAATTCGCGCGGCATACGATGAAGCTGCTCACGAAGGAGTTAAGCCGAAACTTTTCGGAATTACAAATCAGCGTGAAACCGTTGTTGCTTGGGAAAAAAATACGCTGAAACCAATTGGGCCGGCGATTGTCTGGGAGGATTCGCGTACAAAAGAGCTTTGCGCGCATTATCATTCGTGGAGCGAAACTGTGCGGAAGAAAACCGGGCTTCCGATTGATTCCTATTTTTCGGCAACAAAGATGCTCTGGTTGCTTGATAATGACACGGCGGTCGCTGTGGCTTCAGCGCACAAGAATCTAAGCTTTGGCACGGTGGATAGCTGGTTGCTCGCGAATCTGGCCGAGGGAGCGCCGCATTTAACCGATACCACCAACGCTTCACGTACGCTTTTACTCGATGCTCCCGGAGAAACCTGGGATTTAGGTTTGTGCGGATTTTTTCGCGTACCTGTCACAACTCTCCCGAAGGTTCAGCCTTCGGTTTCTAATTTTGGGTATTTGAAGCATGATGTCTGTGGTGCGATTTTGAAGGTTTGCGCGATTGCCGGTGATCAGCAGGCGAGTCTTGCAGCTATCTCCGAAGTCAAAGGTACGACGAAAATAACTTTTGGTACCGGAGCATTCTTAATGCAGTCGCTGGGTGCGGATTTTAAACTTCATCCCGGGTTTATGACGACCAGGCTCGCGACCACGGGGAAGATTTGCTATGGGCTTGAGGCTAAGATTGAAGGAACGGGAGCGATGTATGAAGAAGTTCGCGCGGATGAAGAAAAAAGCTTGAAAGTTCTGAAGCGTCTTTCTGAAGAACTAAAAGTATTAATCGCTAAGCTTCCTTTGAAACCAAAACTCATTACAATAGACGGCGGTATGGTACAGGATGAGCGACTTGCATCGATTCTCGAAAAGACCTTGAAGATAAAAGTTGTGAATCAAACGGTGCCAGATGGAACGGCGCTCGGGATCGCCAAACTACTTTCAAAATCATTATGAAAAAAATACTGAAGGTCTTAGTTGTAGGTGCGGGCGAAATCGGAACGGCGATTGGTAACCAGCTTAAGAAGAGTAAGCCGAAGCCCGCGATTAGTTTTTGGGATTGTGATAAGGGGAAAATCGCGGATTGCCCTCCGCTCGATGCCGCTGCTCGTGACGCCGATGTCGTTTTCTTATGCGTTCCGTCTTTCGCGCTCCGTGATGTCTGTCGCGGACTTGCGCCTGGATTATCAAAGAATGTCGTGATAGTTTCACTTACTAAAGGTGTGACCGAAGAAGGATATTTTGTAGACGCGATTCTGACTCAGGAACTTTCGGCGTTCGCGCACGGGATTTTGGGCGGGCCGATGCTTGCAGAGGAATTGGAAGATGGCTTGGGCGGAATCGGAACATACGGCTCATCGAGCGAAAAGGCTCGCAAGATGGTGGCGCGTTTGTTTTCAGATACGGATGTTTTGATTGAGACGGTTGAGGAGCCGCGCTCGGTGGCGCTCCTTGGAGTGTTGAAAAATATTTATGCGGTGATCCTTTCGATGGCGAGCGAACTTTATCCGGGTGATAATCGCGCCGGATACTTTACTTCGCTCGCATTTCGCGAAATATTTCAGATTGTAGATTCTCTTGGCGGAAATCCTAGTGTGCTTTTCACGGCTGCCGGTATCGGGGATTTGATAGCAACTTCGCGCAGCAAACACTCCCGCAATAATGCGGTCGGTAAAATGCTGGCGCTCGGAAAAAAGACAAAATTTTCGGAAGGAGTGCGCGCCTTGCCGATAGTTGCGAAAATGCTGAACCGCGGCGGACGTGAATTCACCCTGCTTATGATTTTGAAAGCGGTACTCGGGGGCATGAAGCCAAGAACAGCTTTTGCGAAATTATGAAACAGCTCTGGAGTATGCCGGGGAGGGAATTTGTTCTGATTGGTTTTGTGCTTTTTGCGCTGGCTCTGGATATTTTTCTTCCCGTTTCGCGAAGTATTCTGTTTGTAGCGGCGCTTATCGGTGCGATTCCGACTCTCATCGCTTCGGTGCGTTCAATCTGGAAACGTGAGATGAGCATCGAGACTTTTAATATCTTCGCCGTGGTAGTTTCTTTCGCGACAGGAGAATACCGAAGCGCGGCTTTTATCGTGCTCATGCTGGCTTTTGCGCGGCTCCTAGACTGGAAGACTCAGTCACGTACGCAATCGGCCGTAGAAGAGCTTCTAAGACTTAAACCGACCACGGTTATTCGTGAAGGCAAAGACGGAAAAGGGGAGAGTATTTCGGTTAGTGATGTTTCGGAGGGAGACATTATTATCGTCAAAGAAAGTAATCGCGTGCCGGTGGATGGGATTATTGTGCACGGAGAGGGTGCGGTTGATGAGAGTTCCGTGACCGGCGAATCAATGCCACGCGATGTTGGGATTGACGATCATATTGTTTCTTCCACACTGTTAAAATCCGGATTTTTGAAAATGAGGGCTTTGCGCGTCGGCCGTGATTCGACAATCGAAAAGATGATTACTCTCATGCGTGAGGCAGTTTTGCATAAATCACGTTCGGAGCGCCTGGCTGACAGGTTTGCGACTTTCTTTTTTCCACTCGTTCTACTGGTTGGTGTCGCTGTGTATTTTTTCACACATGATTTTTCAAAAGTTGCGGCAATTTTTCTTGTAGCCTGCGCTGATGATATGGCGGTCGCAATCCCGCTCGCAGTTTCGGCTTCGCTCGGTTCGGCGGCGCGACGTGGGGTAATCGTGAAGGGCGGGGAGTGGATCGAGAAAATCGCAAAGATTGATACGCTCGTACTTGATAAAACAGGTACTTTGACCTATGGTGCGATTTCAGTTTCTGGGGTTTATGCTGAAGGAATGAGCGAAAAAGAACTTTTGACGCTTGCAGCATCGGCGGAAAAGTTTTCCGAGCATCCGCTTTCGCAGGCGGTGGTCAAAAAGGCTTTAGCGGAAGGTATAAAGGTGACGGACCCGAAACAGTTTTCGATTATTCGTGGAAAAGGCGTAACGGCGCAGATTGATTCTAAAAAAGTTTCGGTTGGTTCTGCAGAATGGATTTGTTCTGGTGGTCTGGAGCCATCCGGGGAACTCACGAAAGCTGTTAAGCGTGCCCATGAATTCGGAGAGATGGCCTTTATGGTTTCGGTTTCGGGAAAAATCTCTGGCGTGATTACGATCTCCGATACCCCGCGTGCTGAGGCAAAGAAGAGCATCGAAGAGTTACAGCGCATCGGTATCAAGCACGTGGTGATGCTTACTGGCGATCATGAATCCGTCGCCCGTCACGTGGCTGATGCGCTCGGAATTCGCGAGTACAGTTCGAAAATGACGCCGGAGGGCAAAGTACGCGAGGTGGAAAAGCTGACCGGGCACGGAACGGTCGCTATGGTGGGCGACGGCATCAACGATGCTCCGGCTCTTTCGCGCGCTGATGTTGGGGTTGCGATGGGTTCGGCGGGCACGGCGGTTACAGTCGAGGCTTCGAATGTGGTTATCATGAATGATGATTTATCCCGTATCGGAGAATTAATTTTATTGTCGCGTCGGACCATGTCGGTGATTCGTGCCGACGGCTGGATTTGGTTTATCACGAATATTTTTGGCTTCGTACTTGTCTTCGCCGGAGTTCTCGGACCGATTGGCGCCGCCGCCTATAATTTTGGTACCGACTTCTTACCGCTCATAAATTCCGGTAGGTTATTCAGGCGTGGCAAAAATGAGGTATAATGTGTTTATGCAAAAACTAAAAGCTCACGAAATTAGTCATCAAAGAGTTAAGTTGGCTTTTTTTGTTGCCGCGTCGCTGGTTTGTTTTTACTTGGTCTGGATGGTTTATCGACCATTTCTGCTCCTCGTTGCTTCAGCGGCCGTGGCGGCAATCGTGCTCGCGCCGTTTCATCTTTGGTTTTCCAGACGCATCGGTGGCCATGACAGATTTTGCGCCTTCATCGCAACTCTCCTTGGAATCGTTATGCTCGGAATACCGCTCGTGATTGGAGCTGTTCTGCTTATTAGGGAATTGAGCGCCATCGGGAGACCGGATATGCAGATTTTCGATAATCCGATTTTTAAGTATCTGCCGGCAGATGTGATGTCGCTTATCAAATCGATTGATATTCAGACTTTCATGGACAAGATTTATGGTTATCTCGCTTCTAATATTTCCGAAATCCTGGCGAGTACTTCCAGATTTGCGCTCATGACGCTGCTATTTTTTGTGACGGCCTATTATTTGTTGGCTGAGCGAGAAATGATTTACCACAAAATTCTGGCCATGAGTCCGCTTTCCGATAAAATCGACAATGCTTTGATTAGACGCTTAACGCACACGGTGCGTTCGGTGGTACTTGGAAGCGTTTTAGTTGGTGCCGTGCAAGGCGTGCTAGCGACGATAGGTTTTCTGATTTTCGGGTTACCGAATGCACTGGTTTGGGGCGTACTGACTCTTCTCGCGGCTCAAATACCGATGATTGGAACCGGGATTGTGACTTTGCCGGCAGCGGCTTTCTTGGCACTATCGGGACATTCCTCATCAGCCATCGGACTCGCGATTTGGGGTGTATTACTTGTAGGTACAATTGACAACTATCTCAAGCCAAAGCTGGTCGAAGGAAAGACTGACATGCATCCACTTTTAATATTACTTGCGATGATTGGTGGAATTGAAGCTTTTGGTGCCGTTGGAATCGTACTTGGACCTGCGGTACTTGCAGCTGCGCTCGCGTTCCTCAAGATGTACGAAAGCGGAATACTCTCGGGATCATTGAAACTCTAGAAACAAAACACCGCTTTAAAAGAAGCGGTGTTTTTTTAGGCTTTCTTTTCGTATCCGGCGATGCAAGCGAAGGCGATCCAGAGCACGAATCCGACGATGTACGGTATTTTCATGAAATTATCAGGTAGAAACGGGAAGAAGTAGGAAAGAATTAGGAAGATTAGTGTAAGTCCAGCACAGATTCGTGCGAACCAAAGCTGATATAAGTAGTCAGTCGTGGCTACGACGATGGCTGCGACGGCGATT
Organism: bacterium; assembly: GCA_037139515.1. Taxonomy (GTDB): domain Bacteria; phylum Patescibacteriota; class Patescibacteriia; order JBAXGH01; family JBAXGH01; genus JBAXGH01. The sequence goes on from JBAXGH010000025.1 coordinate 15,116, forward strand.
GTCGCGATAAAGGCGGTACGAATCGGTGAAAACCAAAATGGGTCATGGATAACCGAAGTCAGCTCGAGAAGGGCGATTATGGCCCAAAAGTTGCCGGTTGCGAGTGAATACACAAATTGCATAGAAGTATATCGTATCATAATTTCGGGTCTTGACTAAAGGCTCGAAATGATGATAACTTTCGGTGACAGAAAGCGAGGAGGCGCCATGGCGATTCCGAAGCCGGAAAACCTGAGTGATCGGATTGATGCGCTTGTGAAGGACTTCCCGAACCACGAGTATGGGAGAACCTTGAAAGCCGAGCTTGTTCGGCTGGGGCACGGAGAAGCAACCATCCGGTGCAAGGTCGGCGGGCACCTCACAATCACGCATGCAATCGTGCCGCGCGGCGAGGATGTACCGAAGCGTCTGGCGCAGGGAGGGGTCGAATTCTCGCTCGCGAACTATGCAGCGGTGTTTGCGGCCATGACGCTTTTCCCAAGCGGACACACAGCGCTTCGCAAGTGCCTGAACGGGGAATGGCCTCGCCCTGTTTTTGAAGGTGACGTGCTGCAGGCAATTGCCACGGTCGACGTCTTTGATGGTGAGCACATCGCGGTTTCGATTGTGGTGTTCGCGAATGATCAGAACAAGTCTGTCGGAAACTTTGTCCTGTCGTATCACAAGCCGCACGGCCTGTAAGCACCTTTCTCTCGTTCGTCTTCAGCTGTCAGCTCTCGGATTCTCTCCGAGAGCAGTTTTTTTAGAAATTTTCAATCACGCGTTCGAATACATCGGCCAACTTTTCGATTTCTTCCTGAGTTTCTGTGCCAATTGCAAATCGAAGAAAGGGACTTGCGAATTCTTTGGCAAAGCGCGCCGTTAAATAAATGCGAGTGGTATTGAAGCCGAAAGCGGTACCGGCATTAAGTTTTACCCCATTCGAGCGAGCTTCTTTAATTGCGGTGTCGATAAACTTGCAGGCATTAGCTACAACATCAGTTCCGGGTTTGAAAGAGATTGAAAAGATCATGCCGTGAAACTTGGCATTCTTGGTCCATTCAAAGCAGGAATGATTCGCGAGGCCCGGAAAATTTACGTGTGAAAAAATAGTTTTATTCAGACTTCGAATTTTATTCTCGAGTCGGTTAGCGACATAAAGTGTATTCCTCTCAAATCTTTCCAGACGCTTGTCGAGCATTTTGCGGTTCGGTTTTGGCATCGAAATCACTGAAGCGTCCGGCATATTGGTGCCGGCATGCATCCTGGTGCCGAAAATATTTATATCAGAAAAAGTTTCGACCCAAATCACGCCGCCGGTCACGCGATCAAAGCCAAACTGATGAAGTTTGTTCAGGCTTTCACGAACCACGAGCGTCAAATTCGGATTTTTGCGCGTCCAGTCGGTGTATGGCTGATATCCGGTCGCGAGTCCGCTGTTATCAAGCACAAAAACCGTTGGGGTCGTGATAATCTTTTCAAGCTCACTCAAAATACCGCGTAAATCCGGCATGACGACGGCTTCGTTATTGCAAAGACTGTCCAAGAATATCGCGCTTGGTTTGTGGATTTTAACCGCTTCAACTAGTTCGGCAGTTTTCCGTTCATCAATAAATATCACGCGGTCACCGCATTTTTTTTCGAGTAAAATTTTATTTTCAAAATAGGTTGCGTCTCCGGCGATGACTTTGCCGCTTAGGCGATTATCATGTTCGAGGCTGGTTAAAATCGTGGTGAAGGCGGACATGCCGCTTGAAGTAACATAAGCTGTAACCGGAACGAGCAGGGGTTTGTCGATGTAGGCGCGGCAAAAATCAGCTTCGTAATTTTCGGCGTCCAGGTGATGATCGAGTTTGTAATCGTTCGTAGTGCCGTGAATTTTCCCGGTTTGCGTGCCGGCCTGCGAATTATGCGAATGCTGGTATGATGGTGATTGCCAGTCGCTCGAAGCTACGATGCTCGCCATGACGCCCTGAAGAGCACGAACTTCATCATGCAGACGGAGTTTAATTTCAATCAAGCGATAAGAGTCGCGCGCTTCCCAGCGATTTCGCGTTTTAAGGGCAGTCCGAAGCTCTTCGCGCATGTTTTTGTATCTCGCACTCAGATCGTCCGCCATCGAAAGTAAGATTTTCTTGGTTTCCGGCATGGCGTGACTCGGGTGTAGCGCAAAATGCATCTTAAAACTCGTGAGCCGCCACTCGGCATCACGAATGAGAGTAGTCAATTCTTCCAGATCTTCAGCTAAATCGGTGAGCGTGGCTGATTTCATACTTTTGCGATTATACAGGTTCTGATATTATTTTGTATATGTTCAATTCACTCTTTTGTAAGAAAAATCGTCCGGCGATTAAGCTTGAAAGCGTTAATCTTGGTTCTGGTCGGGTTGAGCTTCCAGTTGCCGAAATCCAGGGTCTTCGACCTGGAAAAACTTTGCTCATTACAGCTGGAATGGATGGCGATGAATATGCCGGAATCGAAGCAGCCTATCGTTTAGCTGATGAATTCGCCGCCGGTGATTTTTCTGGGCGTCTCATCGTTTTGCCGATTATAAATTTACCCGGTTTTGAAGGCGAGTGCAGTTTTAATCCGTCAGATGAGCGCTTTCCTAAGTTCATTTTTCCCGGAAGCAGTCACGGAACGTCGAGCGAGCGTTTGGTTAACTGGCTCTATACTGAATTTGTTTCCGAATGCGATGTGTGGCTTGATTTGCATGGAGGCGCCATCACGGAAAGAGTGAATCCTTTTTTGTGGCTTTACGAAACCGGAGTCGGACTTGCTGATGATTTTACAAATTTGCTACGAAAGAATACTTCAACCGAAACCGTATTGTGTGAAGCGGTCACGGCAAATCACAAGGCCTCGCAGTTGGCGCGCGAAGGCCGGGTTTACGTTATGGCGGAGTCGGGTGAACGCGGAAATCTACTCGAAGCTGATATTTTGCGGCATGTGAATTGGGCGCACGAAGTTATGGGTCAGATGGAAATGATACAAAATCCGATTCCGCGCACTAAGACAATTGATCAGCTCACAAGCGTGGAATATATCCAAGCGCCGTTCGATGGAATCTGGCGCGCTCATGATTTATCAAAACTCGAACTTAGCAAAGGCGTAATTATCGGGCACATAGAAAAACTTGATGGTAGCGGTGCGCGGACGGTTGAAATCCCGCACGGAGGCAAAGCGCTTTGGTGGAAAGAAACCATGTCGATGAGTAAAGGTGATATACTTTTAGCAATCGGAAATTAACTATTTCCCCCTCATATGTCGTATCAAGTGAACGCCACAAACGAAGTCGAGAAAAACAGTTATTTTCGTCAGGTTTTATTTACTGGTGTGAAGTCTCAGCTGGTTGTGATGAACATTCCTCCGGGCGGTGAGATTGGAGAAGAGACGCACAAGCATGTCGAGCAGACCCTGATTATTCACTCCGGTCGCGGTATGGTTGTGTTGGACGGTGTGAAATCTGATTTGGTGGCAGGCGATACCGTCGTTGTAACGCCCGGAACTAAGCACAATTTTTTGAATACCGGAGCCGATGATTTAAAAATCATCACGGTTTACGCGCCGCCGAATCATATCGATGGCCGCGTTCATAAAACCAAAGCAGAGGCGGATGCGGATTTTGAAGACGAAAAGTTCGGTGAGGCGAATGTTTAGCTCCGGAAAAAATAGAAATAGGATATAATACACGGAGCGCACTCCTAATATTTTTGAATTTACACTTATGAGGAGGAAATTTGGCTTTATCATGGCGCTTCTTATTCTTTGGCCATCTTTTTCATTTGCTGAAGAAATCATATCGTCAGGTGAGCCCTTACAGATTATTGCGCCATCCGAAGTTTTGATTCCTGAAGTAAAAGCCCCAGACTTATTCGGTGCGATTGATCGGGCCAAGGTGATGCTTAAAGAGCACGTCGCCGAAGAAGAAAAAAATAATCCGACTCCGAAAATTGTAACTTCACGAAACATCGCTTTTGATATCACGCTTGCGGTTTGGGACCGTGCGAGCGATGAGATTAAACTCGTCGAAGCCAAAAAAGATAAAAAATCATTAACACTCAAAACACCTTATCCTCATGCGATAATGGTAACTTTGGATAATGGCGTGAATTCGCGATACGCGCTTCCTGCTGGGGCGGATAAGCTTGTCGTTGGCGTTGTACATCCAATTTTTAAAGATGTGACGGTAAAGAAAAAGCAACCAAAGTTCGAATTGCATGATAAGGTTTATATCCCATATAACACAGCTTTTTACACGCCCGAAGCATTGCGCCGCGGCTCTGATTATCTTTCCTACCTTTTGCGCGATGCCTATGATCAGGTTCGCGCCGCCGGTATCAAGTCGCGCGCTTTTCCGGATAAACTTCTTGCTGATGTAGCTGATCCGTATCTTGTAAAATCAATCGCGATCATTGAACACGCTGATACACAGATCTATTCCGACGAGGAACCGGAGCGTGCTGTCGGAAGATTTTTGATTACGCTTGCGTTAAACGGCGAAGAAGCTTTTGATTTTTCGGTGAGTTCCGCCGGGGCGCGTGGTTTAGTTCAGTTTATGCCGGCAACCTATAAGCTAATTGCCAATAAACGCCCAGATTTGAATTTAATTCAGGATTTTGTGAGCGCCATGGCTGATCATACAAACGCGGTTAAAGCGCAGATGGTTTTGCTTGATGAGAATCTAGCCTCTATGCCAAAGGCGGTGCGCACTTTGATGCTCACGGAAAGCGGAAGAGTCGCGCCGTACTTAGCTGCCGCCTACAATGGCGGGATAACGCGCGTTCGTTCTTCTTATGCTTCCTGGGGTGAGGAATGGTATAAATATCGCATGCCGAGAATGGATGAACTTCAAACGCAGGCCGATAAAATGGACGCGCGCATAAAATCCCTGAAAAAGACTTTGACTAAAAAAGGCTTGGATGCAAAGTTGAAAAAACAATATACGAATGAGCTTTCGAAACTACAAAAAGACCGCGTTGCGGTTCACGATGAATACTGGGACATCAAGAACCATTCTCTTTACAGAGAGACGGCAAATTACGTTTCCAAACTAAACACCGTCTATGCGATGCTTTCGGCTGGCTACTTCGCCACACCAAATTCGATAGACGGTGGGATTGGGAAGGGGATCGCTGCTAAATAGTTTAATTTGCCGCTTTCTCAACCACGAGTGTGACGGTGGTATTTTCTTCGTTTCCAACTATTCCTAGGGTCAGTGTCCGCAAATCTTTTTTATAAGACAGGTACATGCCGGCGCTCGAATTTGCATCTGAATCCTTGGCCCAGCCTTTGGACTCAAGTTCTTTTTGATACCATTCGCTGACCTTAGACTGAGCATCGGTTGACGTTGCAAGCAGCGACGTTGCTGCGTTTTCTGTTTTTGAAACCGTCGCCATGTTGATTTTTAATCCCGTATAAACCGGAATATCGGTCGGAAAATCTTTCGGAAGCGACACGTTTTCACCGTAAGCTACGCGATTCTCGCCATTTTCGAAATTTAGATTATTGCCGCTCAAATCAACTTTTCCCTTGTCGCCGAGCTGCGAGTTGATGTAGCCTTCAGTGGCTTTTTCAGCTATCATCTGTGATGGAGATTTACAGCCGAAGCCAAACAGAACGAGTGAACCGAGGGCGATTGCAACGAGTGGTTTTTTCAACATATAAAAAGATATTAGTGTTAACCTAAGTATTGTAAACATTATGTCCGATAAGCGCAAAAAAATTCACCGTTTCTTTTTTCCGTTTGAATCTGGAGCGAAATCGGTTCTGATGAATGACCCGGAGCTAGTTCATCAGTTCTGCTCGGTTTTGCGATTTAAACTTGGTGAACAGGTGATGCTTGTGCATGAAAAAAATCAGGCACTTGCTTCGGTCGCAAAAATCAGCAAAAAGGAAGTTTTACTGGATGTGTTGAGTGTCGAAAATGTTGCTTCGGAACCGTTAAAGAAAATCGTCGCCTATATTTCGATGTTCAAAAAAGAGCCATTCGAATGGATGCTTGAAAAACTCACCGAACTTGGTGTGTCTGAAATTGTGCCAATGGAAACGGCGCGAACGATTCGTTTTCCTTGGAAGCCCTTGCGCTATCGCACGATAATCAAAGAAGCCGCAGAACAATCTGGGCGCGGAATTATACCGTTTTTGAGTGAGCCTATTTCATACAAAGAAGCCTTGAAGTATGCTTCTAAAAACGAGAGCAACTATATCTTCGAACTCGACGTCCCGGCGCTAAAAACATCAAAGTCAAAGACGATTGGATATTTTATCGGTCCGGAAGGCGGTTTTGATGAGTCAGAAATCAATGCTGCAGAAGCGGCTGGAATTCAGACTGCTGGTCTTGGAAAATTAACTCTGCGAGCCGAAACAGC
>JBAXGH010000026.1:0-18705 GCA_037139515.1 bacterium
AAGTATTCGGGGAATTACTCAAGATGAGTGGTGCACTAAATCATTGAACTGGCCATCTATTAAGATATGTAATCGTTAGCTGAAGAACGGTGGCGAAACTCACCCAAAGAAGATATGGGATCTGCGCATAAGCGATCCAGGGCGAGAACTTATAGATAGATGCAATCGCCCAAATAAGAGTGCCTAAGACCAGTAGGATATCGGCTGCCGCGAGGATATTGCTACGCAGACCAAACTGAATTGGGGTAAATGACAAGTTAAAAACCAGGTTCAAGATGAATGGCAAAACAACAATTGTTGGAATCTGTTTCAAATATGCGAGCCTAAAAACCGCACCAAAAGAAATAGCAATCACGATATATAAAACTGTCCAAACCGGACCAAATAGATAACTCGGCGGCGCCCAAATAGGCTTAACAAGTTTTGAATACCATTCCACTGTTTGCATAGATTATTTCTTTTTAGCGAGCTCCGTTTCAAGCGTCTGTATTCGTTCCTTAAGTTCAATCATCTTCAGTTCACGCCCAACCATCAGTTTATTCATTTTTTCGTTCTGCTCATTCTTCTCGATGAGGATTCTTTCTGCTTCTTTTCTCTCGGAAATATCGCTGTGCACCGCAACCAAAACTTTTCCAAATTCAGGATGTTCAAAAGTTGTAACGTTGGCATATGACCAAAATGGCGTGCCGTCTTTTTTAATGTTTTGAACTTCGCCATGCCACTCCCCAGTTTTTTCTGCTAAACCCATGATTACTTTAACCGTTTCTTCCGGCTTCACCTTTGTCGGAGCATTTACAATAGCAACGTCACGCCCGATCATTTCTCCCGGTCCATAGCCAAACATTTTTTCAAATTTCGGATTCGTGTATACGATTTTGGCATCTTTAATTCTGATAAGATAGATTCCATCTGCGATATTCCTAAAGATTTCGCTCTGCAGTTTCAACTCCTGCTCAATAACCCGATGCTCCGTAGTATCCTGAAAAATTCCCGACACTCCAACAACCTTACTGTTCATTTTGATGGCCTTACCAACTGCGTGAACAAATCGACGATTATTTTTTGCTGTGATTAATTCTAATTCCAAGTCAAACGGCTCACCTAATTTTATTGCCCGATCAACTGCTTTCTGTATAATCGGACGCGAATCTGGGGCATAAAAATTGATTCCAGCAGCTACTGTCGGCTTAAAGCCAGGCTCAACTTCATGAATCTTGAATATTTCTTCGGTCCAATTCTGATATGGCTTATCCAAGAAAAATTCCCAAGCTCCAACTTTAGCCATTCTACCCATTTCCGTGAGAAGCTCTAAATTCTTTTCTAAATCTTTTTCTCTATCTTTTTCGACGGTGATGTCTCGAACGTCGCTTCAAGCAGGTTCGGCACCGAATCTTCTACTCTTGAAAGTAAAACTGAAGCCGGAAAAACTTCGCCCGTCTTTTTTTGATGCGTCCACTCAAAAAAATGAGAACCGTTTTTTAATGCTAAGCTCATCATCTCTTGCGCCTTTTTCATCGAAGGCTTGCCATCCGGTTGAAACTCAGGGGAAAGCGTCGCGGGAGATTGAGAAGCAAAATCAGCTTCGTTTTTACATCCGAACAACTTAACGGTCGCTGGATTTCCAGCAAGAAAACCTTTTTAGGGCGTCAAAACCATGACCGCGTCGCGCGAATTTTCATATAAAACGCGATGCATTTTCTCATGATCGAGTAAGATGCCGTCCTTCGCATCACCAATATTTTTTTGAGCCATATTCTGAGTCTTAGAGCACTACCAGAGAAATCTTTGCAAAATCCCAAGTCCGGATTTCTCCTTTGGTTTTTTGTTTGAATAAAGCTTTTTCGCAATCAAATTCATTTCACCAAATTCATCGCTCGGTACCGCAAACACGGCAACCCGGCTAAGCAAAGTATCAACTCGCGCGAAGCCTTTTGCGGTGCGATTCTTTTTCGCATCCAAACCAATTTCGAAAACTTTTAATCCTTCAATCACTCTAGCACGAATCAGTGATGAGCCGGCACCAATCGCGCCGGTAAAAGCAATCGCGTTCAAGCCACCAAGAGCCGTTATCATGCCACCAATTTCCTTCACAATTCTGTAGATATAAACATCAAGCGCCTCGCGGGCCGCTTTTTCACCGCGAGCTTCGAGCGCCAGGAGCTTCAACATATCACATTCGTGACCGTGAAGCCCCAAAAGCCCGGACTTTTTATTCAGCACCTCTAAAAGCTTTTCCTGATTTAATCCGTAAGACTTGGAAAGCATAGCGAGCGCCATAGGATCCGTGTTCCCTGCCCGAGTTTCCATAATCAAACCTTCGAGCGGAGAAAAACCCATGGAATTATCAATCGCCTTGCCTTCGCGAACCGCCGTAATGCTGGCGCCACCACCCAGGTGACAGATAATCAGATTCTGCGGTAGGCGCTCTTCGACTTCTACGATTTGCCGAACCACCGCAGAACACGAAATTCCATGATAGCCGTAGCGATACAGCTCGTGTTTATGCGCCATCTCACGCGGTAGGCCATAATGAAAAGCCGCTTCCGGTTTAGTGGATTGGAATGCGCTATCGGAAATACCGAAAAAACGCGCCGACCTAAAAATCTTTCGTAATTCATGATATTCGCGCAATGTCGACTTCAAATGCAGTGGCGAGAAAACAGCCGCTCGATTCATCTTGTGAACAAATTCGGAATCTATCTCGCGATGCTTCAGAAAATACAGTCCCGGCGCGACAATGCGCAAAACCACAGCCTCAATCTCATCCGGACTTTGAAGATTTTTTCCGAGTTTCAAAACGACGCTTTCATCTTTTGAAAGCGAAACTCGCGTGACTTCTCCGGAATCATCAAACAGTGCGTATTTCCGAGAAGTGCTTCCTAAGTTTACAATTAGTCTTTTCCCCATTGCCAATCGTGGATTTCCGGCGTGTCGACGCCATATTTTTTAGCGTGTCCGGCCACCGCGTTAATTTTCACTTCAAGCGCCGCGCATAATTTTTTTGCTTTTTCAGCAGAAATCACTTTTTCCTCGGCAGCAAGCTCAAAAATTTCTTTCGCCAAATGATATCGGCTGGTCTGGTTGCGGATATGCATATCGAAAGTCGTCGTCGTGGAACCGTTTTCGATATAACCGTGAACGCGGAAACGGCGACTCCCCTGCTTTTCAAAAAGCAGCGGCATGAGCTCTTCCGGATAGCCGTGATAATTGAAAATCACCGGGCTATTTTTGGTAAAAAAGCTTTCGAATATCAAGCAGGTTGATGATTTAGTGCAGTTGCCGAGCGTAAAGGCGCCGAGTTCCATGACATTCACAAATCTCAATCGAATTTCCGGAACCATCTTTTTGGCCAGCTCAATCGCGGCCAAAGATTCCTTGGTCAAATAATCACCAATTCCGGCAATAACCACATGCGGATCAGGATCACTCGCAAAATCCCAGGTCATGATGCCGGTTTCAACTTCGCGTTTAGCCTGCTCAGCATTCAGCCACCTCGGTTCCAGAGTTTTCCCGGCTACAATTACATTAATCGAATTTTGAGATTTTAAGCATCTATCCATTATGGCGAGCGACGTGTTCGCGTCCGGAGGAAAGAAAACTTTCACGAAGTCAGCCTGCTTTTCAAGTAGATTTCCGATAAAACCCGGATTTTGATGCGAGAAGCCATTATGTTCCTGACGCCAACCGGAAGACGTCAAAATAATATTGAGCGACGGTACCGGATCGCGCCATTTAACTTCGCGCGCAACTTTCAAAAATTTAATATACTGGTCAGTCATCGAGCTTACGATTTGCACGAAGGCTTCATACGAAGCAAAAACTCCTTGGCGACCGGTCAAAATATAGCCCTCCAACATGCCCAGCAAACTATGTTCGGAAAGCATTTCCATGACGCGACCGTCGGGCGACAAATCTTTATCAAAAGACATGACCGGCAACATGAAAGCACGCGAAGTCTCTTCAAAAACCGACTGCAGTTTGTTTGAATAGGTTTCGTCGGGAGACATCAATCTAAAATTGCGCTGAGTTTTGTTGAGCTTGAAAACATCCTTAAGATACAGCCCGACTCTTAACATACTGGATGACCCAATAACACCGGGAGTCTCAACTTCTTCCATGTACTTGGTCGGATTCGGCAAATTCAATTTTTTCACCAATTTTTTGGTGTAGTTCATCCAACCGTCACCGAGTCGATATTTTTCTTCCGGGAAAATCGCTTTCAATTCCGGGTCCAGACCCTTTTTCGAATCGAACAATTCATTTATGCGATAAGACTCAAGCCAGCCTTTCAGGGCCGCGAGTTCTTCAACATTGGTTTTTGCCTCCGTTGTGACCACCTGATGCGAAGCACAATTGCCTTCGATTTTCTTTCCATGCAACTCTTGAATACCGGACCAGCCTTTTGGTGTGCGCAGAATAATCATCGGGAAATGTTGCAAAGCATTATTTCCACTTCGTGAGCGCGCCTGAATCTTTCTGACCTTTGCGTAAACCTTGCGCAGGATTTTCGCCATCTTCGAATGCGATGTGTCCGCAAAAAAAGGTTCGTAACCATAACCCTCGAACAATTTACGCAAGTCACGATCGGACATGCGCCCAAAAATCGTCGGTCCGGAGATTTTATAGCCATTTAAATGCAAAATCGGTACTACGGCACCGTTTGTTGCCGGGTTCAAAAACTTACTCAAATGCCAAGAGGTCGCGGTCGGACCAGTTTCGGCCTCACCATCGCCGATCATCGTAAACGAAATCAAATCAGGAAAATCCAGAACCGCGCCAAATGAAGTCGCGAGTGCATATCCAAGCTCACCGCCTTCAACAATCACACCTGGCGTAACCGGACTCGAATGGCTCGGATAACCGTATGGCCAGCTAAAGTTCTTCATGACATATCCGGCGCCCTTTTCATCGACCGTGGCTTTGGAATCGTATTTTTCGAGCGTGCCTTCCAAAAACAAATTCGCCTGAAGCGCCGCAAAACCATGTCCCGGACCGAGCACGAACATGGCCGGAAACTTTTCGCGCTTAATCAGACTTGAAATATGCGCGTAAACAAAGTTGATGCCGGGCGCCGTGCCCCAATGTCCAAGCAGACGCGGCTTGATATCGTCCTCTTTTAATTCCCGCTTCAATAAAAAGTTATTTTGCAAGAATATTTGCGCCGCCGAAAAATAATTAGCCGCCCGGCAATATTTTTCTATTGCCTTCTCCTCCTTTGATTCAAACATAATCCTCCAAGTTATGTTTTATAACTCCTCTATTATACCATCCGGCACTATTTCATCATTTGAAAAAGCTTCGTGCCTAATACAGAAATCTGAGTTCCGTTCACGGAATAGAAAAACCAGAGCAATCCGTATACGAAAACCGTGATCGCGTGATTATGTGAAAATAATTTTAATGCGCTACCGAAGGCTTTGTTTGGCACGAACGGATGCCCATGAAAATTAGTCGCTGAATACAACTCATCAAGCGTAAGATGCAAAATATAACCAATCGCGACAGATGCGGCGAACAAAAACGATTCCCATTCACTAAAACCGATGCGCGCGGTACCGGAAAAAACCACAAAACCGGCGAGCGCGGCCGCCGGAATCGAATGCGCCATACCGCGGTGCTTGGTAAGCCTCTTAAAAGTGTGACCAGCTACGACCCAAACCAAAAATATGGCACCAAGCGGATAACTTATTAAGAGCGTATAGTTTCCCGGCATTTTGGTCAGCGCATAAAAAACCGCGAAACCGGCGCTGATAATCGCAAGCGAGCCAAACGCGACATGAAAAGGCACGCCGGAATCACTATCCATATCCGGCATCACGGCGCCCAAAATCACGAAGAGCTCAATCAAAAATATATCACGCCAATCATTTCCGATGAGCGCAAAAATAACTGCAACAAGTGCGCAGATAACTCCGAGCACGACTCCGCAGGAAAGATGCGTTTTGAAATTTGCCATGAGCGGTATTTTACCAGCAAGAGAAATATTCGCGAAATAAAAAAACCGCCATCACCGGTTAGGCTTTGGCGGGAGCTTCGATGAGCTCATCAAAGAGCCGTGAAAGGTACTCGCTGAGCGGGTTTTCCATGAGTTTCGCCCGCGCCTGAATCTCTTCGTGGTTCGGCGTGTGGCTTTCGTCGTCGGTCACGAGGCCCAAGAACAGCGCCTTTTGCCCGTGGAGCGAGACGATTGCCGCTTCATAAATCTGACTCATGCCGATCACATCTCCGTACAACTTGTAGATCGGCAGATCGCGTTTCATCGCAAAGGGCGGTCCCGGAATCACCAGATAGCATCCCTTCGCGATTTTCATGCGGTCGAGCGGCAAAACCACGGGTTCGCGCTTCGCGACTTCAATCGCCTTTGCCTGCAAGCCCTCATCAAGGCACAGGTCTGGTTGAACGAATTCCCCCGCCCAAAGCGTCATCTGCCGGTTGGCAAAAGCCGTCACGAAGCCGTCAATCACGACAAGGTCGCTCGCAAGGAAGCGATCGGAGTGAAGACTTCCGCAAGCGCAGGTGAAAATGAACTTCTTCACACCGAGCGCAATCATGAGCTCGACCTGAAGCCGTGCCATCGGATAGATTTGCTCAGGATGCGCCGGGTCTTCGTTCATGTGAATCCGGCCGACCTGGCAGAGCACGAGCTTTCCACCCGGCGTCTTCACAAGCAGGATCTTGCGCGGATGCCCTTCGAGCACCGAGATATAGCCGAATCCCGGAATCTCCCCCATCAGGATTTCACAGAGCACCGTCGCGGACTCGAAAACGTTCGCAAACCCGGTACCCACGATACACCCAAGGTCGATTGGCCCGGGATTCTCAGTCCCAAACCTTTTCATGAAAGCACCTCTCACATAGCGCACCGCATAATCGGTGAGTTCCTTATTGTAATCACCCATCACGTCCTCCTCTGCTCGATTATGAGCCTCGCGATATTACCGAGACAGAAAATCAAAGTCAATCCCGTAGTGATACAATACTATTAAATCTTAACAAACAAATATGGCACCAAATATTCAGGTCTCGCCGGTATCCAAGCCGAGTCATCTTTGGAGAAATCTTTTTATCGTTCTCGCAGCACTCGTCGCGCTCTTCGTTATCGGAGTCTTTGCTCTTGTCTGGTATTCGGAAAATGACGGTTTTCGCGGATCCTCTAATGTCGTGTATGGCAACTCCGCATATGATAGCTTCGGCGCCACTGCCGGTCTTGGCGCAGCTCCGAAACTATCACTCGGACTTTCCTCATTCTCCGGGTCAAGCCAAGGTTCATACACCGAAAGTTCTACAATGCCGCCAATCGCGCGCGGTACAGCCGGAGCTAACGCCGCCGAAACCACACAGAAAATCGTGAAGACGGCTGCGCTTCAACTTCAGGTTAAGGATGCCGCCGAAGCCATTGGACAAGTCAACGTGATTGCGACCGGTCGCGGCGGATACGTTGAACATTCATCACAAGGCGAAAGGACTGACGGCTCCCATTATGGCGACATCACGATTCGCGTGCCGGTTGCAAAGTTTGATGAATCTTTGACCGCGGTGAAAGCAGTAGCCGCGATTGTGAAAACCGAATCGGTGAATGGCCAGGATGTAACCGAGCAATATTCGGACCTGGAAGCACAGCTCGGTAATGCTCAGGCTCAGGAAAAAACTTATCTTGAAATCTTGAAGACGGCGAAGACCGTCAATGAAGTCTTGCAGGTTCAGGATCATCTCGGCCAGATTCGCGGACAGATTGAGTCATACCAGGGGCGAATTAAATATTTGACTAATACCACTGATTTTTCAACCATCGCAGTTTCGCTTTTTGAAGAATCGCGAATCAGCGCTCCGACCAAGGATTTTCAACTCTGGCAAATCGTGAAAGACGCTTTTCAGTCGATGATTAGTGCCTTGCAGTCTCTCGTTGTAATCGTAATCTGGCTCGTGATTATCGGACTTGGCGTCGGAATCCCGGTCGCGATTCTCATCTGGCTCCTAATCGCTTTAATAAGATTTATCCGCCGAAAGAAACAATCCTAAGCTAAACAAACAAAACCTGCCGTAAAAGCAGGTTTTGTTATTGTTTGTGAATATTGACAAAATAGCTAAAATATGGTAGATTATGTTAGCCAGCCACAAGATCTCTCGGCTTCGGGATGACAACGGACCACTCGGATGACGAGCGGCCCTGGAGGAATAGATGAAAATCAAGCTGATGGCGATTGTCGCCGTTCTGCTCTTGGGACTTGGTTACCTGGGTTATTGCCAGGCGAAGAGTCTCATCACAAACCCGGAACCCCTTTCCTGGAAACTCGGTATTCGACCGAGTTTCACCGTCACGTGTGAACCGTGGCGGGAAGATGTCGACCGCGGGTTCACGCTTTCCGTCTCGGGTGACCCTCACGCCGCCCTTTCCCCCGAACTCGGGTCGGTGCGCATCGATGGCATCGCGACCCGCTACCCCGCTAACAAGGTCGTGAACACGGTTGCGAAGCAGGAGAAATCCTGGGCCGCCGATCGTGCGACGAAGTTGTTCGCTTTCAGGAAGAAGGCCGTGGCACTAGACGCCACCGTCTTCGACCCCGAAACCGGCGCGACCCGCCACTTCCCGCTCGACCTCAGCAAGCCCGAGGTGAAGTTCGCGGGTTGCCGCACCGACCGAGTCGGTGGCGAGACGGTCATCTACTACTTCTGAAACTCGGCGCTCAATGCGCCCAAACAGCCGTGCGACTAACCATCGCCCGGCTTTTAAAATATATGGACTACCTCGTACTAAAAACCCGCAACTTTTCATGGTTCAAGGCCCAAGCTTGTCTGCCCCAATTTCGTCATTCCCGAAACTCGAGCACGAGTTGCCCTGGAATCCATTTGAAGACAGAAAATGGATTCCCGCCTGCGCGGGAATGACGAGCAAATGGACGGAAGCTCGCATTCCACGTGGCTCTAGCACTGGGTTTTTCAAAGGATAATAAAAAACCGGATGCGAGACGAATCTCACATCCGGGTAAAGCACGAGCGGACTACGGCAGGATCACGATCGGGTTTCCCAGCACACTGTGCTCGTCCGAGATGAATTCCCGGCGACCGTCACCATCCAACGCAACAATGACCGGCACGAGCGGGCCATCAAGCTGCGACGGGAGCGCCTCCATCCCAAAGAGCTTGAACTGCAGTGGCCGCTCCGGATCCGTCGGCTCAATCGGCGTACCGATTTTCACCGTGAGCTGGAAGCTTGAAAGCGCTCCAATCGAGACGCAATCTTGCCGCCGCGGCGCCCGGAAAACCACCTCGTTCTCGCTCCAGGAAAGCATCAGGAAGATCGTTCCTGCGACCTGAGCGCTGATATCGCTCGCGACCGGATTCTCTTTCCCGGTGCCGTGGCGCAGATGCAGGACGCAGACATCACCCGGACCGTATTGCATCCGGAAAGTTGCGTTCATACCGATCGTTTCCCGCGGCGGCTCGCTCACACTGATTTGCACCGGCACACCAACAGCATTGTTTTCAAGCCACATTTCGGGACCATGAAACACGAACCACGGACCCTGATACGGCAAGGAGCGGAGTGCCCAAGACCAGGTCCCCGGCGTTTCCGGGGCGTTCAGGTAAACATCGAGCGGCCGATTCGCATAGGTCGCCTCCGCCGACTCGAAGTCGAAGCGCAGACGCGGCGCAACGAAGGCGGTCTGATCTTCGGGCGGCAACGGATCCGCGGCAAAGATGCGAATCCGCACCACGAAGTCATTTTCGCTCGAAAGCGTCGTGCCCTCGTCCCAGACGAACTCGTTGTTCCCGGGAGCCAGGCTCACAACTCTCGAAAGTACCTGATCGGGGTATGCAGAACCGCGCCAAATCTCGACGCGCACCCGGTAAACATCCGTAAAACCCTCCGAACGCAGGTTGAACTTGACCTTCTTGAACTGCGCCGGATAACGCATGTCGATGCCCTGAACATTGCCCTGAATGTCGGCAAGCGGACACTCGACTTCGGTGCCACCGACGTTCCCATTCAACCAGCACTTCGTCGGCTCGCCCTCCCACAGAAACCAGCTCGCCTGCGACAGGTCCCGCGGGTAAACGTAGTAGAAACCGATGTAAGGCGGCATCGGCGAGACATCGACAAAGGTGATGTGCGCCCAGGGAAACGGCTCCGTGAAATCATGAAGCGCTCCCTCAAAGTTACGCACCTGAATCGGCACCGTGGCGCCGACCGACTTCATCGCGAACTGCACTTCGGTCGCACCCTCGGGCACAAAGATCAGGGTGAGCTGGAACTGGATGCAAGCGCCCCAGTCCAGAACCTCGAAATCGTGTTCGGGATTGTTCGCGTGCCAATCAAGCACATTATCGCTCGAAGAGAGGGTCTTCGTCTCGTTCGAGAGCGGCCACCACCTGCCATTGTCGCTATCTGTGTACCCGACTGACGAGCGCACCGAATAGGCAATGTCCGAGGGAACAGTCAGCTCAAGCGCTTGTTCCGCTTCGCGCACCGTCGCCGTTTGATACGGCATGGTACAGATGCGGAAGGCTGCGACCTGGGAATTCTCGGAGTTCCTCGCAATCGTGATTTCCCGACTCGGCATGTTGTCGGCCCAGAGCATCAGACCGGGCTCCGGATTGAACACCGTACGTAGGCCATAGGTGAAGCTCTGGTTCATCGCGCCAAAGTCGACCTTGATGTTCTGACGCGCCGAGATGCCCGTGATGAGCGGACGGATGACTCGCGTCCGCTCGTTCGGAAGCGGCAAATTCATACTGAGCACGAGAACGGTGCAACGCTTGATGTCCGGCGTTTCGTTCAGATTGTCGAGCGGCAAAACGTTTTCGGGAGTCTGGACGACGGTTTCGATACCGGCACTCATGCTCCTCACCGCTTCGTCCGCATCGTCAAACTTGAACTTCACGAAAAGCTCGCCGAACTGACCGTTGCCATTCGTCGTGACCGTGAGCAGGTCGACATGCCCGTCCACCGCGCAAATCTCGAAATGAGACAGGCCAATGTTCCGGGTTCCGGTCGTGTCCGTGATTTTCTGGGTCGTATCACGCACCGGGTCGAAGTCCATATTCTGCACCGTGACATGCACGACGGGGCCGGCATCGGGCGAACCCGAATCGGCGGAACCGGCGTCTTCTGTCACACTCGAAGCGTCATCGGAACCGGCGTCCGGCGCGAGCACGGGGCCCGCATCGGAACTGGCATCCTCTTCCAACGCTCCGGCATCGTGACGCGCAACGTGGCTCGCATCGGTATCAACCGAGGCGTCACCACGCACGCCGGCATCAGCGCCACCAATCGTGACGAGGCAGATGCAGAAGTTGTCACGGCACTCGGGGATCCCGAGACCGTCACAATGCTCGGCGCAATCCGAAGCCTGTTCACATGCCTTGTTGCCCGGCACTTGCCTGATTCCGGGGCCGCAATTGATGGAGAACGTCGCCAGAAAACCAACAAACAGACCAAGCTTTTGGTTCACGTACTCTCCTTCTGGCTCAGTTGAGCCAATTGTAGCCAACTCTCAATACATCGAAAGTTGTCAATGTTCGCTGACGGATTATATGTTATTTTAGCGGCTTAGTCAATACCTGACAATAAAAACGACCGCCTCGGTTTGTCTACCTTAGCGGTCAAAAATCACCGACGAACCTTCTCAATCACGACCGAAAGCAGCTGCGCGAGCTTTGCCGGATCGTGGCGCGCAATCGTGTCATCGATCCAAAGCATGGCTTCGACCACGCGCGGATCCGTGGAGTCGTTCGAAACGAGCAAATACTTCCTCTCCTCCTCGTACTTCTGAATGGCGGGCTTTTCCGGCCATCGGCTGTTCACAATGACGCGGTCAACGCTGCGCCCCAAGTATTTCTCAAGAACCTCGAGGATGGCGCCAATCGATCCGTCGCGCGCGCCTTCGTGAAGCAGGTTTGCGTTGTAGATGATCGGGGCCTTTGACTCCGCAATCGCTTCACGAATCCCAGCCGGCAAGAAATTCGGGAGCAAGCTCGTGTAGAAGCTTCCAGGGCCGACACAAATCACGCGCGCATCGTCAATCGCCTCGAGCGCTCCCGGAGAAGCCTTGACTTCAGGCTCAAGATAGAGATGCTCAACGCGCTTCCCTTCGAAGACGCCGATGTCGACGTGCACCTCCCCGCGCGAAACCTGGCCGTCCGCGAACCGCGCACAGAGAGTCGCTTTTTCGAGCGTCACCGGAACCACGTAGCCCTGCACCGAGAGAAGCTGCGCAAAAGCGTCGATGGCGTCGGGATAATTACCGTAGACCTTTTCGAGGCCCATGAGCAGGATGTTTCCGCCGGTGTGCCCGGAATAGCCACGGTTTCTGATACGTTTCAGAAGCATCGAGCGCGCTGCCTTTTCATCCTCCGAAAGCGCGAGCAGGCATTTGAGCACATCACCAGGCGGTAGAATCCCGAAGCGGTCGCGGAGCTCACCCGAGCTTCCCCCGTTGTCAAACATGTTCACAATCGCCGTGATGTCGAGCCACGGGTTCTTCTTCAGGCCCGACAGCAAGGTTGAAAGACCGGTTCCGCCGCCAAAACAGACAATCTTCGTCGGTTGGTATTTCATGGGACCTTTCCGGGCTCATGAGAGCCTCTAAGAGCTGCAAAGATGATACGCCGACAAGCGAAATTGTCAACCAAAAACCCCGTAATGACGGGGTTTTTGATTTATGCGGCCTTTTTTCCGGATTGGTCTTCTGGATTGATTTTGACGGCCGGCATGAAAACTCTTTGTCTGCCAACCGCACTCACCACGGGTTTATATATTGCAACTGGAATTTCTTTAGTCACAGCTTCTTTCTGCCTTCGAACCTCTTCCCTTCTTTTAGCTAAGTCAATTGGCGGCTCGAGCGGTGCTTCGGAAATAACTTCCGGCTGATTATCAACTTCGATATCTTCATTTCTAGCTTCAAGGTTTATGGCCGGCATATCTTGGACTGTTCTGCTCTTTACCGTTCCGGTCAAATCAACAAATTGTCTCTTTGCCCTTACCTCGGCAGCCGCTGTGCCAAAATCAATCGGCTTCGGAATCTCCTTTCTGATCCTTACAGCCGGCATGTCTTGTACAGTTATGAACCTCTCGGATGCCGGATTATTCAGCTCGGCAGCTTCGGCGATCACCTCTTTTTCAACTCTCCTGGTCTCTTCAATATCTGCCTCAACGACACCAGATGGTTCTTCAGCTTTTTGTTCCGAAACCATATCAGCTGCTTCTGCTTTGGTAAAACGGGCACTAAAGCCACCTTTTGGAGCCTCGCTCAAAGCCGGCATCTGGACATCTTTGCCGTCTTCACCCTTAATCGTCACAAAACGCGCGGCACCCGGATCTAATTCTCCGGCGCGGACATTGCGACCCTTAGTGCGCGCTTCCGCCAGGATCGCTTTCGCAGACAAGCTCTCACCGCCGACCCGAGCAATATCGCTTCCGCGAATCGGTCCTTTGTCGGTCGAAGCATTTTCATCCATCACAACATTGCCGCGCGCTCGATCCAAAATCTTGGCAAAAAATCCGCGCTTTTTTTCAACCGGTGTCGACTCGACAATCATGTCATCAGTAACTTCGTGAACTATTTCTTGCGAATTTGATTGCGGTGACGAACCCGGGTTCAGCTCGCCGCTTCGAACATTTCGGCCTTTTAATCGGGCTTCCGTGAGAATCGCTTTCGCAGATAAGCTCTCACCGCCGACCCGAGCAATATCGCTTCCACGAATCGGCCCTTTGTCGGTCGAAGCGTTTTCGTCCATCACGACATTGCCGCGCGCTCGATCCAAAATTTTAGCGAAAAATCCGCGCTGTTTCTCCGGAGTCGCTTTTTCCGCCGGAACAGATTCAACGATCATGTCGTTTGAAACTTCCTGAACCACTTCAGGAACCTGAACCGGTTTCGATTCAATAATCATGTTATCCGCAACTTCATGCACATCTTCCTTTTTCGCGAGTTTTTCTTTGGCTGTATCCGCCCGCTGTATCTTTTCCAGAAATTTTGCGCGCCCAGCAACGTCATTTTCCGGAAGCGCGTTCATTTTGTTTTCAAGAAATGTCTTCGCCGAACCAAGCTCAACCAAAACAGAATCTTTTTGAGTTTCTGAGAGTTTTGAAATATCAAACTTATCCGGGGCAAGAACCATTTCAACAGCCATCCGCTTATTTTCCACGCTTAACTTCTCGGCCGCTGTCGGTTGATGCGCCTCAACTTTTTTCTCCGGTGGCTTCACCGCTTCCTGCGCGAGCTCTTCCTCTGAGACGCCTGATTCATGATTGCTCATAGTTATTTCAATAACTTACCATTACCCAGAGAACCTAAAAACTTTTCACTCACGACCGTCACATTTGCCCATTTATATCCGTGACGTTTAAACGTCGCCTCGTTCGGAATCAATCTTTTGATTTTTTGAGTTAAAAGATAAACCGCGGTACTGCTTTCTGTTTTTATTAGAGTATTGTTCTTGATTTTACTCTCGGCGACGAGCGGTAAATATCCCGATTCAACTTCCAGTCCATCCTTGAAACCATCTTTGTCGGTATCAGCGAGTATGAGCGAAGTGCCATATCGAATCTCGTCAATCTTCGAAAGACCGTCTTTATCACCATCAAGCTCTGCCGATTTTATGATATTTGGACTGGTAAAAACAGCTCGCTTCGGTCCGGTGCGCAAATCACCGAACGTCAAATCATGCATCGCTTCAAGAATCGTTAAATATGCATAGCGATAATTTTCACCCAGTCGAGTACCCGGTTCGTTCACCATAAACTGCTGACGCTCGTCGTCATAACCGGTCAACACTAAAACATGATATCGAACGCCGCTATTTATAAAATTGGGATTATGCAGATCTTTTCCGTTCACCGGAACTATTACCGGATGTCCGGCATCAAGCTCGGATTTCAAATCGGAAAGCGTCGGATTATCAACCGCGCGCGCTTCAAAAGCGAAAAAATTATTAATCATGAGCACGATTTCCTGCGTCGATTCGTCTAGGCTTTTTCCGTAGGCGGTATTTTTAGCATTTAAGATTTCGATCAAAGCAGTACGCGCCTGGGTTTTGTTCAGAGGTTTGTTTTGATAATAACGATCGACCATCAAAATCGAAGCTTCTTCGCATAAATCCTGCCAAGGTTCTACCCAATTATTGTCCGGCGCCTGCGGTGTAAACGGAACTTTAAGTTGACCCGCAGAAACCGAAAAAGGCATCGCAAGAACGACGAGCGCGATAAGCAATACCAGGTTTTGTGATACTCTAACCAATTTCATTTACAATATTATATCAAAATTTTCTTAAGACATTGACGCGCCGATCGGCGGTCAATATATATCGGTGAGCTTCCAGAAACTGCTTTACCTTATTTCTCGAAGCTACGACTTTATGATTGGAAGCGAAATATTCGTCCACGGAATCAAAATGAAACACCGTCGTTTCTCTGATCTCATCCACTTCTTGAATTTTAGAACAATTCAATATCTCAAAGTATGCACGCGCTTTTTTGGCACGCTCATCATCCTTTGAACCACATAGTAGTCGCTGACTTTCATAGAAAGTACCCGCGAAATCAGGTTCGATAAAAATCAAAAATCCCCGCGGCTTCATGACTCGAATCGCTTCACTGAGCGCGCGTTTCATTCTATTTATCGGGACATGATGAAAAGAGAACGTAAAAATAACCATATCAAAAGCTGATGCTGGAAAATTCAATTTTACAGCGCTGCCGAATAAATACTGGATATTTGACGCGGGATTTAAGGTCTTGGCTTTTTCTATAGCTGTCGCATCTGAATCTATCGCGATTAGCTTTCGACAAAGATTCGCAATTTGCCTCGACCGCACACCTTCGCCACAGCCGATTTCAAGAACACGCTTTCCCTTAAAAGAAACTATCGGTGTAATCGAGTTGAAGAAATTCGGTATTTTGCGTTTCATATTAAGCTTGTTGCCGTTTAAGCTTCTTGACCAAAATGGTCGATTTCGAGCAAAATCGACGTCAACAAATTTTTTTGTTTAGCCTTAGCTAAGCTAAAAAATTTTTGGCCAGAGTTTGCCGAAAGCTACCGTTTTGGACTGGAGCTTAAACGGCAACAAGCTTATTGATTACATTATATATCAGACATGAAAAAGATTGATAAAAAAAATTCCGTGAGAGAGTTTTGACTCCCTCACGGATCTAGGACTCGAACAAAGAACTCAGACGACCGCACCAACCGCCTCACTTTCCACGCCATACTCATGAAGCCGTCTGAACTCGGGGCAATTCACGAGCAACTCCGCAACTGTTCCTGTGCCCACAAGCCGGCCTTCATGAAACATGAAAACCCGGTCAAAGAGCGGCAAAAGGTACAGGCGGTGAATCGAGGAAAGAATCGCCGCCTCTTTGAACTCCTCGAAGACGCTCCGGTAAATCGCTTTCTCGTTCGCAAGATCGACGCTGCTCGTCGACTCGTCGAGGAGAATCAGGGTCTTGTCTTCGCAGGCGAGCAAACCGCGGGCGAGCGCGAGCCGCTGTTGTTGCCCGCCGCTCAGGTTTACGCCCTTTTCTTTGACCTGCGAGTCGAAGCCCTTCGGAAGATCGCGAATCACTTTCGTGACGCGCGCCATATCCGTGTATTTCAGGATCTTTTCTATCGGATAGTCGGCGCCCATCGTGATATTCGCGAGCATCGTCGTCGCGAAAATCTCAGAATTCTGAGGCACGAGCGTCACGGTCTCACCAATGCCGGCGAAACCATTCTTGATCGCAGAGCCGTCTACCGTGAGCCGCAGCTTGGACGCCGTGTACAAGTCGCGCATGAGCTTGAGAAGCGTGGTCTTTCCGCTCCCCGATTCGCCCACAACCGCCACGCGTTCACCACGCCGGAGCGTAAAAGACACATTGTCCATGTGCAAATCTTCGCTCTCTTCCGGGCCGTGATACGAGAAACTCAAGCCCTCAACCTGCATCAGACGCCAATCGGGCGAGATTTCATTCGGGACAACCGGTACGGCGGCAAACTCATCGGCAAGCAACTCCGCATTCCGAACCTTCGCCCGCAGCATCACAATCTTGCTGTACAGATAGGTGAAGTTGAAGAAGAGCTTGCTGGTCTGCCGAAGATACGTGATGATTGCAACAACGCTGCCAATCTGCACTCCGGTCGGCGAGTCCATGTGCTGGTAGAAGTAAACCCCGAGCACAGTCGCGCTCATAAGAGAGCAAATCAACGCCATAATGAACCATTTAACCTCGTTCACGATGGCATTCTTCTTGTCGATTTCGAAAGGCTTCAGGATCTTCTCGATAAGCGCCCCGAGCACCCTTCGCTCAACACGCAGCGTGATAACGGTCGAGATATTACCGACGGCGTCATAAACGCTTTCCGAGACATTATTCTCGGACAAACTGATCTGGTTGTAGCCCTGAATCAGGGTGCGATCGAAGCGCGCCGTGATCGCGTAAGCGGCTGCGAACACAAGCGCTACAATTCCGGCGGCGGGATGGCAGAAGTACGCGAGCATGATATAGCTCACGACGAATTGCACGAGATTCGAGATGATTTCGAAAGACTCGTCCGCCACGTCGAAAAGCGCCGCGGTTCCCTTCTCGATTTTGTCGATGGTGTCGCCACTGTGATGATCGACGTGCCAGCTCATCGGCAAGTTCAGAACTCCGCGAAGCAGGTGCTTGCGGTAATTCGCCCGCATTTTGAAGGCGTTGATGCGCTCGATCACCCGTCCGGGACCATGCAAGGACCAGAAGAAGATTTCGAGCGCAGGATCGAGCAGGAGCAGGATGAAAAGCGCCGCGAGATTCGCCGAAACGATGCTACGCGTCTGAATCTCGTTCACAATCGCGGCCGAGACGAGCGGGGTCGCAATCAGGGCGACGCTATTCGCAATCAGGAACATCACCCAGTACAAGACCACGTTTCGGCGGTTGCCGAGACTGTAATGCCAAATCTTGCTGAAAAGGTACACGATCGAATTCGAGCGCATAGCGCCTCCTTCTTTACGCGAACTGAATCGCGATTTGGGTTTTCGTTGAACTGGTTTTCGAGGAACTAAAATGCCCTGCTACTCAGCAGGACATTTTTGAGGTCACGTTTCGTGTAAATCTTGTTTGGAGTTACATGCTCAAAAAAGTCGTGCCGAGTTCCGGCGCAAATTTGGTAAAATTGTTGATTTTTGGCAAAAGTGTCTTCATAGCTTTGTCTTTAGTTAGAACAAGATAGCATGAATCAATCTGGGCGTCAAACGTGGCGTAGAAGCCACAAAAACACGGTTTTGTCATGATATATTGACAGAAACGCGATTTTATGATATTATTGCGCCACAGTAGCCCGAATCACTCGGGCTCACAGCTTTGGAGAAGTCCATGACCGAGAACAACAACGCGAAGCCCGGCGACGTCATCGCCCACGAATGTCTGACCGTCACAATCGAGCACACCACGTCCGGAGAGGCGGAGCGACTCTCGCAGACGCTCAAGTACACCTACCTCCACCACTGCGGCCACACGCTGCAGCGTGAAGGGATCATCGACGGTAAGAACGCTTTCATCCTCGAGTTCACCCGCGAGGTGAACCTCTCGGCCCGCGCGCGCATGGCAGCGGGCCACGGCGCCCACTGCAACAACGGCCGCGGCCATCACCACCAGCGCACCGCTGGCGAGCGGCTGTACGACCTCGGCCGCAAGGCCCTGGAGTCGGCCGGCGTCATCAAGCCCCGCCGGCGCATCAATGACCA
>JBAXGH010000027.1:0-18089 GCA_037139515.1 bacterium
GCGTCTTTAAGCCATTCATTCAAAAGCGACTCAAGTTCGGCGTAAGAATTTACCCGGACAAGACGCTCGCGAATTTGTTTGGCGCCGCGCGTGCCCTTGAAATACCATCCGAGATGTTTTCTGAATGTCGTGATGGCTTTTTCTCCGTATTCAGCAAGGTGAAGCTCGGCATGAGCTAAAACTATTTTGACGCGTTCCTCGGGAGTCGGAGCGGTAAAGTCTTTGCCGGAAATTAATCCTGCTTCGAGCTCAGGGAATATCCAAGGGTTTCCGAGTGCTCCGCGTCCAATCATGATTCCGTCAGCGCCGCTTTCTTCGAGCGCTTGGCGCGCTTTTTCTGAATCGGTGATGTCGCCGTTAATCAAAACAGGAATTTTAACGGAATCTTTTACGGCACGAACCGCTTTCCAATCAGCGACGCCGGTATAGCCCTGGGCTTTAGTGCGTCCGTGAACAGTAATTAAATCAGCGCCGGCCTCTTCAAGCACGCGGGCAAATTCGATGCACTGTGTCGGATCTTTCCAACCGAGTCTGATTTTAACCGAAACCGGTTTTTTCGTTGCGGCCTTCATAGCGTGTACAATTGCGGCGGCGCGCTCCGGGTCATTCATCAAGGCGGCGCC
The DNA here is from genome assembly GCA_037139515.1 of bacterium. Taxonomy (GTDB): domain Bacteria; phylum Patescibacteriota; class Patescibacteriia; order JBAXGH01; family JBAXGH01; genus JBAXGH01. Next base: position 624 of record JBAXGH010000027.1, read on the forward strand.
GTTAAAATTCGAAACAATTTTATAAACCGGGCAGCCCATATTGATATCAAAACCGTCGGGAGAATACTTCTCGTCGATGATTTTGGTGGCCTTAGCCATGGTTTCCGGGTCTGAACCAAAAAGTTGTTGGATGATTGGGCGCTCGGAAGCATCAAAAAACCCCATCTTTACTGACTTCAGATTGCCGCGAAAAATTGCTTCCGCTGAAATCATTTCGCGGAAAATTATCGGGTTTCCAAGCCGCTTCACAATCTGACAATAAGAAGAGTCAGTCATGTCAGCCATGGGCGAGAGCGCGATTATCGGTTTTGCTAAAGATTTCCAGGTAAACATAGGCGCATTCTAGGCGCAAGAGAGCCAAATGTCAACTGTGTACTACCTGTGACTTCACGCCACTTAAAAGAGGAGTATTCTAGTTCTTGCAAAGGTCGATTGGTCGGGGTTCGGTCTAATTATTGAAGTCAGTACAATCATATGGTCAAATGTCCAAAGTGCGGTAAGGAACATGAACCAGTTTGTCCATAATAACTAAGAAGCTAAGGCGCCATTAGGCGCCTTTTGGTTTCTCGCAAATTTGCACTAATCTCATTTTCTGCGTTATAATGCTGACAATTAATCCTGATTTTAATATGTTGCAGCCGTCTTCTTTCAACATCAACGCAGTTTTCGACGAGATTGTGGAACGCGGTCGTGAAAACGGAGTAGTGGATCATGAGGCTTTCCGTGATTTGATTGAAGAGGTTTTGTACGAGCATGAAACCGAATTGGGTGAACTTTCGGATGATAATAATGTTCAGGCCAAGGTTGAAACTCTGCTTGTGCGTTTTGACGAATATTTGGATTTGATTAAATAACACCGTTTCGGCACGTTCCGTATGAAGGGAAGCATCTTTGGAATAGCACTAATTGTGGTGGTGGCCTTCGGCGGCCTCTTTGTGATTCAGCAGAGGCGTGCGGCTCGGGCTCCCGATCATCGCCTGCATGTCGTGACGACAATTTTGCCGCTTTACGTTTTTACAAAAAACATCGCCGGAAACGTTGCCGATGTTTCGAATCTGGTGCCTCCCGGAACCGAGCTTCATGACTATGCTATGTCGCCGTCCGATGCGGCTGCGATTGTCGAAGCGGACGTGGTTGTTAAAAATGGCTACGGGTTGGATGATTTTGTTGATACTGTAGTTGCAAATAATAGCCGTGCAAATCATACGGCAAAAATTGTCGATGCCGGTTCGCTGGTTGATAGTACCAAACCTGGTCTCGGAGCTTCTTCTCCAGACGGCTCATTTTCCGTTTCGCCGGAAAAATCGCTCGGAACAAAGCATGCTAATCCACATATTTGGGTTAATCCTGCATATGCGGTTCACATGGTTGAATCTATCCGGAACGGCTTAATGCAAGCCGATCCCAAGAATGCCAGTTCATATGCGGTAAACACGGAGAATTATCTTGAACGACTGCTCGCGGTTGATGCAAAATTTAGAGTTGCAACAAGAAATTTTAAGGACCCGATTTATGTTGCCGAAGAGCCGTCGATGACCTATCTTGCAAGTGAATACGGTCTGATCGAGGCGGCAGTGGTTTCTGGTTCGCCGGAAGCCTCTCTTTCGCCGCGCGACATGTCAGAAATTATCAAACTGATGAAGGAAAATAGAATCACGGTAATTTTCAAAAATAGAACAAGCGCTGCGCCGTCCGTAGCTTCAATCGCCAAAGACGCCAAAGCTAAAGTCTACGACTTCGACGCGTTCGAATCCGGTGATACCGGAGTTGATTTGTACGAACGTGTAATGGAAAAGAATCTTGAAACTTTGATTCGAGCTTTCAAATAAAATACAGCCATGTCCTCTTTGTTAAATGCGCACGATATAACGGTAAAATACGGCGGCCATCTGGTCGTTGATCACGTTAGTTTTGAACTGAATCGCGGGGAAGTGATGGCAATTGTTGGACCAAATGGAGCAGGGAAGTCGACACTCATGAAGGCTGTTCTAGGTCTTATTCCCTGCGAAGGAAGGGTTCATTGGCATGAAGATGTTCGCATCGGATATGTTCCGCAGCATTTAAATTTTGATCGTGACTTTCCAATCACAGTCGAAGAGCTTTTTGCTTTAAAGATTACAACCAAGCACGTTCAGCGCGAAACGAAACGGTTGCTCGAAGAAGTTCATGCCGGTCATTTAGCAGGGAAGCTTCTCGGTTCACTTTCCGGCGGTGAAATGCAAAGAGTTTTCATTGCGTATGCGCTCGCAAATGATCCGGAGATATTATTTTTTGATGAACCGTCTTCGGGAATTGATGTGACTGGCGAAGAAACCATTTATGCGCTGATTCATGAGCTTTCGGAAGCGAAAAAGCTGACCATTGTGCTCATTTCGCACGATTTGGACATTGTTTACGAACACGCCACAAGTGTTTTGTGCCTGAATCGTCGAATGGTTTGCCATGGAGTTCCGCGAGTTGCGCTTTCGGCCTCGAATATCGATAAATTATACGGTAAGCATACCGGCGTATATGGACATGAGCACTCTCATCACGATGTTTGATTTTGTCGCCCTGCCTTTCATGCAAAGGGCGTTTGTTGGTATTTTGATACTCGCTTTGCTTTGTGGGGTTTTTGGGGTTTTCGTGATTTTACGCAGAATGGCATTTTTTGCTGACGCGATTGCGCATTCGAGTCTCGCCGGTATCGCGATTGGAATTTTGCTTGGAATTTCACCTAATATCGCGACCCTAGCCGCTTCGCTGCTCGTAGCGTCAGGAATCGCGTTTTTGATGTCGCGCACAAAACAATCTCTCGATACGATTATCGGCATCGCTTATGCAATCGCGCTTTCAGTTGGTGTCATGTTGATCTCGATTTCGAGGGGTGTGGCGGTAAATATTAATAGCTTTCTTTTTGGCGATATTCTTTCGGTCGACTGGAAAATGATTCTTACGATGGCGATTGTTACGGTATTTGTTCTCGCGATTTTGTATAAATATTGGCGAGCTTTCGTGCTTATGTCGTTACAGAGTGATCTGGCGGCGGTTCAGGGCATCAAAGTGAATCGCATGGAGTGGGTTTTTATGTTGCTGCTCGCGGCGTCTGTCGCAGTCGGAATCAGAATCGCTGGTATTATCCTGATCGGCCCACTTCTGATAATTCCCGCCGCGACTGCGAAAAATGTCTCCCGTAGTTTGAGAGAAACCGTCTTTCTTTCCGTAATTTTTTCGATGATTTCAGGAACGCTCGGACTGTTTGCAAGCTATGTGTTTAATGTTCCGTCTGGCCCGACCATCATCATCGCGTCAGGCTTACTCTTTTTTGCTAGCTTGATAAAAAAATAAGACACTTCAAGATCCCTCGGCTTCGGGATGACAACTAAAGCTGATGGATGCGCAAAAAAGGAGGTGTGGTCAAAATGTAAACAAAAATCCTAGTCGATTGTTCGCGAGCATTCACCGAAAGCGTTACACGCTTCGGAGGAGGGCGCAGAGAATAATCGCTAGGATTTTTGTGTAGTGTCTAGGACTCTGGATGTGCGAATCTCATCTCCCAAGCTTCATCAACATCAACATTAAGCTTCAAGAATACTTTTTTGCCAAGCGCCACTTCCAACTCCTTGCGCGCCGCCGTGCCGATTTCGCCGATTTTCAAACCCGCACGACCGATTATGATTCCTTTATAGTGCTCGGAATTCGTGAGAATCGTGGCATGAATATGATAAATACCTTTTTTCTCGCCGTATTCATCAACGCGCACCGAAACCGAGTAGGGAACTTCATCCTGCAGATATTTGAAAGCTTTTTCGCGGATCAATTCCGCAATCCAGTCGGTATGCTCGAGCGTTGTGACCTGACCTTCCGGGAAATAATATTCGCCCTCATTCATGAGCTCAAAAACCTTATCCTTAAGCTCCTCGATGCCTTTTTCTTCGAGCGCGCTGACCCTGATGACCGCTATATATTTGTCGAGTTCGCGTTCGTATTCGTGTTCAAAACTTCGGGTAAACAAATCTGATTTATTTATAACGAGGATTTTTTTCTCTTTCGGGATCGCTTCAAGCAAACGCAATAGTTCACGTTCTTCGTTTCCGATTGCGCGCGTCGGATCAACGACGTAAATTACGACATCGATATCGCGCAAAGAATCAGCGACGATAGTATTCAAGCGTTCAGTGACGATATCGCCGGTTTTCTGAAAAAGTCCCGGGGTATCAATAAAAACAACCTGTCCGCGTTCATCGTTCAGAATTCCCTGAATACGACTGCGAGTGGTTTGAGGTTTTTCCGTAACGATAGCGATTTTTGTACCGATAAGCGCGTTCAAAAGCGTTGATTTTCCGACGTTCGAGCGACCGACGATGACTGCAAAGCCTGACTTTGGCATATTTGGAGGTGATTGAGGTGATTAGATGAGATCTAAAATAGTAATGATTTCGACATGTGGCGTGTGCGGGAAGAGGTCAAAAGCCCGAATTGAGCTGATTTTATATTGGTTTAAGAATTTTGGGAGCTCTTCTACGAACCTGGAATACTTGCAGGAGATGTAAACTATACGCTTTGGCGCCATTAAGCGCAAAGTTTCGATGACTTTTGGGTGCAGTCCGGCACGTGGCGGGTCTAAAATTACAATCGGAGCTTTTGACTCTTTCCAGCTCAAATCCTCCGATTTTGCAGAATTGAAAGTTGCGTTTGCGAGGTTATTCTCGCGAGCCGTCTTTTCTGCCGCTAAAATTGCAAGCGGATCAATTTCAACACCGTGAGATTTTATTCCCGCTTTAGCGAGTCCGAGCGCAAAAAATCCAACCCCGCAATAAAGATCCAAGACTTCCGACGCATTGGTGCAGGCGACATTTACCGCCTCGAAAAGCTTCTCTGCCATCGCGGTATTGGTTTGAAAAAAGCTTCCAAAAGGAATTTGATATTGAACGCCGTTAGCTTTTTCGGTGAAAATATCAGAGCCTTTTAAAACTGTATATTCCGTGGCGATTGAAAGATCAGTGATGCCGTCATTCACGCCGTGAATTATGTGAGTTGCAAGTTCGCCGAGAAGTTCCACGAAATCCGAAGGCATTTCCGACTGCGTAGTCGTGACCAGATGCACCATTCGTTCATGACTGAATTTTCCCTCGCGAATTACCAGATATCTCAAAAATCCTTTTTGCGTATCGGGAATGTATGATTTTAACTCGTGACGCTTAGCCCAGGCGCGAACGCGTCTTAAAATTTCAACCGACTCAACCGAAAGCAAAAAACAATTTTCCAAATCTAAATACGAAAACCATTTTCCGGGCTCTTTTAAACCGAGCTCACCGTTTGGACCAAAAACATAGTCCATGCGGTTGCGGTAGTAAAACTGATCTGTTGCCGGTTCAACTTTTTCCACCGAATAGGGAAGCGAGGCATCCGAAAAAGACTTGTTTATCAGGTTGCGTTTGTGTTCGAGTTGTTTTTCATAATTGTATTCCTGCCACATGCAACCGCCGCATTTTCCAGCATAAGGACATTTCGCAGGCACGCGGTCTTCCGAAGGTTTTACGATTTTGTCGATGCGCGCCTGAGTCTCGCCCTTATCGCGCTTTACTGTCGTAGCTTCGATTATATCGCCGGGGTAAGCGAAGTTTGCTTTAGTAACTCTGCCGGGGGCATCAAAAATACCGGCGCCTTTTTCGTCAAAGCGGTTGATTTGACCCTCGATTTTGGTGTAGAGTTTCATAATGAGATTGTAAGTCTGTTGCCAGATAAGCTCCAGTATAAAACGATAGCTTTCGGCAAACTCTAGTTAAAAATTTTTTACCCTTCTACTCATATTGGGTAAGTCGGGTACCTTGTAGTTTAGCTATGGCTAAACAAAAAAATTTACCCTTTTGCATTTATTTTTATAAGTCGGGTACGTTGTTAACGTCGACTTTGCTCGAAATCTATCGTTTTACTCAAGAAGCTTATATGGCAACAGACTTAGTGCTGATTCTAGACAATATTCGCTCAAATTACAATGTCGGCGCTATCTTTCGAACGGCCGATGCTTTTCGTGTTCAGGAAATAGTTTGTGCCGGTTACACGCCGACGCCTGAAACTGAAGGCTTAAAGAAAACGGCGCTCGGTGCCGAAATTACAGTGCCGTGGCGCGCTGAATCGCTCGAAGCTTCAATCAAGCGTCTTCGTGCTGATGGCTATCAAATCGTGGCGCTCGAAATCGGCGGAGAAGATATCGCAAAATTCAAGACACCAGAAAAAATCGCGCTGATTTTGGGCAATGAAGTTGAAGGCGTGAATCCGGAAATATTAAAATCAGTCGATCATCGCCTGGAAATTCCGATGCGAGGTAAGAAGGAATCGCTCAATGTTTCGGTGGCGTGCGGAATCGCTCTTTTTGCGCTACAATCAGGTAGATTATGAAGGTATCAATCGTGATTCCCGCATACAACGAAGAGAAGATGATTGCGGTCTGTCTTCAAAGTTTAAAACAACAGACTTGTCAGGCTGATGAGATTATTGTTGTTGATAATAATTGTGTGGATGCCACAGCATCAATCGCGCTCGATTTTGGAGTAAAAGTGATTCGAGAAGAGAAGCAGGGGATTGCACAGGCGAGGGGCTGTGGCTTCGACGCTGCGACCGGTGATATTATTTTGCGCTGCGATGCTGACACGATCGCGCTTCCGGACTGGGTCATGAAAACTAAAAATCATTTTGAAAAATACAACTCTGATGCTGTCACTGGGCCGTGCTTTATGCACGACCGCGGTTATGGCAAGGCATTCGGATACCTACATCGGGTGTCGTTCTTTTGGGCGAGCAGATTATTTCAGGGGCATCACACACTTTTTGGATCGAACATGGCGCTCAAAAAGTCGGCCTGGGAAAAGGTTAAAAATGAGGTCTGTTTGGACAACAAAGCAATGCACGAAGATATCGATCTTGCGCGACATTTGGTGCTGAAAGGTTGCTCGGTTGCTTATGATCCAACAATATTAGCTTCGATTTCAGGACGAAGGATGTCTGATTCTCTTCCAAATTTATTTAAGTACGTTAGGCGTTGGTTCCGGACAATGCGTCTTCACTCTTAGTAACGGTCCAGCTGGCAGAGAAAACGATAGCTATAACTACGATTCCAATTAGGAAATTTACAATTCCGGTGTTTGAATTTTTTAAGATTATATCCAGATCGAGGATCGTGGCGAGAGAAATGAAATTCAAATCACCCTTCCAGATAGCGATAACTGCAAGATAGCTAAGATGAAAAATCGCAAATGTTAGGATGGTTCGGAAGGTCGCGCGAACAAATTTTGATTGGTTTTTCATATTCAAACAGTATGAGCTGTTTTCGTGAAATATTCAAAATATCCACCCTGTACACTCCGAAGAAACTTCCGTGATATAATTAGTTTGTATGAAAAGCTACATCTACGCTCTCGCGCTCGCCATCATGTTTTCCGTGCCTTTTTCAGTTTCGGCATTTAATGCTGACGTTGGTTTTGCTGGGAATGATTCAATATTTTTCGATCAGAAGCTTGTTGCGGGTTCAAAGATCCGCCTTTATGCTCGGGTGACGAACTTCGGTAGTCTTGACACACAGGCCTTTGTTCAATTTTATCAAGGCACTGTTTTGGTTGGTCAGTCACAGGCAGTTTCTGCTCGGGCGAGTGGTTTAGCTGATGAGGTCTTTGTAGATTTCACCGTTCCTCAAAGTACTTTTAATATTCGAGCGGTCCTTATCGGAATCGAGCCGGCCGATGAAAATCCAGCGAATAACAATGTCACGACACCAGTCTTCACGCCCATAACCGATGCTGACGGTGACGGTATCCAGGATCAAAACGATAACTGTAAATACGCCACAAACCCTGATCAGCGCGATCTTGATAAAGACAATATTGGCGATGCTTGCGATGATGATATCGATGGTGATGGAGTTGTGAATTCAAAGGACAACTGCTCTTTTGTCGCAAACGCAAATCAGGCGGATCTTGATTCCGATGGTATTGGGGATGCTTGTGATACTATCGATAATCGGCCAGTAAAATCTTCTTCTGGCGGTTCTGCGAATACAGCTGTGAAAGCACCGGTACCAGCGCCGGTTTCAGCTCCTCAAGCGGTAAGTCCTGCTCCTGTTGCGGCATCTGCTGATGCAAAGCCGGTCATAAAATCCGCAAAAGCACCAGTTGCCGAAGCTCAAACCGCGAAAGAGACAACTGTAGCCGCGGATCAAAATGAGAAACCGACGCTCGGAAATTTTTCCGTTTCGCCAAAGGCCACCTTCAGTTTTCAACAAAAAGCTTGGAATCGTTATGCTTTTCAGGCTCAAACCTACGATGGTGAAAACGTCACTTACTCGTGGGACTTCGGCGATGGGACTTCGGCGAATACCGCCAATGTTGAACACATCTACAAAGGTCCCGGCGATTATCGCGTTCATTTGACCGTAGCTGGTGATAATGGTGCCGTCGCCGATGATTCGGCCAACATTTCCATTAGTTTCTTCAACTTCTCAAATTGGCAGTTCGCGACTCTTCTCGGGTCGCTCGGCGTGTTTCTAATGGTGCTCGTGGTTGTGATGGGTAAGCTGAAAGAGGATGATTCGGAAGAGGAATAGAATGATATTGGTAAAAGAGACGAATTTCTGATAGTCTGCTGCGCATGTCTAACATTAGAAATTTTTGCATAATCGCGCATATTGATCACGGTAAATCGACTCTCGCCGATCGTCTTTTGGAAGTTACTGGTACTGTGGATAAGCGCAAAATGCGGGATCAGCTTCTTGATTCCATGGATCTGGAGCGCGAACGCGGCATTACGATTAAGTTGACTCCGGCGCGCATGAGCTATTCATCGAAAGGCGTTCTGTACGAGTTGAATTTGATCGATACTCCCGGTCACGTCGACTTTAACTACGAAGTCTCGCGCTCACTCGCCGCCGTCGAAGGCGCGTTGCTTTTGGTTGATGCAACGCAGGGGGTTCAGGCTCAAACGCTTGCGAACCTATATTTGGCGCTCGAACAGGATTTAACCATCATTCCGGTTTTGAATAAGATTGATATGCCGGCCGCCGATGTTCCAACGCGAAAGCGTGAACTTATCGAGCTTCTCGGCTGTGACGAAAACGAGATTCTCTTGGCCTCGGCAAAAACCGGTGAAGGTGTTCCGGAAATCCTGGAAGCAATTGTGGAAAAAATCCCGGAACCGAAGGGGGATCCGAATAAGCCTCTTCGAGCGCTGATTTTTGATTCGCGATACGATGATTATCAGGGAGTAATTGCGAATGTTCGTATTCTCGACGGTTCAATCAAGAAAACCGATGATTTATTTTTGATAGCAACCGGCGCTGAAGGCGAAGCGGTTGAAGTTGGTTTTTTTAAGCCCGAAAAGATTCAGTGCGATGAGCTTCGTGCCGGAGAAATTGGTTACGTGGCGACGGCGATCCGAGTTATTAAGGATGTTCGCGTCGGCGACACCATGACTCTTACTAATAACAAGGCGATTGAAAGCTTAAAAGGTTATCGTGAAGTTAAGCCAATGGTTTACGCCGGTATTTTTCCGAAAGAAGGCGATACGTATGAGGACCTGCGCGACTCGCTTGGAAAATTGCGTTTGAATGATTCGTCGCTCACATATGATCCGGAGTCATCTACAGCGCTCGGACTTGGTTTTCGTGTCGGCATGCTCGGCATGTTGCACATGGAAATCGTCAAAGAGCGGCTAGAACGTGAGTTTAATGTGCCGATTGTAGTCACGACGCCTTCTGTGGCCTATCGCGTCACTAAAACGAATGGTGACGTCTACACAGCTCGTGGTGCTACGGACTTGCGTGATCCGACGGTTATTTTCAAGGTGGAAGAACCTTGGGTGCGCGCTGATATTATTTCGCGTAAAACCGACATCGGTGGAATCATGCAGCTCGTTCAGGAAAAGAAGGGCTCATATCAGACTACGGAATATATCGATGCTTCGGGCCGCGCTGAACGCGTACTCATGCATTTTGAGTTACCGCTCGCTTCGATTATTACTGACTTTTACGACAAATTGAAAGGTATTTCTTCCGGCTACGCTTCGCTTTCATATCAGGTTTTGGATTTGCGCGAGGCTGATGTGATCCGTTTGGATATTTTGGTCGCGGAAGAGCCGGTCGAGGCACTCGCGTCGATTGTTTATCGCGAAGATGCCGAGCGAATCGGACGTCGTATTTTGGTTGTACTTAAGGATGCAATTCCGCGCGAACAGTTCGCTATCAAATTACAGGCTTGTATCGGCGGAAAAATTGTCGCCTCAGAAAGAATTCAGGCTTTCAGAAAAGACGTTGCCGATTTATCCGGTGGCGATGTTACGCGTAAAAATAAACTTCTCGACAAACAAAAGAAGGGCAAAAAGAAGATGGCTGAGCTTGGTCATGGCCGAGTCGATATCCCAACGGAGGCTTTCATGAAAGTCCTGCGGCAGTAATTTTCTATTATCAATCGATAGCTTTTTAATATGATTTTAAGCAATCGTTCTCTTCGAGTTATCGCGTCGCCAATTCGGAAATTTGCGCCGTTCATGAAGGCGGCTGAAGAACGGGGGACGGATGTGATCAAATTGCATATCGGAGATCCGGATTTATTACCGCCGGAAGCCCTGCTTGAAGGAGTCAGAAACTATTCCGAAAAAAACTTGCCTTATGCGCCCTCAGCCGGTTTTCCGGATTTTATCGGCGCATGGCTCAAATATTACGAAGATTTTGGAGTTAAACTTAATTCTGAAAATGTAATCGCGACAATCGGCGGAACTGAAGCGATTCAGCTGGCCTTGACTGTAATCGGCGACTCGGGCGACGAACTACTGGTTTTTGAGCCGTTTTATAGTGGTTTTAAGGCGCTTGCCCCGGCTTACGGAATCAATCTTGTTCCCGTGCCGCTGCGTTTTGATGAAAGTTTTAAGCTACCAAGTTTGGCGGAGATGGAAAAGCTCATCACTCCGAGAACCAAGGGCATTCTGATCATAAACCCCGATAATCCAACCGGAAAACTTTGGTCTCACGAAGAATGTACGGCAATTTTGGAGCTCGCAAAAAAGCATGGGATTTTTGTTTTATCGGACGAAACTTATCGCGAAATTGTTTTTAAGGGTGAACCATCATGTTTGCTTGCGCATCCGGATTCAGGGGATCGAGTGATTATAATCGATAGTCTTTCAAAAAGATTTTCTGCTCCAGGAGCAAGACTCGGCGCTCTGACTTCTCGAAATACAGAATTCATGGCCGCGGCACTTAAAATTGCCATGGCTCGTCTTTCGGCGCCAACGCTTGGTCAGCGAGCCTTTATTCCGTTGCTCACGAATTCTAAAGAGCACACAGCAAAAGTAGCAAAAGAGTATCTGAGCCGTCGCGATGCGCTGATTTTGGGACTTCAAAATATTCCGGGAGTGAAATGGGTTGTGCCGAACGGCGCTTTTTATATGGTCGTGAAGCTTCCAGTTGATGATGCCGAAAAGTTCGCCAAGTTTTTATTGACCGATTTTTCGCATGAAGGAAAAACTGTCATGGTTACGCCGATAAAGGATTTTTATCTGACGCCCGGAATCGGTCATGATGAAGTTCGGATTGCGCTGGTTCGCAATGAAAAAGTCTTAAATGAGGCGGTGAATCTTCTGACGTTAGCCTTAAAAAAATATAACGAATAGGCTCTATGCCAAATAGGGAGTCTGGAATACGGAACGAAGGAGAGATGATTAGCCATTCCGAATCTTTGGATGTTGGCGGAAACAAAGTTGAGTATATTTTAAACGATGGCAGCGGTGCCAATAAGCCTGACTTTGAAGTTGAGATTATTAATGCTGACGATTCTGAAGAAATTAATGAAAAAATCGCAAAAAAGCTTTCCGATGAAGTCTGGTCTTTGAATCCAAAATTCAAGAAAGAAGATTTAGTTGAGCATTTTGGAATCAAACTCGATAGTCGTGTAGTCGATGTTTATAACTTTGCCGAACCGCTCTCCGAAGTCGAGAGAGGCTCTATTATTCGAACAATTTCTCGCCTTTACGAGATGTTGCCGGATAAATCTTTATGGCGTCTAGAGTCGATTCAGATAACTCACGAAAAAGAACTCAATCTGAAGGGCGGGAGCTTTATTCGTGGGCGTGAATATGTAAAACAGAATAGATTCGAGATTTATCCGCAAGGCCGTGCCGATAACAAGTATCGCGAAGGTGAGTTACTGTGTAGCGAGCTTCAAGGTGTGGTTACGCATGAAGTAACTCACGTAGTATTTGAGGAACTTCTTGAAAAGAATTGGAACTCTCCCGAACTTGGTTGGGTGCGTACCAATGATTTTAGAGTCGAGCTTCCTGGCGGTATGCGAAGCGGTTCTTATAATCGATTATGGAAAGAATGCCCGACGAGTTATGCGTCGCTAACAGAGGCTGATGACCGGGCAGAGAGTATGGTTGCATACTTGTTTGCGCCGGAGTCATTGCATGAAAAAAGGAAAAGTATTCTCGATAAAATACTTTTGAAGCACTCGGAAGAAAAAGTCTATCCGATCGTCGAATTGCCGCTCGAAATTCCGAAATTTGGAAGGCCGCTGAATATCAATATTGTCCCGTCGAAGATACCTGGTTTATTCGGAACGGTAACTCTGAAAAAGTCAGAAACTCCATCGCCTGTAATTACACTTGAGGATTTGAGAAAGAAACTTCTGGCATAGATATTTATCGCAGCAAAATTATTTGATTGTGGTAGGATAGCTTCTTATGAAATACAAGGTTGCTGAAGTTGCCCCGAAGGAATTCAAAGAAGCGATGTTACCGATTCATGAGGTTATTTCAAATATTCTCTGGCAAAGAGGCGTTCGCACTAAAGAAGAAGCCGAAGCGTTTTTTCATCCTTCCTGGGAAAAGCACGTCCATGATCCATTCTTGTTTCAGAACATGAGCTCTGCGGTCCGGCGAATCCTTAGCGCACTCGAGAAAAGCGAAAACATCACTATTCACGGTGATTACGATGCTGACGGCGTGACCGGGAGCTGCGTTGTTTATGAAACTCTGACTTTATTGAAGACTTGTTTTTCGGGTTCAAGCTCGCAAATTGGAATTTACATTCCTCATCGCGAAAACGAGGGTTACGGTTTGCGCATGTCGACTGTTGATAAGCTTGCGGCCGAGCAAGTTAAGCTTATTATTACAGTTGATTGCGGCATCGGTTCCGTTGCGGAAACTGATTATGCACATTCGCTTGGTATTGATTCGGTGGTAGTGGATCATCACGCGATGCCACCGGAACTTTCAAAAACCGCGATTATCATTCATCCCCATGTTCCTGGGGAAACTTATCCTTTTAAGCCGCTCGCAGCTGTTGGGGTCGCTTTCAAACTCGCCTGTGCTTTGTTAATCGAGGCGAGATTCAAAAACTTTGCAGTGCCCGTCGGGTTCGAAAAATGGTTATTGGATTTTGTGGCGATTGCCACGATTACCGACATCGTTCCGCTTATCGGTGAAAACCGGGTCTTCGAAACTTATGGTCTAAAAGTATTGCAGAAAACGCGAAGACCGGGGTTCAGGGCGATTTATCGCGTTGCCGGCATCGAACCGGAAACAATTACTTCGCAGACAATCGGTTTTGGAATCGGACCACGAATTAACGCAGCAGGTCGCATGCGTCATGCAAAACTGGCTTTCGACACCTTAACAGCAACCAATCAGGAGGACGCGGATGTATTTGCCAACGAATTACAGCTCGCAAACGTCGAGCGTCAAAAGGAAACCGAGAAAATGGTTCTCGTCGCTCTTGAAAAGGCTAAAGCTCAATCGAATGAAAAGGTGATTTTGCTTGCCGAAGACGGTTGGCCTCACGGGCTCGTCGGTCTGGTAGCTTCAAAACTAACTTCTGAATTTCATCTGCCGGCTTATGTCGTGGGTAAGACGGAAAAGGGCCTAGTTGGCTCTGGAAGAAGTATTCCCGGCTTTCACGTCACTGACGCCCTGAAGAAGTTCCCGGAGTTTTTGGATAGATTTGGTGGGCATCCTCAGGCCTGCGGTTTCACGGTGAAAAACGAAGCTTCGCTTGCCGCGCTTTTTGAAGGACTGCGTGCGCATGCCAGGATTGTGCTTGAAAATCATTCTTCAGAGAAAGAATATAATGTTGATGCGCTTTTGCCCCTCAATGAATGCACCCTGAGTCTAGCTGAGGCATTTGGGGCGCTTGAACCATTTGGTGACGGAAATCCGAAACCGACCGTACTCGTGACAAAAGTTATCATTAAGGGTTTCAATACGATTGGTAAAAATCAGGAGCACTTGCGAATTTCGAGTCAGGTGAATGGTGTTAGGCTTTCACTGATTGCGTTTAAAATGGCGAATCGCATGCACGAATTGTCGCTTGGAGCGGAAATAAATGTAATTGGAGAGTTCGGAATTAACGAGTGGCAGGGAAGGCGGGATGCGCAGGTTGTGATTAAGGATTTTGAAGTTTGTTCATGATATACTTGTGGTATGAATCACCATCATTTAAGAATCTATACTGACGGGGGTTCGCGCGGAAATCCTGGTCCGGCTGGAATCGGCGGGGCTATTTATGCGATTCATGAAGATGGAACCGAGGAATTAGTAGCGGAAGTCTCGGAATATATCGGTGAAACTACGAATAATCAGGCCGAATATCGCGCGATCATCGCCTCGCTTACCAAGGCGCTTGAATTTCATCCAGAAAAAATCGACATGCGCATGGATTCGGAACTCGCAGTTAAGCAAATTCGCGGCGAATATAAAGTAAAAAATCAGGATTTAGCTATGCGTTTTTTGGAGGTAAAAAACTTGTGTACGAAGTTCAAGAATATGACCTGGACTCACGTTCGGCGCGAGAGAAACACGGCTGCTGACGCGCTTGTGAATCTAGCCATCGATCAGGCGATGAATAAAAGACATAAAGAGACATAAAACACACGCTTATGGGACTTTTTGGAGGGGGTAATAAGGACTTTTCTATCGGAGTTGATGTTTCGACTTCTGGCGTGAAGCTGGTGGAGTTAGTTTACGATAAAAACGGGGCTACACTTTCAACCTACGGGTATGCCGAATTCCCGTTTGTTATGGGTGATCTTGATCCGCTCGATAACATAAAAGGAACCTCGGGTTTGCTAAAGAAAATCGTCTCCGAATCGGATGTGAAGAGCAAACAGGTCGTTTGTGGAATGCCGATGTCGCGCGTTTTTACATCTATTCTGAATGCGCCCATGGTTCCGGATAAAGAAATCGGCCATTACGTTGAACAGCAGGCGCAAAAGCTTGTCAGCTCACCGATTAGTGAGATGAAACTTGACTGGAAGGTCCTCGATCGCGCCGAGGCTGAAAAGGAAAAAAGAAAATCTTTACGAGTTTTGGTGAGCGGAACCAGAAAAACTCTCGTCCAAAAATACGTGGATGTTTTTGGTCTTGCTGGCTTAGAGCTTATAAGTTTGGAACCGGATGCTTTTGCGCTTATCAGATCGCTTGTTTGGAAAGATAAGTCAACCGTCATGATTGTTGATATGGGTGCGGCTAGAACCAACATCAGCATCGTTGAACGCGGAGTACCGATTCTTTCGCGAAGTTTGATTGTCGGCGGCGCGAATTTAACTCAAAAGCTTTCTGATATTCTGGGCATCCAACCAATCGAAGCCGAGCAAATGAAGCGCGACCTAAAGGCTTTTGGGGAAAGAAGTACAACCGGATTGCCTCGCAGTATCGAAGAAATCATGCAACCAATCGTTCATGATATTCAGTATTTATATAATCAATACAATGAAGATCAGATAAGTCACGGCGGCGGGGTAGTTGAGAAGATTGTGTTCACCGGCGGCTCAAGCGTAGTTCCGTATTTTGTTGAATATATTCGAAATTTACTTGGTGTGAATGCATACGTTGGCGATCCATTCGCCCGGGTTCGTTTTCCAGCTGATTTAGCTCCGGTGATTGATGAAGTCGGTCCTCGCTTTGCCGCTTCTATCGGTCTTGCACTTCGTGATGAATAAAACTAAACTTAGACAAGATCCAAGCTTGTTTAGGTTTGTTTAAAATATGATTTGGAACACCAATATTTTGGAATTTGATTCGGTTTCCGGGGTGAAGTTGCGTGGAGTCCTTGTTGAGCCAAAGGGTGCTCCGGATAATCTTGGGGTGATTTTTATCCACGGATTTGAAAGAGCCGGGACGACCGAAAGAAAGTTCAAAGCCCTAGCTGATGCGCTTGCGAGCCAGGGGATATCAAGTTTAAGGCTGGATTTTTCCGGTTGCGGTCTTTCGGATGGCGACTATTCTTTCTCGACCGTTGAGCAAATGGCGCTTGATGCGATTGCGGCCGCGGATGCTTTTAAAAACCATTCAACGATTAAAGAATTTTGTCTCGTCGGTCATAGTCTTGGCGGCTGCGTGATCGCGCGAATGCTAGAGAGTGGTTTCATCTCAAAAAAGAATGTGCTGATTGCTCCGGCTTTGAACCAGAAAGCGTTACTGCGCTATTATTTCGTGCGTAACGCCATGATGAAAGCGAATCCACCGATCAAAATAGATTGGATTAATTACGTCGATTTTCTTGATGAGAAGACTTTTTTGGAGCAGTCGAAGCTCGGGCAGTGGACTAAGCTAACTTTTGTTTCCGGAAACTATTTCGTGGAAAATCTTAATCGTGATTATTCTTCGGTATTTGCTCAAAATAATACTATAACGCTTCTAGTCCACGGTGATCGCGACGATAAGGTACCGCTCCAGAGTCACACGATTCAGTTTAAAAACAATATCGTGGTTCCAGGTGGCGACCACGATATTGAGCGCGAGGACTTCTTAAAAATTTGGTTATCGCGAGCGGTTGATTTTATTATTTCACCAGGTGCTGCTGAATGATCGCTCGATAGATTGAGTTTTTAGTCACAAGGCCGATTAGTTTTTTATTCTCGATAACCGGCAGGTGATGCACGTTGTGGGCGAGCATAATTGCTCCGGCTTGCATAACCGGCATATGCGGCTGAATTGTGATGAGCCGCGTGCTCATGAATTCCTTGATAAGCTTCTTTTTTACCTCGTTTACTTTCGACTCTCGATTTTCCTGGTCTGAATATGATTCCGGGTGATCGTAGTAACTCGAGTAAAACGGATACAAGATTCTAAACAAATCTTTAAGCGAGAGCATTCCGACTAATTCACCGTTTTCACCGACAACCGGCGCACCGCTTACATCATTCGAATAGAGCACCGAGGTAGCTTCCTCATAGGTCGTGGTCGGCGCGAGCACAATCGGCTTACGTTCCATGATTTCGATGACTTTCATAGAAGTATGGCTTAATAATAAGCTTGGTTTTTAACCGGGCCGAAAAAATCAAGTCTGTTGCCGTATAAGCTTCTCGATCAAAGCGGCAGGTTTAGAGCAAAATCGACGTCAACAAATTTTTTTGTTTAGCTTTCGCTAAGCTAAAAAATTTTTGACTAGAGTTTGCCGAAAGCTGGCGTTTTGAGCTGGAGCTTATGCGGCAACAGACTTATAAT
>JBAXGH010000028.1:0-17735 GCA_037139515.1 bacterium
TATTCGGGGAATTACTCAAGATGAGTGGTGCACTAAATCATTGAACTGGCCAAAATCAAGTCCAACGCCCCCTATTTTTCCCTACGATACATTTTCTCAAGCGAATTGCTTAATTCCGTAGCAGCCGCAAATAGCTTTTCATTCTTTGAATCTGAAGTATACTTTTTAATATAAGCCTTGATTACGTCAGACGCATGTTCAGATTCGGAAAACTCTAATGACCCACCAAGCTCGATTCTAAAACGCCCCATTCCAAAATCACTTTTCTCATCTTTCGCTTCCCAGCTAACATCTGGCCATATTTCAAGAGTTCCATTCTTCATCTTTAATGCATCTATTCTCTTTTTTAGCTCTTGCATATTAGCAAGATCAATCTCCTCAGGAGCCATTTTTTCCTTCTTTTCTTTCGTCTTTCCAGTAAATGCCTTGGCTGCCATCTCTTCCTCCTTCGAACGGTATTCAGGACCCTTATCGATTGCCATATAAAAATCACTTAAGAATAAATCATGTTTGCTATTTTAACCTATCTTTGAAAATAAAACAGAACGCGCAGGTACTTTCACACAACAAAAAAATCATGATTGCCCAAACCAAGCCAAAAAGGTATTCTATTCATATGAAACGCCTTCAACTATTCTTGCTCGCTCTCCGCGTTCCGGTCGATTATGCCGCGCTTATTCTCGCCGGCTATATCGCCTATGTTTTGCGCTTCGAATCTTCATATACAAGCGTTCGACCGGTTTTAACGCGTCTTGAATTTTGGGCATACTGGAGCACGGTCTTGACCGTTGGCGCCATCATGATCCCGATTTTCGCGCTCGCCGGACTTTATGTTTCACGCCGAATTCACATCCGTACCGAGTTGCTGCGCGTTGTTTTAGGCTGTTCGGCTGGTATCGTCGCGCTCATCATGATGATGTTCTGGCAGCAGGAAATGTTTTCTTCTCGCTTCGTGGTTTTGGTTGCCTGGGGACTCGCGATTTTGACCGTCGGCGCCGGCCGCCTGCTCGTACGACTTCTCGAATCGGTGCTCGCGGTCTACGGCTTCGGCGTTAAAAATGTGGTAGTGATTGGTACCGGTCACGCGGCCGAAGAACTGACCCGTGGTTTTGCGCGCTCACCGTCACTCGGCCTTCGCATTATCCATCAATACAAAACTTTTGATCGCGCAACCTGCACCGAGATTTTAAAACTTGAAAACGCGGATGAGCTTCTGCTTGCTGATTTAGATGCGCCGAAACGTACCGTGCTCGATGCTATGAATTTTGCCGAAGAAAATCATTTCAGTTTCGTCTACGCCGCCGATTTGCTTGAAACGGCGACCAAAAATGTCGATATCGCAACCTATGCCGGAATTCCGGTTATCAGCATCAAACCGACGCGACTTGAAGGTTGGGGTAGAATTTTTAAGCGCGCATTTGATTTAGTTGGCGCTTCAATTTTGATCGTCCTCGCTTCCCCGATCATGCTCGCGGTCGCAATCCTGATCAAACTTGATTCTCCCGGACCGATTTTATATTCGCAAAAACGTGTCGGCGAACGCGGTCGCGAATTCAACTATTTTAAATTTCGTTCGATGCGAGTCGGCGCTCATGCCGAACGCGCAGAACTTGAACACTTAAACGAACGCGCCGGCAGCCCGATGTTCAAAATGAAAAACGATCCTCGCGTGACACGCGTCGGAAAATATATCCGCAAAGCTTCAATCGACGAATTGCCGGAATTTTTCTTGGTTTTCATGGGCCGAATGTCGCTCGTCGGTCCCCGCCCGCATTTGCCGGAAGAAGTCGCGCGCTACGAGCCGCATCAACGCAAGGTTCATAACATAAAACCAGGCATCACCGGCATCGCGCAGATCAGCGGCCGCGCTGATTTAGCCTTCGATGAAGAAGTTCGTCTCGACATGTTTTACATGGAAAACTGGTCGCCGTGGCTTGATATTTATATCTTATTCAAGACGCCGCTCGCCGTGTTTTCGAAGAAGGGCGCGGTTTGACGACACGCAAATATTATGCTAAACTATTGTCAGTGGTAAGTTCGTGTCATGCGACCGTCGTAAGACGATTACAAAAGCCCCTCCGGAAACGGAGAGGTTTTTGTTTGTGGCCTGGAGGTGAGGGGAATCGAACCCCCAAGACTTGAGTGGTAAGTTCATGCCTGCGAACCATCGCCACCCCCAAGCCATTTTTATTATAGTCACACCCGACTCATCCCGAAAAAAGCGCCAAGAGTAGATTGTGGAAAAATAAAAAAGAGAGCCTGCGATGGCTCTATTTGGTCAGGTCCGATTTGGAAGCGTAGAGCTTCCAAACATAGTCATTCTCACAGGCGTCGAGACGAGCAAAGAGCTTGTACCCATGCTCGGTACAGAGAAGCCCCACGATTTCTCCCGCGCCGAAGAGCTCAGACTCCCCAACCAGGATGTACGGGAAGAATTCAACTCGCGCCCACTCCACAACCTCGGCTGGCTTGATTGCCCTCGTGTACTCGTAGGAGCGGAGCGTCATGAGGCGGATTGCTTGCGCCGTTCCCTCCATCCCCTTCTTGAACCTCTCAACGGCTTCTTTCGCTCGCTCCGTGACTGCAGCTTCAATCAAGGCTGCCTGTTCCACTTCGGGAACAACTCTTTCCTCTCGCCGGTCCGCACTCTGCTCGTTCTTCGCCGGATCTTCTGGCAAAAAGCACAATTTGTACTGGATGCCCCCTCCGCACTCCTGCTTGAAAACAAAAACGTGCAGTTCCTCCTTCTGGCAGCGCTCCGCGACGCGACGCGCAAGACCGACGAGCTTCTCGACCGAATACTCTTCTGGCTTTGTACCTTCCACGAAGTCTTCTTTGCCGAGCGTTCGATCGTGAACCATTTCATCGGTATCTTGAGGGCTCACCCTGCGCGTCACCGCTTCCATCGCGTCATCAAGGTCGCGCTGTTCAAGTTCCGCCTCCGCCTTCTTCTTCGCCGCGACCCTTTCCCGCCAAGCTGATCCCAACGTTGCCATGTCGCTCTCCTTTCCTCCGCGCAAAGCCTAGCTTATTCGCTTAACCCAGTCAAGAGGTTTTGCCTTTTCTGATTTTTTGATAAGCTTCTCGGACTTATGAAGATTGCTCTTGTTCATGACCAGCTTCTCCAACGCGGCGGCGCTGAAAACGTGCTCGAAGTTTTCGCGCGCATGTTTCCGGAGGCCCCGATTTTCACGCTTTTTTACGACCCGGAACGCATGGGAAAGAAGTTTCCGCCTTCGCGCGTGAAACCCAGCTTTTTGAATTCGATGCCGGGTGCCAAAAAACACTATCAATGGTATTTAACCATGATGCCGCTCGCGACCGAATCATATGATTTGCGCGGGTTTGATTTAGTTTTATCAAGCTCGTCGGCTTTCGCGAAAGGCGCCCTGATTCACCCCGGCACCAAACATATTTGTTATTGCCACACGCCGACGCGTTATCTTTGGTCCGATACGCATAGCTACATCGAAGAGTTAAAACGCTCGCGCCTTGTGAAACTTGGAGTCAAACCGTTTTTGCCGCTGCTCCGAATGTGGGATAAGCAAGCCGCCGATCGCGTCGATCATTTCATCGCGAATTCCAAAACCGTCGCCGACCGCATCACGCAATACTATCGCCGTGATTCCGAAGCTATCTATCCCCCGGTTGATTTAAAGCTATTTAGCATCGCGCCGAAACAAGATAATTTTTTCTTGGTCGGCGGACGTTTGGTCGGTTATAAACGTTACGACTTGGTCGTGAAAGCTTTTTCGCAAACCGGTATTCCGCTAAAAGTCTTCGGCGTCGGCCCGGAATTTGACCGTTTACGTGAAATGGCCAAATCGAATGTTGAATTTTTGGGTGCCATCGACGAAAAAACCAAAGCTGAGCTTTATCAAAAAGCTTTGGCGTTTATTCATCCGCACGTTGAAGATTTTGGTATCACCGCAATTGAATCAATGGCAAGCGGTCGCCCGGTTTTGGCTTATGGTGCTGGCGGCGCCGTTGAAACCGTGATTCCCGGAAAAACCGGAGCTTTTATCGAGGAACAGATCTGGGAAGATATCGCCGATTTCGCAATCCGTTTTGATCCGACAGCCTGGAATCCGGCAGAAATCAGAAAACACGCGGAAAAGTTTAGTGAAGAAAGATTCGAGGCTGAAATGCGTGCTTTCATCGAGAAAAAACTAGCCAAATGAATTTACTGATTGACGGTCGGGCGCTCCAATCGAATATTCGAAGCGGCGTACCGCGCGTCGCCGAGTGGTTGGTTAAAATTCTCGCGGAAAATCGCGGTGAACACAAAGTAACCCTACTCACGACAGGATGGAAAAAGGTCGCACTATGGCCTACGGCCTACGGCCCGCGGCCTGTTCATCTCAAGATCCCTAACAAACTTCTTCATCTCTCGCTTTTCCTATTTAATTGGCCAAAGCTTGATAAACTTGTAACCCGGCAAACTCACGAAAAATACGATGCGGTTTTATTGCCGAATCTGCACTTCTTTGCCTCCGAAGCGCCGTTTGCACTCGTGGTTCACGATTTAAGCTTTTTGATTTTGCCGGAGTTCTTCTCGCCTTTTGAAAGATTTGTACATGCTTTGAAGCGCCCGCTCGTGAAAATTAAAAAAGCCAAGTGGCTATTCGCGGTTTCGAATTCCACAGCTCAAGATATTAAACAATCATCAGAACGAACCGATGTTAATATAATCGACATCTCCGAGTCGGCACAGCTCAAAGAAAAAACTACACCGGTCGAATCGAAAAACCGTTGCGATTTTGTTTTTATCAGCACGACGGAACCGAGAAAGAATCTGGAAAGTACTATTTTGGGATATCTTGGCCACATCGGCCTTCATGGCAAGGGGACAGTCCCCTGCGGCTTTGGGGACAGTCCCCTTTGCCATGAAGATCGCCTTCTAATCATCGGCGCGATAACCAAAAACGGCCGTGCGATTCAAAAAAAGTTCGCCGCACACAAAAATATAATTTGGCTCGGCAAAATAGATGATGAAGCTCGCAATAAGCTTATCGGGCGCGCCAAAGCCGTCATCTACCCTTCGCGTTTTGAAGGTTATGGCTTGCCGATAGTCGAAGCTCAAAATCTGGGCACGCCGGTTATAACTTCAAATCGAACTTCGATGCCGGAAGTGGCGCCAGACGCAATCCTTATCGACCCGCATAGACCGGAAACTATCACGCTCGCCCTCCGCGCTCTGGCTCAAAATGTTTCCCTACGCCCTACGGCCTGCGGCCCATGGCCTAGTTCTGAAGAAATCGCAAAAAAGATGTATAATGTGCTGAGCGACTAGCCTCATCACATGGAGGATAAATTTGAATTCGAACCAATAATCGAAAAACACGGTCCCACGACCTCTCTTTTTGCGTCCAAAGACGGCCTTTCGCCGGCCAACAAAGAGGTAAAGGTAAAAGTCCGAGTCGCGAATCTCGCACCCCTCTCGCCGTATATCGTGAGAGTTTCAAACCCCGTACCGGTCGCGCAAAAGAAACCGGAATCTTTTATCGGAGCGCGCATGAACCTGCTCACGAGCTATCTTTTGATGCGCGATAAGTTTGTTCAGTCCGAAGGCTCGCTCGATTTTACCGAGGCTGACTTTAAAGAGCTTCTTGATGAAGACGATCAAAGTTCAAACGTTTTTGAGCCGCGGAGGCATCCTTTCAAACTGCGTGCCGTGATTATATTTTCTTTTTTGGCATTCCTCGTAGTGCTTCCGATGCGCGCTTTTTCGACGCGCGATGAAATCATTGAAACCAAAAATCAGATTATAAGCGCGAGTCAAGCCGGTATCGCGGCGCTTAAAAATGCTAAAGGAAAAATCGAAACTCAAGACGTTGGCGGAGCCGTTACGGACTTCATGCAGGCTGAAAAATCATTCAATAAAGCCGAAAATCTTTCGAATTTCAACAGCGCCGTCATGACGCTCGCAAAAATGGTTCCGGAAGGGCGCGCGGTTGATGCCGGAAATAAATCTCTTTTTGCAATCAGTAAGCTGAGTCTCGCTGCCGCCGACCTTACCAAATCTTTCGGCGAATTAAAAAACGATAAAGTTTTAACTTCTAAAATCACGCGTCTGGAAATGGCGCTGCGTGGAATAAAACCAACGCTCGAAGAAGTAAATTCGACTTTAGCTGATGTGAACCCGAATGATTTGCCGGTCGACTTCCCTATCGACTCAGCCAAAACTACGCTTAGCGCCATCACCGCTCAGATTTCACCGCTCGCCCAAGCGCTCAGCTTGGCTTCCGAGATGCTCGGCGCGACGGCTCCAAAAAGATATCTTTTGCTTTTCCAAAACTCCGAAGAACTGCGCCCGACCGGCGGCTTCATCGGGAGTTTCGCGCTGCTTGATGTAAAACAGGGTGCCATCACAAATCTCGAAATCCCGGGCGACGGTTCGTATAATCTTCAGGGTCGCCAAACCAAACGCGTGCTCGCCCCGGAACCGCTGCGTGTTCTTTCTCCGCAATGGCAGTTTCAAGACTCAAACTGGTTCTTTGATTTTCGTGATTCCGCCCGCAAAGCCGCCGAGTTTTATGCCCGCGCCGGCGGACCGAGCGTTGACGGCGTTATCAGCATCAACTCGCGTCTAATGGAAGATTTGCTCGCGATCACCGGCCCGATGGAAATCCCGGGGACAAAAGAAATCGTCGACTCCGAAAATTTTACCGAGACGGCGCAACGTCTGGCGCAATTCGATTATGATAAAGCTGAAAACAAACCAAAAGCTTTTATCGCAAAATTGGCGCCCGAGATTTTGAAGAACATCACGAACGGCGATTCCGATAAATTCATGGCACTCTCAAAGCTGTTCTCCACTTCGCTTCACGATAAGGAGCTCCAGGTTTGGTCCGCCAATGAAGAAACAGCGACCGTATTGCATGATTTCGGCTGGGACGGTGCCGTGCTCGATTATGATTACGACTATCTGGCGCTTGTGAACACGAATATCGCCGGCGGAAAGACTGATGGCGTGATTACGGAAACCATTACTGACACAACGACAATTAACGAAGACGGCCGTATCACAAAAAATGTCGAAGTCAGGCGAACCCATAACGGCGTGAAAGGAAATAAGCTGACCGGGGACACGAATACCACCTACCATCGGCTTTATGTGCCAAAAGGTTCGAAGCTGATCTCTGTTGTCGGTTCGGTGCCGACCCCGATTCACAAGTTCGGTTCTGATGAAACGCTCGGCGATGATGAGGACTTGATGACTCCGAGCGAGAAGTACGACTTCTTCGATGCCTGGTCAGAACTCAAGCCTGGAAAATCTATCACCTTGCGCTTTGCCTACGAATTACCACCTCAACCGAACGGTCGTCTAGCAGCGTTCTCCACGATTTACGATGTTCAATCGGGAACCTCCCGCACGGTCAATCACACGATTACCTATCCCCCAAGCTGGAAACTCCTCTGGCACGACGACAATCTGAAAGCGTCCGACAAAACCCTATCTTTTGAACGTCCATTTGAACATTCCTTCAGTAGCTCTGTACTCTTCGAACGATAGCTTATGGCCTTTGGTGAGCATGACCACAAAAAACCCGCAACAGAACATGTGACTCATTCGGTGCACGTGCGTTCTTCTGATTCCGAAGAAAAAAAACCGGTCCGAATGCACAAGCCCATGAGCAAACCTGATTCTGTACCGGTCGAAAAAACAAAACTCAGCATCGACGAGAGTCTCCGCTCGATTTATTCCGACGAGAGCGGCGAGATTCCGGATATGACCAAGCTCGAGCATCATCGCTCCAAGCTTTGGCTCTTGATTCTTGCCGGGATTGTTGCGGTCGGCCTTGCAGTTGGCGCGGCGTATATCGGCTATCTGGTCTTCTCGCCCTATATTGTAAAGTCAGACGCGAAAATTTCGGTTCAAATCGAAGCGCCGGAAACAATCCCCGCTTTTGAAGATGTGAGCCTAGATATCGCCTATAAAAATTCCGGCACCGAAAATATCGGCACCGGAGAACTGAAAATAAACTATCCGCCGGAATTTCACCTGGTCGAAAGCGATCCAATGCCTTCAACCGGGACATCTATCTTCAGTATTTCAAATCTTGGTGCCGATAAAACCGCACATATTATTTTGAAAGGCTTTTTCATAGCCGAAAGCGGCACGCAGGCATTCTTCCAAACGATTGCCCGCTATTCACCCGTTGGCATGAGCCAGAAATACGAAGATATCGCAACCAAGACGGTTAACATCAACGGGTCTAAGCTTGCAATTTCGATGGATGCTCCGAACGAAATCGTGGCCGGAGAAAAAACCACCATTACTTTTCGAGCCCAAAATAATTCCGGTCGCCGGGTTGAAAATATTTTGTTCTCACCGAAGTTTGCCGCGAGTTTTTTGATCGGCAGCTCAACTCCGAAGATTGAAACCGACGGAATCGTAAAAATCGGCACGCTCGATAATGGTCAGGAAGCAAAAATCACCGTTGTCGGAACTTTCAGCGCCAATCACGAAGATAATGAAAACATAGGCGGTGCGCTTTTGGTACAGAAAGACACCACTCGCATTCCGCAAAACGAAACCGTCTCGCCGATCAAGATTGCCTCTTCCGAACTGCAGCTACGAACGCTTGTAAACGGTTCCGGCGAAGATCAGAGCGTCAATTCTGGCGGCAATCTTCGACTTTCTTTGATTTATAAAAACGAGGGCAATCGCGCCATGAAAGACGTGACCGCCTCATTTACGCTTGATGCCGCGCCGGACGAGCTTATCGACTGGAAAAAATTCGATACCGCGACAGAAAAAGATAAAACTTTCATGCGTAAGGGTGAAACTATCACCATTACGCCAAAAATGTTTAAAGCCTTTCAGGAAATCGCGCCAGGCACCGAAGGCACTCTTTCATGGGTCTTCCCTCTCAAAACTGAGGCCGTTGCAGGCGCAAAAGACTACAGCATCAAAGTTACAAGCCGAGCAAACATCGGCACGATTGGAAAAGTTAAGGTCGCAAAAACAGTTGAAACCACGCCCTTCACAATCATCCCGAATACTGATTTAAATTTGGTCGCTGGCGCGCGATATTTTGATGAAGATTTGGTTCCGATTGGTTCCGGACCGATCCCGCCGATTGTTGGTGAAGAGACCAAATACATGGTTCTTTGGAATCTAGAAAACTCGGTGCACGAAGTAAAAGACCTACTTGTCAAAACTCAGCTTGCCGAGGGCGTAACCTGGACCGGAAAAACTTTGTCAGAAAACGGCGCGCTTAATTTCGACGAAGGCACACGAACCGTAACCTGGAAACTTGATTCGATGCCTCGCGAAATAAGTTCAGTCTCGGCTCAATTTGAAGTTGCCATCACACCAAAACAATCACAATTTGATTCCTTCGCGCCGCTTACAACCGGTGCCACCATGACCGCGACCGATGCTCTTACAAAAGCGATCATCACGCGCACAAACGACCCGGATACAACCGAAGTTCCGCTTGATAAAAATGCAACCGGAAAAGGTTTGGTCGAACTCCCCGCCAAGAAGAAATAATACTTTTTTGGACACTACGCGAGCGCGGTATGGCTATCTGCGCGGCGGGCACATTGGGGGCGCAGTGCCCGGCGCGCAGACAGACCATAATCGCTCGCCTACTTTTCGGACTCCAAGCCGCCTTCCTCTTCCGCCATTCCCCATGCTGTCATCCGCGACGGCCGAGGGATCTTATTGTCTTCAAATGGATTCCCGTCCCCGCCAAGCGAGGACTGGCCTTCGCGGGAATGACGAAAAAGGGATTTCTTTGCCAAGGTAGTTTTTTGAGTGTAAATTGGCGCAAGGCACCCATAGCTTAGCTGGATAAAGCGTGAGCCTCCGAAGCCCAAGACCGTTGGTTCGAATCCAACTGGGTGCAATTCAAAAACCGGTTTTCGGGACTATCCCCGCATGGGGACTGTCCCGCCGTAAAACCGGTTTTTTAATTACAAAAACATTCGGTTGGTTTGCAGATACGGATATCCACAGAAAAGGGACTGTCCCCTTTCGAGCTAAAAGGGACAGACCTTTTCGAGGCTAGTTTTAGACAAAAACATCATAGGTCCTGTACCTTAAAGGCGAAAAGGGACTGTCCCCTTTCGCGCGAGTTTTCACGAAGCAACAAAAAAGACGTGAGAAGCATCTTGCTTCCCACGTCGTACCGACCAGATCCGCGAACCGCTACGGCTCGTCCGCCTCACCAACATCTTCCGTATCCGGCCCAAACTTCTCCGGAACCGGTACCGCTACTACTGGTGTCTCTCCCACTTTTTCTTCCAGCGCCGCCTGCGGTTCGGTGCCAGAGAGAAAGACCTCATTGATCACGCCTTCATCACCCGGCACGGCAAGCTGACCAGTCGTAGGGGCGATGTTCGCATGAGCAATGCCGTCAGGCTCCAGAAAATCCCGAATCGGCGTACCGCGAACCGCTTCTTTCATGAAGTTGAGCCAAATCGGTGCGGCCGCTTTCCCGCCATATTCGTTCCGGCCCATCTTCCCGTGGTCATCAAGCCCCACGTAAACCGCGGTGCAAAGCCCCGGCACACACCCGACAAACCATGCGTCACGCGCGTCCGAAGTCGTGCCCGTCTTTCCCGCAACCGGACGTGCGAGTTCTTTGATGCGCCTTGCTGTGCCGTGTTCGACGACGCTTTTCATCATCGAAAGCGTCACGAACGCAACCGACGGTTCAAGCACCTGTTCCTTCGTGAGCTTCGCGCGTTCAAGAATGGTTCCATCTGACCAACTGACTTCAAGAATCAGATTCGGTTCGGCGTACATTCCCTCATCAGCGAAGGTCGCATAAGCGTTGCAGAGCTTGAGCGGCGTGACTTCGCCGGTTCCAAGCGCGAGCGTCAAATTGCGCGGCCAAGCCTCACCAAGCCCAACCTTCTTTGCCAGCTCGATTATCTTCCCGGGCTTCAAGACCTCGACCAAATCGAGCGAGCAGGTATTCACCGAATAGGTCAGGCATTCACGTAGGCTGATTTCGCCTTTGTATTTGCCGTCACTGTTTTCCGGGCTCCACTCTTTGCCTGTCGCCTCATCAACGTACGAATGCGGAACGTCATACATGCGAGTTGTCGGCGTGAATTCCCGACTCGCGATTCCGGCCGCATAAATGAACGGCTTCCAGGCACTTCCCGGCTGGCGCATAGCAAGCGTCGCGCGATTGAAGTTACTGCGCCCAAAATCCGCTCCGCCGACGAGCGTCTGAATACGACGCGTGTCAGTCTGGATGCTTACGATAGCACCTTGAACTTTCGTGAACTGTTCAAGCGCGACTTCCGTAGTATTCGCTGCACCCTTCATGATTCTCACGGCCACGATGTCACCAACCGCAAGAACCTTGCTCGGGTGTGTCGGTATTTCTCCAACTCCGCCACCATCAAGCGAAGCTCTCGCCCAAACCATATCTTTCATGCTGAGCCGAGCAATCGTGGTACCAAGATCGACGCGCGCAAAACCTTCCTCGTCGCGAATCTGAATCACGGGCACCACAACCACGGCACCAGCTTCGCGTTTCACGAAACGAATCTGACTCGCCGCATTCACAGAATCGTCCTCAATGGTGCGCGGTTTCACCAAGGTCAAGTCCCAAACATGAGTCTCGCGCAGCCCACCTTCCGGCAGGCGCTCTTCGACTTCACGATGAGCTTCGTTCAGGAAACTTCGACGCGCCTTGTCCGAGAGTCGGATCAAAGGCCCGCGCCATCCCATGCGCTTGTCGACTTCCGCAAGTCCCTCCGAAAGAGCCTTGGCGGCCGCAATCGAAGCGCGCGAATCAATCGAAGTCTTGACCATCAAACCTTTTTCGTAGATTTCTTCTTCGCCGTATTTCGCAATCAAATACTTGCGAACTTCATCAACCGCATACGGCGCCTTGTTCATGAATTCGTCCGTCGGACGTGCCACAGGCAAGGGCTCCGCGAGCGCCGCCGTGACTTCAGTGCCAGTCGCAAATCCATACTTCTCCATCTGACGAAGCACATATTCGCGTCGCTCCAAAGTTCGCTTCGGATTCCTGATTGGATTGATGTCGTTCGGGCTCTTCGGAATCGAAGCGAGCGTTGCGCATTCGGCAAGCGTAAGTTGTTTTGCGTGCTTTCCGAAATATGTGAGCGCCGCTTCTTCGACGCCGTAAGCACCGTTCCCGAAGTAAATCTGGTTCAGATACAGGTAGAGAATCTCGGCCGGCGTCATCGCCTGTTTGATGCGATAAGCAAGCACCATCTCTTTGATCTTCCTTCGGTATGTCCGTTCCGGTGTGAGCAGAAAAGTTTTCACAACCTGCTGAGTGATGGTCGAGCCACCACGCCTCTTTCCCGGCACGACACGTCGCTTGAGTTCGCTCCAGGCCGCCATCGCGACGCCGGAAACATCGATGCCATTATTACTGAAGAACGCAGCATCCTCAGCCGCCACAAAAGCGTTCCGAAGCCGCTCCGGAATTTCGGCATACTGCAGAACCGTGCGCCGTTCCCGGTAGTACTTGGCCATGACGTCACCGTTCTTGTCATACACCTTCGTCACGACCGGAGGACGATAATCATTGAGCCCGCGCCACTCCGGCAGTTCGCCTTCAATCATCCGAAGCTCAATACCGACGATCACAACTCCGGCAACCAGAAACGCCAAGAATAGCGTGAACACAGCCAAAAGTATCTTCTTCATGCTGTCTCCCTTCTATCTGTAGGGGTAGCTTGTCAAGGATTCTTCTCTAATTAAAGCGTAATTTTAAGGTTTTGTCAATGGTCTCTGTCGAAAATGTCTCCCTACGCCCTGCGCCCTACGGCCTACGGCCTCTTCCCCCATGGTATAATTCCCCATATATGGAATCACATTCTGACTCGGTTTATCGAAATAATGTTTTGCAGGCGATTGATTTTGCCTGGCATCACAAGCGCTTGTGGTTTTTGGGCGTCTTTGCCGGCTTTCTTACTTCCGGCGGAGTCTTTGAAATACTCGTGCGCGGTTATCGCGATATTGTGGGCGCCAATCTGACTTCCGAAACTCTTGTAAATACCATCGCACCGGGTGCCGGATTCCTAACCTATATTCCCGATATCATAACCGTAAACCAACTTCCGCCACTAACCGCGGTTGTTTATTGGATTCTCGCTCTCGGTATGGTACTGGCCGCTTTCTGGTTCTTTTCACTTTGCGAAGGTACGCTTTTCGCCGCCGTTGCGAGTCCGGGTGATGTAAGTATCGCAAGACGCGTTCATGACGAACTGCCGCTCACAAACCGGATTATCGCCAAAAACCTTATCGCTCATCTTTTGCTTGGCGGAACGATGTACCTCTCGGTACTCCCTTATGCCCTGAGCCAGGGTCAAACCGGAAAAGCCGCCGCCGTGGCCTTAGGCTTTCTGATCGCAATTATCGCCACAATTTCAATTACGATTGTTTCGATTTTCACAGCCTGCGGAATCGCCCTTCACAAAGAATCTCTATTCGTCGCGATCAAAAAATCTTTTCTCGCACTCAAATCTCATGCCGTCATCTTGATTGAAGCGGCTTTAATTTATTTCGTCCTTTCCGTGATTTTTGTCATGGCTGTCACCCTCATACTCCTTCTTCTCGCCAATATTTTCTCTGCCTACGGTTTCCTGGTTTTCATTTTCTCACTCCAGGGACTGTCGGGACTGGTCTCGTTCGGATTTCTGCTTGTCACTTTGGTTTTCGTGCTCGCCTCTCTCGGCTTCCTGGTTACTTTTCAATATGCCGCCTGGGCTAAGCTCTACGAACAAGTAGCGCTTGGCACTGCTCGTTCCGCCATTCATCGCTACCTGGTTCACCCACTGCGCGAACGATTCGGAAAACGCTAGAAGATGTAAAATCCCACCATGCTCTCAACTACCGGATTCCCGAGCATTGAAGATATCCTGAAAAAATCCATCCCAAAAGATGGCTCAACTTCTGCTGCTCCCGCTGCACCGGTCGGAAAAAAGAAACCCCTCACGGCCGCCGAACGTGATGCTCCGGAAATCAAGTTTGCTGAAAAGATGGCCGAGATACGCTTGAAAGAACTTGAAGAAGGCGCCGAGGTAAATGCCCGCCGCCAGGGACTTTCATATATCAATTTGAAAGGATTCCCCATCAACCCGGACGCCTTGCGACTTGTTCCCGAAGAACGCGCCGAGGCTATGCATGCAGTCTGTTTTCTTTTCACCGGCAAAGAACTGCGCATTGGAGCCGTAAACCCAGGCGATCCTAAAGTTCAGGAGCTCGCAAAGGAACTGAAAGATAAAACCGCCGCCAACACCAGCACTTATCTGATTTCCGAAGAATCATTCCGCCAAGGCTTCAAGCTTTACGCCTCGCTCCCGAAAATTCACGAAGTAAATTATAATGTCGAAATTTCGGCGGCGGATTTGGAAAAATATCAGCAGCAAATCGGAAATGTTCACGACCTCGCGGAGATTATCAACAAAGTAAATATCACTGACCTCACAACCTTGGTTTTGGCCGCTTCGGTTAAGATGAATTCTTCGGATATCCATATCGAAGCCGAGGAAAAAGATATTATTATCCGTTATCGCGTTGATGGTATTTTGGAACAAGTCGCGACGATTGAAAAAACCAAGTGGCCGCAGATTATTGCGCGTGTAAAATTACTATCCGGCTTGAAGTTGAACATCGTCGATCGCCCGCAAGATGGTCGCATTACGATTGTTTTGGGCGGCGAAAAAGTCGAAGTCCGTGTTTCGACGCTCCCGACCGCCTTTGGCGAATCGGTGGTTATGCGTGTTTTGAAATCAACCGCGACCAGTTTAAAATTTGATGATTTGGGCATTCGCGGTAAAGCCGGCGCCGACTTGAAACGCGAAATCGAGCGTCCGAACGGCATGATTATTACAACCGGTCCGACTGGAAGCGGTAAATCAACCACGCTTTACGCAATTTTGAATACTTTGAATGCGCCGGGCGTAAAAATCATCACGCTCGAAGATCCGGTTGAATATAAACTTCAAGGAATCGCGCAGTCGCAAATCGATCACTCAAAAAATTATACTTTTGCGCTTGGTTTGCGCTCGATTCTGCGCCAAGACCCGGATATCGTGATGGTCGGCGAAATCCGCGATCTGGAAACCGCCGAAATCTCGACTCAAGCCGCCCTAACCGGTCACTTGGTCATCTCCACAATCCATACCAATTCCGCAGCCGGCGCCATTCCCCGTTTTCTTTCGATGGGCGTCAAACCGTTTTTGCTTGCCCCGGCCTTGAACGCGGTTATTGGTCAGCGTTTGATTCGCCGTCTCCACGATTGCAAAAAACCAATCACGCTTGAAGGTGAAGATTTGGAAAAGGTTAAAAAAGCTATTGCTGACTTATCACCCGCAAGCGGCGTGACGCTTGATTTATCAAAAGTTCAGTTTTATGGTCCGGGCGGTTGTGAAAAATGCCATAACTCCGGATATAAAGGCCGAATCGGTATCTACGAAATTTTTACCATGTCCAAAGAAATAGAAGCCGTGATTTTATCCGGCGCCGTTTCGGAATATCAAATGCAGGAAATCGCGGTCAAGCAAGGCATGGTTACCATGCTGCAGGATGGAATTCTAAAAGCCAGTGACGGCATCACTTCAATCGAAGCTGTCATCGAAGCGGCGGGCTAAGTTAAAACAATTTTTCGCGATTCATCTTTCAGAATCTCGATCGAAATCCTTTTCGCACCAGGCGGAAGGATTTTTTCGATGCGCTCCGGCCATTCGATAAACGTTAGTGCGTCAGACTCCCGAAGCTCGCCCAAATCTTCGGCATTTCCGCTCTCAATTCTATAGGCATCGATGTGAATCAGCCTGCCAATGTCTTGCCCTCTTGATTTTTTGATTTCTTGATTTATGGATTTATTGACCGCGTATTCTTTCCTGAAAACAAAAGTCGGCGAAGTCATCGGCACTGTAATACCAAGCTCGCGTCCGATCATCTGAATCAAAGTCGTTTTCCCAGCCCCAAGATCACCCGAAAAACCATAAACTTCACCGGCGCGCATTTCGAGAGCAAATTTCCGCGCGAATTCCTGAAGCTCCGCTAGATCTTTGATATTTTGATTTCTTGATTTTTTGATTTCTTGCCTCATACGCCCAATCGTGAACCGGGATTGGCGGTTACATTTTTCCAAGCTTCCAGACTTGCTTCTTCAGCGCGAAAACAACCGGCAGCCGCAATCATGGCGGCATTATCACCGGTGAATTGCAGATCCGGCATAAATAGCGGCAGTTGATATTCAGCCGAAAGCTGTGCGAGCTCGCCGCGCAATAACTTGTTTGCCGAAACTCCGCCGGCTAAAGTCAAACATTCGATTTCTTCGTGCGCCCGAAGTGCGCGCTCGGTTTTTTTGACCAGTGGTTCGATTGCCGCCGCCTGAAACGAGGCGCATAAATCCGGAAGCATAATCCCCGTGATTTCTTGATTTGTTGTTTTCTTGATTTCTTGCACCGTCACGCGCACCGAAGTTTTTAAACCAGAATAACTAAAATCCAATCCCGGTTCGCCCATCATCGGGCGCGGAAAATCATATCGCGCCGAGTTACCGCTTTCAGCGAGCTTCGAAATTTGTGGGCCGCCGGGATACGGCAACCCGAGCAGCTTCGCCGTCTTATCAAAAGCCTCGCCGACCGCATCATCCAAAGTCTCACCGAGCCGTTCATAAATCCCATGACCGCGCATCAAAAGTAGTTCCGTGTGACCGCCTGAAACGATCAAGCACAAAGCCGGAAAACTCGGCGCCGGCACGCTGATTTCGCGCGTAATCCAATTAGCATAGATATGCCCCTCGATGTGATTCACGCCAACAAGCGGTTTCTTCCAAGCCCAAGCCAGCGCCTTCGCAAAATCAATTCCTACGCGCAAAGCGGTCACGAGTCCAGGCCCTGAAGTAACTGCGATTGTATCGACGTCGCTGCTCGTAATTCCAGATTCACGCATCAAAGCCGCGAGAACCTGAACGTGCTGACGAGCCGCGACTTCTGGCACGACACCGCCGTATTTTTTATGAATCTCGATTTGCGAAGAAACCAAGCTTTTGAGTACACGAACCCGCCCGCTCTCGGTCGTAACAAGCGAGATGGCTGATTCGTCACAAGATGTCTCAATCCCAAGAACACGCATAATTAAGACCTAATCTACTCGCCTTCAGGGCAAAATTCAAGCCCGAGCTAGCTGTCCCCTGGTGACAGTCACCTAGGGACAGCTAGCTTTGGGTAAAAAAATATTCCCGCCGAGAGCCGTGGGCTCACGTGCGGGAATGGTGCAAAACCGGGGCCTAGCGCGTACCGACCTTGGAAGCCGCGTCGAGTGCGAGTGCAAAGAGCGGATTGCGACGGAGTTCCCGTCGAATCACCCGCCCGTCATACTGACCATTCCTGATGCGTTCGGCTAGGCTCTGCGAAGCTTCGATGACTTCGAGAAACTGCTTCTCATCAAGCGTGATCCGCATACGCCCGACGGGGATAAACCTCAAACCCCGCTCATCACGCTGAATGCCCGACTCGATCGCGGAAAAAAGAGCGATCGCTTCGATATCAGAAGCCGACGACTGCTGCTCAACCATGCTTCCTCCCAGTTGTTATCGTTTTAGGTTAGCCGACAAAATCTGTCGGGAGACAGCCAATCTGACGTACTTCACTATCTTTAAAAGCGAAGAACGAAATGCTATCAGATTTTTCCCTCCCTGTCAACGTTAGCTGGAAACAGGCGAATTCAATACCGAGTGCACCACCTCCGAAGAATATAGTCTTCGGATACT
>JBAXGH010000029.1:0-17045 GCA_037139515.1 bacterium
CCCACCCGGCATCGCGCCGCGTGGGGGTTTTAAAATTTCGCTCATCATTCCCATCCATAATGTGTCATCCCGAAGCAGAGGGATTTTGAAAATGTCTTGCCGCTCAAGCGCAACTGGATCACTCGGCTTCGGGATGAAAACTTTTTTTTAGAGCAGGATGACAACTATTTAAAGACGGGATGACGACAATAGACGAAATCTCAATCATAGCGGAACATCGCAACCATGATGTTTCATCATATTCCCGCCTTGACAAGTAAGCTATTTCTTGGCTAGATTAACCATAGGAGGAAGTAACCATGCGAATCAGCCAAGCATCAAAGAAGGAAGCACTTAAGTATCACTATCGTGCCGAGTGGTCGGATGAGAAGGAGCAGTATCTCGGAAAGTGCAAGGAATTCAAGGACATCTACGCGCTCGGTGACACCGAAAAGGAGGCAACGCACGCAATCCAGCGCACCATCGCCGAGTGCCTGGATATGCTGAAAAAAGACGGTAGCCCAATCATCCCACCGCCGGCGCCTGAGTTCGAAGAGCCGTGCCTCTTCTGCGAGATGGTCGCCGGCCGGGTCTTCGTGCACCGTGTTTGGGAGGACGATGATCACCTGGCGTTCCTGAGCAGTTTTCCGAATACCGAAGGCTTCACCGTCGTGATTCCGAAGGAACACTATCCGAGCGACGTCTGCGAATTGTCGTATGATGCGCGCGCCGACCTCATGGAAGCCGCGGCTCACGTTGCGAAGATGCTGAACCGCGCTTTCGCGGACGTCGGACGCACCGGCATCATGTTCGAAGGCTTCGGCATCGATCACGTGCACGCCAAGCTTTTCCCGATGCACGGTTCGCGCCAAGAAGTCTGGGCGCCGATCAAGTCCAAGGTCCGCACTTTCTTCAAGAAATACGAAGGCTTCTTCTCCTCGAACGACGGCCCGCCGATGAGTCGCGAACGACTCGCGCGAATCGCGAAGAAGATCATCGAAGCGAACCACAAAACCTGACCCGCAAGTCAGGTCTTTTTTTATTCCACAAAAACTTCTTCTTTTGAAATTTTCGACTTATCCACTTTCACAAAAAGCGCATAAAACGCGCCGAGAACCAAAATCACCGCAGTGATTATTTCAAGCCGTGAGCCTTAAAACACTCTTTATATTCCTGATCGACGGTCATCAGATGATTAATCAGCCAGTCTTCCAAGAAATCAATCAACTCGTAGGCCAGCATCAAAACATCATCGCCGCATTTCTTTTGAACCTCTTCCAACTTCACGTTGAATTCGTGATGCTTTTTTACATGTTCGGCAGTCCCTTCGTAATTGAACTTTTTAAAATAGTTTTCCTCGGTCTCGAAATGAAAACGCTTGTATTGAACAAGGCGTGCGATGATTTCGGAAAGCTTCTCTTTGGTTGGCGAGGCGCCAATCGCGTCTATAAGTAAATTAATCGTCGCGAACATCGCTTTGTGCTGCTCATCGATTTCCGCGACCTCGACGCTATATTTAGCTTCCCACTCCAAGTGCTTGAGTTTTGTTTCCATATTGGAAGCCATCTTACTTCTCGCGGAAAAACTTTGCAATAAAATATAACGCAGGTATCGCAAACAGAGTCCACCAGAGCCACAAAAGACCAACTAAATATTTATAAAAATACAGGCCGAGAATAATTCCTAGGGAAATCAGACAAACTTTTATCATGCTAACTTCCCACCACTCAAAAGTCCTTTGTTTTAGGAGCTTCATATATATATTATTTTCGACTTCGAAGCTT
Organism: bacterium; assembly: GCA_037139515.1. Taxonomy (GTDB): domain Bacteria; phylum Patescibacteriota; class Patescibacteriia; order JBAXGH01; family JBAXGH01; genus JBAXGH01. The sequence goes on from JBAXGH010000029.1 coordinate 1,764, forward strand.
TTGCAGAGCTTCCGGCAGAACTTTATTTTCACTCACAGTTCCGGTTATGATATCTATCCATTTTTTTACAACTCGCGCTTCTTCAGGAAACTCGGCACTGAATTTTTCTTTGTCATTTTGATATTGCTTGAATATCTCTGCCCAGTATTCACTAACTTTCATGTACCGTCGCGTGTCTTCGTCTTCGCTATTAATCACATCCACATAGTCAGACTTAAACGGAATTTCTCTTGGAGGGCCAAAAGTTTTGTATCCCAAAGCTCTTTTTTCCATCTGAGTCACATAGAGACCGGTAACACTGCGCAAGAACGCAAGTCTGTCGACATTCGACAAAAGCGGCGAGCTTATCCAGTCGTTACGATGGCCAAATTCGTGATGCAAAGTATTCATCACAAAATCCAAACCTTGCTCATGAAAAGGAAACATAATGATATATCCCCTAACACTTTCAGGCGGATCATCGGTTAAAATACTCCTAATATTAGCGAGCTCTGCATTATTAGGCGGAATACTTGAAGCCTGCAGCTGAGCCTTAAAGCCATATCGTTTGGCTTTTTCCTCATTCGGCTCATCTTCTAAATCAGAATATATAACCTGAAAAGTTGAGGCGTTTAATAATGAAGCAGGATAATGCTTCCTCAAGGCCTCCGTCACCTGTTCGTCCGTAACCGTCTTAGAGGCATCAAATCCAGAAACACTAAAACTGCGTTCGACATGTCGCGCTCTATCTTCCGGAGACATCGGATACCATGCCGCCTCCGCCTTTTTCAAACTATCTTTATATTCTTGAAAACGATTTCGCGAAACAAAAAGATTTGGATTCGTCTTTAAAACCTCAGCCATAGACTTCACGAACTGGGCCGAAGCTTCGATGTGGTGAAAGGTGAAAAAACCATCAACTCCACTATTGAAATATTCCCTACTTCTCTTAATCGTTTCATCTACCTTGTGCTGCTCGAGATATTCCTGAAGCTTTTCAACTCCAAGACGAAACTTTTCCAGTTCCTCCGGATTGAGATTTTCGGATCTTTCGACCATCTGCTGTTCTGTAGCTCCCGATATTCTTCTAAAAGCTTCGCTCGTCACACAACCTGACGCAAGCGCACTTGAAAGAAGCATGGCTCCCGTACGCAAAAAAGATCGACGGTCAGTTTTTTCACCAAAATTGCCGCGAAGAAAACGGGCCTCGGATTCCAAAAATACGCCCGTCGGAACACGCTCGACTGACTTCTCTGCAAGGTTTTTCTCAGCTGAAGAAACTCGATTTTCTTTCATAAATATTTTACGCCTCGGCAATCAATTTCTGTTCATCACGAAGAATCTCGAGCCATTTTGACTTATCGCGCAAACGAAGTGCCTCTATTTTTCTGCGAATCAAATCAATCATCGCGACACGTTCACTTTGAGGACTTGCTTTGAGATAATCCAGAAAAATCCTCTGGTCATCAGGAAGTAAAAAATTTACGGAATCAACAAGAAAACCAATATCTGTTTTATTGATGCCTAAACCCTCCAAAGTACTCTCCCACTCCTGCCGACTCAAAATAAACGCAGACATATCACGTAATTTTAATGGCTCAATCTTAAAAGTATAGCATGGGTGTAAAACCGAAAACCACCCCTCGCGACCTTTTAAAAAGCTTCAGTTGCCGGCGTTTTTGATACAATATAAATATATGGACATACTTTCCCACGGACTCTGGGGCGGAATTGCCTTCGGCCGCAAAACCAGACGAGACTATTGGTGGTCTTTCGGCTTTGGTATCATGCCGGATTTATTTTCATTCGGGATTTTTACCCTCATGAGAATTTTGGGACGAGCCTCGGGACCGGATTTCGGAAACGGCTTGCCTGACATGAGTTTGATCCCTTCTTATGTCGACAGTCTTTACAACATCACTCACAGCATTTTGATTTTTTCGATTGTGTTCGGTGCCGTTTGGTTTCTGCGTCGAAAGCCGTTTTTGCCGATGCTCGCTTGGGGTCTACATATACTAGTCGATATACCGACACATTCACTCCGTGGCAGAAATATCTGCAGGCCAATTCCTGGCTTTACAGTACCGTTTCAATGTTCCAGATCGTGCATTGGATTTATTTGCTCGCCCTGATATTCTTTAGCACAGTGCTTGCGGTCGGTATCGCGCTTGAACTTCGCAAACTTCACCCACATTTAATCCTACGAACACTTGGGCTAATCGGAATGCTCGCGCTGTTCCTGAAGTACTGAATAATTATGACGCTGCCACAACCAAGACCACAATGGGAAATAGATCAGAACCTTCAGGCGGAAGCTCGCGAACTAGAGTCTGCGCAGCTTTTCACCTTTATAGAAAAGATAACTCTAGCCTATCCGAGTTCATTTTTTCCCGCAAAACTCACACAAGAATTGGTTCTCAATCCGAAGCTTTCTCTTGAATCTTTAATTTCCTCAAAAGTAAGTCCTGCCTTATTCAAAAGCGTCTTAAACGCTCTCACGCAGGTAACAGCTCCGATTGACGCTACGCGGACAACGAAAGATATTCGCTTACTCTTTCTGTTAATCGCCTCAGATCCGTTGTTCGAATCAATTGATGATACGCAATTCCGCTTATTCGCTGATACGGTCGCTGCAAAAAGTCCTCTCTCAGACCTAGCCGAAGTTCGAATTCGAATTCTAAATGCTTGCACTCCACCGCGCTTCAGACTGTTTAGCACGCAATTTGTGCAGTTTATATTTCAGGATGTTTTACCTGAAGATGTTGCAAAAAACGCGCTCCGTAACTTTTTGATGACCCAACCTGGAGTTTTCGCCTACATCGACAAATGCCGTTTTCTGGCTCGCCTATTGGGCATGGCTGGCCAAGAGTCGCTACACCGCTTTTTACTCAACGATTTCAATTCATTTCTATCCTCATCTTCTGAACGCGAAAAACTGCTTTTAGCTCTGGCTGAAACATGTCCTTACGATTTTTATATCTTCTATTTCAAAAAAGAACGCGCGATACTTACTGGGCTTGATAGGCGGTTCTCACCCTCGTTAAAACAAGTTTATAAACTGTGTTATAACCGTCTATCAGTTATGCAAAAAATCTTAAGCGGCTTTCCTTCATTGCTATAAAATTATGGAAACAATTACCAAGTCAAAATACGGTTGTCTCTGGATTATTATCGTGTTTATTGTGGTTTTCATCGGTTATTGGTTTGGATTCCGTAAGCCTGTTTCGGCACCAACCGCTACTACTCAAACGCCAGCAAAACAAGAACAGCCCGCGGCCGCAGCAGTTCCTCAGGCTAAAACCTGCGTAATACCAAATAAACTAAAACTGTCAGATTTTATCGGCCTCCCGATGAAAGATTTGGCCGATAAATACGGCGGCGAATTTAAGCTTTACCCAAATGGCTTTGCGTCAAATATCGTTTGTGAGAATGACGCGTACAAGGTGAACATCATGGCTACCAAAAAAGACCATCTCGCTGATTATGTGCTCATGGAATTCAAAGAACTTGGATATTGCGAGGCCGGAATCAACAATGTGAAAGCTTGGGCCGACAAGTCGATTACCGCAGCCGGCTATAATCCGGCGACCAAAGGAACACCGCGAATCAACACCGAAAACAACATGTCGCAGCTCAACTACGACGATTATAATACTGGCGATAAAAACATTATACTAATCGTAGAATGTAATATTACCGGGAACTACATCACGGTCGGAGCGGTAATGCTTAGAAAATAGTATGATTAAACACACAAAGATCGCTCTCCTATTGGGAGTTCTGCTTCTCGGCGCGGGATGCACTAATTCTAGCAACGTCTTCAGCAGTAACTATCAGCCGGATCCGAACGGAGACCCCTTCAACCCGCCGATTCGCGCAGACCTACACTCGTCAGATCTTACACACTTCCCTTCATCTCTATTCGACAATACAAAAATAGAGTGGCTGGACTTATCGGACAATAATATTACCGGATCTTTTCCGTCAGAAATTCGTGAATTCAAAAACCTAAAATACTTGAATGCGAGCCACAATAAAATGACCGGCGTCCCGGCAGAAATCGGGCAACTTTCCGCCCTCGAAGAATTGGACTTATCATATAATAAACTAACCGGCCTGCCACTCGAACTCGGGAATCTAAAAAATCTAAAGCGCCTCGACTTACGCGGAAATGAAATTTCACCTCAAGACCTTGATTCCATACGAACAAAACTAACTAAAACCGAAATACTCAGCACATAATTGTGCTGAGTATTTAGTCTATTCAATTCGCAGAAATTATTTTTTACACTTTGCGAGCGCGAATCCATGCCCCTTAACCATCACATCTTCGCAAGTCTTGCGTGCCTCCCCACTCATCTTGCAGCATTCACTCGGACTTGCTTCGCTGTTAGTTAAGATAAACATGCACTGATAAGCGACTATCGGATCGGCAATCTTTGCGCAAGTCTGAACATCGCCTTCTTTCCACGTAACAGCCCTCATAAAGTTGCAGGCGTCCGTATTGTCTTCGCTCGAACAAACCCTCGGCTGAGTTGAAGCTAATCTACCAAGAACACTTTCAACACACTGACCTTTGTGAAAAATCTCCCCGTTAATCGAAAAACAGAGTCGATAATCAACGGCTTCCACCGCCTGCCGAGAAACAGCATAAGATTCGCACCAGCTCTTTGTACTAGAATCATTAACAATGTTTTCGCAATATACCCTTGCAGCCGGATCAAATCTCGCTTCATCCATCGCGAGCCTAGTCCAGCACTGATCACGGGCTTCCTCGTCTGTAATATTCTCACAAACCATGGCTTGATGGTTTACAATCAAGACAGCCTCCGTATCAGAAGAATAGGCGTCTTCTAAAAGCTTCAACGCCCCTCCTGATGCTTCCGGAAAAACCGCATCAGCAACAAAGAGACTCTGACGCGTCCTATATTTGCCATCAATTAATCCACCTTCATCCTTAACGCTAACTTCGAACCTCGGGATATAACCAAATGGCAATAATCGTGAATAATAAGATGACGTTTCATCAAAAGACACGAGTACGACGCGCACATAGGGATAATTTTCGAGCGTCGCTCCTTGGCCATTCTTCAACGTAAATTTTTCACCGAGCTTAAATGTGATATCGGCCGGCGGAGGCATATTTTTCTTCGCAACTTTTACTACACTGTTCATCCTCACCGAAACAACAAAGAGAGCCGCACTAAGTGCTAAGGCGGCGAGCACCGGGATTAAAATCAGAGCCCTGATGTTTTTATCCATAAATATTTTTACTATTCTACATAGCTTAGCACACCAAGACGAATATAGTCAGAATAATATTATAATTTTTTCTAAAAACTAGCAGTCGCAAAACCGTCGATAGACAGATTTAATAATTCTTGATAATAATTCGATACCAAACCACATGCGCGAAGGAAGGAGTTATAGATGAAGATACCTGAAAGCTGGCTTCTCATCGGTTACGCCGTCACAGTATTCGCCCTCATCGCCTGCATCATCGCCTTCGGTACGATTTCGCGCTACCGCCGAATGCTGAACCTCGCAAGACAGGTCACGATGAGCGAGTTTGAAGCACGCGAGCTCGCCAAACATTGGTTCTTTTTCACTGAAAGCTACCGTGAACGAACGCTTCAGAAGAAAGTTCTGGAACTGCGAAGAACGCGTGAAGCCATAGAAACCGTGCGTCGCATCGAAGCGGAAATCGCAAGAGAGCGCGCCTGATCCCCTCCCGGCACAGAACCCGTGCCGGTTTTTTTATCTTCCATCACGATGCGCCGGTGATTGACAAATTCTCGGATTACTGATACGAATTATTCAACCAACTACGAAGAGGTGACGGATGGATAGGTTCGAGTTCTTTGACCGAATTCCGGCGATGAAACAGGCCGATCGCCAACGGATTCAGTGGGCCTACGGCCTCGCGAAGAGCGGGCACAGCAAACAGTTTCGTGACTCCGGCGAGAGATATTTCGAACACGTCAGAAGCGCTGCGAACATCCTGATCGACCACGGGTATGTCGACCCCGACTACCTGATCGTCGTGATTCTGCATGACCTGCTCGAAGACACCGTGATTCCGGTTTCGATGCTCGAACAGCTCTTCGGTCCCAGGATCGCGCGCGGCATTCTCACGATTTCCAAGAAGTACGGCATCGAAGACCCGCTCACCGGGTTTGTGACCCACAGCGCCAAGCGGAAGCTCGAAGAGTACTTTGCCTCCATCGCGCGGGCTGAGAAGTTTGTGATCATCGCGAAGTGCGCCGACCGGATTCACAATCTCTCTGGACTCGTCGGAGAAATGCCCGCCGACTACGGCTGGACTCCGGAACGGCGCCTGAAGCAGGTCACGGAAACACGCACCTGGGTGATTCCTCTCGCTCTCGTGCACGAACCGAGGTTCGCTGAAAAGCTCGAAGCGCTCTGTGCGCTCATCGAAATCCAGGCGAATCACGAAGTCGCCATGAGGCCGCCAATCGGCTTCATGTATGAAATCTAGAAACGCTCCGTTCGAAAATCCAAAGGCCCGAATCGGCACTGTTTGTGCCAATCCGGGTCTTTTTAAGACTATCTCTTCGGCTGTTCGTTCTTCAGACAGCGGACCGGATATCCGCATCCTTTGTCTTTCTGAACGGAACCGTGCCCATAAGCGATAGTTTCAGCGTTCACTGCATGGAACGAGGCGCTATTAGTAGAAGTCCACATAACCGGTGTTCCTCCACCAATACCACAGAATCCGCCAGGAGAGTCGACGGACGTATTTGTCATCGAGAATCCGGAAGCATTACTGCCTTCACCAAACCCTCTAAGCGCTAAGTCATCATTGCCCCAAGTGGCCTTCGCGAATTCAGATAAAACGGCGAACTCACTAAGATTTGGAAGATGCCACCCTTCCGGACAAATCGAATGCTCACCTTCCTGGCGAGAATATTGTGTCGCCTCATTCCAGCTATACATGGCACCATTTTCTTTGCATTTAGCGTCATCAAGTCCTTCGCACCACTTTTCAATAATGCCGTTGTCTGAGCCTGATGTTACATATCCACCCTGAGTGAGCGGAACTCCGACATTTAAATTATCCTTTAACCAGCACTGATTTCCAATTTTTACCGTGCGATAATATCCTCCAGTACTACGCGTTACGCCATCAGCATCAAAGTTACCCCCGGCATATGGCACGGTTGAAGTTCCGCAGGAGAATGTCTCTGCGGGATTGACCACTGCTGGTGGCTGTTCTGTTGGTGGCTCCGGCTTAACCGGCGGCTCTGGTTTGGCGTCCGGCATGAACGGTGCCAGGTCACCCATACCCTTAAGAGAGTTCAAATCCGTTGGCGCAGAGCCCGGAAGACCCGAAGGCGGACCGAAAGTTGGTACTCCGTAATTATTCTTCGTGCCAAGCGTATTGTTTGAAGCATCACCATCATCTTGCGACTGCATCAAAAGACTCTCGAATTCATTCTGGATATCTCCGAGCGCCTGGATTTCATCAAAAAGGCTCGCTATATCTTTGCTGCCGTTCAGGCCGTTAACAACAACAAGCTGCGCTTTTAACTGAGTCTGCAAATCATTCAATTCGTCAAAATCCGCAGATCCATCTTTTTTAAGCTTGGCGAGTATCGAGTCATTGGCCTTGATTTGCGTTTGAATTCTGCGAATCGTAGTTTTGATAGCTCGAACAGATTCAAGCGAACCATACAATTGCCAGGCCTCTTCGAATTGGCCAAAAGCATCATCCTGAATACTTTGGATGATGTCCGACGGATCGCTGCCCTGAGTTATGGAACTTTTTGCAGCATCGATTGCCGCGCGAATTGCGGCTACCTGCGAATCCATATCTGCGATTGCAGAAGACAGGTTCAGTGCCACGCTGGCGAGTTTCTTTCGTTGCGTATCCACCGCTTTTTTCAAACGAGTATATTCTTTTTCTACCTGCTTAAGTATTTTTGGCAATTGCGCAGCCATTTCTAGCTTCGGCAACTCTTCACTGATAGTTGCCCCAATGTCCTGAAGATCACCCATGGCGCCCTCTAAATCACTAATCTGCGTAGCCGCTTTGATGACGACAAAAGCAGCATCAGCCTGAGCTATTGCTTCAGTTAACCCGGTTGGGATCACGACACCCTTAGTTTGATAACTCGCGATTTTTTTCTTTATGGTCACGATCTTGCTTTCGAATTGCTTGGCCTGCTTTTGAGCTTGTTTTACAGCCTTCGCTTCTTTCTCTTTATTCTGTTTTTCGCCTCCACTTTGATTCTGACCACCTTGGCCACCCGGACCCTGCTGCTGTCCGCCACCGCCCTGACCACCACCGCCCTGTCCCTGACCACCGCCTCCGGTCGCGATTGACCTGGCCGAACGGTTCCGGTTGCCGCTCTTCCGCGGTCGGCACCTGAACACGCGACACAAGATCACGCCCGAAGCGGCACGTGCACTCGAAAACCGCACCGACCTGGTCCAGGTGACCGTCCTCGTGAATGAGGGCGACCACTTCGACCTTCGCACTATGGCCTACACCCCGGCCGGCGAAAACAACCGCCGGCGGTAGCCCTTTACAGCCACTAGCGCGGAAGCGCGGGCCTCGGAACAAACCCCGAGGCCTTTTATTATTCTTGAGTTACTTTTGACTGCATAGAAATACAGCCGTATTATATTAAAGAATTAAAGACGTTTAACTATTTATTATTTTATGTTGGTTTCCAAAAAAATCTTCGCAGTTTTTGCGGCTTCCCTGGTCGGACTCACGCTGATGTCGCCGGTTGCATTGGCGGCTGATTTTAGAGTGCCGGAAACTGAGAATGGCAATATCACAATTAACAAGGACGAAAACGTTAAGAACCTCTATACGGCGGGTGCAACCGTGACGGTGAATAGCGACGTCGCGAAAAGCCTACACGCCGCTGGTGGTACCGTTTTTATTAATGGCAAAATTGGACAATCAGTATACGCAGCCGGCGGTACCGTGATGCTCCGCGGCAACGTTGACGGCAGCGCACATCTCGCGGGCGGGAATATCACCATTGAAGGAAAAGTGGCGGACGATTTGATTATCGGCGGAGGGAACATCGTGATTTCTTCCAGCGCTTCGATTGGAGGAGATTTGATTATCGGCGGTGGCAACGTAACCATTGAAGGCCCTGTCGGAGGAAACATAATCATGGGCGCCGGAGAAGCCACGATTAACAGCAAAGTCGCCGGTTCAGTTAAGGGCGAATTCGAGAATCTGACTCTCGGATCGCAGGCTGAAATCGGCAAAAATCTTGATTACAAATCAAGCAAAGCGGCAATTCTAAATGAAGGAGCTAAAGTTCTGGGCGAAACAATCTTTGGCCAAGTGTCAAAAAACACCTGGAATGCTAAGAAGCCCGGAGCTGGAGCGATTTTTGGCTTGCTCACCCTGGCATTCTTAATCAAATTGCTAACGAAGATTGCCGCCGGGCTTGTGCTCGTCTACCTCCTCAAAAAAGTTACCGGACCGGTTCTGAAAGAAGGACTCACGAATTTCTGGTCAAGTCTTGGTATTGGTTTCGCCGGCTTTTTCCTGACCCCGATTCTCACAGTTATTCTTGCAATTACGGTTGTCGGACTGGGAGTCGCCGGAATCGTCGGCATCAGCTTTGGACTCTTCTTGGTTCTCGCAAAGACACTCGCCTATGTCGTCTTTGGAAGCTGGCTTATTAAGCTCGTCAAAAAAGAAAAGAATTTTCAGTTGCGCTGGCAGGAAGTCGTCATCGGCACGATTGTGCTTAGCGTTATCGGCCTGATTCCGTTCCTCGGCTGGGCCGTTGTCCTCGTCTTCATGCTCGTGAGCCTGGGTGCCTTGCTACAACTTCTCAATAAAACACTGCTCAGCAAAACCTAAAATTATTTATCAAAAAGGCCGCCGAGCACGTCTCACACATACAAATATATTGACTATTAAATAAAAAATACCTCACCCTAACATGAACCGATGGAACCATTAACAAAAGCATGATATCAAAAAATCCCCATCACACAGCGCAACCATAGTTTCACTCGCTTTATTTTACCTGAATCAGTACTTCGTTTCGCATCATCCACGGCGGTGTCCACGGCGCATTGTATCCGGCATAGGCGTAGCCTCCTTCGGCAACAAACCCGTCGTGAACAAGAGCTGCACGCAATTTTTCTTGAGTTTCTTTAACTCGCTTTTCCGAGCTGTACCACGAAAAACGCATCGCGGCATATTTCTTGGCAGGAATCATCAGCACTTTTATTCTCGAATCATTCGGCTTCGGCAATGTTTCAAGCGTGTAAGATTTTGGCATGCCGAAAGATATGATTTGCGAATCGCCTTCGGTGGTTGCTAGTACCGGTGCGGTCATGGCGATAGTCTCCCCCGCCGAAGAACTATCTATTTTTTGAGCAACTACAGGCGCAGTCATCGCAATGCTCTCTTTTTTTACGTTCCCGCCGAATATGTACCCGGCCACAATACTGAAACCGCTACCTAGCGACTCATCAAAAGAACCTTTTAGAGCTGTTTGCGCCACAATGTGCGACGGATATTCCCGTATTTCGTAGCTATCCATTTTTTTCACAACGCTATATTCCGCCTGCGGTACATGGGAACCATAATATCCCCAAGCAGACCAAAGAACAGCACCAACAACAAGCGCGATAATTACATTCATCATAATATATGTTTGCGATTGCGAAATTAATTTGCACCGACGACGTGCTCATACGCCGCGCAAGACCGCGGCCCGTATTCGCCGATTATATCGTTTACGCTTATTTGTCTGTATACCGACTGCATCGATTCCGAGCTTATATTTGCATCATTGTAGTTTCCATGATTTTGCAGAACGTTAAATTTAGTACCATATTCGCTCGTCGGCAGCACACCCATGAAATACAAAGTAAACGGATGGTATTTCATAGCAGTCGGTTCGAGCAACAAATAGTTTATCCAAACGGAATTATCCGGAGATTTTCGCCATTCGACTAAACCCAAAGGATCATAGGTTCCGACCGGAGTTGTCAGCCCGTAATAATAATGGCTGGAATTATCCCGAAGCGGTAAACGAACCGCGCTTGGATTAAAATCAGGAACTCCCTCCGACCCATAAGCCGCCCACTGATGTGCCATCTCGTGCAAAAAGATACTCACCCCGCAATCATTACTATAAGTAAACGAGCTTAAGTTATTTTTTTGAGCCTGATAGCAAGATGTTATCGCCGGACTATCTAGCCGATTGCCCAGAGAGTTTATTCCCATCAATCTCCCGCTACTTCCATAAATAGCCGAGTTATCAAAAGTCGAAAATTGGCCGATGCCCTTAATGCTGTTTTTTACGATACCATGCGATGCGTTTACCGAAGTATCTTGAGCATTTGTGTAAATAGTAACAAAATCGTAATTATCCGGAGCTGTTCTATAGAATTCTTTTAATATATCAGGCGTAAACATTTCGGTATTCGGCGCAAGCATCGGAGAGTAGATGATTGTGACCGGATCAGGAATCGTTATCGTAGCAAGGCCGCCGGTGGCAGAATTAAAAGCCGGCGGAAAACGATTTTTAACATATTCGAGCTCGTCTTTATATCTATCAAGATCAGCGGCGCTTGTACCGTTTTTGGCAACGAAAATAAGAGCTGATGTGAAATTCTTATTATTAGCACAGTCCGCTACACCTCTCGCGGCACGATCCGAAACAGCTGGGACAACCGGCTCATTAGGAACTGACGGAGGAGCGGCCGGAGGCACGACCGGCGGAATAGGTTGAGAGTCGACCTGTGGAAGCGCGGGCGCAGCAACCGACGGCACGAAATTATTTGAAGCATCGAGCGATGGGCTAAGTACGGCCGGAGTAGGAACTGGCGCAGAAATCGTGCCGCCGTTTGATGCGACTGGAGTAGGCGTGCCACGTTCCGGGATTTTCTCGAGTTCACTATCTTTTATTCCCAAACCGAGGTATCTCATTATTTGATAAGCGACAGGCCCATCTTTCATGTATATTGCGCGGCACTTAACAGGATCAACATACCAGGCTTCACCGTGCTGCTCTACCTGAAGAAGAATCCTGCCCTTCACGCGATTCGCAAGCGCATTAGACGAGCAAACCGAAGTTGCAGAGTTCATCGCGGTCGTGTCACCGACCTGCGGAATCTTCGCAAGATTTGCATCTGTTATTCCAAGGCTAGCACTCCGCATGAGCGAATAGGCGGCGGCGCCATCTTTCAAATATGTGCGTCGCAAATCGGTCGGACTGATATACCAAGCCTCACCATGCTGCTCTACCTGGAGAAGAATTCTTCCACTCAATCGTTCTTCAAGCGTAACAGCTTTAGCTCCAAAGGCCGCAAATAACGCAAAGCCTAAAAATAAAAAATAATATTTTTTCATGCGAATATCATATCATGACCGTTTCTGTTCATCACTTTGCGAGCGCGGGTAAGAGCGCATTGGATTGAACCAGCGCAATTTGAAAAATAGCTGCGCAAGACTTACTCTTACACTATATCGAGGCAAGCTAAGTCTATTTTGTTTTCGTATGCGATTTATGAAGCTAAACTATTCGGCAATCTTGCGCGACCCGTCATTTTGGACCTTGCTTCTCGCCAACCTCTTCACAATTCGCCTGGCGGTTTTGGAAAATTGGAGTTTTTCGACCGTTATTTGGGTTTATTGGTACCAAAGCGTAATTATCGGATTGTTCAATTTTTTACGTATCCTGACGCTGAAAGAGTTTTCAACCGAGGGATATACGTCCAACAATAAACCGATGCTGCCGGATCAGAAGACAAAACTCGGAACTGCTTTTTTCTTCCTGATTCATTACGGCATTTTCCATGTGGTTTACGCTTCGTTCTTGAGCCAAAACACCGATTTAACACTGATTTCGGCGATTAGCGCCGGGGCTTTGCCGATTGGAATATTCTTTCTCAATCACTTATTTTCATTCTTTGCTCACCGCCCAAAGCCGGGCGAACGGCCACGGATCGGCGATATGCTCGTTTCACCATACTGGCGGATAATCCCGATGCATCTTTCGATTCTCTTCGGTGTAGTTTTGATGGGTATCCTGCCGGTATTCCTCGGAATAAAAACTCTCGTCGATTTAGCGATGCACGTATCGCATTGGGAAAATACGAACCCACTGACTAATCGCGAAGGAACGGCGCAGTGAAGAACCGCAAGAAGCCTTGACGCTAAACCTAGCCGACACAAAAAGAAAGACGGTGGGCATTTCTGCCGACCGTCTTTCTTGGCTCCGTATCGTGGATTGTGTTAGAACGGAGATCCGAAATCATGCGGGGCACGTCGCGCTCTATAAGCTCACCGTGACGAATTTGGTTTATTAATTAATATTGGATCAATACATGACTCCGGACGATTCTTCCAGCGGCCGGTTCCTGTATTTAGCCAGGGTAGCTTTCAGTAATTACCTCGCGTATATTTTCCACGTTCACCGATTTAAAGATAGCCTTCGGATAAGCTTTCGAAAATTGTGTTGGAGCTAAGACAGACTCTTTCCATTTGCATTCAAAGGCGGAAACCTGAACACCACTTTTTTCCACCACATCAATCTCGGCTCCCGCTCGCGACCTCCAGAACATAATCTCCGGTGGAAATATATCAAGAGACCCTAGCTTCATACGTTCGCTGACAAAGTAATTTTCGAAGATCGCGCCGCGGTCGGCGCGCGTTTCCATGGAAGAAACCATATCAACGAGTGCGTTCCTAACCCCTGTGTCAAGGAAGAATACTTTGAACCCCTTCTTCATTTCGTTGCGCGGGTTGTTGGAGAATGAATAGATGCGCTTAATGATGAATGATTGCTCTAAAAGAGTTAGATAGCGATTAATAGTTGCCCGCGTGACTCCGAGACCCAACGAAAGTTCATTTAAGGAAACGAGGGAGCCAACCTGCAAAGCGAGCATCTTAACCAAATCCTCAAACACCTTAGGACTACGAATTGCCTCAAAGACAAAAATGTCCTTATAAAGGTAGTTAGTCGCTATGTTTTTTATGGCGAAAAGCTTATCCTCCAATGATTCCGCCGCGACTACGGCAGGATAAGACCCAAAATGCATCAAGGGTAAAATGTCTGACGTGCGAAAATCCGGATAGGCTAAAGAGATTTCGTGCAGAGAAAGAGGCAAAAGCAAAAACTCGTATGCTCGACCGGTCATCGGTTCCTTGATTTTATTAGCGAGGTCAAATGAGGATGAACCAGTCGCGATGATTTGAACTCCCGGATAGGTATCGTAATAAGCCTTGAGAATACTGCCTATATCCTGCACTGTTTGCGCCTCATCGAAAACCACAATCTTCTTGTCCTTAGTGAGCGGAAGTAATTTGTCTGGTTCGCCGAGAACAAAATGAGTCCGAATATCGGCCAACTGGCAATCATAATACGCGCCCTTCTCGCCATACGAAGCGATGATTTTCTTGGCCAACGTTGTTTTTCCTGCCTGCCGAGGGCCTAAAATAACAACCATCTTACCCTTAAAAAGCACGGGCGTAATTTTAGACTCAAGATCTCTTTGGAATAGCTTCATATGCTCGTACTATAACAAATTGCTACCAAACAAGCAATTTGTCGAAACACGCATAATGGCTATATTTGACAGGCTCTCTAGAAGGCAATTATTTCACAATAGTGCCAGCTCGAGCCCTATCCTGGGCATAGACCCCACCGTGCTTCTTAAAGCAACCCCAAGTAATCAAGTGCAAGGTAACCCACTTCTACGTCAGTCATCTGGCCGCTCCTCAAAAGATTACGAAACTCTGGTAAGGGCATTTGAACAATTTCAACAAACTCATTTTCATCAAGACAAGGGTCCTGGACCCTCACACAGTTCTTTGCAACGTAGCAATATCGCTTCATGGTCGAATAGGCACAATCAAGACATTCGCCTACGAGTTGCATCTCTCCAGCGTACCCAGTTTCCTCCAAGAGCTCCCGTTTCGCAGCCTCAAGCGGATTTTCGTCCTTTTCAACTCCTCCGCCTGGCATCTCAAGAAGTTTCTTTTCCGGTCCAGGACGATATTGCTTCGCTAGAATAACGTTACCGTTTTTAGTGAGAGCAAGAACGCAAACAGCCGGACCTTCTTGTTTGATATCAAAATCTTTTTCTTGACCATTCGGCAAGATAAAAAACTTTTTTATCATTTTCCTAAACCCTGCTCGAAACGGTTCTTCCTTGATTTTTTTCCACTCGTTCATATAAAAACATCATATCAGTTCGAATCCCATCCTTGGTAGCCAGAAAAGTATAACAAAATCCCAGCGTTTCCGCTGGGACGTTGTTGGCTCCGGGGGTGGGGCTCGAACC
>JBAXGH010000030.1:0-16545 GCA_037139515.1 bacterium
AAGTATTCGGGGAATTACTCAAGATGAGTGGTGCACTAAATCATTGAACTGGCCACAAAAAAGAGACCAGCTTCAGTGCCTCCGATGAAGCTCGTCCCATGCCGACTGAATTGCTTGAGTCAGCGCCGAAATGTTCGTTGCGGCGCAATACAGGTAGATGTCCTGCGTTGAACCATTTCCCTTCACCGACATCCGTATCCCTGCACGGGTCGGAACAAGCTTCAAAGCCGGCTGTCTGGCTGTTCCCGGGATGATCCTGCCGACACGGATATTCCGCACCAAGTCACTCTCGTTTGCGAACTTGAGCATCGGGAGCGCGACATCCAGTGCCGTCTGATGCGTTCCTTTGCACTTTTTGCGGCTCAAGATTCCTGACAAGTTTGTGCCCACAGCTTCCTCCCTAGCTTGAGAATCTGCTTAAAATACACAAACTCTAGGACTTAGTCAATA
This sequence comes from bacterium, assembly GCA_037139515.1. Classification (GTDB taxonomy): domain Bacteria; phylum Patescibacteriota; class Patescibacteriia; order JBAXGH01; family JBAXGH01; genus JBAXGH01. The sequence continues at coordinate 451 of JBAXGH010000030.1, forward strand.
GCCCCATGAACTACCCCAGACCTGATTTATTTTTCCGGCACTCCAACATTAATCTTAACGCCAACCGGTTTTTCATCTAAAGGGTTATGAGTCATGTGCATATCGTACGGCAACAAAACGACTTCGCCGTCGATATTCACCCGATACCCCGGCAGACAATTTGAAATATCGCGCTCATCCTTGTCACCTTCTGCAGCACCCCAATTAGTAGCCGCTCTACCCTTTCGTTTCGAGACCGAGCTAGCTGACCAGCTGCCAAACTTGGCGCTATAGCTATTCGGCTCCACACGCTTCAGCAACGGATCCAAAACTATTTCTTTAAAATCAGCAAAAGCCTTTGGGTCGCCGTTTTCCGGCTCCTTATCAAAATAAACACCCTTTGGCTTCATCGGCTCGACCAAATCGATAAAACGGGAAAGGTCAGCGGCATACTTTTTCAAATCTTGACGTGCGTGAACAGAAAAGCGATGCACGCTGATTCTTAAATCAACGCCCTTCCCAACTTTCGCGAGCTCTACGATCTTTTTCGCTGCCCGCATTCCGACCTTATCCTGAACTTCATTATTCTTTCCGGAATACGCTCCAAGAGTTGTCACGTGAACGTGACGAAAAGGCACCGTCTCTCGAACTACGTCGCCATAATCCGCCGGCGTACCGTCCTCGTGCAAAAATGCATTATCACGATAAGTAAGCGGGTCGGAATCAAAGTAATGCATTACCTCATTATTAAATGCGTGAAAATTATCGCCGGAAACATTGTCAGGCAGGCCAATTCCTTCAAGATTAATAAAACGACTCAGCTCGCACTTCGAGTATATTTTTTCAAGCTCTTTCTGCATTCCGGCAAGCGCTCGAACCTCTTCCATGCGTTCCGGATTATTCGTCAATTTATCGTATTTCAAACCGCGATCCAAAAAACGACGAGCCTGGTTTAATATTCTGACAAATGAATCGACGGTGAGTTTCGTCTCAGCCTTTCCGGGCGCTAGCCATCTCTCTCTTAGCCTCTCATCGGAAAACATATTCATCTGATTCTCTTCCTTCCTATTTAGATCCAATCGAAAAATGATGACAGCCGCGTCGAAACACCTTAAAAGCTTGTCGACATTATTATCGAAATATTCTTTCATCTTCATGCTCCACTCTTCGGTATATTTGCCGGCCTCTTCCTGATTCTTTCTGACTTCGGCATTGATTTTCAAAATAGCCGGATACGGCATATACGACATCTTCTGTTTGGCATCGACTCCACAGTGCAAACAATCATGAGGACAGCCTTTAATGATACGAATATCCTCAAGATTCCATCCAAGAAATTTTTCACTTTCCCGTTTTGAAATATCCAAATCGGCAAAAAGTTCTAAATGCGTATTTTCAACCGTCGGCAGCCTATCTTTCAGCCTTAGAATTACCTTCTCACAAGCCTCTTTCTGCCCGGCTTCAGCAAGCTTTGTAGCAAGTCGAACTTCTTCCAGAAGTTTCTTTCCGTCTTCCGAGAGAGGATATTTTTGACGCGAAAAAGCGGTGGCGATTCTTCCCAGGCGCAGAACTTCAACTTTGCGAGCCTCATGCTCCTCAATATTTTCAGCCTCTTCGTGCTCGTGCTCATTATTTAAAATTCTAAATCTGGAAGCCATAATTAATTTAATTATCTACACCATCATGTTATCATAAACATGATATGTATATCATTCTTGGCCTGCTTTCGGCGCTTTTTGCTGCGCTTGTCGCGATCTTCGGAAAAGTTGGTATTGCAAACGTCGATTCGACTCTCGCAACCACGGTCCGCGCCGTCGTCATGTGCGGGTTCTTCGTGATCACCGCAACTGCACTCGGAAAATGGAAAGGCCTGGGTTCGCTTGATAATCGCGCCTGGGAATTTTTGATTTTAAGCGGGCTCGCTGGCGCCGCTTCTTGGTTTTGTTATTTTTGGGCCTTGAAAATCGGACCGTCTTCAAAAGTCGCCGCGCTAGACCGACTCTCAATCGTCTTCACCGTGATTTTCGCGACCGCTTTTCTCGCAGAAAAAATCACCTGGATAGGCTGGGTCGGGGCGGCTCTCATGGGAATTGGCGCTATACTACTCGTCCGATAGGTATCCACACTGCAACTGGTAGCACCGTGATAAGATACAGCGAGTTTTAATAATAATGAAATATATGGAACCAATTCAGGAAATTGATCCCGCAATCGGTGCGCATGGTATGTGGAAGGCCCATCTCCGCGATGCCATTGAAAACGGCACGAGCGAGTTTCAACCAAACGTTGTTGCGACCGACAATAACTGCGCTTTCGGCAAATGGTTACATGGCGACATCTCACCTGAATTGAAAAACTCAAAAACCTATCCAACCATCGTTCAGTATCACGCCACTTTTCACAAAGAAGCCGCGAAGATTCTCCAACTCGCTCTGATCGGAGAAAAAGATGAGGCTGAAAAAAAGATGTCCGCCTTAAGTGAATTTGCCGCTATCTCATCTTCACTTACCTCTACCATGGTTGAATGGAAAAAATCTTTAGAATAAGGAAAGCCACGCGCGATAAAATCAAACTTGAATCACCATACCGAATATGGATTTACGACAAGAAATAAATAACGCCATCACCGCACACGGACTCTGGAGAGCCCATCTTCAAGAAGCTATTGATGATGGCACAAGCGAATATTCTCCGGCAATCATAGCTACCGATGATCACTGCGACTTCGGGAAGTGGTTACAAAAAGAAATCTCTCCGGAACTCAAGAATTCGCCGAGCTATTCCGATATTGTTAAACAACATGCTGCTTTTCACAAAGAAGCCGCAAAGATTTTAGAGCTTGCTCTAGCCGGAGATAAGCATGCCGCAATGGCCAGAATGGACTCTTTGAGTGAATTCTTATCTCTTTCAGCCTCACTCATAGTTGGACTAATCGCGTTAAAAAAGTCACTCGACTAATCATAAAAAGCGCCCGGTAAAACTCAAGCCGGGTGGCTTTTTGTTTTACACGGGCACGCGGTGATCTTCAGTTCGGGCGGCAAACCTCGCTCGGCGGCCAATTGCCACTTCGGCCACACACCACGAACAACACATTGGACCACACCGGGAATTCCGCCTAGCCGCGCCATCAGGGCGCGGCTTCGTTGTCCTGGGCAGCGGCAAAGCAATAACATTGCTTTGCCGGCACTCCGCGTCGGCCGCTATGGCGGCCTAGCGTCGTTGCTGCCCGTTCGATTCCCGGTGGGACCCGAGTCAAAAGAAATACCCGCATTTTTCAATGCGGGTATTTCTTTTGACCCCACCGGGAATCGAACCCGGATTGCAACCGTGAAAGGGTCGCGTCCTAACCGTTAGACGATGGGGCCTTAAGGCGGAAGTAGTTTATCTAAAGTTCAGAATTTTGTCTATCTTCAACCCGGGTTTTCAAATCCAGGCCTCAATCCTGTTATAATACAAGCATATGAAGCTCCCGAATGTATTCTATAGAGAATTTGAAGATTCCAGCTGGCACGGGCCCATGAAGGGGTTAGCCGACAGCGAGATAGATAGTGCCATTTCATTTCTCGAAGCAAAACCATCAAAAAATACAGCCAAGAGCCATCAAGAACTTGTTTCCGAACTTCTCCCGAAGAACCTTTCCGGATCACGGTCGGTTGAAATTTTGCCAGCATACGAAGGTCCGGGCTCTGACTATAAACTCAACCTGCTGGGAAGAGAATTCAGCATTCCGATGCTCTTTGATTCCGGAAATTTTAATCGTATTCTTGAAAACCCGGAAAACTTGGATATGGAGGAACTTTCGGAAAACCCAAAAGCGCTCGGGAGATTGGTCGGCGGGCTGGAAACCGAATCCGCCAAAGACATCATCATCCTCGTTTTTGGTACGCAGGTCCTATATGATAAATTTCCGGCCAACACAGAATTCGGAGCGCTCATTCGCAACACTAACAAGACGCTACTGATCAACAAGCTTAGATCAGGACTCAAAAAGACTCTTGATATCATCGATCGAATTGAGCAGAGAAAATCGGCCTAAACAAATACACGACGATTGCGATTTGCACGATCAAAATCGCATATGCGATGAGCTGAAAAGGCATCTTGCGAGTCTTGTGCCGAAAGAGCGACATCGCCGAAAATCCGCCCACGATTCCGAACCACAAAGATAAATATAAGATTACTTCCGGCACCCGACCAAGCGCGGTGCCGGCTGCGTTTTTATCAACAAAAAACATGGCGAAAGCCGCGAAGTTCGCACCGATAAAAAAACAAACCGTTGGCGGAACATCAAAAAAAGTTGACCCGTAGGTTCCGACCGCGAGCAAAAATAACCAAAGCAAGGCATTGGCCGCGTAAGGCGACCTAGCGATTCGAGAGAGAAAAGACTTCATGCGTAGGCTTAGCGTTAACCGTGATGCGCTTCCCTGTCACCGGTTGATTGAATGATAGGGACTTCGCAAAAAGCCCGATCGTGTTACCCATTCTATCACGCGCGCCGTATTTCAGGTCACCAACAATCGGCGTACCGATGCGACGCATAGCACTCCGGATTTGATGAGGCTTTCCGGTTTTCGGACGCACTTCGATAAGCGTGTTCGCGGCATCAGCCTTAATCACGCGCCAAGTTGTTTCAGCGCGCTGAGTGTTCGGCATCTCGTGATCATAGCCCATGACGATGTTGTTTTTGGTGTCTTTCTCGATCCATTCCACAACCGTGCCCTCGGTATCTTCCGGAGTTCCTTCAACCATGGCGAGATAGACTTTTTCGATGAGATGCTCGCGGAACTGCTCGGCGAGTCGCGAAGCTCCCTTCGAAGTTTTGGCAAACAGAACCACGCCACCGACCGGTCGATCGAGGCGATGAACCATACCCAAGAAAACATTCCCCGGCTTCTGGTCACGCTCTTTGATAAATTCCTTAACCTGGTCCATGAGCGACTCGTCCTTGGATTCATCTTCCTGAGTCGGCAGTCCGTGTGGTTTATTCACGGCGATGCAATGATTGTCTTCGTATAAAATTTCCATAAATTTACCAGCTAGCTCGAATAACGACGCCCGTCGGAAGCTCAAATCCGCGTTCCCCGCTCTCCTTCAAGGTCAGCTCTACCGATTCGATGTTTTTCACGAATGGCACGTTTGAGCGAACCATGTTTTCAACTGCGAGTGCCGGATAGCCGAGCGAGTAGGCGTTCACGAGCAAGTGCCCGGTCTCGCGATTCACTAATTTTGCGCAATCCGCAACGAGTCGCGGCAGATGTTCCTCGAACTTCCAAATTTCCCCTTCCGGTCCGCGCCCGAAAGCCGGCGGATCCATCAAAATGATATCGTATTTATTTCCGCGACGAATTTCACGCGCGATAAACTTCGAAACATCATCTTCAATCCAGCGAATCTTGCGTGTTTCAAGTCCCGAAAGTTTTTGATTTTCTTTGCCCCAGGCAATCATCGGCCGCGAAGAATCAACATGTACCACTTCCCCGGCACCAGCGAACGAAGCCACGATGGTGGCGCCGCCCGTGTATCCGAACAAGTTCAAAACCTTCATGCCGGGCTTGATATTCGCAAGCAACCATTCCCAGTTCGAAGCCTGTTCCGGGAACAGTCCCGTATGCTTAAACGAAGTCATGCCGATTTTAAATTTCAATTCTTTCCAAGAAATTACCCAAGAACTATCAGTCTTTTTCTTGATTTGCCAGTCGCCTTCGCGCCCCGTTCGCGAATAAGTCGCGTTCACATCGGTCCAAAGCGCGCCCGGGCGTTCCTTGGCCCACAAAGCCTGAGGCTCCGGACGAACCATCAAAACAGGCCCGAATCGTTCGAGTTTTTCAAAATCCCCGGAATCAATCAATTCATAATCCCTCCAATTTGCCGCTACTCGTGACAATTGCGCCATATGAGCCTTAGATTACACGAAATCACGCAAAGTACAAAATATCATCGATGAGCGCGAGTAGATGAAATCGCGGGTCGAGTGTTCGCGAGCACGCACCGCAAGCTCAAGCCGTGAGCGCGGAGCGAGGCGCAGTGAATACTCGCCCGCGATTTCATGACGCGTCGAAATGCGTATATTTGCTTTGAACGAAAATAATGTATAATAAGCGCATATGGACAAGGAAAATTTCTTAAAATCTCTTTCGATGCCGGTTGATGATTATCGCGCTTTGCGAAAAATCGAAGCAGCTCAAAAACCAGTCGCCGAAAAAAAAGAATTCAACTGGGAAGATTTTGGCGAAGAAGGCCAGCTTTCGGTTGATGTTTACGAAACCGAAGATCACGTAGTCGTAACGGCTGCGGTCGCCGGCGTGAAGCCCGAAGATTTGGACGTGACCGTAACCGGAGACATGATCACCCTTCGCGGCAAACGCTCCGATGAACATGAATCCAGCGAACGAAATTACTATTATCGCGAATGCTATTTTGGAACTTTTTCGCGAACCGTGGTGCTACCTGTTCATATCATCGGCGACCGGGCAGACGCCACCATCAAGAACGGTTTTCTCACCGTCCGCATTCCGAAAGCTTCGAACGAAACACGCATACCAATTACGGAGACGGAATAGGACGGATGATTAAGAGTAAAGGGATACTCACATGGAAACTTTCGAACACGCTGAAGAAACGAGCCCTAAGGTGCTCGAACCGGTAGAACCGCCAAAAAGAAGGCGGCGTGTTTCGCATATCGTCGGGGGCTTTACAGTAATCGTGATTCTCGCGACTCTGGTTCCTGCGGGTATCGCCTTCGGTTATGACCGATATTTTTCTGACCGAATTTTTCCTTCTGTGAAAACTATTGCCGGAAACATTTCCGGACTCACCCGCCGCGATGCCACTGCGCTCTTGGAAAGAAGAATTAATGAGTTGCTTGATAACGGCGTGGTATTTAGTTTTGACGGAAAGCGTTTCGCGATCTCGAAAACCACGCTTGATTCCAAGCAGCTGATTCATTTCGATTCCGAAACTGCAGCCAAAGAAGCTTTCGAACTTGGCCGCACCGGCAGTTTTATCGAAAAGTGTTTTGCGAGATATCGCATGCTGCTCGGAGAAGCTAAAGTTATTATTCCGCTTCAGATGGACGAACAGGCTTTAGCCGAACTTGTTTCCAAACACTTTGCTTCTGAAGTTAAGGCGGCGGTAAACGCAGCCCCACTTATCAAAATCGATGGCCTTGGCGAAGTTCGTTCAATCGGAATCGCACCAGCTTCGAGCGGCAATAAACCCTATTTTATTGAAGCGATAAAAAGCCTACACACCTCGCTTAGCGGCTTTGAAAATCGCACTATTAATATCAAAGTCGATACGGTGGAACCGGAAATCCATGTGAGCGATGCCGAACCGCATCTCGCTGAAATATCTACATTACTCGCGCAGAAAAGCATTCTTGTTGTTTACAAGGAAGCCAGCTGGGTACTCGGCAGACGTGATATCGCGAACTCCCTAACCTTCTTTAAAAACGCGGACGGAGTTCAAACCGGCGTCGACCCGAAGAAGCTTAAAACTTTCCTGAAACCGATTCGAAAAGTCGCCGAAATTCCAGCCACGAGCGCCATCTTCACCATGAAAGAAGATAAAGTGGTTGAGTTCGAGCCGCACGTGGACGGCATTGGTATTGATGAAGAAACGCTCGCTTCGACGCTTCGGGACGCACTCTACCAAAACAAAGCTGGCATCGAACTGCCGCTCAAACCGACCAAGCCGGAAGTGACGACCGAATCATCCAACACGCTCGGCATCAAAGAAATGCTTGGTGATGGTTATTCGAGCTTCAAAGGAAGCCCAACGAACCGCATCAAAAATATCAAAAACGGCGTGAGCCGACTTAACTTCAGCCTGATTCCACCGGACACGGAATTCTCGCTCGTAAGCACACTAAAACCGTTTGATGAAAAGGGCGGCTATCTTCCGGAGCTTGTCATCAAAGGAAATAAACTTGAACCGGAACTCGGCGGCGGGCTCTGCCAAATCGGAACTACAACTTTCCGTGCGGCCATGAATTCTGGGCTCCCGATTACCGAGCGTCAGAATCACTCGCTCGTAGTCTCGTACTACAACGATCCGGCGAACGGACTTCCCGGCTCCGACGCTACAATCTACGACGCACATCCGGATTTGAGATTCAAAAATGATACCGGGCATTATATTTTGGTCGTCGCCAAAGCTACGGCTAAAAACGGTCTGGACTTTTCTTTCTGGGGAACTTCCGACGGACGAAAAGGCTCTTATGAACCGCCGAAAGTTTCCAAATGGAACCCGGTTCCGAAAGACGCAAAAACCCTCTATCTGGAATCTTCGAGCGTCAAAACCGGCGAACAAAAGTGCAAAGCCGGGTTCGCGGGTGCGACCGCTTCTCTCGATTACACGGTTGAAAGCCCGGACGGAGAGAAGACTACTCGAACCTTCACGAGCATTTACCGAATGCTGCCTCCGGTCTGCCTTGTAGCTAAGGGAGAGATACCAAAGGACGAGCCTCTAAAAGACGCCACGGCGACAATCGGAGATGTTCCGATTTCGGCTTCCGACGCAGTTCCGACCACGCAATAAGATTAATAGGCAATCAAAAACACCCCGTTTTAACGGAGTGTTTTTGCTCTTGATGCGTACCGCAGAGGCCCGCCGTCAAGAAGACAGGACGAAGGGTAGGACGAGCCGAAGCCCGAATTAACCTCCGTTCCTATCCCCATGCTTGTCGTGGCGGCGGGCCACTACCCTCCTCTGCGTCAAAAGACACGATAAGGGGCCCCTTGCGGGTCCCCTAGGTTCGTAAGGCACAGTGTATAGGGTTTTTCGCCCTTTGTCAAGTCCCAGGGGACACACACGTTATCCAGGATTAACAAAAGCATCTCCTTTCCCGCAAGGATGATGTTTCACCCGCCTTAGCGTCATCATCCCATTTTTTGATTGTCATCCCGGGCTTCATTAGTTGTCATCCCGAAGCCGAGGGATCTTGAAAGTACTGCAGAGATACGCGAGCGCGGTTTGAGGTACCTCGCGGCGGGCAGATTGGGGGCGCACTGCCCGGCGCGAGGTACACTCAAAATCGCTCGCATCGAGCCTACTTGATCCTTCGCCATTCTCATGATGACGAGTTCAGAAGTCGTGCAAATAAAAGCCGTCATGTTGAGCACAGCGAAACATCATGACGAATTCCATCTTTTCCACCGTCCTCTATCGTCATTGCCGACTGCGCCCCGCCGTCATTCCCGCGAAGGCGGGAATCCATTTTATATTGCCTTCATTGTGTCATCCCGAAGCCGAGGGATCTAGTACATGTTGTTTTTCCCAAACCCAATCCCCGCTGCGTTTGGCGGATGAAAAAGACAAAAATAAAAGGCGGCCACTGTATTGGTCGCCAAATGAGGGGTTCTTACTGTGATGAAAAGGTGCTACTTCGCGGGCTCAATTTTGATCTTGAGCTCTTCGCTTGGAGTTGCGTCGTCCTGGGAGAGATGCCTCATGGCGTCGCGAAAGAGCCAGGCAGCTTTACGATCCGCTTGCCGTCGCCATGCAGCCACCTCTGGACTTGGCCTCCTGAGCGCCTCCTCAATTTCTTCCTTCGTCCATCGCTAAACTCGCTTCGCTGGTTCCGCACCCGTTTCCGCCTTCTTCTCCGCTGTCATTGTGCCTCCCGCAAACCTGTGAGGATGAAGTGGTGCTACTTCACTGGTTCCACTCCGGCTCGGGCTCTTCGCCTGGCGGAACGTCGTCCTTGAAGAGATCTGCCATGGCAATCGGAAAGAGCCAGGCAGCATCACGATCCATCTGGCGGTCGTGTTCAAGAAACTCTGGGTCAGGATTGCGATGCGCTTCTCGAATCTCTTCGGCGCTGAACCGATTGTGCCGCTTCTCTGGTTGCGCGCCTTCTTCCGCCTTCTTCTCCGTTGTCATGTCGTCTCCTCTGACTCCGTGGATACCGCACAGTAAAGCAGAATTTTCTCACCCTGTCAAGCCGCCGGAGTGGTGCATTGAAAAGTTGACTAGTCATTTACCTGCATTTCCATTCCTACGTCATTCCCGCCGACTTTTTCCATCATTCCCATCTGCCTCTTCCATCATTCCCGCGAAGGCGGGAATCCATTTTGTATTGCCTTTATTGTGTCATCCCGAAGCCGAGGGATCTTGAAAATGTATATTTTGTTTTTCCCAAACCCATGCCCCACTGCGTTTGGCAGATGAAAAAGACAAAAAGAAAAGGCGGCCGCTGTATTGGTCGCCAAATGAGGGGTTCTTACTGTGATGAAAAGGTGCTACTTCGCGGGCTCAATTTTGATCTTGAGCTCTTCGCTTGGAGTTGCGTCGTCCTGGGAGAGATGCCTCATGGCGTCGCGAAAGAGCCAGGCATCTTTGAGATGCGCCTGATGTCGCCATTCAGCATCCTCCGGGCTTTGCCTTCTGCACGCCTCCTCAATCTCCTCATCCGTCCAGCGCTCAACTCGCTTCGCTGGCTCGACGCTCGTTTCCGTCTTCTTCTCCGCTGTCATCATCACCTCCGAAGTGCCTCGTGGATACCGCACAGTAAAGCAGAATTTTCTCGCCCTGTCAAGCCGCCGGTGCGAGCGCCGCTTGATCATTCCAAAACCAGAATACCCCAAACATCCCGAAGCCCTCCTGCCAACCGCGACCATCCCAATGAAGCATCCTGATTCTCACGAAGCCGTCTTTTCCGCGGTAGACCGTACCCCAGAAATAGACCTGTGAATTCTGCCACTCGTTCGGAATCAAATCCGGATTCTTGAGCAAAAAGTCCAGCACGTTCGCATTCAGAACCGGTTTTTCAGCCAGCTCTTTGCGCAGAACCGCACCACCGATTCCCGGACCCTTCTGAGTTTCCGCCGTGAAAAGCCTGATCTTCGGGATATCGCGCACAAGCAGCTCGCCGGTTCCACGATGCTCTTCCACCGTCCAACCGCGCGGCACGAAGGGCGGCGCTTCCAAATTGATCGTGGCTGATTCTTTCGTCGCCATGTCAGCCGAATCACTTTGAGCCTGAATCGGAATCACGCCCACTAAACAAAACTGTATGAGCAAAGTTGCTGGAGTCATTTTTCCTCCTCAAATATCTGCGCGGAGTATAGCTGATTTTAGCAAAATGTCAATCCTGCGCGCAAAAATATCCACAGAAAGGGGACAGTCCCCTTTCGAGCTAAAGGGGGCAGACCTTTTCGAGGCTAACTTGAGACAAAAACACCATAGGTCCGGTACCTTAAAGGCAAAAAGGGACTGTCCCCTTTTGAAACTTGACTCAAAAAGAAAAACAGGGCTCGCGCCCCGCTTTCTTTATTTCGAGATGACCTCGTCGACAAGTCCGTATTCTTTCGCTTCAAGCGCTGACAAGAAGTTGTCGCGATCGGTATCTTTTTCGATAGTTTTCATCGGCTGACCGGTGCGTTCCGAAAGAATCTTATTCAACGCAGCTTTCATTTTCATGATTTGCTTGGCGTGGATTTCGATATCTGATGCCTGACCACGGAAACCTCCGAGCGGCTGATGAATCATGATTTCCGAATTCGGAAGTGCAAAACGCTTGCCTTTCGCGCCCGCCGTGAGGAGTAATGCGCCCATCGAAGCCGCCATGCCAACGCAAATCGTCGAAACCGGCGACGCGATAAGTTGCATCGTGTCGTAAATCGCGAGTCCCGCGGTAACCGAACCGCCCGGCGAATTGATATACAGCTTGATATCCTTTTCCTTATCCTGCGATTCCAAAAATAAGAGCTGAGCAATAATTGTGTTCGCGAGTCCGTCGTCAATCTCACCGGTCAAAAAAATGATGCGATCTTTGAGCAAACGCGAGTAAATATCATAAGCGCGCTCACCATAGTGAGTCTTTTCGATGACCGTCGGAATCAGGTAGTTGTTTTGTAGGTCTTTTGGCATATGGGTGTTTAGGGCGTAGGCCATAGGCCGTAGGGCGTAGTAATGTCTTAAATGACACCGCTACGGCCTACAGCCTGAAACCTACGGCCTTTCCCAGCATCCTATCCAAAACTGGCACTCAAGTCAAGCGAGTGCTGATATCAAAAAGAGCACCTTTATGGGGTGCTCCGTAAACCGCCAGCCAACTACTTTCACAAACCCATCCTGGTGCGCCGAAGAAGATCAACCGCTTCCTTGAGCTTCGCGACTTCCGTCATCCTGTCGGCAATCGCGAGCTGCGCTTTCGTGAGCTCCGCATCCTTCGACTCAAGCTCCTTCAAGATCTCCGACTCCCGAAGCTGCAGCGCTTCTTTTTGCCGAGAGATCTCTTTTTCATCTGTGAGCTTCCGCCTGATTGCCGCAGACATGACATCGACGAGGTCCTGTGCGGCATCACGGATTTCGGACAACTCGGTTCGCGTGAGCCCGTCAATCTTGGCCAGAGCCTTCATGCTCTCGAGCGTCGCTTTGATCTCCGCATTGCGCTCGGACTTCTCTGCCCTCTCAATGGGGCCACCAGACTCCGCCATCGGCTTGAAGGCCGGTGCATCATCACCCGGCACGAGCGTGGAACGCTCGAATCCGGCAAGTACCACGAGGCATTCCGACCGACCCGGCACATGCGTCACGAGCTTCACCGACTCATCAAGCTCACCGCGCATCCAAGCCCAAATCGACATGAGTTGCGGCATCGAGAGCGGTTCCTCGCATGCAGCTTCCAGCAGTTTCTTCATCGCCGCGAAGAGCGAGTCGTAGCTCGTGAAGAAGGAACGTTCGAGCCGCATCACATTCCTTTGGAACATGCGGGCGTGCCGAAGGTACCAGCTGGGAACACTGAGCTCCTTGCGCGCCGTAATCTCCGTCACGAGATACTCGCTCCAATCGAATCTTGGAAACAAAGCTATTCCTTCTTGCGTGAGAACACCTGCAGCCAAGAGCTCTCCGTGAAACTTCCGATACTCCGGATCAGCCAAGATGGTCATTCCGGGCGCCGTAGCACTACAGCACTTATTCCAAATCACCATCTGCGGAGCCGTAAGAAACAACTGGAACCGCGGCACCATCACGACACCGCGAGAACCTTCGCTCGTCTCTGCCATCGTCATCTCCTCCGTCGCGTCGACCGAAGTCGAGCCTCTGTGAACTATCGGCTTATTTATCACAAAAATCCGCTTTCGTCAAGCCTGATACCTTTCAAGATCCCTCGGCTTCGGGATGACAACTGGAGAGGCTATGAGACGACAACGCGAGTGCGTAGGTACCTGTCACGGTGTCCCCAGGTGACAGTCACCCGGGGACAAGAATGACAATCCAAAATAAAACTAAATAAAATGAGCCGACACAGTGTTACCTGCATCGGCTCGGAAAGGTCATTGAAAGGGACTACTTGCTACAGGTCAGTTCACCGGCGGGACCGGCGGGGCTGCGCTGGACGTGGCGAGCTCGGACTTGGAGCTGCCCACCCCGTTGCTCATGGACTGCACGATGCCCGCCTCGTCCAAGAGCGTCTTCTGCGTCACCGTGGTGCCGTCGATCTTCTGGTAGAAGGCCGCGTTCCGCACGATGAACTCGCTCGTCTTCTCGGGGCCCATCTGGTCGAGCATGGACTTCAAGAACTTGGTGCGGAACTTACCGCTCGTGTGCGCCAGCATGCCGCCAACCACGTGGTTCCGGTCGCTGTCCTTCGCGATGCCGAGGCGCCGGAAGGTGCGCTTGTACGCCTCCTGCAACTTCTTCGGGCCCTTGGAGTTGGACTCGAACAGGTCGATCCGGCACTCCATGCTTCGGCGTGCCTCGTCCCTGGTCTTTGTGCCCTTCCTGCTGCTGCTCCGTGACTTCGACGGCTTCGACTCACCCGCCGTCTCCTCCGGCTTCGCTGCGACATCGGCCTTTTGGGCCTCGGCCGCCGGTTCGGTTGCGGGTTGTGATGCAGCCGCGACAACCGTTGCAGGCGCGACTGGCGCGATGACTGGCGTTGCCACAACCGTGGTCGCCCGCCCCGCGATGTCCGCCTGCGCCTCCGTCTGCAGGGCGCGGAGAACAGCGCACAAACGCACGCTGTCGCTCTGCAACTTCTGGAGCTCCACAAGGAGCTCCGGGCTGCCGGTTGCCCGCACCAACGCTTCCAGGCTCGAGGTCTTCTTCTCCATCTCTTCCTCCTTCTTGTTCATGGTCGTCACTTCCACGACGACCGGTTTGGGCTTCGAAAGCGGGATCGGCGCACTTTGCGCCACCACCTCCGAAACGTGCCCGCCGCTATCGATGTGATAGAGCGGTGAACTCATCCACGCGTTCATGTTCGTTTCAAGAATCCCGCGCACGTCCATTCCAGGCGAAGCCGGACGAAAGTGCACGACGTACGTTCGCATCCGGCAACGGCGCCCACTCGTGGTCGAAATCACCACGTAGCGTTCCACCTCACCATGCGTGAGCACGATGGGGAAACGCTCGAAGTACGGGCCGCGCATGGCCGACATGATGTGACCAAAAACGCTCGCCTCTTTGCGCGCACCCTTCTGCGGGTCAGCGCCTAGCAAACCCGGACCCACTTGGGCACGAGGCACGAGTCCCTGCTCCCGCGTGAGCTGGCTCAGAAACTCGGCGTACTTTTCCGGAGTCGCGATGCGCCTTCCAAGCTCATCCGCCTTCTTCTGATTCATGAGTGCCGGATTTCTGCGCGTGTCAGACACCGTGACTGCAAACACGCCGCCGTGTGGCGATCGTGCGAGACACGGGATCATCGGCAACATCTCGACGAAGCTCGTCTCGACAGTGCCACAGAAGTCGGCGTGAAAAGCGTCGATTTCCGGACTCGCGCCATAGACGGCGGCGAGCGACTTCGGCAAACCGTGAAGCTCTGCGCCGCAGCAGAAATGCGCCTTGACCTTCGAAAACTCGACCGCGAGCTTGCGCGACTTCTCCTCGTCACGCTCGACGACCCAGATTTCCGACTCGGCAACGCCAAGCCGCAACAGGGTCTTGAGCTCAAGCCCAGCGCCCCCAAGCGTCACGACGCGCAACCGCTCCTTCGGCGCGAATCGCCTCACAAAACCAAGATACCGCTCAATCAGCACTTCCTTCGCTTCAACCGTCTTTTCTTCGGTCACTCCAACCTCCCTTCTATCGGGTTTTCGACGAACTTCGGATACCGAATACATAATCATAACTAGGTCATGATGTCAATAGATGACAACTCTGACGGCTGTTACCTCAATACTTGACAATCAAGCTAAAAAATGATAAATATTTCTAGGTCCGAAATACGCGTTGTTCATCACAATTAACCCGCAGGAGGAGGTAGTCAGATGGCACACGACAACAACTCGAATGTGACGACTCTGCCGGTGAGCGGTGAAGCAATCCGCTCGGCCATGATGAAGCTCATGGCGAAGGCCAGAGAGTACCAGAAGGTCAGCGATGACCAGCTGCTCTACAAGATGAGCGAGGCTCTCACGAAGAACCTGGAAGCCATCATTCGGGGGCAACTAGATTCGTCCGACATTTCGATTTTCATGTCGCTCGTGGTCGACGTCGAACGAAGCTTGAAAGTGCTCGATAGCGACCGCAAGTTCGCCATGGAAGAAGCGCGCCGACTCGGAAAGACAAACACCGAGCTGCTCGCGGAAAACGCGCGGTTGCGAAGTACGGAGTATCCCGACATCGAAAAGTTGCGCGAAGAAATGTTGATGCTCCGCACCGAGTTTCAGGGAGTTCTCAAGGAACTGCAGGACCGCAAGACAGAGCTCGCGGACCTCATCGTGAGGCACGAGCAAGTGAAGAATTCTCTCGCAAGCGGAACTACAGCCATCGAGTTCACAAGTCTTCACGCTACAGCAGTCTGCGTGGCTCTGAAGAAGACCGGAGACCAACTCGCGACGCTTGCAACCCACGACCGCAAGCGCAATGCTTCGATCGAGGACGGCGTGCTCCACGTGGTTCGCGACCAGCTGCGAATCATCACCGATGACATGAAAGAGCTGAACGAAAACAGTGCGCTGTTTGACGACGCCTTCGTGGCCAACCAGAAGGCACAGCATGTCGCCAGAATCTCGGGCGACAGTGTTCAGCTCCGAAATCTGGAAGAGCACAAGTCAAAGCTGGATGCGCTGAAAATGCAGCTCATGCCACTCCGAAGGCCGCTCAGTGATCGACAGACTGAGCTGCGCAATGTGCTCTCCGTAGCCGAGAAGCTGCGCGAGTACGAAC
>JBAXGH010000031.1:0-16249 GCA_037139515.1 bacterium
TGGCGGCCAAAGATACGGCTGATTGGCCGGCTCACACGCGTCCTTAATCGCTCGCGCATACTTTTCGGCCATTTCTTTTGCAGGGAAGACGAAAAGGGGAATATCTGATAGCATCTTGCCATCCATAGTATTTCTGTGCACCCCTAGCTCAGCTGGATAGAGCACTTGGCTTCGAACCAAGGGGTCGGGGGTTCAACTCCCTCGGGGTGCAGAGAAATGTCTTTGGATACCCGCCGCGCAGGCAAAGCCAGCGCTGGCGGGCCCGCCGGCCGTGCGCGAGCACGCGCTCGGCGGCGGGGAGCGCGTGGCTTCGAACCAAGAGGTAGTAGGTTCAAATCCTACGGGGTGCAAATAAAAACTCTCGTTTTCATGAGAGTTTTTGTTTATGGTTTGGAATAGTCGCCGGTATCCTTGACAAAACGGCTAAAATTAGTCATTGTTGCAAACAGAACACGAAAGAAAACAGCGAGGAGATGACGCATGAGTGCATTGGAAGCTGAACCCGCGAAGCGATACCATCGTAGTCGAAATAGATCCACGAGTCACCACAGCGGCCTCTCACTCGAGCGCCGTATCAAGGCAGAGCTTGAAGTACAGGGCGCAAGAATCCGAAGCAGCCTTGTGTTGGATCGGAAGAAGGCCACTGATTGCGTCATCTACGCACTCGGCGAAGAAAGAATCAACCACGTTGCCGTGCAAATCACTTTTGCGCACATGAATCCGTTGAAGCTTCTTGATTTCATGATGTCTCGCGTGCCCGGAGGAAAGGAAATTTCGCTCTTTGCAATCGGCAACACGAGCGTCAGAAACAGGGAATTGGTTCCAGCAAATACGGCAGGTTTCATCATCGAAGCCGCGAAGACTTTGCAATATGGGCCGCACATTTCAGATGAGGCCACGGTACTCACACTCCGTGAAACCGCTAATCGTCCGAGGCTGCTTCCGGCGCACGAATATCTGGACGAGCTTATTCGCGAGATTGCCGGCATGCCTCTTGAACGGGGCGTCATCACAGCGCATAAGCCGTCATCGTTCACGGTGCGGATGGAGAATGCTCTTGAATTCGAGTCGGCGGTACCGAACGTTTTCGACCGCAGGTTGCGCACGGCAATCGGCTGGAATGCAGAGGGGCTCGATGCGATAATCGGGCTTCCGGTGATCTTCCGTGTTTCCCGAAAAGGTTGGGCGGTGTGCGTCGAGGCAGTCGACTGTCCCGAGTCCGATCAAATCCTTGGACCGAAGCGCAAGCACCCAAATCCCGGGGTTGAAATCATTCATGGTTTGATCGCGGCGGCGGAAGAAAAGATGCGGCGAGCATAGTATTCCGGCAACAGACGTGTGAAGTCTCTTGCCGGATTTTTTTGCGCGAAGTCTTGACGGTGCGATACAAAAAATGTAACTCTCTTTCGAGGAGGGTGCAGAGATGAAAATCTTTTACAGTCCGGACTTTGTCGCTTCGGCGCATACCTTTGACACCACTCGCAAGGCTGGATGGATTGCAGCATCGCTCAAAGAAAAGCCGCTCGCGCATGTCGAGATTCAAAGGCCACGGCCGCTTTCGATGGCGCTGCTCGAGCACGTTCATGATTTGAACTATGTTCACGCCGTTCAGATGGGAGAGCCACGCAAGCTCGCGGCGTCTCAAGGTTTCATTTGGGACCCCGGGCTTTGGACGGCGGCGATTTCGTCCTGCGCCGGAGCGGTTGAATCTGCTCTCGTAGCTCTCGAAGAAGGTGTGGCGGGTTCTCTTTCGAGTGGACTGCATCACGCAAAGCATGACCGCGGAGATGGCTTTTGTACTTTCAACGGACTCGCACTTGCTGTGATTGCGGCGCTTGAAAAAGGCGCCAAGCGCATCTTGATTATCGATGCTGATGCTCATTTTGGTGGCGGGACCGAGTCGCTTGTGAAGCAGCACGGCAACAAAGTGCACCACCTGGATGTTGCAACGAGCATCTACGATGCCTATGAGCCGGCTTCACCGCACACGGCGGACTTAGTCGGAAGCACGGAAGAATATCTGCCGCTGCTCGAAAAGAGGCTCCTGGAGCTCGATCCGAAGTTCGATTTGTGCCTCTACAATGCCGGTATGGATCCGCACGAGGAATGCTTTGAAGGGGGACTGCCCGGCATGAATGCAATACAGCTCATTCTGCGCGAAAATCTGGTCTTCACCTGGTGTGAAGGACACAAAATCCCGGTCGCCTTTGTGACGGCCGGCGGATACATCGGCGGCGCGCTCGATGAAGCCGGACTTGTCGACCTTCATCGCATCACGATTCGAACCTTTGCCAGGCTTTCGCGGAAGTAGTTTTACCCCTCGCATTTTGCGGGGGATTTTTGTTTTAATCGGATTGCTGTACTATCTTTTATAAATAAAATGTGAACGATTATGGAAAAGCTTTCTCCGGATTTACAGAAAATTGTTGATTTTTTATGTGAGGGCGTGTCTGAATCGGAATTACCGAAAGCGGATGCGATTTTTGTTTTTGGGAATCATCGGCCATTTCCGGCGGAACAGGCTGCTCGATTATATAAACTAGGGGCTGCACCAAAGATTGTGATTTCCGGGAATCGGCCGTTGAATCCGAATCCGCTTTTTACGATTCCGAAAGAATTCTCGTGTGAAGCAGATTATTATGCATCGATAATTGAAAATGCTGGTGTGCCACGGAGTGCGCTGATTTTAGAGCGTCAAGCTACCAACACGCTTGAAAATATTCAGTTCGGCATGCGCGAATGTCGAAGATTGGGCTTCGAACCGCGCAAACTTATTTTGATTGCGATACCGCAGCTTCTGCGTCGTTCGATCGCGACTTTCAAACGCCAGTTTCCGGAGGTGGAATGCGTCGGGAATAGATTTGAACTGCCAACGAGCGCTTTCACGGAAGCCACAGTAAAGCGCATGCTTGGTGAATTCGAGCGTTATATTGAGTATGCGGCGAAAGGGGACATGATGCCGGTTGTGGTGCCATCGGACGTAGCGGCGGCGGTTTCACGGGTAAAACAAAATCAGACCGCGTAGGACAAAAGTTATCCACTAGCTCGTTCGTATTTCGTTCGGTATAATTTATGCATGCAAAAAACTATTTCTTCGCGTCATTGGCGTGTTAAGGAACAAGCTTGCGTACTACGTTCCCAGGGGTTGAGTTATCGCGACATCGTGAGCCGGCTCGGGGTTTCAAAATCCAGCGTGAGTTTGTGGTGTCGATATGTTCCGTTGAGTTCGGAACAGCGTGAGGTTCTGCAAAATCGACGCGGGGATCAGATGAAGGGGATAAGGGTAGCTCATACGCAGTTTTGGAATAAGCGTCGCGAGGCCTTTTTTGAAGGGGTGCGGAAAGCTGAGGAGCTATTTAATAACGCTGAATTTATTGCGGGGTTAATGTTATATTGGGCAGAAGGAAATAAACAACGAAATGCGGCAATCGCCAACTCTGATGAAGAAGTGGTATTGGTAATGATCAAATGGTTTAGAAATTATTACGGAGTTACGCCGAGTCACATGTCGCTTCATATGCATCTTCATTCCGGACAGGACGAGCAGGCTATGCGTAGTTATTGGTCTAAGATTACCGGTATACCAAGCACTAATTTTCATAAGACTTTCATCAAGCCAGAGGGGTCAGGCTATCGAAAAAATATTCTATATCACGGCACTGTTAAGTTAAGTGTTAAAGAGGCCGGCAGTACTTATATGCTCTATAGAATTTTGGGCAGTATTGCGGGATTTCAGAAAATAGTATTAAATATAACTCCGCAGCCGGAAGAGTGGATGGAGAAGTCATCTTATGCTGTGGGCGGCTAGCTCAGCTGGTAGAGCAAATCTCTCTTAAAGATAAGGTCCCGGGTTCAAACCCCGGGCCGCCCAAAAGAAACGAACTTGGCTAAAAAGCTAGGTTCTTTTCTTTTTTCACAAAACTGATAGGATAGTAAGCCTATCGCTATTTTGACGCTTTGACCAAAAGGCAGCTTTCGGCAAATCCTAGGCAAAAAATTTTTAGCTTAGCTTCGGCTAAGCGAAAAATTTTGTTGCCATCGGCTTTGCTCGAAATCTGCCATTTTGGAACAGAAGCGTAAAATAACAACAGGCTTACCATCATATGTCTAATGCGGCTTCACATGGTGCTTCGGCACACGGATCTACCCACGGGGCTGCTGCTCACGGAGCGCCGGCACACGGGGGACACGATGCTCACGGCGGTCATGAAGGTCTTGAACCGGTGCAGGTCAAGATGATCATGCTTGTGTCTTTTATTGTTTTCGTAATTGTTGTGGTGACGGTTTTCTCGTATGCGAGCCTGCCGGCTAATGCTTCGATTTTCAAAAGCGATAAAGCTAAGAATCCGATTATTTTGCCGGCCGCTCACCCCATCGAGGTATTAAATTCTTGCGATAATCAAATCATCGATATATTTATAGTGGGTAATACTAAGTGCAGATAATACAAGAAGAATAAAGAAGAACATAGAAGAAGAGAGAAGAATACAGGAGCCACTTCTACTTTCTTCTCCCGTAATTTCTTCTATTTTCTTCTAATAAATACATATGAGACTCTCAACTCTGTTTCCAAAACCTTCAAAAAACGCAGCCGCTGATCTTGATTCGGCAAATGCTAGGTATCTGACTCAAGCCGGCTTTGTTGATCAGGAAATGGCTGGTGTTTATACCTGGTTGCCTCTCGGACTTGCCGTGTTGCGCAAGGTCGAGCAGATTGTTCGCGAAGAAATGAACGCGCTGGATTCGCAGGAGATCTTCATGCCGTCGCTTCAGCCGAAAGAATATTGGGAAAAAACGCATCGCTGGGAAGGCGTTGATATCTTGTTTAAGCTTAAGTCTCAGACTGAAAAAGAATATGCACTCGGCTGCACTCACGAAGAAGTCGTAACCCCGCTCGCACAAAAGTTCACCAAGTCTTACAAAGAATTGCCATTTTCACTCTATCAAATCAATACCAAATTTCGCGATGAATTGCGTGCTAAGGCCGGCGTGTTGCGCGGTCGCGAGTTTCGCATGAAGGACATGTATAGCTTTCATACAACAGAAGAAAGCTTGCGTGAGTTCTATAGCTGCGCTTTGAAGGCTTATGTCAAAGCTTTTTCGCGCTGCGGTTTGCAGGTCAAAGTCGTGCAGGCGAGCGGCGGAATTTTTACCGAAAACATGTCGCACGAATTTCAGGCTTTAACCGAAGCTGGTGAGGATTTATTAGTCGCTTGCGAGAAATGCGAATTCGGACAGAATAGCGAAATCGCAACCATGAAAGAAGGGGAAAAATGCCCGCAGTGTGGCGCTAAGCTCATCAAAGCCAAGGGTTCGGAAGTTGGAAATATTTTTAACTTGGGTACGAAATATAGTGATTCTTTTGATTTCAATTTCACGGATGAAAAAGGCGAATCGAAACGTGTTCTTATGGGTTGTTATGGTATCGGGACTTCGCGGCTAGTTGGCGCAATTGTTGAAGCTTCACACGACGATAAGGGTATGATTTGGCCAAAGTCTGTTGCTCCGGCCCTGGTTCACATGTGCGCACTTCCGGCAAAAACTCCGGAAGCGACAGCGCAAGTTTGGTCCGCGGCTACGGAATTATATGAAGATTTGCGCGGTGCCGGCATCGAAGTTTTGTTTGATGATCGCACCGAAGCTCGAGCCGGAGAAAAGTTCGCCGATGCTGATTTAATCGGTATTCCGCTGCGTCTCGTGATTTCGGAAAAGACACTGGATGCGAATTCGATTGAATGGAAAGAACGAACGGCGAGCGAATCAAAGATGGTCACACTCGAAAATATCGTCGAAGCTGTTGGAGAATTTAAGCTTTTATAGAAGTATGTCTTTAAGAGGTATTTTCTGCACAGGGAAGTTAAGCTTGCTCAGACAAAAGATTGGTTCAAAAGACCAGCAATTAAAAAACCAGATTCGAGAGAAGAGGGGTGTTAAAAGAATAATTGATGCGCGTGAGGAAAAAGCTATAGACGAAGTGATTGATAATGGGGATTTGTCTAGTTATGCGGCGCCGATAGTAGTTGATCAGATAGCCTTGTTTTGTGATGAAAAGATGATTTCGGAAACTGATTTCAGAATTAATGGGATTGATGAGATTATTGGAAATTTAAAAGATGCTTCTGCTGACCAGTCGATAATCACCTTGCTGGAGTATCTTTTGAATGGCAGAAATCCTGTCACCGGAAAGGTTTGGAACTCTGCTGATTATGCGTTTTCATATTTAACAATCGACGAAGCAAAAAAAATCTTGGAATATTTCAGTCATATTCCGGAAGTTGTGAGAGATGAAATTTGGGATGAGTTATGGGTGGATATGATTGAAGGTGAATTATTGAAGGTGTGTGCGCAGGCGGTTGAGCACGAATGTGAAGTTTTCTTTTTCTTCTCATAGCAGTATGAATAAAAAATCCCCGCGCCGGAAAGCGCGGGATTTTTTTATTTCAGATTCTTCAAATAGTCGCGGATGGAAATTAGGGCCTCGGCGAAATGTCCGTCATGATTTTCAACCACATAGTCGGCGGCGGTTGAAAGCTGTAATTCTGATTCGAGTTTTGCGACCCGCTTCGCAACATCACTGCTTGTGAAACCGATGCGTTGCATGAGGCGACGCTTAAGTTCTTCGATGGGAGCTTTGACGAATATTACAATGGCTTGCGGCATGGTTTGTTTTATCGTGCTCGCGCCTTTGGCGTCCAAAACCACGACAACGCTGCGTCCGGCTGCGATTTTTTCATCAACGTCACGTTTGCGTGAGCCATAAAAGTCACCATAAACATCAGCCCATTCAAAGAATTCGCCGCTCTTTATGCCTTGTTCGAAAGCTGTCCGGTCCAAAAAATTATAATCGATGCCGTCTTTTTCATTTGGGCGGGGAGCGCGGGTTGTGCAGGTCACGAGGCGAACCAGTTTTGGATCCGAGGCCAGTAAATCGACGGCGATGGTGGTTTTTCCTGAAGCTGATGGGCCGGTTATGACGATCAGTTTTCCGGAAGCCATAGGGTAGGTTTTAAAATTTTGAATTCAACGCTTTTAAAAATTCTTTTAATTCTTTCGGGAGTTTTGATTTGAACTCGACGCGCTCGCCTTTAAGATCGGTAAAAGCGAGTTTGGAGGAGTGTAGAAAAATGCGACCCGGAGTGCGCTTTAGCTTGGTGGATTTTTGGCGGTAGATCGGATCTCCGATAATCGGATGATTGAATGCGAAGAAATGCGCGCGGATTTGATGCGTGCGTCCGGTTTTGATGCAAATATCCATGAGCGAAGAGCCGACCAGATGTTCGAGTGTTGTGAAAAGCGTGTAAGCTTCGCGTCCTTCTTCTTCCTCGGCCGGGCGCGCCGCCATGCGGGCGCGGGTGCTTGAACGCGCGATCTTGAACTTGATTTCGCCTTCATCTTTCACAACGTTGCCATGAACAAGCGCGGTATAGTGCTTTTCAATCGTATGATCCTGAAATTGAGTTTTGAGGTGCTCATACATCTTTTTGGTACGCGGAATCACCATCAAACCGGAGACTTCTTTATCCAAACGATGGACCAATCCCGGGCGAGTCGGATCGCCGAATTTCTTGGTGGCAGGGAAGTGTTTGGCTAAATAATCCAACAAAGAGGGCTCAATCTTGCCCGGTGCCGATGGGTGCACCAAAAGACCCGATGGCTTTTCGATGACGATATAGTCCGGGGTTTTGGCGATAATATTGATTTCGGCTTGGTCAGTTGGATTTTCCATGGGCTTAGAATAGCGGTTTATGGTGGTTTTGACAAACTCTTCACAAAAATCATGGGAGCGGGTAATATACCGACTGCGTCAGAAGAACGGGCGGTTAGCTCAGCTGGTTAGAGCGCAACATTGACATTGTTGAGGTCACAGGTTCGAGCCCTGTACCGCCCACCACAAAAACCCCTCCGAATCGGAGGGGTTTTTGTTTTTGTGTTTTATTCTGGTTTGATTTGATATGCTGGTGTGCTTTTGATCATCGAAATCATCTGGTCTGCGTGCGATTTTGCGATCATCGCTATGGAAGCAAAAGTATATGCGCCGCCGATAATATTTAGCATCAGGCTTGAGCTTTCGGTGAGACGAATAAAAGCGTAGATAATTGAAGTGATTGCGGCGGCTGGCAATAGAAGTCCGAAAAGCAAAGCCGCACCTGCATTTTTAGACTGGCTTCTGCTGCGAGGAATATGAACAGGCTTTGTACCGAACATTAGATAGCGCCAAAAAACATATGATGAAGGCAGTAAAATGCCAGCGAGCGTGATGAATCCCTGCGCTTCGAAAGCGGCGGAAAAATTCCCGATAAAAAATATAAAACAAATAACGAGACTGAAAATATTTGGGATAGCTAAGTTTTTAATTGCTTCGATTGAGTTTGTCGGTACGAACCGCATTGAAAGAGCGTAGCCGTACATTACGAGAAACGCTGCGAACATCGCGACGAAATCCTGTTTCATCCAGGAAATTTTTGACAGCGCAAAAACGCAGGGTGCGACGAAAATCGCGAGCGTATAAAAATGCACGAAAAGTTTATTTCCGATATTTCGGCGGGCCCAAATATCCCAAATTGTTTCCAATGCTTCGTTCACAGTTTAGATGTCTTTCTGATGTTCGATTGTATAGGCGAGCGTGCCTTTCGCGATGCCGAGTGCTCGGAGCGGGTAAGCGCCGATTGCGATTTCTTTAGTCAGTAGGATTGAGTCGACACCGAGAAGGGCAGCGGTCGCCACATCAGAAAGTTCAGCGCGTAGAGGGATCGGGTTCGTGACCATCGATTCTAGAAATTGAGTTGCGAGCATCACCGGTTTATCAGCGAGCTTCGCAGCTTTGATGACTTCGCGTTCGTAAATTCCTAGTCTTTCCATCGGCGCCTGAATGGCCAAGTCTCCGCGCGCCACCATGATTCCGTCGGCTGCATCGACGATTTTTGAAATATCTTTGACGCCGCGTTCGGTTTCGATTTTGGCCATGACCTTAATCGTTGGGCCGACTAGCTGTTTCGCGGTCATGACCGCCGCTCTATCTTCGATAAAAGAAATCGAAATCCAATCAACGAGTTTTAGCTCGGCGAGCCTTGGGAAATCGTTCATCTCGCGATCGCTAATCGGGTTTACGTGGATTTCAGAATCGGGAAAATTGATATCGTCATCTGTCTTGATTGGCGCAGAAACCACTTCAGCGACTGCTGAGAGGCTATCAGGACCGAGATTTCGAATGCGCGCTTGAACGGCGCCGTCGGCGATATAGATGCGTTCGTCGGCTTTGAGCTTGGCCCAATCCTCGTGTGGTATCGAGAGGGGGATGTTGTCTTTTCCTGAGCCTTTTGGGGCTTGTACGAATCTTAGAGTATCGCCCGGAAGAATTGTGAGTGGTTTTTCGAGTATGCCGATACTTTCGCGAGCGCCGGAATAGTCAAACAAAATTTCGACTGTTTTTTTCAGCCGTGAGGCGGTTTCGCGAACCATGCGCGCGTATTCAGTTGATTTTTCGAGGCTAAATTTAGCTTGTTGGATGCGAAAAATATCAACGCCACCTAAAATTAGCGCCATGACCATGTCGGGTTCAAGAACCGC
Source organism: bacterium (assembly GCA_037139515.1). GTDB lineage: Bacteria > Patescibacteriota > Patescibacteriia > JBAXGH01 > JBAXGH01 > JBAXGH01. Next base: position 9,568 of record JBAXGH010000031.1, read on the forward strand.
GCCACCAACCGAAACGGCGACTTTTGGAATTTGGAACATAGTGAAGCTTTTGCTTTTGAGCGGCAACTGATGATATTGTACCACGGTTCGCGCGGTAAAGATTGCAGATTGAGCAGGTGTCTTACGACTAAGTTCGCGATTTTCGCGAACATTTGGAATAAGCGCCGGTGGGCGCAACATCTGGTCGCAAGCTGGCCCGGTCCTAAATTTTTCGTGTATATTCTCGGCCGATAGCTCAATGGTAGCGCGGTCGAGCTAAAGCTCGACACCGGGCGCGCTTCGGCAATAGGTATCGCCCACCGGCGATTATATTGATACTTGTGCCGTAGAGCAGGTGTCTTACAGCTACGTTCGCAGCTTGGCTGCGAACATTGGGAATAAGTGCCGGCGGGCACATCACATAGCTGAAAGCCAGCCCGGTGCCCGACTTTCATTCTCACATGTATTTATCGGCCGATAGCTCAATGGTAGAGCAGGTGTCTTATACACACCCGGTTGAAGGTTCGAATCCTTCTCGGCCGAAGAATGGATGGTGAGAATGAAAGTTGGGCCTGGCTTAGACACACCCGGTTGATGGTTCGAATCCATCTCGGCCGAAAATGGACGTAAAGGTATAAAAATTGAATCCGGCTTATCACACACCCGGTTGAAGGTTCGAATCCTTCTCGGCCGATTCAAAAACACCCGTTCTAATCGGGTGTTTTTGCTTACTTAGTATAACAGCAAGCTTTTCGTGATCTCGTGAACACTCGTCGCTTCTTCGTCTGAGATCGAAAGCGTGGCTCCGGGAGATGGTTTTGAGTCGCAGTGGATTGCAATAATTTTTGTGTTCAGGAAGAAATCTTTATATAAATCGTAGGATTTTCCGATTGATTCGATAATTGGGGCGCCGGCTGTGATGACTAAATCAAAGCGCCAATCCGAGTGGCCGACTTCGATATCTGATTTTGAAAATAGGCCTTCTTGTGGCGAGAGACGCAGACGTAGTTTTCCGTCACGATTTTCCAGAATCGAAGAATCTAGTTCGGTTTTGGCCAAATCTACGGAAATTACGAATTGGCGCATGCGCGTCATCTTGGGTGTGACTCCGAGCGCCGCCGCTTCCGGATAAGTTTTGGCATCAAAGTCCGGAATCACGGCGCTATTCGGTTTGCTCTCCGCGATTAAATATCGGCGCAAAGCCAAAACCGCGGCGACGTCGTCGGGAGTGGCGCCAGTTTTCGTGATAACCAGCACGTTTTGCGCGTCTTTTATCAATCTATGTAATTCTGCGACATCGCCAAGCGTCATATATCATTTATATTGTCTGACCTTATCACGTGATAGCTATGAAATAAAAGTGTGATAATATCTTTCAATACTTAAAAGCGCTTTTTCGTCATGTTGAGCAAAGCGAAACATCAAGGACGCCAAGATCCCTCGGCTTCGGGATGACAACTTTTTCGACGTTTGACGGCTAGAAAATGAATAAAACTACCTGGGATTTATCAAGCCTATTCGCTTCCGATTCTGATCCTAAAATCACCGAAGTTCGCGCCGAATCCGAGAAACGAGTGCATGAATTCGCAAGCAAATGGCAGAAAAATCAGGAATATCTTAAAAATACCGATGTTTTGTTCGAAGCTTTAACCGAATACGAGAAATTAAATCGCGAATATGGCACGGGTGAGTTTGCGGGATTCTATTTTTGGTTGCGGAGCGTTCAGGATCAAAATAACTCCGAAGTTCGCGGGAAATTGGCTGAGGTGACCGAATGGGGGACGAAGCTCGGAAACGAGATTCAGTTTTTTTCGATGAATGTTTCAAAGCTCGCGCCGGAAATGCGTGCAAAAGTTTTGAGCGATTCTCGGTTCGCGCCATTCCGTCATTATCTTGAGCGCGCTTTTATTTTTGCCGACCATTTGCTTTCTGAGCCGGAAGAAAAATTATTGAATTTAAAATCGGCGCCGTCGCACACCGCTTGGGTTGAGATGACCGAGCGCTTGCTTTCAAAAGAAGAGCGCGAAGTTTTAACTGAAGACGGAACGGTAAAAAAAGTTCCTTTCAGCGCGCTCTCGTCCATGATTTCGAGCACCCAAAAACCGGTGCGCGACAGTGCCGCTGCCGGCATTAATGATATGCTCGCAAAACTTTCTGACGTCGCAGAGTCGGAGGTGAATGCGATTCTTGCCGACAAAAAAATCAACGATGAATTGCGTCACTATTCTCGTCCAGATCAGGGCCGTCATTTGAGCGATGATGTCGCGAGCGAAGTCGTTGATGCGCTTGTCGCTGCCGTCTCAAAACGCAATGATATTTCGGCGCGCTATTATGTTTTGAAAGCCAAACTTTTAGGGCTTCCAAAACTCGCGTATCACGAGCGGACGGTCGAGTACGGAAAACTTCCGAGCGGGTATTCTTATGACTCCGCAAATCAGTTAGTTGAAAAAGTTTTGAGCGGGCTTGACGCGGAGTTTGCAGAGATTTTCAAGCGATTTGTCGTGTCAAATCAAATCGATGCTCTTCCGCGAGCCGGCAAAGAGAGCGGTGCTTTTTGCGCGACCCAGCTCTTAAGTACGCCGACTTATATTCTCACGAATTTCACTGGCAAGCTCCGGGATGTGACGACGATTGCGCATGAAGTCGGTCACGGAATCAATAATGAACTGATGCGCGCGAAGCAAAATTCTTTGAGCTTCGGAACGCCGACTTCGACGGCCGAAGTTGCGAGCACTTTTATGGAAGATTTTGTGCTCGAAGAATTGGAACATTCGGCGGACGACGAAGCGCGACTTGCTTTGATGATGGCAAAATTGAACGACGATGTTTCGAGTATTTTCCGTCAGGTCGCGTGCTATAAATTTGAAACCAATTTGCACACCGAATTTCGGGCGAAGGGATATTTGTCGAAAGAAGAAATTGGAAAAATATTTTTGCGCGAGATGGCGGCTTACATGGGCGACGCTGTGACTCAGGATCCGGGTTCGGAAAACTGGTGGGTTTACTGGTCGCACATCCGCAGATTTTTTTACGTCTATTCTTATGCCAGTGGTTTGTTGATTTCGAAGTCGCTTCAGCACTCGGTTCGCGCGGATAAAAAATTCATTGGCAAGGTCAAGGAATTTTTGAGCGCCGGTACCTGCGAATCGCCGAAAGATATTTTCGCGCGTCTCGGCGTCGATATTGCGGATGCTAAGTTTTGGGAGGCTGGAATTGCGGAGGTTGAGAACCTGTTAAATGAAACAGAGATTTTGGCTAAGAAACTGGGTAAAATCTAGTTTATGACTAAGCGAACACAAAGTTTGCTCGTCTCTATCGCGATGGTTTTAATCGTGACTTTGCTTCAAAAGTATTCTACACCGACACCGGCGTCAGGAAGTGCGGGGACTGTCCCCGAGCAACAGGGACTGTCCCCGAAGGCCGCGAATATTCCTGCTGGTTTTGTTCCGGTGCTTGATGTTGTCGACGGCGACACAATTGACGTAGAACTGAACGGCGCGAAGCAAAGATTGCGCCTGATCGGCATCAACACGCCAGAAACGGTCGACCCGCGTAAACCGGTTGAGTGTTTTGGGAAAGAGGCGAGTAAACATGCAAAAGAATTGATGACTGGAAAAGCAGTCAGGCTTGAAGCTGATCCGTCGCAAGATGAAACCGATAAATACGGTCGCTTGCTTCGTTATGTGTTTTTAGAAGACGGCACAAATTATAATCTGGCAGCGATTCGCGACGGCTACGCTTACGAGTACACATATTCGCGAGCTTATAAATATCAAAAGCAGTTTCGTGCCGCACAGCGTGAGGCGCAGTCTAAGGAGAGCGGGCTTTGGGCACCTGGTACATGCAACGGGAAGAAATAGGCAAAGTTTGGTATCATATAGCTATTATGGCGGAAAATAAAAATGGCGGGGAATTGTTTTCAAATCAGGAAACGGAACAAGCGAAAGAAAAGCCCATTCGGCGTTTTTATCGCACAAAAACAGTACGAAATAAAGAAACCGGGGTTGAACGCACGGTAAAAGAAAAATGGGTTTCGGTGATGGGTGTTGAATTGCCGGTTTATGAAGGTCCCGACGGGTCGACTTTTACCGATGAAGAATTTGCAGATTTTTCTAAGGACGAAGCGAGCTTAGATCTGCTGAAAAGATATGCGGTTTCGGCGAATCTGAACCAACCGGTATTGCTCGAAGGTGTAACGGATATTGGTAAATCAAAAGCGCTTGAGTTTTTAGCGCATCTTTGCAACCGTCGGCTTTTTCGGCTTTCGTTTTCCGGCCAAACTGATGTCAGCGAATTCGTTGGTAAGTTTGTGCCAAACACGAATGGTGCTCGCGGTGCTTTCGAGAAGATTCTAAAAAATCACGAGCAGCTTTCGAAGCAATCAAAACAGATTGTCGACCGAGTGAAGTCTGATGGAAGAGGTTTTACCGAAAGCGAATGCAGAGATATCGCGAACGATGAGGGCTTGTCGCTTGGTGATGATGTGAAATGGATTTGGCAAGATGGTTATGTGATCAATGCGATGACGCATGACCGTGGTCGGGGGTCATGGTTGTATTTGGATGAATTAGGTGCGGTGGAACCGCAGGTAATTATCAAATTAAATCGAATTTTTGAAGATAAACCGAGGCTTGAAATCGCGGAAGATGGCAATCGCACGATTTCGGCCGGTGCTGATTTCCGGATTTTTGCCTCTACGAATCCGCCGGAATATTCTGGTCGTAATCCCTTCGCGCCCGATTATCTGCGTCGTTTCGTCTATCAAAAATTGAGTCGTTTAAAACCGAGAGTTGCACTTGGCCGCCTACTTTCGATTTTCACCAAGAAACGGCCGGATGTTAAGAACTCCATGGAAAAAATCGGAGTTCTGCCGCCGGCTCCATTGGATTTTGAGCATCATGAAGAGGGAGCTGAACGCTTATTTGAAATTTTGGTGGAAATAGAAACGCAAGTAAATTCAGCGCTTCAGAAGGGCGATTTACTAAGGGACCAGCGCCAAAAGTTTGAGTTGGAATTTACAAACAATAAACGCATCGGCCAGTTTTTGGAATCCTTTGGCGGCGCAAATATCGAAAAAGCTTTCCAGGTCGCACTGGAGTTGTACGTGTATAGCAAATTTGGGAGCGACGAAGACAGGACGGTGGTCAAAAAAATTGTTGAAACCGTCATGAAGGGCAAGAACGCCAAAGATGTATTTAAGAAATTTTCAAAAACTGAAAATGAATCTGATGAGCTGGCTGCGGCGCGGGTCGAGGCGGAAAAAATAATGGCAACTTTGGATTTGAAAAGCATTACGTCTGTCACCGAAGCCGGCGAGAGGAAGCCTGAATCCGCCCCCGTTCCCCCAGAGCTTCACGAAGCTCTGGAATCCGCCCTCACCGAATCAAAAGAGTTCTTCGCTTCTCACGAATCCACGCACGAACTCGCTGAAGCACTTCCTTCCGAACTCCCGCCGCTCTCCGAAGTCGCGCTCGTCAGGCTAAAAGAAGCTCGTGAACAAGGCTTTGATCGTATGATGGTTTTGTCCGCCGGGGAATTATTCCCGAGCGATGCCACGAAACGAGCAGAGATTATCACGCGCGATTTGCTCCCGCTCGCAAAGTACGTCAATGATCCGTTCGAATCCGATGCTGCTGTGATGCGTGCCTCGACTCCGCGAAACCGTCCCGAATCCGGTTTATATATCCTGTGTTATTCAAGCAATCCGATTCCGCAAGAAACTAAAAACCAAAAATATCCTGACCTGGACAGGCTTTTCGAAGAAAAGAACTGGAACGGTTTCACCTATCAAGAATATCTGATTATCCAAAGACGGGAAGCTGAGAAGCGCGGTGAAACCGAAGCCGGGGTTGGAGAACACCATACCTTTGACGGTTATAACGACGATGCCGAAAAGTCTAATTGGGGCTGGCTTCTCGACTCGCGCGCGCCCGCCGGTGTTCTCCGCGCGGACTGGGATCCGGATACTGCCGGGGTGTACGCGAGGTGGAACGACGCTTCGGATTCGGCTCCGAGGCTTGGGGCGCGTCCCGCCGTCATTGTTCCGATATTTTGAATTGGCCCGATTTGTCCCATTTGATTCGGGCCCATTTGTTTTTGTTTGATTCTGGTCAATTGTTCGTAGATTTGCTAATATGTCGTTGTATGGCGTTGGCAAACAAAAAAATTAACCTCCCGAACCTTCCGGTTGTCATCGAAAAATATGACGGCTGGTATGTTGTTGAATGCCCGATTCTGGAAGGTTGTTATAGTCAGGGAAAGACTTTAGATGAAGCACTTTCGAACATCCGTGAAGTCATTCGCATGATTTTGGCAGAGCGTGGTGCTTTGAGAGCTTTAAAGATGAGCATCGGATCAGAAATCAGCATTCATTCTATCGCTATCTAGACGATATGCCGCCACTACCAGTGTTAACGTCAAAGCAGCTGGTGCGGCTTTTGTTGAAGCTTGGTTATTGTATCGTTAGACAAAGAGGCAGTCATATTAGGCTACGGGCAGTAGGTAGGAAGTCCGTGACTGTGCCGAAACACGACGAAATCAGTGTCGGCGTCTTAAGAAAGATTATGCGCGATGTACCGCTCGAGACGAGCGAACTTTTGAAATTGCTTGAAGATTAATTTATGCCTCATCCCGAATCTTCTCAAAATCTCCCGCGCCTGATTTCCGAATACCAATTTCTGGTCTCCAAACACCAGACTTGGAA
>JBAXGH010000032.1:0-15584 GCA_037139515.1 bacterium
GTACGGGTATGTCTATTACCGGTGGTTCAGCGATGGCCGCCGGTGGAAAGTTGATTTACTCCAACATGGGCGCGGCGACTGCTGGAAATGGTTTGAATATTACAACTACCGGAATTTATACAGGCACTGGTCTCTCAACGCTTACGGCTAATTCAATGACATCTGGTGTTGTGGAAGCAATTTCTGCTACCGGCCTCACGACGGGTACCGGGATTTCGGTAACTGGAGGGGCTTCAATGGCTGCTGGTGGGGAATTGATTGACGCCAATATGGGTGCGGCGGTTGCCGGAAACGGTTTGAATATTGCGACTACCGGAATTTATACGGGTACTGGTCTTTTGACACTTACCGCTAACTCGATGACAGCTACTGGTATCGTTGAAGCAATTTCCGCTACCGGCCTCACAACTGGTACGGGTATGTCTATTACCGGTGGTTCAGCGATGGCCGCCGGTGGAAAGTTGATCGACTTGCAGATGGGTGCTGCTGCGGCTGGCAACGGAATGAATATTACGACGAGTGGGGTCTACACGGGCACCGGTTTGCTCACGATCGCCGGAGGTAGTGCGATGACGACGGGAACCGGACTTTCGGTGACGGCCTCGAATGCTTCCTTAAACTCAACTAACGGCCTCTTGTATGTGGCGAATACTGGTGCGGGTACGAGTGGTATCATTGCACGAATTCAGGCAAGTTCGGCCTCGGGTAGTGGTTTGACGGTTCAGGCGGACGGTGATGTTGGTATCGGTACTACGAATCCGACGGCGCCGCTCACAGTGGTCGGTTCAGCGAACATTGGGGCAACGACCGGCAATCTTGCAACCATTAATACACGAGGCTTATTACAGGCTGAATCTAATTATGCTGTCGCTAACTATTTAGTTATGGGACAGAACGGCGTGAATACCGCCGGGTTGGCATTGCCGGCATCAGCGACAAGTCTTTTGATAGCCAACGAACACAATGATATTAACTTCCGCACTGGTGTGGCATATGCCGGAGATTGGAATGCGACTGGTACATTAGCGATGACGATTAGCACTGCTAATGTGGGCATCGGCGATTCAACGCCGGCAGCGCTCTTTACGGTGGGAAATGGAGATAAGTTCCAAGTTTCTTCGGCTGGAAATATTTCGTTCATCGATGATGACACCGCCTCGCCGGGTCACACGATTTCTGTGTTAGCGGAAGGAACAGCGGGAGCGACTGGGGATGATCTATCTATAACGGCTGGTGCTGGTGCTACTTCTGGCACAGGTGGTTTTGTGAATATTATGGGTGGAACCGGAGGAACTACTGGTACAGGTGGAAACCTTTCTTTATACAGTGGCTATGGTGGATCATCTAGCGGCGGTAGCGGACATGTGAACTTGGGAACGGCGCTTTCGAAGTCAGCAGACTCTGGATCTATCTGGATACAGACTGGATTTACAAACACTTCTGGCGTTTCTGGCGATGTTGATATTGAAGTCGGAATCGGGGCTACCAGCAACGGCGATATTAACATCGGAACTAAGTCGATGGGTATCTTTAGCGGAGCTCCTGCGACCATTAATATAGGTCATTCCACTACGACGATGACTTATATAAATACGCCTACTACTATTGGCGGCAATTCTGATATTAATGGGACTCTTCAGGTAGATCTAACCGGAACCAGGACTGCCTACGCGGTGTGTCATACGGGTAGCAGCGCACTTGCCAATCAAGAACTGCTTGATTGTACGGGTACCTTAATATCAGATTATGCCGAACAATATCCGGTCGCACAGGGCATAACTTACGGCGATATCGTGGTAGCTTCGTCGACCATGGTTACGACTCTTTCTGGTGACCAAGTTCCGCAGATGGTGAAGAGCACGGGTATTTATCAAGGCCGTACGATTGGCGTAGTTTCCAATAACTACGGCGACTTTACTTCGGCTGGTTACAATATCGACGCTGCCGATAATCCGATGCCGATCGCTTTGAACGGCCGCGTTTTGGTGAATGTCAATACTGAAAATGGTAATATCGCAATTGGCGATCCGATTACGACTTCTTCGGTTGCGGGCGTTGGTATGAGAGCGACAAAGCCAGGCATGATTCTTGGCTATGCTTTGAACGAATATTCCGGAGTCGGTACCGCTCAAATCAATGTCTTCATGACGACCGAATATTATATCGGCGCGACAATCACGACCGATGGCACGCTTACATATATAGAAGACTCGACGACATACAAGGCGAAGGGGACAGCCGACGGCGCCGTACAGGGCTACAATTCACAAGCGATTTCGCTTCGTGGTTCCGGTTGGGATGGTGCCGCCGCACAAAATCGTGATTTCTCGATTTCAAACTCAACAACCGATGCTTCGAACTATAAAATCTCGTTCAAAAATAATTCCGGTGTCGAAGTCGCGAGCTTGAATCAGAACGGTCGCTTGGCAGTGGCGGATGAAATCCGTGCCGGTGGTTTGGATACTGGTGCGGCAACGGCGCTTGATATTGGTATCACTAATGCGACTAGTATCGCTCTTGGCCATGGCGGCATCACGACCACAGCTTCCGGCACGCTCGTCGCGAATACTCTCCAATCTTCCGGCGCTGACATTACGGGCGGTACGATTGATGGCGTTGTGATTGGTGGCATAACTCGCGCAGCCGGCAATTTCACAAATCTTGATGCGAACGGCACCATTACTTTGCCGGGCAACTCAATCACCGACGCGATGGTTTCAGACTCAATCACAGCTTCGAATTATTTGCCGCTTGCGGGTGGTACTTTGACCGGCGCGATTCAGGTTGGCGCCAATAATACCTATGATTTAGCTACTGCCGGTAGCCGGATGCGAAGCGGCTACTTTGCGACTTCGGTTTTGATTGGCAGCACCACTATCAGCGATGGTTCAATCGCAAGCAGCGGCGATATTATTCTTTCGCCGGCCACAAAGCTTGGCTTGGGTACGGCGACCCCAACCGCATTCATGGATATTAAGGGCAATCTGGCAGCTTCTCTTACCGGAACGGTTGATATCGTAAATGGCAGCGCGGAAATCACGGGCATAGGTACACTTTTCACCTCGGAACTCAAAGTTGGCGATGCTTTGAAGATTGGCGCTGAAGTATTCACGGTGGCTGCGATTGCTTCCGATACCGCGCTGACGCTTTCTGGAGTGATCGTAGCGGCGACAAATACTGGACTCACGAGCTATCACGATTTCTCGCTCTTCGCGATCAAGAACGGTGCCGGAATCAACAAGGTTGAAGTCACGGCGAACGGCGACTTGAAATTAAACGGTAGCCTCTCGCTCGCCTCGGGCACAGCTGGCAATACTTTTATCACGAAGGTTCCGAGACTCGCTTCCGGTACTTGTGGCGCCGGCAATAATGAGGGTTGGGTTTTCCAGACCGATGACGGGGTTCAAATCGGTCATGCTTGCGTGGAAGCGGCCGGCAATGATCAGATGAGCTGGTACGCTGAATCATTCAATAGCACCGGTACCGACTTGGCAGAAAGCTACAATGTCAAAGAGGGTGAGACGGTGGAAAAGGGTGATGTCGTCGCGCTCGATATCGTAACTGGTGAAAATTTCTCGGTGACCAGAGCTGATTCGGTCAATGCAAAACTTGTACTCGGTATCGTTTCGACTCGTCCCGGCGTGAAGCTCTCCGGTATTTCCGAAGATAAGACCCGCAACGATAATGCTCGCCCGGTTTTTGTGGCGCTCGCCGGTCGTGTGCCGACAAACGTCAACACGCAGAATGGTCCGATCGCGAAGGGGGATTTGCTCACGCTTTCCACAACTCCAGGTGTCGCGACGAAATGGATTGGTCAGGGCGCCATTGTTGGCCGCGCTCTTACGGCGCTCACGTCCGGTACCGGAAAGATTGAAGTTTTCGTGAAGCTCGAAAATATTGCTGATAATTCAGCCACACAAATTGCCGCGACGCAATCAAAGAATTTGCAAATATATTCTGACCTGGACCTTGCCGGTTATTCGATGAATAATGTTCGCGCGATTCGTGGCACGACTTGGTCGATTGATGAAAACGGAGCTCTGATTGCTAAGAAAGTTTCGGCGGAAGAATACATAGTTCGCGTGAGTGACGAAAAGGCGACTATCGGTGATGGGATTGTCACGACTGGTGCAAGTTCGGTGATTGTTTCAAACGCGGCGGTTAAGGCAACGGCAAAAGTATTCTTAAGCTGGCGCGGGTCGCCGGGTTCGTTCGCGGTTGTTTCGGAAATTCACGACGGTGGCTTCACGGTAGCGCTTGATGTCCCGGCTGTGCGCGAGGCCAAATTTGATTATTGGATCGTGGATGTTGTTGATTCACGAACGCCGCCGGTTCCAGTCGTAATTCCTCAGGTTGAAGCTACGATTCCAGCTGTTCCAGCCGAATCTACGACTTCAACCACTCCGGCTGAGTCGACAACCTCGACCGTTCCGGCGGAGGTGATTGTTACGGATCCAATTCCTGAAGTTGCTCCGGTTACTGAGCCTGCGCCCGTTGCTGTTGTAGCGCCGGTTCCTGAACCGGTACCTGCCACGGTTGATCCGGTACCGGAACCTGTGATTGAACAAGCCCCGATGGTCGTACCGGAGCCGGTTGTAGTTGCGCCAAGCGAAAGTATTCCGGTTACAGAAGCGGCCCCGGCTCCAGCTCAAGATCCTGAAGCGGTCGTTCCTACGCCATAATATCGGAGAATAAAAAACGGACCGATTCCCACTTTGGGAGTCGGTCCTTTTGCTGCACGAGTTCTTACTGGCCGCTGTCCGAACCGCCGTCCGGACCACCGTCCGTCTGGTGGATCACCTGAATTGCTGTGATCATGTTCCTGATCGGGTCGGCGAGAATCAAGTTGCCATTCGTATCAACGAGTACGGTGTGAAGCTCGCCAAACGCGACCAGTCGATTATTGATTTCGAAGGCGAAGCCACCAAGCGCCTCGTCCGGATCGATGCTCGCGTACGGCTCAAGGACAAGGAACTCTTCCACTTGAGCGCCCGGACAGATGGCCATGATTTTGGGCAGTCTCTCGTAGACGTACTGCACACTGGCATCAACCGATTCGCCGAACAGCACCACCGCGGGTTGCGTAACGTACAGACATTCGCTGATTGGAGATGTGCTGATGCTGGAAATCCCCTCAATTCCTTCGGCGTAGACCGTTGTTTGGTAGCCACCGTCGCCGTCATTGATCATCTGGTAGACTCTCTGGCTGAATCCGCTTGTGACATAGATCTCGTTTTCCGGGCTGACTCCAAGCGCATAGGCCATGGTGGTCGCGATGTAGGTGTAGTGAATTCCACCATCACCGTAAGCCAGTTCCACGGTTTTTGCGCCGAAGCCATTCAGATTCGGCGTTTCCGGGAGCAGAGCAATCTGCTCGGGCACGCCGGTCGCAAGCGGAATGCGCAGGACTTGAGGCGGCACGAGTATGGTCGCGAGATCTGTGTCAAAGTAGGGCAGCAGAGTCACAAACATGTTGTAGCCGATGATCTTGATGTCGCCGACGCCACTTGTGAGCGTAACGAAGGTAGTCCGACTTCCGTCGCTCGAAAACTTCAAGATGTCCATGGCGCCGTTGGAAGAGACGTAGATGTTGCCAATCTTATCGACGGCTGTTCCAAGCATCAGGCTACGAGGCGTGTACATCTTTTCGCCCTCGTAGTTTGTGGCTTGAGAGTAACCGGAGGAAAAGCGTTCGTCATCCAAAGGATCCGTGAACTCGTAAATCGTACTTGAAGTTCCGTCCGGCAGAATCGCGAGCAGCGCTCCATGATATGCGAGGCTGATGTAGCTATTGATGGGCGTGCCGCCATCATCATACTCGTACACCTCACGAAAGAGCGGACCGAGCGTGAAATAGAGATTCTTGAAATTCACGTTGGTGCCGGCGAAGTCGACGTCGATGCTCCTTCCGCCGTCCTCACCCGAAAGCCCCTGGGTGAGCTGCGAAACGCTTCCGGTCGTGGCCTTCGGTTCGATTGCGGGAGCTCGAACGCGCATCGCATTCTTCACGATGTCGCGCACTGCTCCGGGCCGTCCCGGACCATGCATGCGAGCTTGCTGTACTCCGCCATCCAACTTCGTGTTGGTCGGGTTGCAGTTGCCGCAGCCAAGGGCAAAGATGCTCAGAATGCTCAGGCTCAAAACCATGCGAAAAGCTTGTTGTGTCATCGGCCCTACCTTCCTTTCTGTTTGAGGTCAATGTACTACTCCTAAGCCTGTTGCCATTTAAGCTCCAGCTCAAAAAGTCAGCTTTCGGCAAATTCTAGGCAAAAAATCTTTAGCTTAGCGAGGGCTAAACGAAAGATTTTATTGCCGTCGACTTTGCTCGAAATCTGCCATTTTGATCAAGAAGCTTAAATGGCAACAGGCTTAACGTAAATTTAGCCGAAAAATGCATAAAAGTCAAGCGGGAATGTAAGGATTATTAAAGCACTCGTGTTTGTCGTCATCCTGAGCAGCAGCGAAGGATCGTGTTGCTGAAAAGGCCAACAAGACATGATTCTTCGCGATGCTCAGAATGACAACGAAGGGCGTTTCAATAGTCTCGAAGGATTTTACTTTTCCCCGCCGATTTTCTTTAAAGTATCGAGCCAGTTTTGCATCTTCGACTTGGCAACGCTTTTTATCTTTGATCGCGCGCCGTGGGTTTTGACGAATTTCAACCAATCCTGGCTTGGGCCGGAGCGTTTTTTGTCGGTCACGATTTCAACTACGTCGCCGTTCACAAGTTCGGTATCAAGAGCCGACATCTCGCCGTTTACTTTTGCGGAGGAACATTTCATGCCGACATCGGTGTGAATCGCGAAAGCAAAATCAACCGGGGTCGCGGCTTCCGGCAAGTCAATCACATCGCCTTGGGGCGTGAAAACGAAGATTCGATGCTGGAACATGTCGAACTTCAGTTCTTCAAGCGAAGCTTTCGGATCGCGATGAAATTTCATCTGCTCCTGAATTTCGGCGAGCTCCTGAACCCATTTTAGCTGCGACGAAACGCGCTCGGCTTTTTTGCCGGCTTCGTCGTAGTGCCAGTGGGCTGCGACACCTAATTCGCAATCCTCATGCATCTCAAAAGTTCGAATTTGAAATTCGACAATATGGCCATCTTCACAAAAAACGGTGGTGTGAAGTGATTTGTAGCCGTTTGGTTTCGGTTGCGCGATATAGTCTTTGATGCGGCCCTTGAGCGGCGTCCACTTGGTGTGGATAATTCCGAGCGCCGTATAGCAATCGCCAACCGTCGGCACCAAAATACGGACCGCCATCAGATCGTAAATCTTCGCGATATCCATCTCGTATTTTTGAAGCTTGCGGAAAAGCGAATAGAGATGTTTGACGCGGCCCTGAACTTCGAAATTCTTTATAGAAGAATCCGTCATGAGTCCGCGAACTTTTTCGAGCAGATTGTTATGATAATCTTTGGAAGCGCCAAACTGTGCTTCGAACATCGTTTTTACGGTGTTGTATTCTTCCGGGTAGGCGAAAGGGAAGGCGGCGTCTTCAAGTCGTCCCTGGATTTCTCCCATGCCTAAGCGGTTCGCAATCGGAGCATAGATTTCAAGCGACTCAAGCGCGATGCGCTTGGCTTTGGCGGCTGGAAGGGCGGAAAGAGTTGAAAGATTATGCAAACGGTCGGCGAATTTCACAAAACAAACACGGACATCGGTAGCCATCGCCACAAACATCTTGCGAAGGTTTTCGATATAGCGGTCCATGCCGCGGTATTTCAACTTGCCGAGTTTGGTCACGCCATTCACGATTTGGCCGACATCAGGACCAAAATTTTTGTTGATATCTTCAATCGTCACGGTCGTATCTTCCGGGACATCATGAAGCAGAGTCGCAACGATAATCGGGAGCTCGAGTTTCATCTCGGCGAGAATGATGGCGGCCGCTGTCGGATGCGTGATGTATGGCTCGCCTGATTTTCTGAGTTGGCCCTTGTGAGCTTCGGCGGCGAATTCGTAGGCAAGTTTAACCAGGTCCGTGTCGGCGGGACCGTAGTTCTCTGAAATTATGCGCAGTAACTCTGGGAGAGTCTCCTTCATAGCAAAAAAGACTGAACATTTAATGTAGCGCGTTTTGCGGTCGCTGGCTAGCCATCCGCGGTAATTATCCCCTGTGAATAAAAACGCCCCGTTTCTGACGCGCCGGAGTGGCGAATCGGAAACGGGGCGGTGGGGCTACTTTCGGGAATTCTCGAGCACGTCGACGAAGGTCTGCACGACTTCTTCATTCGAGAGCGGGAGAGCCGTGTCCGGTGCGTTGAAGATCTGGTGGCGCGAAGGAGACAACACAACGAGCGAACTCTTGCCGCGCGTCGTGAAGGCCGGGGTGTTGACCTCGCCGAGCAATTCTTCGGACTCCGCGTCGAGCAACTTCTTCTTGGTTCCGGGCGTCAGATCGCGTCGGGCTTCGATGCACTTGCGCCGAATCGCGACCGCGAACGGCCGACCGTCCAGGTCGAGGTCTTCCGTCGAAAACTCGGCGAAGAACTGACCCTCTCCCTGCAGACGCAGAGTGATGCGCGGAGCGCTGCGGAGCTGCTCGTTGTTCTTGATCCCGAGCGCAACTGCATGGCGCACCGCCTTCACGGCCACGCTTTCGGCGGGACTGCCGATGTCGTAGCGGAAGACCCGCAAAATCACGGGACCGCTCGTCATCTTGCCGTCGGTCCTCGGCAGCGTCGGAAGTTTCACGATGCCATCAGTACCGAAGGTTGGCAGAGCGTCATACATCTGCGGCTGCATTTCACCGCTCTCGAGCAGTCCGTAGAACTCAACGAAGAGATCTTCGTGCTTCTCAAAAACCGCTTCGACGCAGGCGCGCTCTTCGTCATCCAGGTCACAGAGTTCCGGCAGCCACAAACTGGTGTCGCGGGAACTCTTTGCAATCTGGTCGGGCGAAAGACGGCTCGCTTTGTCGAAAGCCTTCGCCATCACACGACGAGCCATCTCCCAGCAAAAACCGAGATTCTCGGGATAGGTCTCCGGCAGTGTCTCGACGAAGTTTCGCAGGTCGCGAGTCGTGTGCGGCGTTTCGTCGGCGATCTTGACGTCGGCCTTGCGGAGCAGATTCTGGCTCGTCTGGAGCTTCATGAACCCAAGGTGACGCTTGGTATTGTCGGTGATCATGTTCGTCACATGCAGCACGGACGGATCACTTGTGCTGATTGCGCTCTCGCGAATGATGAAGTCCAAGAAACTGTCGAGTCCGGACTCTTCACATTCGCGGAGCAGCGGCGTCGTGCCATCTTCGGGTTCGAAGCCAAACCGGAAGCCGGATTGTTCGAGTCCGTGGACAGTCAGCCGGTTCTTTGCGACCCCGGGGAAATCATCCTTCGTGATTCCGCGCGAGGTCATGACCCGGAGCTTGAAGTCGTCGGTGATGCCGAGGGCTTCGCAAACCTTCGGGTTGCGACCGGCGAGAATCAGGATTGCGAGGTACTCGATCTTTAGCCGGTACATGAGCAAGGTGTGAGCGAGCTTCATTGGCTTCTTCTTCGACTTCGAGTTTTCGACCATGATAATTGCCTCCTTGACGGTTGATGCGGCTGGTTTGGTTTCAACGATTTGTTCCGGCTCGACGAGCAAATACTCGTCGTCCTTCAGAAATGGGATCGGTTCGTATTGACCTCCGAGGGGCGGAGGTCGGGGAAGGTCCCCAATGCCAAAATTCATTGCGGTCTCCGAGTGCACGCACGGCCGAAATCTCGACTTGAGATTAGGGCGTGCGACGCGACGACCTTATCAGAATTTGGCTTGATTGTCAATAAGCCCTGACGTCGCTTAACTTTTCTGATTCCATGGCGGCATATTTTAGACAAAACCGACGGTCAAAGTTTTTTTGTTTAGCCTAAGCTAAGCCAAAAAACTTTAACCTAGGTTTGGTCAAAAGAGGCCGCCATGGGCAAAGAGTTAAGCGGCGTTAGGGCTTAAACGAACAAAGACCACCGTTTCCGGTGGCCTTTGCGCTAAACTGAGCTATTTTCTGGTGTTTCTAGGGTGTAATCACATTCCTTACTGGAGCATCCGATGACGCCTTTCTTGGCGTGAACCAGGAGCGATTGACACTTCGGACATTTCTCACCGGTCGGCTTGGACCAGAGCGCAAATTCGCATTTCGGGTACTTATTGCAGCTATAGAATGGTTTGCCGCGCTTCGATTTGCGCTCGACCAAATCACCCTCGCCACACTTCGGACATTTGACCCCGACTTTCTTTTCGATGTTGATAATAGTTTTGCATTCCGGATATTTTGAGCAGGCGATGAATGGTCCGAAGCGTCCGCGCTTGATCACGGTATCTGCTCCGCAAGTTGGACATTTTTTCGACTCTTCCGGAATTTCGATCTGCTTTTCGCCACCCATCGGTTTGGTATTTTTGCATTCCGGGTAACCGGTGCAGGCGAGGAATTTGCCGAATCGTCCAAACTTTACCGACATCGGCTTACTACACTTGTCGCAAACCTCGGTCGTGGTTTCCTGAATAATATCTTCGCGCTTGATTTCGATTTCTTTCTTCGCGAGGTTCGCGGCGAAAGGTTCCCAGAATTCGCGGATGACCGGCACCCAACCAATCTTTCCTTCGGCGATTTCATCAAACTCGGCTTCCTTTTTGGCGGTGAAAGCGAAGTCGACGATTTCCGGGAAATGCTCAACGAGTAAATCGTTTACAAGGAAAGCCAGTTCGGTCGGTTTCAAACGGCGACCTTCGATGCGTTCGACATAATTTCGGTCCACGATAGTCGCAATCGTCGGCGCATAGGTGGACGGGCGACCGATACCATTTTCTTCCATGATTTTAACGAGCGAGGCATCCGAGAAACGCGGTGGCGGTTCGGTGAAATGCTGTTTGCCTTCGACCGAATCAGCGTTCAACTTTTCGCCGACTTTGACCTTCGGAAGCAAGCCTTCGGCTGGTTCTTCTTTGGTTAAAGCGAGGAAACCTGGGAACTTCACAACCGAGCCGGTGGCGCGGAAAATGTAGTTGTTATTTTGATTTTTTGATTTATTGATTTCTTGATTTATTGCTTCAATATCAATACGCGTTGATTCAAGCACGGCGTCTGCCATCTGCGAACCGACAGAGCGGCGCCAAATCAAATCATACAAACGAAGCTGGTCTGGTTCGAGTTCATTCTTAACCGAGTCGGGCGTTCGCGTCGGATCGGTTGCACGCACGGCTTCGTGAGCTTCTTGCGCACCCTTGTTTTTGGTGGCATATGTACGCCCGCCGGTTGCATATTCAGACCCGTATTCTTTCTTGATAAATTCATCCGCCTCACCGATAAACTTCTCCGAAAGATTTTCGGAGTCGGTACGCATATAGGTGATAAAACCGATTTCGTACAAGCGCTGAGCGAACATCATCGAAGCCTTGGCGCTCATGTTGAGCTTGCGGTTCGCATCCTGTTGAAGCGTCGAAGTTCGGTATGGCGCGCCCGGGGAGCGCTTAACATCTTTTTCTTCGATATCAGCCACCTTAAATTCTGCGCCTTTCAAGTCGCCAAGAATCTTGTCAGCGTCTTCTTTAGTTTTGATGTCTAGCTTTTCAAGTTTTTTATCGTTGATACTCCAAAGCTTGGCACCAAAGTTGACGGCGTCGCCGGAAAGCTGCGCTTCGATCGTCCAGTATTCATCGGGTTTGAAAGCTGTGATTTCGCGCTCACGGTCAACAATCAAGCGCACGGCGACAGACTGCACGCGTCCGGCCGAAAGTCCTTTGGTGATTTTTCTCCAAAGTAAAGGCGACAATTTATAACCAACTAAACGATCCAAAATACGACGCGCCTGTTGAGCGTCGACCAAATTTTCGTCCAGGTGTCGTGGGTGCGAGAAAGCTTCTTTAATAGCGTGCTCGGTGATTTCATGAAAAGCCACGCGTTCAACGTCTTTTGGTTCAACTTTAAGAATATTGGCCAAATGCCAAGAAATAGCTTCTCCTTCGCGATCTTCATCAGTTGCGAAATAGATGGTGTCAGCTTTTTTGGCCAAGGCTTTCAACTCCGAGACGGTCTTTTTTGCCTTGGTCGGAACCACGTACGAAGGCGCAAAATCGTGATCGACATCAACGCCAAGCTTCGAGACCGGGAGGTCGCGAACGTGGCCGAAAGATGATTGCACCGAGTATGACTTGCCTAGGAATTTTTGAATGGTTTTAGCTTTAGTTGGGGACTCGACGATGACTAATTTCATGGTGGGTGCGGTTAGGCCTTAGGCCGTAGGCCACAGGGCGTAGTAGGCTTATTCCACGCAACATAGACGAAAAATTGGATTTTGGCAAATCGTGACTTCAAACTTGCTTCAAAAACCAGCGCGTGTCGCTCTTTATTATATACCCATTTAATTCAAGCAGGGTTAGTTCAGACATGAGTTCCGAGGGGGTGAGTTTTGAGGCTTCCATGAGGGCGTCGAAATCTCGGGGCTCAGATAAATTTTGGAGAATGGTTTGAGCGCTTGCCGTCAGCGCGTCTTCCTCGCGCTTGACGCAAGGACCTATGACATCCAGTTCTAGTCTTTCCAAAACATCACTCGCCTGAGCCAGCAAATGAGCGCCGTTTTGTATTAAATAGTTAGTGCCGGTTGAATATGGCGCATGAATGGGCCCCGGAACCGCAAAAACCTCGCAGCCAAATTCGAGCGCCAGCTTTGCCGTGATGAGGGAGCCTGATTTGATTTCAGCTTCAATCACAATAGTCGCCGCGCATAAGCCGGCTATAATTCTATTTCGAATCGGAAAATGATGGGGGAGCGAGGGTGTGCCGGCTTCGAACTCGCTAATTACCGCGCCACGGTTTGAATCAATAATTCTTTGGGCGAGTGCAAAATTTTGACGCGGGTAAAGGCTGTTATTATCAATGCCAGAACCAAGCACAGCAATCGTCGAGCCGTTTTCGTCGAGCGCGATTGTGTGAGCTTCACCGTCGCAACCGAGCGCTAACCCTGAAACAATTACGGCGCCGGCGCGAACGAGCGGCGGAACAAGTTGCCGAATTACGGAGCGGCCATAACTAGTCATTCGGCGCGTACCGACAATTGCAATCAGCGGCCGCGTGAGAAGTTCCGGAAAAACTTCACCGCGGAAAAATAGCTGGTCAGGTGGCTCGCAGATATTGGTGAGCGAAGCTGGATAGCGCGAATCAGAACGAGCAATAGAAGGGAACGGAAGCATAAAAGCCACATTTATATCGTGGCAAATCTGCGGGCGATGTCAATGGCCAATATGGGCGAGTTATCCTCAAGCCAAAAATATTGGCCCGGATAAGTTAGCTGTTTCGACTATGGTATAGTTAGCGATGAAGATAATTGTTCTAAATATGTCATCAGATCATGGTCTCGGAGAAGACGAAATCAATCTATCTCGAAGGGCTCACGAAGAAACGCTTATCCGCGGTGGCGCAAGAAAGGAGAGTAATAAATCTTTGCTTGTAACGCCTGAGCAAATAGAGCTGGCGCGTGAGGAGATGAAAGAAGATTTTCGCCGAAGGTTTGGTGGTAAAATCGATGGTTGTTTAAAAATACTTTCGGAGTATCCGCTTGACGAGGAGAAGATAACTGAAGATTTGAATATCCAAACCGCTCATGGTTTGAGGATTGATGTTAACCAAAAGGGATCGCCTGATTTCAAGTTTGAAATGCCGGCGTTTCGTCCTGTTCAGGTGCGGATTTCTATTCCCGAAGAGATTACCGACGGCCAGAGCTTGGCGGAAAAAATAGCGAGCGATCCAAAACTTTCTTCTCTGATAACTGAAGAAGATAAGGTTCTTATTGAATCAGCGATGAAGGAACTGGATCCGCCGAGTTCCAAGCAGGAAGTAAGCGTTGAATTTAAAGGAGTAAGGTTTGTGCTTAAGAAAAATATAGGCGGAACAGGAGGTATTTCGCTCGCTGGTTTTATATGGGAGGGCATAATATTGAACCTGCCAAAAGGCAAGAGGATTCACGAGGTTGTGAGCGAGGAATCGTTACGAGAGAGATTCGAGAAATCCAGAATGTTTGCGATGCTTGATGAGGGTACCAAGGCTAAGGTTATGCGCCGGCTTATGGAGACTTCGGTCGGTAAACCAATACTTGAGGAATCCAAAATTGAATCTTGGCGAGAACGGGTTATTGATCGCGCCGTTGCGATTACGGAAGCTTCTTCTGATTCGCGAAGAATTATTGCGCAGGCTCGGCGTAATGCTGGCATAGAGAACTTGAGAGCGGAGCCGGGGGATCTTATACATGGGACGGTTCCGTCCGCTCTTGAAGATATTTTGGTCAGGGGAATTAATTGCAATGAAGTCAGGGATGGAAAATTGGATTCTTATAACAGCTGGGCTGGTTCTGGTGGAAGGACCATGGAGACCACTTTTTTTGCTGATTTCTGGGAAGTTAGGCCGAAAAAAGATGGAACTGTCGACTTCAGGAGCGGCTTTGATCCAAACTGGCTTACGGCCCATGATAATGCGAGGATTGATTTGGTTATTCGGAGAAGTGAGGAGGCGACTTTCTCTGAAGACGATATAATCCGCGGCTATGATTATGTTGAAAAGGGATTCAGAAGTGTTTTTTATAGATTCCCTGAACCTGAAATGGCTCACGCCTGTGTTTTTACTGGAGTTGAATCGACGGAAATCTCCGGAATCGTTGCGGGCGGACAGGTTGATTTGGAAAAGCTGAAAGAAATTTTGGTTCGGAGACGCCGGTTTATTCCGATTTTTGATATTGCCGGTAACAGGATATTTGATTTTGAAGAATTCAGAACCAGGATTGGAATTTAGGTCCAGATTTTTTTGTTTGACTTGGATTCGGACTTCAGTCAGACTAGGCCTTTAGATGCCAACACGAGGAGGTGGGTCATGAGAATGATCGTAGTCGATGGTGGTCCGGGCGGGGGCAAGACGACAATCAATCGCGTCTTGCAGGACAGGTTTGCGGGGAGGGCGCTCTTTGTTCCGGAAGCGGCAACGGTACTTTTGGGCGGTGGGTTTCCGCGCCCGGGTCGCGGCATCGAAAATTGGTCGCAGGAATGGCAGGACAAATTCCAGGCGGCTGTCTTCGCGTGTACGACGCAGCTCGAAGAAGTGTTCGTGATGGAGGCGAAGCGCCTCGGCATCAAGAATTTGGTTTGTGACCGCGGAAGGCGCACCGGTGTCGCTTACGCGGCTCACGGCGACGAAGGGTTGTTCCTTCGTAGGTTCAATCTGAATAGCAATGAAGAGAACGAGCGGTATTTCGCTGTTCTACACCTGCAATCGACAGCTATTGGGGCGCCGGAAGCTTACGGCACCTACAACAACGACAATCGCTTCGAGCCGGTTGATGTGGCCCGCAAGCTTGAAAGTCGCACGCTTTTCGCATGGAGAGAGCACCCGAATCGTAAGATTCTGAACTGCGAAGGCGGCATCGAAGGCAAAATCCACGCCGCGATTGAATTTGTCGGCGCGAACCTTGAGTGAGTTTGTTGGTTGAGTTGTAGCCGGCGGCGCAGAAATGCGATCCGCCGGATTTTTTCCCTTTAGTTGTCATCCTCGACGGCCGAGGGATCTGGAGGCCAGTTCAATGATTTAGTGCACCACTCATCTTGAGTAATTCCCCGAATACT
>JBAXGH010000033.1:0-13876 GCA_037139515.1 bacterium
GCGAGCGATTAAGGACGCGTGTGAGCCGGCCAATCAGCCGTATCTTTGGCCGCCACACACGCGCCCTTACCGCGCTCGCGTAGCGCAGTGTTGTTGCTTACCACTTCTTAACCTCAACCCCCTTCAAAGCCGCTTCCATTTCCGCCTCCTGCTTCGACATCCCCTTGCCCGTCGCGACCAGCTCATGCCCCAAGAAGATGCCCACGGTGAAAGTCTTGGCATGATCCGGCCCGACCTCTTCCATCACGCGATAAGAAGGCGTGATGCCCGAAATCTCCTGAGCCTTTTCCTGAAAACGTGATTTCGGATCCATGTAAAGTTTG
Organism: bacterium; assembly: GCA_037139515.1. Lineage (GTDB taxonomy): Bacteria > Patescibacteriota > Patescibacteriia > JBAXGH01 > JBAXGH01 > JBAXGH01. The sequence continues at coordinate 324 of JBAXGH010000033.1, forward strand.
TGCTCCAAAATAAACGGCAAACGAATCAAAACGTGTTTTTCGATAAACCCGCGCGCCGCGTCATATCCGTTTTCAAGATAAACCGCTCCGATGACCGATTCAAGCGCGTTTGCGAGAATCACCTGACGCGCTTTGGATTTCACATCCTTGGTTTCGCCCTTCGATAAGAACAAGTAATCTTCGATTGATAATTCCTCGGCAACCTGCGCACAGGCCACGTAATTCACAAGCGCGGCTCGCCAATTGGTAAGCTCACCCTCCGGCTTATCCGGAAAAGCTTTGTACAAATATTCAGTCACGACGAGCTCCAAAACAGCATCACCCAAAAACTCCAGGCGCTCATTGTGGCCGAGATGAAAATCCGGATGTTCATTCAAGTACGAGCGATGAACCAAGGCCTGCTTCAGCAAATCTTCATCCTTAAAAGACACTCCCAAACGAGTCATGAGTATCGAAAAATCTTTCACAGTTTTTGAGCCGAGGTAAAAGCTCTAGGAATCGTCGAAACAATTCTTAGAGCCTGTACCGCGGCGCGGTTAGGCTGAGATAAGAGAGATTAGAGCTTAGGGCCTAGAGATTAGGGATGTCTCAACATCCTTTTTTGCTGGCGGATTCACATCGATCTGCTTCACAATTCCACGCGCTACCAAATCGCGATAGACGGCGCCCAGAACTCCATTCACGAAGCGCCCACTCGCCTCCCCGCCAAAAGTTTTGGCGAGTTCAATAGCTTCGTTGATGGCGACTTTGGCCGGAATATTATCGGACCACTTCAGCTCATAAACACCGATGCGCAAAATATTGCGGTCGACGTTTGTGATAGCTTCAAGCGGCCACTCCGGTGCGTACTTCGTAATCGTGGCGTTAATCTCTTCCAGATTCTTGATAACGCCTTCGACAATCTCGCTCACAAAACCCTGATCATCAAATTCCGGCGCGAACTCTGCACGGTTATATTCCATGATTTCCGCCGGAGATTTAGTCCCCTTGTGAAAATCCCACTCATACAAAGCCTGCATGGCGATCGTGCGACCGAGATGGCGATTCGACATAAAAAGGTACTTTTTAGCTTATTAAGCTATTAGCTTTTTGATTCTGCGACCGGAGCTTCTTTTTTGGCTTTCTTCACGGCTGGCTTTTTGGCCTTCGGAGCTTTCGCTTCCACCGGCTTCAAAGCTTTCAAAACTTTGATAGCAACAACTTCACGACCCTTGTAGAATCCACAGAATTCACAGGCGCGATGAGGCATGACTGGCTTCTTGCATTTCGGGCAGACGGTAGGCTGAAAAGCCTTCAAGCCAAAGTGAGCTGAACGCTTGCGTTTATCGGACGATGTGCGGTGATGACCAGGAAGACCCATAGGTGTAGTTAAGTGATAAATTTGAGGCCATCCTAGCGAAAAGGCGTCCAAAATGCAAGGACGCCTACTCGAGCACACGCAGAACTCCCTAGTTTCCTGCCGATTTTGGCATGTAAGGCGCCATCTGTTGCATCATCTTTAGCGAGCCCTCATTGGTTGGGAGTGAGCCAGGCATACCTGAAGGCGGCGCAAAATTCGGCACACCCCAGTTATTCGCGGTTCCGAGTTTGTCGTTCGTAGCGTCACCATCATCCTGCGAAATAGTCAGCGTATCTTCGAACTCCTGTTGAAGATCGCCTAGTTCCTGCAAGCCGTTCATCATCGCTTCGGCATCCGTGCCGGTTACGACTGGTTGCAATTCGGCCCACTTCGCTTTGATGTTAGTCTGAATTTCGGCGAGTTGCGTAGCTTCTTCCAAGCCCTTCTTTTTTATCGTGATGATGAGCTTATCATTCGCTTTAATCTGCGCGTTGATGGTTTTGATTGCTGCCTTCATCGAGCGCAAAGCTTCGAGCGAGCCATACATCTGCCAGGCGCCTTCAAGCTTATCAAAAGCTTCGTCCTGAAGCTTGTCCATCGCCTCCTGCGGGTCGAGACCTTTTACCGAAGCTGCGTCGATGGCGGCACGAATGCCGGCAACGGTCGAATCAAGCTCCGCGATTTGATCAGGAACCTGCGCGGCGATCTTTGAAAGTTTCGGGCGCTGAGATTTAACCGCCTTGGCTAACTTTGTGTATTGCTTTTCAACCTGAGTCAAAATCTTTGGAAGAGCGGCGCTCATTTCAAGCTTCGGAATTTCTTCGGCAAAGATTTCCATTCCGGCTTGTAACTTTTCAAGCTCACCCTGAGCGACATCCAAATCAGTCGCAGCCTGAAGTGCATCATAAGCGGTCTGCGAATCGGTGACGGCCTGGCTCAAGCGCTCCGTAACCACGGCGCCCTTCTTTTTATTATCATCGATACGCTTAATCAACATTTTGAGTGATTTCTGAACGCCCAAAGCGCCTTTCTTGATACGCTTCAAGCCTTCAGCTTCACCTTTCTTTCGCATCTCTTCGCCCTTCTGCATCATCGCACCCACATCCGGCATGCCAGACGGCGCGCCAACTCCGGGAGTCCCCGGAATTCCACCGGCACTCGAAGCGCAAGACTGGCCACACTGTTGATAGGTTGCGTTACAAGCCTGAGCCTGCGGATTATTTTCACCAATCACATCTTTAAAACAAGCAGCCTTGTTCGTCGAACAAGTCGTTAAGCAATCGGTCGCGCCCGCACCCGGATTTAATCCCGCGCCAGGCGGCATCATGTTTTGATATTGCGAAAGGTCAGGCATCTGCGGGATACCGGCTGGAGGTCCCTGAGTATCGGACGGAAATGGTCCAGTCGGAATTCCGGCTGGCGGCCCCTGCATACCCTCATAACCCGCAGGCGGCATCTGAGCTAAAGCCTGATTGAGACTAAAAAGCACAAGCGCCCAAACGAATAAACCGAGCAGAACTCGCTGTATGACTGGGTGATTATGTACATTCATAGAATATTGATTAGATATGAAAGCATTATACATCAAAAAGAAAACGGGACGAATCCCGTTTTCATCTATTCTAGTTATCACCTAGCAGGAGCTTCGTTCAGCGATCATCGTCACATGATCTTCCGTCACTTCAAGAATTATCACATGCATAGCACGGTCATCGAAAAGCCTACTCTTAAAAGGCTGTCCCGGCTCAAGCATGACCTCGAACTCCTCATGCCCCAAAACGATTTTCGCTTTATACTCAATCATTCCCTTCGAAAGCCGCTCAATCGAAAAAACGCTGACCGTATCCGAATATTCCGGAGTTCCAAAGCAACCCATTTCCACTTTAGTTTTTTCTCCAACCTTCAACGAAAAAGCCTGGTCTTCAAAAACCTGTTTCGGTGATTTGATGATTGCACCAGGCGCAGACAAAAGCGTGTCGATGATCGGATAAGTGACTCTATCTGCGATCATAGCCTGACCCACAAGCTCCTGCTGCTCATCCAGGGTAGTCTTGTACATCGAAGCCTGACTGTTTGCTCGCACCAAAGCTTCTTCGCTTGCACGCAGCGCCTGATTGGAATTTTTCAGAGAGTTGATGCTCTCGTCACTCAATACAACGCTCGGATAACTGGTTTCCAAGGGAGTTCGAACCAGAACAAGCAAATAGATAATAACGACGGCCATGGCCAGATTTAGGCAAAAAGACCAATTAATGTAATGCTTTATTTGTTTTTCCATAAGTTTGTTTATACATATATAACGCAACGAAGCTAAAAATATTACAAGAAAAACGGAGCCATGTGGCCCCGTTTTTTCTTTTCTCCTCTCCTCAAATGGATTCCCGCCTTCGCGGGAATGACGGAGGGGTTGAAGCTTATGACGATTTAGATGTTGGCTCGAAGCGAGCGATTCTCTGCGTCCGGTGGGACAGTCCCCTGCGGCTTTGGGGACAGTCCCGTCCGAACGCCAAACCGCGCTCGCGTATCGCCCCAAGCTTAAACGAGAACAGCGCTTATCACCTTATCCCCCGCTTCCTTAAATCTCATACATCTCACTCCCTGGGTGGCACGGCTAGTCAACCGAGCTTCTTTATACGAGAAGCGAATCACCTGACCGGCACCGGAAATCGCGAGCACATCGCGATCATCAGACTTGTTCGCAACCATAGCCGCGACTAGTTTTCCGGTTTTGGCCGTAACTTCCATCGTCTTGATACCCGAGCCGCCGCGTCCCTGAAGTCGATATTCTTCCAAGTTTGTGCGCTTGCCCAAACCTTCTTCGCTAATCACAAGAAGTTCAAGTGTGCCTTTAGCAGCGAGTTCCGAATCAACCAAGTCCATGCCGACCAACCGATCTTTGGCACGCAGTTTAATTGCGCGAACGCCGGTCGCAGTACGTCCCATGGCACGAACATTCTTTTCGCTGAAGCGCACCGACTGACCGTCAGCCGTGACAAGCATGATTTCGTCTTTGCCGGTCGAAGGCTTAACCCAATCAAGAGAGTCGCCATCTTTCAAATTAATGGCAATCAAGCCCGAACGTCGAACGGCCGCGAATTCTTTAAGTTCAGTCTTTTTAATCACGCCGTTTCGCGTCACCATAACCAAGTATTTCGCGTCATCGATGGCATCCAAAGCAACAGTCGTAGTGACGGCTTCGCCCGGTGAAAGCTGCAGGAAGTTCTGCATAGCCTGACCCTTCGAAGTTCGCGAAGCAACCGGAATATCGTAAGCCTTGAGCTGGAACACGCGACCGCGGGTCGTGAAGAAGAGCATGTCGGTATGCGTATTCGTCGACATCAGCTCTTTGACCTGATCTTCTTCCTTAGTTTCAAGTCCGATGACGCCCTTTCCGCCGCGAGTCTGGGTCTTGAAAGTATCCGGCGGCAGACGCTTGATGTAGTTGTCTTTCGTAATCATGACAACCGTCGCTTCGTTCGGAATCACGTCTTCCATTGAAAATTCTTTCAAACCGTTAACCATGATTTGTGTACGGCGCTCATCACCGAAACGAGTTTTCAAATCCGTGACTTCTTCTTTGATAATGCCGGAAATGCGCTTTTCCGAAGCCAAAATCGCTGAAAGTTCTTTGATAATCTTCATCTTTTCATCGTATTCCTGTTCGACGCGCATCTGTTCCAAGTTCGCGAGAGCCTGGAGGCGCATTTCAAGAATAGCCGCGGTTTGCAGTTCCGATAATTTGAACTGCGCCATCAAATTCACGCGCGCCTCGTCTTTGTCGGCCGACTTTTTAATCGTCGCGATGATTTTATCAATCTGAAGCAACGCGATTCGCAAACCTTCCAAAATATGGGCGCGGTCTTTGGCGCGTTCAAGATCATATTCCGTGCGACGGCGAACCACATGACGGCGATGCGTCACGTATTCGGCGAGCATTTCTTTAAGCGACAAAACGCGCGGCTGCAAACCTTCGACAAGCGAAAGCGTGTTGACGTGGAAGGTATCCTGCAATTGCGTCGACTGGAAAAGACGGTTCAAAACCTTCTTCGGATAAGCATCGCGTTTCAAATCAATCACGATGCGAATACCGTCTTTGTTTGACTCATCGCGCAGGTCGCGAATGCCGTCGATCTTCTTTTCCTGAACCAATTCGGCGATTTTTTCGAGCAACGTGGATTTATTAACTTGGTATGGAATTTCAGAAACGATAATTTGAAAACCGCCCTGCTTGGTTTCAACTATATCGGTTTTGGCACGCATCACGATGCCGCCGCGACCGGTCGCATAGGCGCTCAAAATTTCTTTGCGATCATAAATAATACCTCCGGTCGGAAAATCCGGGCCCTTCACGGCCGTCATCAATTCTTCGACGCTCGTGTCAGGATTTTCGAGCAACATCATGATACCGTCGCAGAGTTCGCCCAAATTATGCGGCGGAATATTCGTCGCCATACCAACCGCGATACCGACCGTGCCATTCAAAAGCAAGTTCGGGAGTTTGGCCGGAAGTACGCGCGGTTCTTTGTGTGTGCCGTCGTAGTTATCAACAAAATCAACGGTATTTTTTTCAATATCAAGCAACATTTCTTCGGCGAGCGGCGTGAGTTTGGCTTCCGTATAACGATGAGCAGCCGCACCATCACCATCAATCGAACCGAAGTTTCCCTGACCGTTTACGAGCGGATAGCGCATGGCGAAATCCTGCGCCATACGAACCATGGTTTCGTAAACAGCCAAATCGCCGTGCGGGTGATATTTGCCGAGCACTTCACCGACCACGGTAGCTGATTTTCGAAATTTGGCATTGGCGCGTAGCCCCATGTTCCACATCGCAAATAAAATGCGACGATGAACCGGCTTCATACCATCACGCACATCCGGAAGTGCACGGGAAACGATAACCGACATGGCGTAATCCAAATACGAGCGCTGCATTTCATCAATAAGCGCCAAATTCTGAACGGTTCCAAGATTCTTCGGTTCGAGCTGGATTAAAGCCTGCTGCTGTTCTTCTGGTTTTTTATTTTCGGCCATAACTTATTCGCTTTTCTTTGTTTCGAGGTTTTTTTTCATCTCTTCCGCTAAATTGGTTTCCGCCTTTGCCTGGGCTTCTTTTGCTTGCCCAGCTTTGAATTCGCCCCACATATTCCAGGCCTTATCTATATCCGGCGCCGCCTTCGTTCCAACATTTTTAATTTCTTCTGAAGCCTGAGCTAGGGATTTCCGCACACCGCCGAAATCATATGTGTTATATGCGATGAAAGCATAAGCCGCCGTAAATATCAGCGCACAAACAGCAGTCGCAATCCACAACTGGACATGCGCTTTTTGTTTTTCTCCGGACTCTTCGTGGAGGGCGCTTTTTTTAAGGAGTTCACGGGCCTCGTGTTCTTCCAAGAGCATATATTATGAAGCTCTTTAAGTTTAACCTCGGGTCAAAATCTTGGTGAGCGTATCTTCCGCCGGCAAATCCGACTTCTTAATCTTGAGCTTCGAAAGTTCTTCCGTCTTAGCTCCGGCGTGCTCTTTAAGGAAGGCTGAGAGCTCCAGAAGTTCTTGCTTCACTCCCGGTAAAGAATAATACATCGGAATGACGATTCGTGGCTCAATCTTTTCAATCGCCTGGATCGCCATCTTCGGCGTCATGACGTCATTTCCGCCAATCGGAACCATCAGAATATCGATTGATGGAAATTGTTCCAGCTCTTTATCAGTGAGCTCGCGATTCAAAGCGCCCAAATGAGCCACCGACATGCCTTCGGTTTCGATGCGCCAAATCGTGTGTTTCTGATTTTTTGATTTATTGTTTTCTTGATTTATTGCCCGTGGAGCCTCAATGCCGTAAACGAAAACTCCGTTTACCTCGTATTCGCCCGGACCGTCGATACGATAAGGCTTTTCACCACCGCCCTCCACCGTATCAATATTATTCTGATCTTCATGATCGCGGCTCGAAAGCACGAGTTGAGCCTGAAGGGTACGCGGAAAACGTAAACCGGTTTCATTCTGATACGGATCAACAATCAGACGGACGTCGTTTTCCTGCTGCTTTGTTTCGATTTCGAAACTGGAGAAACCAAGCCAAGTGATTACCATAATGGAAGAAATAGAATGTAAGACGCGACAATCCTAACACAGGCCATGCAATCGCGCATCATGAAGCCTGTTATTATTTTAGCTTCTTGACCAGAGCGATAGATTTCGAGCAAAATCGACGGCTATAAATATTTTAGTTTAGCCTGTGCTAAGCTAAAATATTTTAGCCTAGAGTTTGCCGAAAGCTATCGCTTTGGGCTGGAGCTTAAATGATAACAGGCTTCATACTACGCTTCGCTATCCACATCCATCATCCCCTTGTAATTTTCGATTTCTTTTTCAACTTCGTAAAGTTCCGGATCTTTTTCCGTAACTGCCCAGCCGAGTTCAAAAAGCCTGACCTTTCCCAAGATTTCCGCAGACCATTTTTCGCTCACATTCGCCATGCCGCGCAATGTTGCGATTCTGTCCATCAGCTCTTTTTGTCTTTCTTCATTAGCTTTGAGCGACTCTTCGTATTCATTCTTCTTTTCACCCTGAACTAACTCATCAACATAGCTTCGCGCTGATTCCGTAGCATCCAGATAAGCTTCTTCGATAGCAAACTTCTCTTCCGGTTGAAACTCTTGCTCGAATTCTTTACCGCGACGAATATCAAAAATCAAACTTCCATTCGTGTTCCACTTTTTAAAATGCTCAAGCACGTCAGGGCGCAGAGTTTCCAAAAATGCCTCGTGCTCTTTCTGCTTACCGTACTTGGCATACAGCTCATCATAGGCTTTGAGATGCGGCCAAATCGTGCGGCCTAGTTGCATGTTTTTATCCTCAATCGCTTCGGCGCTAATACTTTGATTGAGCGCCATGGCTTCAAAATCATTTTGAGCCTGATCGGCGATTTCACGCGAGACAGTCACCGGAATATGATCAATCGACTGCTTAAAAGTATCGAGCATGTACTTATGAGGGTGGTTTTTGAGAGTTGTCATATGGGAGTAGTGTACCAGGCACGGACAAACAAAAAAATCCCGCCATGCGCAACCCAGGCGCACGACAGGAAAAACACCAACTAACTATTTCTGCACGTAAAGGAAACAATAGAATCCCGCCCACACGGTCGCGAGCGGAGCTGCTCCGAGCGACGGCTTCCCCATGAAGCGTCCAAAGACCGGAAGGAACCGCTCATCGCCTCGCGTGACTGCCGTGCCAAGGGAAGCGACAAAATATTTCATCTGAAAGTCCGGGTACGCGTTTACGAAAGCGAGCGACTCCTTAAAGCTCGGCTGCCGTAGATTTCGTTTTAGTCCTTCCTCGACGGCCGCATCACCGTTCACAGGCTTACTGAACCGGTGGGCGCAGAAAATCAAGCCTCGTGGAAATTCCGCCATGCGCGCATTTGATTCGTGTGGAATGTACTTCGTACGCCAGTTTCCATATACATCAGACACAACGCCGGGAAACCTTTTCTGCAGTCCGGCGAAGTTCGGGATAGGCTCGTAACTTACAAAAACATTGAAACTCTCAAACACGGTCTCGAGACTGAAGGTCATCGCGAGCTCCTCTGGTCTGGCCTCTGTTAGCAAAAGAACGCAGCTGATTTTTAGCAAAAATTAGCTATATCGTCAATCGAAAAAGGATTCATCCCGGCCTCATTGCAATTTTTAGCTCAATAATATAGACTTCCCGCATTGCTGTTTCTAGAAACCCCGTCCCGGGGACTCGCGATTATCTAATAATTGCGGGTTAATAATTGAAGAGACCCTCGTTTCTTCTGAAACGCCCGGCGCACAGCACGCCAAGCGTCTCGTTTTGTTGAGGTTGAGTTATGAAGTTGAGTTGAAAAGGTATTAAAAAGATATCCCTAAGCTCTAATCTCTAAGCTCTAACCTCTGCCCCACACCCCTATGCCAACCAAAACTAAGGCCGCAACCAAGCCCGTCGCCCCACTTTCAGCCCTCGGAAAGATTCTCGAAGAAAATCGCGAGAAGTATTTGAAGATCCCGAAAAAGGGTGATGTTGTGAACGGTAAGGTTGTTTCGCTCGCAAAGAACGAAATCCGCATCGATGTTGAAGGAATGTCCGTCGGTGTCGTTCGCGGAAAGGAACTTTTCGCCGAATCCGATGTTTACAGCGATCTTAAAGTTAACGATCCGGTCGAATCGACAGTTCTCGACATGGAAAACGAGAACGGCGAAATGGAACTTTCGTTCCGCTTTGCCGGTCAACAGCGTGCCTGGAATGACCTTCGTGAATTCTTCACCTCGGGCAAACCGGTCGAAATCAAAATCACCGACGCGAACAAGGGCGGTCTTATGGCCCGCGTTCATCACGTCATGGGCTTCCTCCCTGTTTCCCAGCTCTCTCCGGATAACTATCCGCGCGTAGCCGGCGGCGACAAGGGCAAGATTCTCGAAAAGCTTCGCTCGTTTATCGGCAAGACTTTCGAAGCCAAGGTTATCGATATCGACGAGAAGGACGAGAAATTGATTCTCTCCGAAAAGTCGGTTTGGGAAGAAAAGCAGAAATCACTTCTCGAACGCTTCAAAGTTGGCGATACGGTTGAAGGCAAGGTTGTCGCGATTGCCGACTTCGGCGTCTTCGTCCGATTTGATTCTCTTGAAGGCTTGGTTCATATCTCCGAAATTGCTTGGCAGCGTATCGAACACCCGAAGGATGTCGTCAAAGTTGGCGACACCGTGAAGGCGCAGATCATCGATATCGAAGGCTCGAAGATTTTCCTCTCGATGAAGAACTTAGTCACCGATCCGTGGGCTGATGTCATGGAAAAGTATAAGGTCGGTTCGATCGTTGAAGGCAAGGTTTTGAAAGTGAATCCATTCGGTTTGTTTGTTGAACTCGATCCGAACATTCACGGACTCGCTCACATCAGCGAACTTTCACTCAAACCAATTAAAGATGCGACGACGATTGCGAAGATCGGCGACACCAAGAAGTTTAAGATTATTTCTCTTGAGCCGAAGGAACACCGCTTAGGCCTCTCGATCAAAGCCATGGAAATGGATGAAAATCCAGCCGCCGCGGCCGAAGTCACAAAAGAAGCTGAAGCTAAAAAAGAAGATTCGAAAGAAGAAAAACCGAAGAAAGTAGCCAAAAAGAAGGCTGCCAAAACGGAAGAAAAATCAGAAGAAAAGAAGGCCGAATAAGCCTCGAACACAAAAACCGCTCGACCATGCGTCGCAGCGGTTTTTGTTTTAGCGCGAACTAGAGAATATAATACGGACATATGTCAAAAATAGAATCTGAACGGCCAATGTCAAACACCGAAGAAGATCCCTCTGAAGACGAAGATGGCGCGAGCCTACGTTTGGAAGTAAAAAAACGCGTCAGCTCTGTCGGCAAAACATGGGAAAAAAGAAGGAAGCTCGAACGCGAATCATCCGACGAATCCGATTCCATGAAGATGAATGTTTTCGGCGCCAGACTACTGGAAGCGCGCGATTTTATACAAAAACGCGGACACGAATGGAAAAGATATGCAGAAATCAATGTCCCAAAAGACATTACCGATTTTCAAATCAAAATAAAAAAGAGGCGACTTGAAAGTGAAATCGAACTAGTTGGGGAAAAGTTAGTCGCCCTTAGTAAAACAATGAGGCAGTCTCTTACGGCTGAATTCACAAGTTTTTTTTCCGCAAATGACAAACTCTGCAGAGAATATATGCAGTTTGCGAAAAAGCAAACCGAGACCAATTACATCAAAGAGCTGCACATACGCACGCTATTATCTAAAGACGGAAAAGCCACTTCAAACATCTATGCCCGTACTACGGCGCTATTATTCGTTGAAAAATTTGTCTCAAACCAAAACCACACCAAAAGGCTCTTGCTCCCCTTTTTAGAGTGGCACGGCGAACAAGTTGCCGAGCGCGCGGAAAAAATGAAGCCAGAATTCAATCGACTAAAGAAACGTTTTGCAGAACAAATAAGTGACAAAATAGCTTCCGGAGAGTTACCGCTTTCAGAGTCGGTGGCAAAGGAACGTTTAAGAACATTAAAATTCATTCCGGTTGATGCATTTGAGGCGAAATTAAATGAAACGTGGGGTGACTTCGAAGGCAAAAATCACATTGGACGAGTCGCAACCTCGGTACCCGAGAAGTATCTTTGGCACGTATTTGCACATGAATCACTACACGCTCTTTCCGGCCAGACAGAGCAGGTCTTCAGTATTGAGGGGATCAACGACAGCTATTCCGAAATTCAAAAAGTCGGACTGTCATTTTCACGACACGACAGCCTTGATACTGATCATGCGAACGAATTACGCTGCAACTGGCTGAATGAAGCTATCACCGAAGACTTGACCATGGATTTTACCGACAAAAAAGAAAGTTTTTCGTATACAAGTGAACGCAAAATGCTTGAAAAACTACTTAATTCAGGCGTGCCGAAGAAGTTATTTCTGGGAGCTTATTTCGAAAACTACATTCCGAAGAACAAAAAACTCCCCTTTCCGGAAATGCGGAAACTTTTCGATGCGATTAACCAAAAATTTTACCCTGGTTTTATCGCGGACTTAGACATACTTCACAGAGCAAAATCAGAAGCTAAGGGCAGATCAGACGCCACCAAGGAAATTGTAGAAGAATGGGACAAAGATAGCGAAGCCTTCATTAAGAACCTAAGAGATCAAGCCAACATCGAACGCCGTAAAAGAAAGTAGTGCGCCTTTAAACGGGTCCTAAGTAGGATTCTCACGAGCTAAAAAGAAAGCGGAATGAGCCCTGAACACAAAATAACCCCGTTAATTCGGGGTTATTTGTTTAGGGCATTTTGCAGGCATTGACAGGACCGTCTTTTTTTGCTAATCTCAGCCACGGTCCTGTAGTTGTGGTTCCCGCAAACCGAGCACTGCTCGGAAGGAGAAAGACGATGCATTCACGGATTCTTTGTGCAATCACGATGTTCGCAGCCACGATGGCTTGCGAGAACAAGACTGCACCCCAGCCGGCCACACAGCCATCGTTTGTTCTGACAACGCAATCGGCACCGGTCGTGGATGCGTTCACAATGAGTGCACCGCGCCACACCGCCACTGACTCCGGCCAGCCCGACGCTGCACCGCAGTGTCCTGAGAAGCTCCGGATAGAGCTTAAGACCAAGTTCGAAGAGGGTGAAAAGTTTGTCACCTTCTGGAAGAGCTTCGACGAGAATCTCTTCGTAGCCTGGATCGACAAAGAGCCACAGGGTCTTCTGCGCCTGCCGAACAACGGTATTTTCACAATCGACAAGACGGCCATCATGAACGACGATCACCTTTCAACTGGCGATCAAGTGATGGAAAAAAGTGGTGTCTGCAGAGATGACTTCGTCGCGCCAGAGATTACCGAGCAACTCAACGGCACCTGGGCTCAACTCACCAAGCTCATTTCATTCAACTTGAGCCTCGCAATCCGAATTCAGATGCGAGAAGAGCAACGCGCTGTGAACCAAGGCATGGAAAATGCCGAGGCGGCGAGTATGGAAGTTGCCGAGGAAGCGTTCGTGACCGGCTACGCAATTTCCAGCTTCTTGTTTCCCCCAAATGGCGAACTCGCTTGGGACACCTGGATTTCAACCATCGTCGTAAAGCGAGCCGCCAAGCTTTTTGAGGACGAGGAGCAGATGTGGAGACTCGGCAACTGGGTCATACCAGTCGCCGCATCGATGGTCATGAATGAGCAGAAGCTCGAGGCACAAAAGTGGCTCAAGCGATTCTGGCTCGCGAGCCACGCCAATATGACGGCGCTCACGAAAAAGGCCGTCTGCTCAAAGGAACTCGCGGAAAAGCCAGCCGGCGGGGGTGATCCGTGCTATGGTTTCTACTTGGCTAGCGCCGAAAAACCGGAAGGCGTCTTCCTCCGCCGATACTTGAACGTCGGTGGCGGACCGAAGGGAGACGATCTCATCAACATCCACCGCTACTGGATGGCGAAGCTCGCCGCTGAACTCAAGATGAGTGAAGCTCCCGACTGGCTGAAGGAAGCCAAGGCCGGGCTCGCGAAGAACAAGTCGCGAAAGAGCGGCCACGAGTACAAGTAGCCAAAACAATTCAACACGAACACCGCAGAGCTAGACCAGTGAATCGCAAGATTCCGGGCTAGCTCTTTTAAAATATCTAGGCACGGGCCAGTTCAATGATTTAGTGCACCACTCATCTTGAGTAATTCCCCGAATACTT
>JBAXGH010000034.1:0-12148 GCA_037139515.1 bacterium
TAGTATCCGAAGACTATATTCTTCGGAGGTGGTGCACTCGGTATTGAATTCGCCGGATGTCAAAAAGTATTGACATATAGGCTGTATAATGTTATAAGACTTCAGTCCACAACCAGGAGGTTAAAATGTATCTCAAGTTCGCGTTCAGACTGCTCAGCAAGTCGTTGGGTTTGTGCCTTTTGTTCCTGCTCCCATGGGTTTGGTTCAGGAATGCCGGCCTCTCGATTCATGACATGGCTTGGCTCTACTCCGTACCGCTCGCCATTCTTGTCGCTGCTGCCATTGAACTGCAGAGTCAGAGGCTGCGGGTGGCGAAAGAACAGCACGCTCGCGAAATGTCTTCGCAGACTGCAGCGAACAATCGTCTACGCGAAGAGGCGGGAAAGTCTGCAGCGGATATCAATCGCGAGCTTGAAAAGCACGTGGATGAGCGGGTGAAGCAACTCAAGGATGGTTTCCTGAAGACGGAGAGCGAAATCAAAAAACGAAGCGAACAGTCCTGGCAGGATTTCAAGGAGGCAGAGGGTCGTGTGATGTTCGTGGAAATCATCAAATGGGCTTACGAGCAGTTCATCAAGGGTGGGCTGGATGCACGGATTCTTGTCACGAGTCAGGAATCGGGCACGAAGGTGGCTCGAGAGCAGAATAACGCCAAGCCGAACTTTAGCGTTCATGCGCGGATTCTCGCCTCAGTCCTCGTTGTCTTGAAGCATGATCCGTGGTGCAACGATCCGGTTGTCGTGAGTGTTCGCGAGGGTCTTGCAAAGCGCTTGGAGTTTTACGTGCCTGAACCTCAGGATCGAAAGATTCTGTTCTACGATGCCGAGTGCGAGTTCGAATCATCGCACGCCGAGAAGATTGAAGCGGTTGCCACGGTCCCACAAGAGAGTGCTGGAGCATGAGTCAAAAAAGTGAGCAAGTGAAGACGTTGTCACGTCATCACTTGCTCACTTATTTAATTCGTCGCGTTGCCATCCTGGGCGAAAAGTTGTCATCCCGAAGCCGGGGGATCTTGTTGCGTTTTTAGTATCTTTCGCACCGCCTCGACCGCGGCTTTGAGTTCTGTTTCGACGAGTTTCATCTCTTCGGCGGTAAACTTTTCGAGTACATATTTTTCCGCTGGCACGAGTTCGGCGCGCTCCGTGCGCATTCCTAAACGAACGCGATGAAATTCCGGCGTGCCGAGTTTTTCCACTATATCTTTAATCCCGTTGTGACCCGCGCTTCCGCCGCCGATCTTCGAGCGAATCTCGCCGAGCGGCAAATCAAGCTCATCGTGAATCACGATGATTTCGTGCGGCTCGACTTTATACCAGGCGGCAAGCTGCTGAACCGACTCGCCTGATAAATTCATGTAGGCTTGGGGTTTTGCCAGCAAACATTTTTCGCCGGCGAATTCTCCGCGAGCCGTAAGTGCGCCGTGAGCCATTTTCCAAGGCGAAAAATCATCGGCATTCAAAAAGTCGACAGCCATGAAGCCAAGATTGTGGCGAGTGTTTTTATATTCCTCGCCCGGGTTTCCGAGTCCAACGATAAGTTTCATATGTGGGATAGGGTAGAGGGAAAAGCGGAAAGGGTAAAGAGTGTATACTTATTGCAACTAAGATAATGTGACTTTACGCCCTATGGATATCAGCAAAAAAACTTTGGTCCGAGTTGGGTTTGTAGCGGTACTATTGGTTCTGGGGGTTATATTTTTCGTGGTATCCATGCCTGATCCAAAGCAAGCGGCGTTTTGCGCCCAGTATGACGGATTTTATTCTTTTGCAGGTAACCCGAATGATATACCGCAGTGCGCACAAAAAGGTTGTCGCGTGGTTAAGGGCAGATATCAGGATGATCCGAAGACCTTTGACGATGAGGGGTATTATTATAAGTGCTTTCCAAAAACGCGTTTTAATTCAAGCTCGGATGAATTGAGGCCGTCTCCATTAAGATAGTTGCGCGATAAGTTATAGGCTAACCAAAAACACAAGCGTGATGGCTTGTGTTTTTGGTTTGAAGCGTTGGCTCGTGGCGAGCGACTTTGGTCCGTGTGTGCGCCGGGTAATGCATTCTACTTCGTGCGACTGTAGAAAAAAAGCGTACGAGGCATGTGTTTCGGTGAGCAATCAGCCGTACCTTTGCTCGTCGAGGGCACATGCTCGCGCTTTTGAAGTAACTTGTAATATAAATAAATATGTACTATGATTTGTATATTAATTTAACTACAAATTTAATATGTTGAAAGATCAGTGCATTTCGGTGACCGAGCTTCGAACCAAGACCAAGGAGTGTTTGGATAATCTATTGAACGAACCAAAATATATTTTCATCAACAATCAACCAGTCGCGGTACTCATGGATATAGACGAGTACGAGGAGTATTTTTCAAAACCGGTATTGATTCCGCTCAAGAATCACGAGGTTGACGCAAGTCTTCGGGTTGCTTCGAAGGTAGCTAAAAAATCAAAGAAAGCGGATTTAGTGAATCTATAAACTATGCCGAAGGTTTTTCGGATTTTTGAGCGTAAGGAAATCGTGCCATATTTGGAAACTCGCGGGCTTTCGAAACAATAAGTCTGTTGCCATTTAAACTCCAGTTCAAAACGGTCGCTTTCGGCAAACTCTAGGCAAAAATTTTTTGGCTTAGCTAAGGCTAAACAAAAAAATTTATAGCCGTCGACTTTACTCGAAATCAACCATTTTGATCAAGAAGCTTAAATGGCAACAGACTTAATACAAGAAAGCAAAATTATATTTATTACAGGGAAATACGTTGCAAGTGAAATTCAAAGAACGTGAACCGGAAAATAGTGGAATTTGGTATTTTCGAATTAATAAACAGTTTCGAGCTTTCGGAGTTTTCTCAAACGTTGGCTATTTGATTATCTTCAAAATCGATGATCATCAGTAGCTCTTTTGTAACCAAAAACACAAGCCGTCGCGCTTGTGTTTTTGTGATGTATTTATATTCTTTTTTAAATCTGGTCTTTTGCGCTTGGGTTGAATATTGGTCGCGGGAAATGAATGTACTGGGTCCCTGATGCCCCGGATCTGCTGTCCGAGGCTCGGGGAGATCATGCAAGACTAAAGATTTTGCAATGTTGGCTCGAGGCGAGCGATTTTGGTCATGCTCTGCGCCGGGCAATGCCTTCTACTTCGTGCGACCGTAGAAAAAAGTGTACGAGGCATGTGTCTCGGTGAGCAATCAGCCGTACCTTTGCTCGACCAGGGGCACATGCTCGCACTTTTTTAGTTGCACCCCAAACCGCGCTCGCGGCATTTTCAAGATCCCTCGGCTTCGGGATGACAACATGGCTTAAAGATCAAACTCTTCAAGTCGGATATCAATCGGCGTACCGATGAACCCGTATTCTTCGCGCAAGCGATTTTCGAGGAAGCGCAAGTATGACCAGTGCACCGTTTCCTTGCGGCCTTTTAATGTCACAACGAAGCGCGGTGGCTTCGAACCTTCCTGTTTCATCTTGTACAAGTAAGGATGTTTCGGACCGGCACCGCGAGCCGGTTTGTGCTCGGCGATAATACGCTTGAAAAGTTTCATCAAATCTTCTTCGTCGACAACTTTTTCGCGTTCAACCTGAACTTGGAGTGCCAAATCAAGCAATTCTCCGGTGCGCTGTTGCTCTTTGGCGGAGGTGAAAATCACCGGCGCGAAAGCGAAGTACGGAAAATAATTCAGCAAAGCTTTCTGGAAAGAAGTGATTGTTTGTGCGTCTTTGCCTGGAATCAAATCCCACTTGTTCGCGACCAAGATACAGCCTTTTTTGGCATCACGAATATAACCCGCAAGGCGCTTGTCTTCAGCTTCCGGAGCTTTTGAAATATCAATAAGCAAGAAGCAAATATCGGCGCGGTTCACGACTTCGTAGGTTTTTTCCATGCCGAGTTTCACAACTTCGCTTGAAATTTTGGACATGCGACGAAGTCCGGCGGTATCAACCAAAACCAATTCGTGACCTTTCCAGTTGATGGCGATATCTTCCGGCTCACGCGTGGTGTGCGGGATTTCTGAAACGATAAAACGGTTCTCGCCAAGAATTGCGTTCACGAGAGATGATTTTCCGACATTCGGTTTTCCGATAAAGGCGATTTTAAGCGTCGGCAATTCTTCGAAGAGAGGAGTTTTGATTTTGAGAGTTTTGAGGCGCTCGATAATCAAATCAAGCAAATCACCGGTACCAACGCCAGTCGCGCCGGCAACTGCAATTGCTTCACCGAGACGCAAAGATTTCCATGTTTCCATGAGTTCTGGTGTGCGGCGATGAGCGCGTTCAGCTTTGTTCGCGACGACGATAACTTTTTTGGCATGAGATTGAAGAGCGCGGGCGATTTTGCGATCAGCCGGAAGCGGTCCAACCATCGAATCAACTACAAGCAAAATAACGTCGGCTTCTTTGGTGCCGATTTCTGCCTGCTCCAAAATCTGATGTTCGATAGTGTTGCCAGGGATGATGTCCTGGCCGCCGGTATCGATAATCGTGAGTCCGATACCTTGCCAGACGCAGACGCCGGAAATGCGGTCGCGCGTGGTGTTCGGTTCGTCGGAAACGATGGCTTTTCGAGATTCGATTAGACGATTAAAAAGCGTGGATTTACCCACGTTGGTTCGTCCGACGAGCACGATTTTAGGATATGGTTTGTGAGCGGCGTTTTTCATGGGAGAAACTTAGCTTATTTTCGTAGAATTAGCAAGGGGTGGGGCGCTTCTACAGAAAGTGCGGACGTATGCGCTCGCGAGGCAAGAGGGGAGCCATTGCCTCGCGACGCATACGCTCCGTACACTTTCTATACTTTTACTTATTATTGGAGTTTATTCTCAAGATGAGTGGTTGGGCTTGGATGAAGAAACGGTTGGGGGGGTGGAGAAAGGGGGTCGGAAGGACGGCGAACGGATTGCGCGTGTGCTCGCGAGCATTCACCGCAGCTCAGAATGAGCGCGGAGGAGGGCGCGGAGAGCACCGCGCACCGCCGTTCTCGTAGGTTCGAAATGTTAGTTCCCAATCCCGACCTGGTTTGGTGATCCGAGCACAACCAGGAAGTCCAAGTCTTTGGGCTGCGTGGCATCTGACGTCGGCAAAACTCCATCGGTTGGCGTGATTTCGGTCGTATAAATCCATTTATTGTTCGGAACCACGGCTTCGGCACCCAACGTTTTCTTCAGCTTATTCAAATCTGCTGCGCGCGTACCGCGAGTCAAATCGTAAATTACGGTTTTTTGAACATTCTTTTCGGCGGCATTGCAAATCTTTGCCACCACAAAACCGCTCTTTGCGATTTTGCCGGCGGTTTCGCGGGCGAGTCCGGTCACGGTCGTGCCGTTTTGAACCTCAACGTGCGCTGGTTTAAGCGCGATAACTTCTTCTTTTGGCGGCGCCTTGAAAATATCTTTCACGACATCGCGCAGCTCACTCCAGTCCGGATTCTTTGGCAACAAAACATAGCTGCCGTTCACGTAAGTTTCGTAGAGCGGTTCGCCGTCGCCGGGAATCAAAACTCTGGTTGCGATCGTGCTTCGGTCCAGGTCTTTAAACTCCCGGAAAAGCGCAATCATCTCAAGCGGCGCGAGGTTTGTTGCGACGTGATTTTTGAGGGTGCGTAAAAGATTCCCGATGGTTCCCGGAGAGAGCAAAGTTGAGCTTGAAAGAATTTTTTGTTTGACGGCGTGAAGCACGATTTGTTGGCGCGCCGAGCGGGCAAAATCAGAACCCTCACCGGAGTCGCCGTGGCGCGAACGGGTGAATTTGAGCGCCGTCTCGCCATCCATGTGCTGCATTCCGCGTTTGAAGGTGATGGTTTCGTAGCCCAAATCTTCAGTCGGATATTGTGAGTCGGAGAATCCGCGTTCGACATTCACGTCGATGCCACCGATATTATCAACGATAGTCCCGAAGGCTTCAAAATCGACGCGAATATAATATTGAATCTTGGTATCAAAAGCTTTTTCAACGACTGCGGAGGCAAGCTTTGGGCCTTCGCCAAAACCGTTTTCTTCGCCGTAGGCGTTAGCGGCGTTTATCTTTTTCTCGCCATGTTCCGGGATTTCAACCAGCAGATCTCGCGGGATACTAATGAGTCCGGCGCGGTGTTCGGTTCTGTCTAAAGTCGCGAGCAGCATCGTGTCTGAAAGTTCTGGGCCATCGTGACCGGCTCCACCGACGCCGAGAAGAAGGATATTTGTGCGGCCGTCAATCGTGCGGTCGACGCGTTCGCTCGCAAAAATGAAGCCACGGATTTGAGAAACGACCGGAATTTCGTCAAAGACGCTTTCGCCTGGCGGGAGCGAACGGGCATAGTAAAAAGAGGCGCCGGAGAAAGCCACGGCGAGGAACGCGATGCTGAAAGCAAAGGCGCGTCCGAAAAAAAAGAAACTCCGCTTATTCGCTGGCGGTAGTTGTTTTTCGACAAAATTCACCTTGACCTCGTCCATAGGCGAGAGTATTATACGACGCGCGCCTCTGAAAAATCAAATTAGCATGGAGAACTATTTTTACACCTACGTCTTGCTCTGTAGTGATGGTAAGCATTATGTTGGCAGTTCCAGTGATGTATTACGAAGGTTTAATGAACATACTTCCGGCAAAGTTCACACGACATCCAGGCGCCTCCCGGTAAAACTTGTGTATTTCGAGGCTTGTCTCTCTAAAGCCGGAGCGGAGGCGAGGGAGAGGTATTTTAAAACAGGATTCGGAAGAAAGTATATAAAAGAAAGAATTAAATAAAGTTTGTGCTTTTTTACATGGATTTGTAGCTCAGCTGGTTAGAGCGCGCCGTTCACATCGGCGAGGTCCCCGGTTCGAGCCCGGGCAAATCCATGTGAAAGAGTGTAAGAAGATGCAGCTGGTTCCCCGCCGTCGAGCGCGTGCTTGCGCACGACTGGCGGGCCCGCCTGCGCTGGCTTTGCCTGCGCGGCGGGGAGCCCGGGCGAGTCCAGGGAAAGACCACCACTTCAATGGGGTGGTTTTTCGATACCTACTTCATGCGCGGAAAGCTCAAGCTATTTGGCAAACACCGGCGCGCGTGGTGTATCTTCGATACACATCTCCTCGCTCGGGTGTGACGATGCGAGCATCATCACACCGCTCACTGCGTCGAATTGTCGCGCCTTCACTCACGGCGCCCTCGGAGTTCAGTTCATGATTTATCAGCTCACCTGGGCGCCTTCGTTAGTCTTTGCCAAATAGCTTGAGCAATCCGCGCATCAACATTTTCGAGCCGTCGCATTGGTGTCGGTTTAGTTATTGTGACTCGCAGGCTCTTCACTTACAAAATTAAACATCATAGGTTTATCGTGTTTGCGACTGGTTATTAATTTCTGGCTAAATTCAGACATTACTGTTTTGTCATAGCGCCTTATTGCGTGGTATTGTAGTGCTACTTGTTATTCATTCAAAAAATATGCAAGGTGAGCCATCTGAAAACATCGAATCGATAGTAGTCGAAATTCAGGATATTGATCCGGAGAAGCTTTCTCGAGTCGATAGAGCCAGATTCGAGAATGCCTGTCAGATGAAGCTCGCCATGCGCTTTGCGGAAAAAATCAGCGGGAAGAGCAGTGATGAGGATGTAATAAAGTGGATCATGAGATACGGCAAAGCTTTTCGCGAGGCGCTTTCAAGAAGTCAGAAAATGAAAAATATCGTTTATTCCGGAGCCTACAACGAAACCATGTATGATGCCCTTCAGCGCTCTTTAGACGCTTTAATGTAATATATATGAATAATGATTTACGTCTGTTCGTGGAGCGTGCCATTGAAAAGAATGTTCCGCGCAAAGATATCGACTCAGCTTTGAAGGCTGCCGGTTACGATGATGCCGAGCGCAAAGATGCGCTCAATGCTTTTGCTGACATCGATTTTCCGCTCGCCGTGCCGCGTCGCAAGCCTTATCTTTCGGCCCGCGAAGCTTTTCTGTATCTCGTGATGTTCGGTACGCTTTACGCTTCCGCCATCAATGTCGGTATTTTGCTTTTTCAGTTCATTAATCGCTGGTTGCCGGATCCGGCGCTCGGTTATGTCGGTTGGCGGGACGCTTCTGACTCAAAGATCCGTATGGCGACCGCGACTCTTATCGTGGCCTTTCCAATCTTCATGTGGATTTCGAGCATCTTGCATCGCGAAATCGTGGCGCATGTCGAACGACGCGCTTCGAAAATCCGCAAGTGGCTCACATATATCACGCTATTTGTTTCTTCCTGCGTGATTATCGGAGACCTCATCACTATCATCTATAACTTCTTGAGTGGTGAATTGACTTTGCGATTCGGCTTGAAGGCGGCGGTTGTTGGTGGTATCGCGGCATTGGTCTTCGGATACTATCTGAATGACTTGAAGGGCGAGGAAACCGAAAAATAAATTCTATGAAGTTAACCAGCGCGCAAATCGTCGCTTTTTCCGTGACCGCGGTCGTGCTTGTGACTGCCGGAATTGGCGCTTACATGGCGGGTTCGCCTTCAAAGGTTCGAGCTGTCACGATTGATAATCGTCGCGTACAGGATTTGCAGCAAATTGCGAATGCTATGGAAGATTATTATCGTGTTGAGAAAAAGATTCCAGATTCGCTAGAAACTCTAAAGATGACGCGCAACGTTTACGTGTCTAGCATCGTCGATCAGGAAACTCAGAAGCTCTATGAATATACGGTGAAGGACAAGCTGAAATACGAGCTTTGTGCGGCTTTCACGCTTTCGAATTTGCCGGATTCAGGAAATCCTAAGACCGGAGCGACTCCGTACTATAATTCCTATTATTACGGCAACTACGGAAATGATTTTTGGAATCATGAGGCTGGGCGTACTTGTTTTGATTTAGAAGTTCATCCGGAGCCGGCTCAACCCGGAGCTTTGCCGGTACCGGTACCGCCACTCAAATGAACTTTATCTTAATCGTAATTGTTTTTGTGATGCTCGCGTCACTGGCTCTCGGCGCCTGGTCTTTTGCGCCCTGGGTTCCGACGCGCTTGATTGATGTTCTGCGAATGTTGAAGCTCGCCGGTGATATTCGCGGCAAAAAATTCGTCGAACTTGGAAGTGGTGACGGGCGCGCGACAATCGAAGCAGCCAAAGCTGGAGCGACTGCGACCGGCTACGAAATCGCCATCCCTCTATATATAGCTTCTCAAATAAGGGCGCTTCTCGCGCAATCTAACGCTAAGTTTGTGCTTGGTGATTTGTTTCGGGCGAATCTTCGTGACGTTGATGTGCTTTTCTTTTTTGGCATGCCGAAGGCGATTGCTGAAAAGTTACGCGAGAAAATGAAACAGGAATTACGTCCCGGCACGCTGGTTTTTTCGTATATGTTTAAGGTCGAAGACTGGGAACCGGATGCGGTCGACGCATTAGATGGCGATAAATACCCGATTTACAAGTATATTATAAAAGAGTAATCTACCCGTTCATGCGACAACTAACACGTGAAAATTTGACCGGAACCAAGTTTGAGCAGCTTTTGATTAGAATGTTTGGAATGACCGGCGCCGCTGTCACGCTTTACTTTGTAGAGCTCGCCGAAGTCATCGTGATTTCGCTCGCCATCATTCTGCCGATTCGCTATTTTTTGATTCAGCCGTTTTACGTCAAAGGCGCTTCCATGGAGCCGAATTTCCAGGACCATGAATACTTGATTATCGACGAGCTTTCATATCGATTCCGAGCTCCGGTGCGCGGGGAAGTTATCGTTTTCCGCTATCCGATTGATCCGACGCAATATTTTATTAAGCGCGTGATTGGACTGCCGGGCGAAACCATCAAGGTTGAAAATGGTCGAATTTGGGTGGTTAACGCGGAAAATCCGAATGGGTTTGAGCTTTCCGAGTCATATCTTCAGGGAGTTGAAACCCCGCGACCGGGAAATTGGACCCTAACCGTTGACCAATACTTCATAATGGGCGATAATCGACCGAATAGCTTGGACTCGAGGTTCTTCGGACCAATCGATAAAAACGCTATCGTGGGCCGAGTCTGGGTACGCGGCTGGCCGATTCCGCGAGCTACGATTTTCGGAGCGCCGACCTATCAAGTGAGCCAAAACACGCAATCAAACTAATATGAAAAACAAACCTGTTGTGAAAAAACCAGGCAAGCCGGTCGTCAAAGAAAGCAAGGCAAAATCCTCTCATGGTGAAGCGGATGAAATTGATTTTCCGGTTCCGGCAAAGACTCCGGCACAGAATGCCGAAGCTGTTGCGGCTGCGGATTCGGCGCGACGTCGTGCGAATGAAATTCAGCCGGTTCGCGGCATGAAAGATATTCTTCCGGAAGATCAGTATTACTGGGAAACTCTCCGCAATAAGGCGGAAGAGTTGTCTGCGGCCTACGGATATCGCTATATCCAACCGCCGGTTTTGGAATATACCGACTTGTTCACGCGTCCGCTCGGTAAGGAATCTGATGTCGTCGAAAAAGAAATGTATTCTTTTGAAGATAAAGGTGGGGAGCGCGTTTCTTTGCGTCCGGAATTCACTGCCGGCGTGGTGCGCGCTTATGTGAATCACGGCATGATTAATCAGCCGCAGCCGGTTAAAACCTATCAGTGGGGACCGACTTTCCGTTATGATCGCCCACAAAAGGGACGTTATCGTCAGTTTCACCAGTTCGGTTTAGAAGTTATCGGCTCGAAACTCCCGATTGTTGATGCGGAACTTATTGTTATCATTTATAACTTCTACAAAGAATTGGGTCTCGAAACCCACGTGATTTTGAATTCGATCGGAACTTCGGAATCTAGGCGCGAATACATCACCGAACTGGCTTCGTATTATCGTTCGAAGCGCAATGATATTTGTGAAGATTGCAAACGCCGCTTACTTAAGAACCCATTGCGCCTACTTGATTGCAAAGAGCCTCAGTGTCAGCCAGCGAAAGATGCTGCTCCGCAAATCATGGATTGGTTGGATGATGAATCCAAGGCGCATTTCATGAAAGTTTTGGAATACTTGGACGAAGTTCAAATTCCTTACGAATTAAACCCACGATTGGTACGCGGTTTCGATTATTACACCAAAACCGTGTTTGAATTCATCGTTGAGGGCGGGGAAGATGGTTCTCAAATCGCGCTCGGCGGCGGTGGGCGATACGACGGCTTGGTCGAGATGCTCGGCGGTCAGCCGACTCCGGCTTGCGGCGTCGCGATCGGTTTGGAGCGCGTGATCATGACTTTGAAGGAAAAGAATATCCCGGCTCCCGGCCCGAAGAAGCCTCGAATTTTCTTGGCGCAGCTCGGTGAACAGGCTCGCATCAAAGCTTTGAGCTTATTTGAAGAGTTCCGCAAAGCCGGCATTCAGGTGATGCAGACTTTTGCCAAAGAAGGTTTGAAGGTTCAACTTGAAGCGGCCAACAAATACAACGTTCCGTACGCTTTGATCTTGGGACAAAAAGAAGTTTTGGATGGCACGATTTTGATTCGCGACATGGATGGCGGAAATCAGGAAGTCGTCGATTTGAAGAAAGTTGTGCTTGAAGTCAAGAAAAAATTGAAACTCGTCACGCCGGTTGAGGAATAAAAGAAAGACCGCGGGCACCTGCTCGCGGATTTTCTTTTTTTATACATACGCGAGCGCGGTGCGTGGTGCTCTGCGTCGGGCAAATTAGGGGCGCATTGCCCGCCGCAGAGCACGCCACGCAATCGCTCGCTTCGAGCCTACCATTCTGACATTGTGGTGAATATTCTGACGCCCTAGACTTCTCAGTTGTCATCCCGAAGCCGAGGGATCTTGAAAAGGCGCGAGTTTGTTTGGGGAGAGAAAAGAGAAAGAAAAAAGCCGAGCGAGAGGCTCGGGCTCTGGGCGCTTTTCAGCGCGGGAGGTGGTTCAGGCCTTGTTGGCCTCGGGCTCGGCGGGACGCTCGTTTTCTTCGCGAGCCATCTCGTTCATGGCGAGTGCGAAGGACCAGCGATCGGCGTTCTGCGCCTCCATGATTCGTTCCCACGACTTGGCGGAACCAGGTTTCTTCAGCATTTCGCGAACTTGACGACCGTAATCGTCAAGTTCTTCATCCGTCATCGGCATGATGTTTTCTCCGTTTGAAAAGGTGCTTTCGCACGGTGGATTTGCATAAGCTACGCTATTTTTCAATAAATGTCAAGCGTTTTGACTAAAGGGCGAATTCAATACCGAGTGCACCACCTCCGAAGAATATAGTCTTCGGATACTA
>JBAXGH010000035.1:0-11685 GCA_037139515.1 bacterium
TGAATCGGCTCCGCCGATGATATTCCCGGTGGCGCGAAAAGTATTTCGCGCCTCGAGCTGTAAGCTCGTCGGCCTGCGGCCGAATCGGGGCGAGCTTTCTGCTAGATGAATCGGCTCCGCCGATGATATTCCCGGTGGCGCGAAAAGTATTTCGCGCCTCGGCAGTAGAGCGCCGCCTTTGCAAGGCGGAGGTAATCGGTTCGATCCCGATAGGGTCCAAAGCAAAAAACTCGCTCAGGCGGGTTTTTTGTTTAGCTCATCTGGTACGCTTATCGGCCTGCAACTGAATCAAGGTAAGCTCTCCAACAATCTAACCATTTTCGTGATATTATATTTCTATAAAATATGCGCGAAACGTTTGATGAACCGAGGGCCGAGTTTGAAAATATATTTCAAAAGAATAGAACAGACGCGCTCTTAAAAGAAAAGAGCCTTTTTGATTCTCTGCAAGGTTGGCCAAAACAAATCGCGAAGTCATTAATGCTCGTTTCAGCCTTCATCGCGGCTGCACCGCCAGAAGTATTCGCGCACTCACCTAAAAAAATTGAATCAAAAGCTGAAACTAAACCGACCCACGAAGAACGCGGACCGTATCATTTTTCAGATGATCACAATTGGGCGATATACGGTTGGGGAAAAGATATCCAGGAAGGCAAATTACCAGCTTCGGGAAATACGATTATTCACATTGATTCACATTCAGACCTTGGCTATGGCCGGCCTACGAGAATGACAAAAGAATTTCTTTGGTTTTGGAACAATAAGAATGCGACAAAAGAGCAAAAAATAAAGGCTCTCGAAAAAGAGTCTGAAAATATTTCGAAAGAAAATTTTATCGTTGATGCGCTTGCGCTCGGCATGAGTCAAGAAGTATTCTGGGTGCGACCAAAATGGGACAAGCTCGCAAAAGATAAGCACTACCGAATAAACCAAGAAGAACTTGGCAATAAAATCTTTTCGAAGCTCGAGGAAGTGAGTGATATTAATGCAACTTCAAACGAAAAGCTCATCACGGTTCACGAAATCCATGCAGACGGCATCCAGTCAGCGGCAGAGGATGCAAAGAGCATCATCATGGATATTGATTTAGATTATGTCGGCACAAGCGGCCAGGGCGCACAGGAATTTGTCGATGTCAAAGACCTGGAAGGCCTGAATATTCCCTACGATAAGAGCACTGAAAAAGACGGAAAAGTCAGAAACCCCGTCACCGATGTTCATCATTCTACGGACGAAGAAGTCATACAAGAAATTATAGAACTCAAACAAGCGGTAGCTGGTATTTCCGGGAAACCAATTTCTAGAACTGTCGCTCTGGAATCCGACTATCTTTTCAAAGATCAAATACAACTAATCGAGAAAACCTTTTTTGAAAATGATTTATGAGTAATTTTTCAAAATTCGCTCTTCTTCTTGGCGCTGATTTTTATAATCTTAAATACCGCGAGCTGGCAAGTTGCTTGGAAAAGATGCCTGATGAATCTTTCGTTCCACTCATCGAAAACATAAAAGAAAATCCAAGAATGAAAAATCTGATTCTTGAAAATCTGAATCAAAAATTTACCGCTGAAAAATCTCAAAACTCCGAACTCTGGAAAAATCTCATCGAAAAAGAGATACGCGGTCTGAGCCACGGAAGCACGCTTGACGAGACTAAAAAATCACCCTAATATACTCTAGCAATTTGTTCGTTTTCCCAAACCAAACAGGGGCGAAAGATGAAACCGGAAATCACAGCAATCACGGTGCGCGAGCTCGGATACAGAGACAACAGCCAGCAACTGTTCGGGCGGGTCATCCTCTCGAAGCATCCAAACGGGTTTCGCTACCAGGAAAGGTTCGTGGGCATCCAGGGTATCCTCATCCTCGGCAACCTGGAGCCGCATTACCTCCTCGAACATGCGCGCGAGATGGGACAGCTGCCGAGCGACTTCCCGGCGAACATCCCCGGAATCCGCGGCCAACTCACCGCAATCGGGAGTTTTGTGACCCGAAAGGTCAGCAGTTGGAATAACGAAGGATTCAGCTTCACGACGCCCCAGGAAAATCGGAGGGCCACCTCCGAAATCCTGCAGCTCGCCGCTCTCTACCGGATCAAACCGGAGCTCTGCGTTACAGAGTAAGTCAGCCTCACCGGTACTTTTTTGTAGCCCCCATCCCACCCCCGCCTAAATTTCCGAGGCGGGTATTTTTTATCCCTAGGCAAAGGCCTTGCCAATTCGATAAGTTTTATGCAAGATGAGCCCATTATGAAGCGCAAAATACTGCTCCGATTGATTTCATTGATTCTGCCAGCATTGATACTATTCTTAGCTAATTCCGCCTCCGCCTCATTAATTAGAAATGCCGAACTCCAAATAGAAAAGTCAGACGGAACAACTCTCAGCAAAGACCCGTTAAACATTCGTGGTGCTACAATCGGGTCTCTAGCTATTGGCGATCTTGGCAAAGATAATTTAAACGAAATCGTAATAGGCACCGGTTCCGGCATGGACCCTCTGGTCGCCGTTTTGCGCGCCGACGGTACAAAAATATTTCGCTTTTTTGCTTTCCCGAAAAAATTCCGCTCCGGAGTTAATGCGGTGCTTGGTGATTTGGATGGAGACAATATAAACGAAATCATCGCCGCTCCAAATTTTGGCGGCACGCCGACGATTCGTATTTTCAATAATCTCGGTGTCGCTAAAACAAAAGGCGCGAACAAAGTAATTATAAAAAAAGAGTTCGATGCTTTTGATAAAACTCATCTAAATGGACTCTCACTTGCTACCTTAGATTTTGACGGTGACGGCCGCGCCGAGATAGCTGCTTCCGAAGGACCCGGTGGCGACGGAGAAGTTCGTATTTTTAAAGCTGACGGCACCAATCTTGCGATTTTTAAGCCTTTCAGCGACGAAATAGGTGTTCACGGAATCAACCTTGCAGTCTCCGGATCAAATATTATTTGCGCCGAAGCATCAAAAGGTTCACACGTTGCAGTTTTTGATAAAAACGATTTGATGAAGGCTGCAAAAGCATGGGAAGCATTCGGTTCGGACTTTGACGGCGGCATCCGCGTTTCAACTGGAATGGAAATGCAACAGCCGGCCATCTTCATTTCACCAGTCAGCGGAAAAAATCCGAGCATAAAAACTTTTTCACTGATCGGAGACTCATTGCGCGAGAAAAAAGTTTTCGAAGAAGATTTTGAGGGCGGAGTTTTTGCGGCACAGTGGATAACTTCTACAGGAGAAGAAACTTTTATCGTAGCTCCGAGCTCTCCAATTTATCTAACCTCAAAAAGCGACAAAAAATATATCGAAGTCGACCTTAAAGATCAGCGTCTCTATGGCTGGGAAAACGGATATCTCGTACGCACGTTTTTGGTATCAACAGGACTCAAAAAAACACCGACTCCGATCGGAGATTATAAGGTCCTGAGAAAGCCATTATTTGTCGATTATACTCTGATTTACGGCCCAAATGACCCGCGCAATTACGACTATCCGAATACCCGTTGGAACCTAATGTTCCGTCCGCATTATTATATTCACACCGCCTGGTGGCACAATAATTTTGGCCGTCCGATGAGCCACGGTTGCATCAACACGTCAGCACTCGACGCCGAATGGATTTATGGTTGGGCTCCGATGAGTACGGAAGTAAAAGTTATTGCCTCGCTCGACGAAAAAGCGAGCATCGCGACGACGATAAAATAATTTCGCCGAAAAAGTGTGCTACAATTCTTCTTAAGCGCGGAATGTACGCGTACTTTATTCTTAACGCCAGACTCTTTTATGAAAAAGAAGAAGGTTGTAAAGAAGGCGCACAAGAAGGTTGCGAAGAAGAAGGCTGCCAAGAAATCAAAGAAGCGCTAAGCACTTCCGATTTCGAAGGCAGGAATCAAAAATCATCCTCATGGATGATTTTTGTTTTACCTCAATCGCCGTAGGTGCGCTTAATTTCTTCCGGAGAATTATTCGAATCCTTAAGTAACTTAATATTAAACAGCTCAGACGCCTTAAGCATCTCCGCCGCCTCTTTTGTACCGGAATCTTCAACAAACTTCCGAAGCGCTGCCAAATCCTTTACGAAGCAATGCCCGCCGGCACCGCGCAATCCGCCATTCACCGTAATCGTGTGACTCGTACCGATTCTCGAATCAAGAACCGTAGCCGCACGTACCGCTTCCGGATCAGCGCCATAGCTCGCGCACAAATCGTGAAGCATGTTAAAAAATAAAACTTTCATCGCGAGAAAACCATTGCCCGCATATTTCACGAGCGCCGCTTCCCGCGCCGGCATCACAATTGTGTGATTCGCGCGCGCCAAAACAGCGATCAGCTCATCGCATTTCGATTTTGATTTTTCAGTGTAGCCGATGATGTTTCGCTCCGGCCAAGCGACATCGCGCGCCGCATGTTTTTCGCGCAAAAATTCCGGCAAGTGAAGCAGAAATATATTTTGATTCTCAACTTGAAGCTCATCCGTCGCACTCGGCGAAATCGTTGAACGGATTACTGCGATCGAACCGGGCGCAACACATGAAAGCGCCGATCGAACCGCATCGAGCGACTGACCTTTTTCATGAAGAGTAGGCGTTGGCACGGCGATAAAAACTATCCCGCACTCACGAATCAGTTCGCGATTGGCTTTATATTTTTCCAAATCGTAGCGAATGACTTCGAATCCGCGCGATTCAAAATTGTCGGCATAAGCCTTCCCTACCCAACCCTGACCAATAAAACCGATTTTCATATATAAATACTTTATCAATTGCCAAAAGTATTTACCAATTAAAAGAGCCGCAATCGCATCATTCAGCAACCGCGGCAGGTCGGACAGCGCTTCGGAACCAGAACATATTCGAGAATCCTCTCGGCCTCATCGAGCGTCTCATCGGAAATTGCCATACCGTCACGCAACTTCTGGGCGATACTTTCGAGCAGGCCAATCTTCAGAGCATCTTCATGCGTCACGAAAGCTGCGGGATGTGTACTGTATTGAAAGCCCGCAACCATGATTCCGTGCGGCAGCGGCTTTGCTGATTCTATCCAGCGACGCAAGCGCTTGGTAAGCGCATCAACCGCGCCAATTTGGCTTGCGAGAGCTGCTGCTTCATAGGTCCGCATTGCTCGATGTTCGTGCAAAACGGTCCTCACGGCACCAACGAGCTTTTCCAGCTCCCAAAGATCGCTTCCAATAAGCTTGAAAAACATAGCTTCTCCTCCTCGACGCAAACCGTACGTTAACTCACTTAATATGTCAACGTTAAGCCAATAAGACTTGCCTATTAAAAAGACTCGGAACAGCGCAAGCCACTCCGAGTCAGAACTGTCTTATAACTAGCGAGCTGCACAGGTTACGCGAGTTTGATTTTCTTCGGCAGGCTGTACCCCTCAAAGCACTTCGCGATACGTGCCATGTAGGTGCGAATGTCCTCGGGCGCAGCACCGTTTTCGTCGATGAAACCACGGAAGCTCGCCGCCTCCAGATTGGTTCCCGGAATTCCTGCGCGGTACCAGACGATGCTCGGAACCTGCTTCGCGATTTTCTCCGGAACGTCGTGAATTGCCTGCAGCATTCCCGAGATAGATCCGCGGTTTTTCAAGAGGAGCTGCTTCAGCCAGTCGTTCGCCGGCATCCAGCCATCAAGAAACCCATCATCGTCGTCAAACTCGATCACCTGAGCGCGAATCTCACCAAAGATTTCCAAGACTCGCACTTTGAGGTCGGCGCCAATTTTTTCATCCGCGAGGAATTCCATGATCGGAGCGATGGTCCCCTGGCTGTCGTGCAACACATCGGGTCTATGCACGAAGGCTTCCTGCACGTATTCCCACAGGTCGTCTTCCAGACCAATCACGTACAAGAAAGTCTGAAGCTCGAATCCAGAGTGATGTCCGAGCTCATGCAGAACATCGTTCGCGCGAACCGCCGACTCGGGATAGCCGAGGATCAAACCACTCAGACGCTCCGCGAACCGCGGACCACAGCGTTTGCCCTCGCCGTTGTCGTAGAGCGAGTCGGTGCGCTTGATGTTCACGGCCATATTCCCGTCCATGCCGTGTCCGACTTCGTAGTCGCAAAAGCGCACAAGCTTTACGTTTTCGCACAGGTGATGATGAAGTGCGCTCTGATTCACAAGCATCCGGCCATGCAACTTCACTCTCGACATTCCGTGCCGCGCGAACACACGCTGAATCTTCCCGAGGAACTTGTTCGTTGCCCGACAGCCGCGCATGGCTGGACGAGCACCGACTGCGAGCGCGAGCAAATGCCCGAGCTCCTCCACGGCCGTCTCGCCGCAGTGTTGATGTTCGTCGCGATGGGCCGAGGCCCGGTGCTCCTTCTCGTAGACAGAAATGATGTCATCAATCAGCAACTGCGTGGTCGAGTTTTTCAAGCTGCCTCCGTACTTTCACCATGCGTGAAAGTTAGGCAAAACTAGCACTATTCACCGCGTCTGTCAAGCCTCTGATATTTAAAAAGACCCAGGATTGCGTGAGCAACTCCGGGTCGTAAAATGTGGGACCACTCAACCAACTTTACGAGTGAGAATCCGAGTTCCGTTCGGAAGACCGCTCCAATTCTTGATTCGCTCACCGGTCTGAACTTCACCCGTCGGAAACAAGTAGAGCGTGAGCTTCGAGCTGTACTCGCGACCGGCAACGCGCATCGGACCGCGCTCGAGCGTGAGCGTCGCGACCTCGGCGCATCCGAGCACGATTTTGGTCTTCGGCGGCACCGGGACAAACTCATCACCGCGAATCACGTTACTATCGGGCGTCACGTAACAGGTGTCATGATCGCGGTAAGCGCTCTGAATCTTGCTCCAAACAGTTTCGCCGGCTGCGAGTTCGACCACAGGTTCGGCGAGCACCTGAACCGCGCGCCGCGTCGTTTCCATGTAGACTCGCGTACCCGGCGGAATACTGTCCCATTCCTTGTCCTCGAACTCATCACCGGAGCGAATCACGCCCGTCGGAAACACGTAATAGGTAGTGGTCGCATTGTAAGCCGCGCCCGCTACCGTCCAGGCGGTCTTTCCCTTCAGGATTTCGTTCGAGGCAACCGTGCCATAGACTTGCGCGATGACCTTGGTCGGAGTCTCGACCGCAACCGGCTCTTTCTTCTGAAGCTCCTCAAGCCCGGCCATCAGAACCTTGAACTTGTCATCATACCCGACGCGCCCGGCTTCGTAGTCCAGGTCGCGCGTGTCATGCTTCACACCGATGCGCCGCCAGTCGATGTTTGACGCGTCCGACCGGCGTCCGCGAAGTGGCAAAACCCGCGACCAGTAGTTCGTATTCGCCGCCACCTGGTAATGGCCGAGCACGTTCGATTCCGGAACCTTGTACTGCTTTCTCAGCTCCGCAACCAGTGGCGCGAGCGACTTGTACTGCGCGTCGGAAAGCGGGTTGAAATAGTACCCGACAATTTCGATGCCGATGGAAACCTCGCTCAAATCGGTTTCGCCGTGCCACATGCTTTCACCGGCGCTGTCCGCATAGTGCTCGCTCGGCATCACACGGTAGATCGTGCCATCGGTATCAATCACGAAGTGGCACAAGCCCCAATGATCGAGCCGTCGCATCGAGCCTTCGAATTCACCTTCTGTTGTGTGCAAAACGATGTATTTCGTCGTCTTGCGCACCGGGTGATGTCGCACATGCCTTGGCTTCGCGAGGTCCTGCGCGGTCCAAACATACTTGTCGTCGAACACAATCCCGGATTGTATTGCAACCACATATGTCATCACTGCGAGCATTGCCTGCATGAGCGACTCCTCTCTGCGTCGAAGACGCTAAAAAGTCAGAAAACTCTGGCGCGAGAATATCACTTTTTTGAGTTTTTGTCAATACAAAGCCAAAAAGCTAACAAAAAACCGCCCGAATGTTCAGGGCGGCAAACCGATCACGGCACAAACACATATCCCTTGTCTTGCAGCTTCGGAATCATAATCTTGAGCGCTTCGAGCGTTGACGGAGAGTTTCGGCCACCAACGTGAAAGAGCATCGTCGAACCGTGAGTTTTGCGCAGATTCTGGATGGTCCATTCCGCAATCCGATCGGGGTGCCGCGAAAAAGCATCACCCGTCATCACATCGGCGCCGACGACCGTAAGACCGAGAGTCGTTGTGACCGTCGCAACCACAGCATCACTCTGACACAGACCTGGGAAACGGAACTGCGTCGGGTACTTTCCGGTCACGGCCTTGATCGCTTCCTGCGCTTTTTTGATTTCCGCGAGTTGTGCTTTCTCATCCACGATGCGCGGACGCACTTCGCAGTCCGGAGTGAAACCGACGTGGCCATACGAGTGATTCTGAATCTCGAAGCCATCCGCAACCCACTTCTTCACAACATCCTGGTAAGTCTCGACGAAAAGCCCGGTCGCAAAAACTGTGGCTCCAGCGTTCCGTTCTTTCAGATAGGTGAAGATTTCCGGGTCGCAGAACTGCTCAACTTCTCCACCGTCCGGTGCGCCTTCCGCGAGCTTCTTCACCATCCCCCTCGACATATCCGCATCAAAGGTCAGATGAATGAGTTTGATTTCGGGCGCCTGTACAGTCGCCTTCGCGCGCTCCAGAATCGGAAGAAGCGCAGCTCCAGCGTCGTCCGGAATTCCCGCACCGAGCGTCGCGACCACGGAAAACTCACTATTTTCATCGAGCGCACTCACATCCGCAGGCTTGATCGTATACCCTTTTTTCTCGATCTCGCGCTGCATCCATTTCCCGATTTCTTCGTCACCGGTCCGCACCGCAAACTTTGTCTCTCCCGCGCGTTCTGAAAGTTCGATCTTGACTTCGATATCGCTCGTCGCGGGATCCTGCTTCAGAATTTCTTGAATCTTTCCGGCCTCGCCTTTCTTCCCGGTGCCGTTGCGCAGAAGAACAATAATCTTCTTCGCCACAACCTCGCTCGCGTCCAACTTTTCAACTTCACGTGCTTTCGGTTCCGGCGTTGCGATTTCCAGAACGATCTGCGTTTCCGGATTCGGTTTTGGTTCTGCCGGCTTCGCGACAACCGCGACATGCGCGTCCGGAACTTCGACCTTAACCGGAACTTCAACAGGCACCCGAGGTACATACTCACGCGCATCAGCCACCCGAGCGCACGGCGCCAAGAGCGAATCGAGCGTTCTGCCAACACCCTGCAGGAAAAGCATGAGCACAAGAACAAGTGCGCCAAAGAATCCGAAGACGACACCAGCAAAGAATTTCTTCATCGACCCGTCCCTTCTGCGTCGAAACGCGTTCAAAAGAAAAACCTCCGCTTCGGAGGCTATCTTATTTTCGGCTTTTTGTCAACACTGAGCCATTTATCCGCGCTTTTTGGCCTTCTTTTCAAGCGCCGTAAGCATGAACTCAGCCGCTTTCATGTGAGTTTCTGGATAATTTCCAATATCTCCGTGACCGCCGCGCACCGAAAGAAAGCCGTCGAGCTGATCCGACTTCGCAATCTTTTGAATTCTTTCCATCGGAAAAACCGGGTCATCAACCCCCGCCATGACCACAATTCCAATTCCTTTATCATGCAATTCACGTAGCATGTCGTGAATCTGCGCCGTCGCGAGAGTGCGAATTTCATTCGCCGATCGAATTGGATTTCTCGCGATATATGATTTTAGGTGCTGCGCATAATTCGCGTCCATTTTTTTCGCCGTTTCTGTGAGCGGGATTTCGGGAAGTCCCGGAGTTGTGTCGGTTCCCGGAATCGCATCCATGGATTTTTCGTGCAATTTTTGTGCGCCAGAACCCTTCATCAGGCGCAAAGCTGAATCTTCTCCAATCATACCTGCCGGTCCATACAAAACAATATTGCGAAAAGCACTCGGTTTTAAAGTTGCGGCAATGATGGCTGCGACCGCGCCTTCCGAATGCGCGATTACATCGGACTTTTCGATACCTTTTGATTTCAAAATCCCAAGAATCGTGAGGGCCTTGCGTAGTTGCTCCTGCGGATACTTTTCGAGTAAATCTTTAGGAACTTTTTCCATCGAACCGCCGGTCCGCGGATGATTAAGCGACATGACTCGCCTATCCTGCTTCATCAAAACCTCCATCGAAGCCTTAAAAGCATCAATCCCGCCGCCCCATCCCGGAGAAATAAAAACCGGCACTGAAGTCTTTTCGTGTTCAGGGTGAATATCGACGACTTCAGCCATTCCGGCGAGCGTCGGAATTTTCTCGCGCTTTTCAAACTGCGATTCAAATGACGGCTCATCGGGTCGACCATGTTCAATTTTTTCTTGCATAATGTGTGCTTATTATACAACAAACACAACCATCGACGCTGGACGGGTCACTTGTACGCGCCTTGACGATGTGGAACGCCGACCACCATCACAATCAATCTCTGCTTCTGAATCACGTAAACAATCCTATATGGCCAAACACGTAGCGAATATTGGCCGAGCATATCGCCGTCCAATTTTTTTCCAACAAAAGGAGTTTTTTGAATTACAAAAAGCGCTTCGACGATCCGTCCGCGATAGCGAATATCAACTCGCTCAAGATCCTTTTCCGCTCTTCGCGAGAACTCGAGCTGAAACTGATTTTTCATACCCCCATTTTTTTAGAATATCGGAAAATGGCACGGTTCGACCGAGACGCACATCTGCTTCTGCCTCTTTTATTCGTTCGCGAATATCCGGAATCTCTTGCAGTACGTTGATGGTTTCAACCATAGATTCAAAATCCTCTATGCTCATAAGCACAGCAGTCGGCTTCCCGTTTTCGGTTAAAGTATAGTAGTTATTGGGAATCTGAACCTTTTTGGTAATTTCAAAAATCTTCTTGCGCACTTCGGAAATCGGCAAAGTGGTTTTTGAGTTCATATGTGTACATTATAGTGTACACATCTCAGAAAAGTCAAAATTTAGGGTTCAAAACCTGACCACGATAGGATATATTTTTGTCTCCCTCGCCCAACAAATTACGTTTCCAGACATTTTAAAGCCCCATCACCATTGTAAATGATACGGGGCTGCGGTCGAATATGAGCCTTCGACGTAGGCTTTTTTTTTACAATAGGACCGCAGCAGGAAGAACCGGATAATCCAGACACGGGCGACGATTAGCCCGTCTAAACATCCTCCCAATCACAACCCTCTTCTGCTTTCCAAACACGCTACTCTCACGCTTTCTCCACTCCAAGACAGCTTCGTGATGAGGCAAATACAGCCCCGGCTCAAAACCACTCATATTCCTGACCGAATAGATCAGCTGAACGTTGTTCCCGTTTTCATAGCAGCTGAAACTTTCATCCGGCATCCACCAATCAATACCTCCCTCAAATTTTTCCAAGTTGATGCCGTTCTTCCCGCCAATAACCATCACATCCACATCCTTATGCGCCGAACAATTCGAACGGCTCCCCCACCAAGCCTCGCGAACAAGCCCTCCAATTAACATGCCAACAAGTTGGTTTCTCTTCAGAATACCCTCTGCCGCAATCACTCCCCTGATGCCCGTAACCGCATCCAGAGGCTCCGGACATTCGAACTTCTGCAGCATAACGCAACTATGTCGAAGCACCTGTCTTTGATCACAACACATAACCATTCCCATACCCATTTCCACCTCCTTTTTTGACTCAATCACCCTAAACTAAATTTGTTATTTTGTCAATAGCGATTAACTCTCGGCGAATTCAATACCGAGTGCACCACCTCCGAAGAATATAGTCTTCGGATACT
>JBAXGH010000036.1:0-11062 GCA_037139515.1 bacterium
TGGTTTCTTCATAGGCTAGAAGCCTACTCCAGACACAATCTAGTTTACAGTCCCTTGTTTTTTCCCCCCTTGATTCCACCAACCCCGCCACCGAGTTCGTGAAGAGCAAGAAGCTTGCCGACGAGGCCACGCACCCGATTCACGCCGAGTTCATCAAGAACATCACGGACTCCTCGGCGAAGGGAGCGGAGTTCCCGGAGGCGATCCTCCAGTGGAACTTCCTCGGAATCCACAAGACCGAGGATGGTGAGCACGTGGACTGCGAAGTCTGCCCTCACAAGGGGCTGAAGCACTTCGCCATCATCCAAAACCGCTTCAACGGAGTCCCGCTCTACCTCGGCCTCAACTGCTACGACAAGTTCGTGGCGGCTGTCGCGACGGGCCGGGTCGAGTCCCAACTTCTCCCGTACAAGGATTACAAGAGGGCGGTGAAGAAGCATTTCAAGGAGAAGGTCGACAAGACCTTCTTGGGGTGGTTCCGCGAGGCCCGTGACGCCGGCAAGCTCCCGGAGAATCTCACGAAGATCATGGTGGTCGTCGACAAGCTCGGCTTTCCCGCGAACTTCGCGGACGTCGACCTGCTCGTCGCGTACTACCGAGCGACGCGGCTCTTCCCGCGTTACACTCTGCTCGACCCCGAGCAGCTTTACGAGTTCATCGGGTTCGCCCACCAGCGGCTCGCGCCCGCGCTCCTCACGATCGACTCCGTGCCACGGCTGATGAAGCTCGTGGCGCGCGAGAAGGCGCGATACGAGCAGGGCCGCAAGGAGTTCCTGCGCATCGGCCGCTGGCAGGAGAAGATCAAGGCCGAGTTCAACGCAGCGGCCGCGAAGGAGTTCCCGAACCCGGTCACGCGCGTGCCCGTCACGAAGCAGTTCGACGCGTTCATGGTCGAGATGTCCCGGGACTCGCGCACGTTGCTCGAGAAGAAGTTCATCACGAAGAGCGACGTCGACGCGCAGATCCGGAAGCTCGGTGAGCGCTACGTGGACTGGATGCTCGGGAACGAGACGCGTCGGAATGTCTCGCTTCACATGATGAAGCTTCCGATGAGCCCCGACCCCAGGCGTCTCATGCGCGTGAAGTTCACCATTCCGCGTTCGAGCCGCCCCGGGACCTTCGGCGCTGCCCAAGTGAACGGGCGCAACATCTGTCCGGACCGCCAGATCACCGAACAGGGCTACAAGCTCTGCCGCGTGGTCCGCGTGTCGGCGCAAAACATCTGGGTCGACATCATCAGCTGATTCGACCTTAACCAACAACCTTTAACCCCTCGGGAGCGCTGCTTCTGGGGGCTTTTGTTTAGCTCAGAACCAAAATAATTTATTGGTGGTATTTTTTATGCTAATGTAATCATTGTGATTTTAAGAAATTTTTATGCGTAATTATCCGCAGCCGACGGGCGGTGAGTGGCGACTAAGAAAGTCAGATCCGATCGTTGAATATAGAAAAAAACTTGAGAAGCCTACAAGGATTACAACATTAGGTGATCTTCTTAAGGCTAAGATGCAGAATAAGGAAATTACGGAGCTCATTCCTCCGCCGGTACCGCCAAAGAAAAAGGAGAGCGAGCTGAAGCATGAACAAATAAGTTCTGAGCTGACCAAGCGGGCAGATACTCTGCAATATGTTATTGAGAAAACGCGGGCCATCGCACCGACTTTATCAGGTGATGAAGTAAAAGAGGCGTTAAGCAATTTAAATTCTGAAGTTCGTGGGCGATTTAGCGAAGAGGCCAGAAACTATGCGGGCGTACTAAAGTATCTTAGTGACGAATTCGAAGCTTTAAATAATTCAGGGCTCTCTGAGAATGATCTCAAGGGTTTGAAAGATCTGCTGCGGGTTGAATATGCGAGTTATTCCAGGGATGAGAGTGCGCGGTTGTTATACGAGATTCAATCTATCACCGAAAAACTGGTTGAAAAAAACGCCTTAGTCCGCAAATATCAATCCAATCCAAACTTATTAAAAGAAAAACTTAAGGAACATACCGGTGGAAGCATCAGCGACGCTGATATTAAAAAGGTAGAGTTTTCTGTTTTTGACGTTATTGTTTTAATGAGTCCGGCGATAAAAAGAAAAGGGTCGCTACTAAATAGCAGACACAATATTGAGGTGACCAGCGGCATGCATTTTACGGGTGAACCAATATCGATAATCTGGCCATACAAATTATCATCAACTAGCGTCGAACATATAAAGCAACACGAGTCTTTTCACAATATGGTTGATGGTAATCTGTGGTTTAAGCTTCAATATCCGAGTTATCGAATTGAATCAATATTGAGCAGGCTAAATACTGAGAAAGACGTTTTGACATCAGGCGAAAAAGAAGAATCAGAGAAGGCCTTGGTGGAATTGAAGAATTTTGATGTGGGTAGCGCCATTGATGGATTGCATGAAGAAGTTTTGGCGGCTTTAGAGCAGATTGAACACGGTGGTGTATGTGGCGGATATCCAAACATGAGCACGCTCGGTTCTCAAATTGTTGGAACGCGAGAGCTTTTAAGAAAGGCGAACGAAGAAAATAAAGATAAAGAAAAAAAAGATATCTGCGAAGCATTGCGTTTAGAATTTCGAAGAGAAGGCCAACGTGTTGCTAAGAGTTTAGAAATATCGCTACGTCTTGGTCGTGAGCTTGGTCCGCAGGCTTTAGAAAGAGTTCACTACTATCTATATATCTTGCGCCCATCGCAATATCATCATATTCCTAAGATTCTCGCGCATGAGTTTCCTGAAGCGAAGAAAGAGCCAGCTACGTACGTAAAAGCGATTTTTGATTTTAATAGCCGGATAACTGATCTGAATTTGTTGTCCACAAGAGAGCTGTCTGGATTAGTATCAGCGATTTACGCACGGAAAAAGAAAAACAATGAGCTTGGCTGGGAAAATGCGTTGTTTGAGAAGTATTTAGAAGTGTTATCGGATGATTCAAAATCTTCAGATGTATTTGAACAGCAATCTTATGATAACTTTCTTTTATACATGACTGTCATGGAAAATCTTCGTGTAACAATTGGATCAGAGACTTCGAAGAAAGCGGTGGAGAAAGCTTGTATGGCGGCATTTGTGAGGATGTTCAAATTGCGCCCTAATTCAGCTTTTCGGAACTATCAAGCATGTACGAAGCAGGAAAAGCGGGTTTTTGCGGATCAGGTGCAGCTGCTACTTGATCGTGCTAAAGATTCAAAAGAGAAAGAATGTCTATCGCAGCTTGCTCAGAAGCTAGAGGCGACGAAATCAGGTGGAAAGTCTCTTTGAATGGTCAGCGAAGGTCAGCTTGCTTAAAATAATAAAAGCTCCGGTCCAGAAATGGGTCGGAGCTTTTATGGTGACACCAGCGGGATTTGAACCCGCGTTCCATCCGTGAGAGGGACGTGTCCTAGACCGGGCTAGACGATGGTGCCATGAGTTGTGGCGGAAGAATATCATGCTCGTCTTCATATATCAAGCTGTTTATGCGCAGGGCTAACGTGTAACTAATGCTTGACATTTTGCTAATTTTGTGATAAAAACAACGGCGGATGGGCGGATTTAAGAATCACGCCCGGGTTGCACGATGCGACCCAAAGGAGATATAGATGGGGATGAGCATGGGTTTCAGCCACAGGATGGAGGCGAGGCAGGCGCATCGAATGGAGATGCGTCACGCAATGACCTCCGAACAGCGCTTTGAGATGGCCATGAGAGCGCAAATGATGATGATCGAAGCGCTGCGCGGCGAACAGTACTCGCTCGATCAGAACTCGTGTCCGAAGTGCGGGCACAAACTCACGGCGCAGGAAGTGCTCGCGGGATTCAGGAATGATGCGGCGGATCTCACAACCAAGTGTCCGATTTGCGAGACGAGGTTCTGTCCGGACCTGGTCGCAAAGCTCGGGCACGGAAGCTCCGTCTACGTGTCCTTCTACTGCGCCATGCAGACGACGGCGCGGCTCCATGGGCTCGAAATGCTGCCGCCGGACCAGATCGCGCACCTGCACTCTTCCGTGTACCGTTCGGCCATCGTGCACTTCGGTACGATGAAGGCCGCCTTCGCCAGGGTCGGCATCGAGTACAGCTATGTCGAACTGCCCGAGTGGCAGGTGAAGGTCCTGCCGTACCTCGGCAAGGTTCCAGACACGCTTGTCGCGAAGGTCTCGGGCGTCAAGGTCCAGGAGGTGCGAAAGCTGCGTCGCGAGACTGGCATCAGCGCCTACACCTGGGAAAAGTTCCGGGCTTTCATGGAGGAGTGAGTTCCGGGGTGCCGATTTCCGGCAAGTATCAACCGAGGGTGTGCGAAAACGCACCCTCTTTTTTATTGTTGTCATCCTGAACGTAGTGAAGGATCAAGGATTCCGTGATCCTTCGCGTTGCTCAGGATGACGAAGGGGTGGGCGGACTCTTGACAAGTTCTAGCACTCTCGGCATGAGAGTGCTAGTATAGGCCTGTTGCCAAATAATTCTTTAGCGTAAAGGTCAT
The DNA here is from genome assembly GCA_037139515.1 of bacterium. Taxonomy (GTDB): domain Bacteria; phylum Patescibacteriota; class Patescibacteriia; order JBAXGH01; family JBAXGH01; genus JBAXGH01. The sequence continues at coordinate 4,463 of JBAXGH010000036.1, forward strand.
GATTTGTGGCTGCATCGCGCTTAAAAATGCTCGATGTGCCGCCCGGCACACCTGTGCTTTTCTGCACGCGATGCCGCTCGCAAATCATGTCTTTCCGCTCAAAGCTTATTTGGCAACAGGCCTATAAATTTCCGCTATGTCAGAAATAAGCGAAAGAAGAGCTAATCTTCTTAAAAATATTGTCGAAGAATACGTTCGTACGGCGGTGCCGGTGGGTTCGGCGCATCTTTGTGGACAAAAAGGTTTTGATTGTTCGCCGGCGACGATTCGCAAAGAAATGGCTGAACTCGAAGAAGAGGGGTTCATTCATCAGCCGCATACGAGCGCTGGTCGCGTACCGACCGAACTCGGCTACCGCTATTACATCGAGCATTTTTTGAAAGCCAAAGATGCCTCGGCGCCGAAGCTCGAAAGTATGGCGCGAGATTTGCGAGGCAGTGCTCCGGACCTGCGTGACGTGATGAAGCGGTTCGCTAAGGCTCTCGCCGAATTTACGTCGCACACCGTAATCATCGGTTTCGGTCCGACAGACGCCTATTACACCGGCATTTCAAATCTTTTCGCCAAGCCGGAGTTCATCGAAACCGGTCGAGTCGCGACGCTTTCGTCCGTTGTGGATAGATTTGATGAAGTCGTCACGCGAATCTTCGAAACTTCAAACGGAGTTGTGGTGCAAGTTGGTTCCGAGTGTCCGTTCGGTGATGAATGCGGTTCGGTTATCGCAAAGTGCACTGTGGCAAAAACGCCGATTCTGCTCACTTTACTTGGTCCGATGCGCATGCCGTACGACCGTTTGCTCGGAATTGCGGTTCAAACTAAAGAACTTTTGGAAAAATTAGAAGAATAACCTATGACAGACGAAGAAATCAAAAAATCAAAAAAACAAGAAATCACGGATGCAGAAGACGCTACACAAGAAAGCAATGAAACAAAAAAGCAAGAAAGCGCGGAAGAATACTTAAATAATTGGAAACGCGCGGTGGCTGACTTTGAAAACCTAAAAAAGCAGGCGGCTCGTGAGAAAGATGAATTCGCGAAGTTTGCAACTTTCCGGGCGGCGGAAGCATTTATGCCGGCCGTTGATCATTTTGCCGAAGCGCTGCGCCATGAACCGACCCCGGAAAACTGGCAAAACTGGGTTCAGGGGGTGAAGTTCATCAATCAGGAGTTCGCAGGCGCGCTTATCGAACTCGGGATTGAAAAAATCAAAACCGTCGGCGTCGTCTTTGACCCTTCGATGCATGAAAGCATTGGCGTACGGCACGAAGACGGAAAAGAAGCGCATGTGATCCTGGAAGAGCGTCGAGCTGGGTACAAGATGCAGGGCAAGGTTCTGCGTCCGGCTCGGGTAATTATTAACGAATAACTAAAATGCAAGAGGTTAGGGATTAGAGCTTAGGGCTTAGGGATGTCTTTGATATCTCTAATCTCTAACCTCTAATCTCTAAGCTCTCGTCGCCAGCATATGGCTATCATCAAATGGAATCCGTGGTCCCCGATGTACGAAGACATGGAAAAGTTTTTCTCCGATTTTCCGAGCAATGTTCCGGACCGCATGGCACATACGATTATGCCGGCTCTCGATATCTACGAAACTAAAGAAGCGGTGATTGCCGAGCTTCCTCTTGCAGGCATGGATCCGAACAAAGTTAATGTCACGATTGAAAACGACGTCTTGAACGTGAGTGGGGAGATGGAACGCAAATCCGAAGTCGATGAGAAAGATTTTTATCGCAAAGAAGTTCGCTACGGATCATTCGCGCGCACAATCCAGTTACCGACTCATGTGATCGGGGAGAAAGCACTGGCTTCTTATAAAGATGGCATGCTCAAAATCACAGTGCCAAAGGCGGAACCTAAAAAGGCTACGGCGGTGAGGATTGAGGTTAAGAAATAATAAATAAATGCAAGAGCTTAGAGCTTAAGGCATAGAGCTTAGAGATATCCCTAAGCTCTAACCTCTAAGTTCTAGCCCCAATATATGTCAAAAGTATTAGGAATTGATTTGGGCACGACGAACTCGTGCATGTCGGTCATGGAAGCCGGGGCTCCGAAAGTGCTTGAGAATAAGGAAGGTGCGCGAACAACGCCGTCGATTATCGCGACTTCAAAGGCCGGTGAGCGTTTAGTTGGCCAGCTCGCCAAGCGTCAGGCCGTCACGAACGCGAAGGATACTTTGTACTCGATCAAGCGCTTGATCGGACGCCGTTTTGGCGATGCCGAAGTTCAACGCGATCAAAAACTCATGCCTTACGAGATTTTGAAAGCCGGCGAAGGCGTGAAAATCAAAATGGGTGGCAACGAATATACTCCGCAAGAAATCTCGGCCATGGTTTTGCAAAAACTCAAGAATGACGCCGAAGAGCGTTGCGGTGAAAAGATTACCGAAGCCGTGATTACGGTTCCGGCTTACTTCGACGATTCCCAGCGCCAGGCTACGAAAGATGCCGGCGAAATCGCGGGCTTGAAGGTTTTGCGCATTATCAATGAACCGACGGCCGCAGCTTTGGCCTATGGTTTTGATAAGAAAAAGGGTCAAAAAATCGTGGTCTACGATTTGGGTGGCGGTACTTTCGACGTCTCGGTTTTGGATATGAGCGAAGGCACGGTTGAAGTTAAGGCTACGAACGGCGACACGCATTTGGGTGGTGATGATTTTGATCAGCGCATCATTCAGTGGATTATTGATGAGTTCAAGAAAACCGACGGAATCGACTTGGGCAAAGATTCTTTGGCGCTTCAGCGCATAAAAGAAGCTGCCGAACGCGCCAAGATTGAGTTATCCACATCAGCCGAAACCGAAATCAATCAACCGTTTATCACTTCCGACGCGACCGGTCCGCGCCACTTGGTTAAGCGCATGACTCGTGCCGATTTGGAGCGCTTGGTCGGTGATTTGGTGGAAAAAACTTTGGAACCGACGAAAAAAGCTTTGGCTGATTCGGGTTATAAAATGTCGGAAATCGATGAAGTCGTGATGGTCGGCGGTATGACCCGCATGCCTTTGGTATTTTCGACCGTCGAGAAATTCTTCAGCAAGAAACCGAATATCAGCGTGAACCCGGATGAAGTCGTCGCGATTGGTGCGGCCATTCAGGGTGGCGTTTTGAAGGGCGAGGTCAAGGATATTTTATTGCTCGACGTCACGCCATTGTCCTTGGGTCTAGAAACCATGGGCGGCGTTATGACGCGTCTCATTGAACGTAATACCACAATCCCAACTTCCAAGGCGCAGACTTTCTCGACCGCGGCTGATAATCAAACTTCTGTCGAGATTCATGTGCTTCAAGGCGAGCGCGATTTTGCGAACGATAATAAATCGCTCGGCAAGTTCATGCTCTCCGGAATTCCGATGGCGCCGCGCGGCGTGCCGCAGGTTGAAGTGACGTATGATATCGACGCGAACGGCATTTTGAACGTCAAAGCCAAGGATAAGGCTTCGGGCAAAGAACAAACGATTACGATCACCGGATCATCGGGTTTGTCGAAGGAAGATATCGAACGCATGAAAAAAGATGCGGAATCGAACGCTGAAGCTGATAAGAAAAAGCGCGAATTGGTTGAAACACGAAACTTGGCGGAAACCATGATTTATACGGCGGAAAAAATGATGAAAGAGGCGGGGGATAAGGTTAAGCCGGAAGACAAGACCGCGGTCGAGGCGAAAATCGAAGCTTTGCGAAAGTTGAAAGATTCTGATGATGCTGCGGCTATCAAGAAAGCTGCGGATGAGCTTGGCGATGCGGCACAAAAGGTGGGTGCGGCGATGTACGAGGGTAATAAGAATGCCGGTCCGCAAACCGGAGCTCCGGGTGCGGCACCAGGCGGCGACACGGCAGGTGCGGCTCCGAGCGGCGAAGAAAAGAAAGGCCCGGTCGAAGGGGAATATCAGGAACCACCGAAGGTTTAGTTTCTTGTTGTCATCCCGAGCTTCTTCCTTTGTCATCCCGAAGCCGAGGGATCTTGAAATGTGTCGCGAACGGCGGTGCGCGGTGTTTGGCTGCGCCCTCCTCCGCGGCGTGTAACGCTTGCGGTGAATGCTCGCAAGCACACGCGCAATCCGTTCGCCAACATTTCGGAACTTCTCATGTCGTCATGTTGAGCAAAGCGAAACATCAAGGTAGCCATGATTCTTCGCTGGTGCTCAGAATGACGACCATGGAAACCAATATCTATGGACGAAAAACAGTTCTTCGTTTACATCGTGACCCATGAGAAGTTTCCGGTGCTTTACATTGGCGTGACCAATAATCTTATTCGTCGAGTCATCGAGCATCGTGAAAGAAAGGTTGAGGGCTTCACCTCGAAATATCATTTAACAAAACTGATATACTTCGAAGTCGCGGGCGATGCTTATTCGGCAATTACCCGTGAAAAGCAATTAAAGGGTTGGCTTCGGAAGAAAAAAATCGATCTCATCAACTCGGTTAATCCTGAATGGAAAGATTTAACTGACTCTTTGTATCCTTGATCCTTCGCTGCTGCTCAGGATGACGACAGGGGCAGGGCCGTCGCTACGATTGCGCGATTCCTAGTCGTCATGTTGAGCAAAGCGAAACATCATGTTGTTTTGTGGTCAAAGATTACTACTCAATCCTCGGTGTCGCGAAAGGTGCCTCGGATGACTGAAATAATGTGATAATAAAGATTATCCAAAAAATCATTTCTGCGATAAGAGGCGTCAGCTTCGTGGTTTTTGGTTTGCTTGGATGGATTCTTATTGTGATCATCTTGCTTTTAAGTTTCGTGCTCGGATGGGGAGTGTATAAAGAATATTTAGAGCTTAGTCGCTGTTACGATGGTTGTTAAACTGAAAAATCAACATGGCAAAAGATTACTATTCAATCCTCGGGGTCGCGAAGGGCGCGTCGGAAGACGAAATCAAAAACGCTTTTCGTAAACTTGCTCATCAACATCATCCTGATAAACAGGGCGGTGACGCTCTTAAGTTCAAAGAAATCAACGAGGCTTATCAAGTTTTAGGCAATAAAGATAAGCGTGCCAAGTACGACCAGTTTGGTTCGGCGGCTTTTGATGGTTCGGGTGGCGGTGGACCTGGCGCCGGCGGGTTTGGAGGATTTGGGGGTTTCAATCCGAACGATTTTCAAAATATCAACGTCGATTTTGGAGATTTGGGCGACACGCTTGGGAATATGTTCGGTTTTGGCGGTTCGCGCGGCGGCGGTGGCGGGCGCGAGCGCTCAACCCGCGGCAGCGATATCGAAGTTGATTTGGATTTAACTTTCAAAGAAGCGGCTTTCGGTGTTGCCAAAGAAGTCGGGATTTATAAAGGCGTGCGCTGCGACCGATGTGCCGGCGGTGGCGTCGAACCGGGTTCTAAGATGAACAAGTGTTCGACTTGCGACGGCAAGGGCCGAGTTCAGACGGCGGCGCGCCCGATTTTCGGCGTCATGCAGTCGGTCCGCGATTGCTCGGAGTGCGACGGGCGTGGGGAGAAGCCGGAAAAATCGTGCTCTTCCTGTCGCGGAACCGGGGTCAAAAAAGAACAGACTCGAATTACTTTGCGAATTCCGGCCGGTGTTGACGAAGGCGGCATCATGAAGATTCGCGGCGAAGGCGAAGCGGGCCCTCATGGCGGCTCGCAGGGCGATTTGTATATCAAGCTTCACGTGATTGCCGATAAACAATTCGATCGCGAGGGAAATACGGTTTTTTCAGACCACGCGATTGGATTTACTCAGGCCGCGCTTGGTGACACGATTAAAGTAGAAACAATTCACGGTTTCGAGGACTTGAAAATTCCGGCCGGCACGCAATCGCATACCGAATTCAAACTGAAAGGAAAGGGAATCGGCGGCGATCATCATATCGTTACGATTATCGTCGAAGTGCCGGAAAAAGTATCACGCGAACAGCGAAAGCTTATCGAAGATTTGAATCTGCGTAAATAGTTAGCGCAGGTTCGTGATATAATGTTGCCATGCAGGCATTCATCATGGGGATTACGCAGTTTTTACAGAACATCAATTGGGCGCACCCGAGTTGGGATTTGATTTTGATTTTGTTTTTTCTGGTTGGTTCAGTGATTTACGGCATGTCGATGGGTCGCGATCGCATTATTGTGGTACTGGTAGCGGTTTACATGGCAATCGCGATTGTAAGTTACGCTCCGTATATCTCGAACTTCGTAACTGAAGTTAAAATCGGAAATACTTTTGCTTTTCAAGTCACGATGTTTGTCGGGGTTTTCGCGGTACTGTTCTTCTTGATTTCACAATCAGCATTGTTAAAGCACCTGGGCGGCGCGGCTGAACGTGGTGGTACATTTAGTGCCATGATTTTTAGCGTTCTTCATACCGGGCTTTTGATTAGCGTGATTTTGTCGTATTTGCCGAAAGAGGCGGTGAATGTATTTTCACCCCAAATTCAAAGGTTTTTCGTGGCAGATATAGCCAAATTTGTTTGGGTTGTAGCCCCGATAATTGTCATGGCACTCACAAGAGGTAACGAATATCAGCGCGATAGCCGGTCCTAATAATTGTTATTTTTGTCATCCCGAAGCCGAGGGATCTTAAAACCCTTGGTTTTGGCCAGTTCAATGATTTAGTGCACCACTCATCTTGAGTAATTCCCCGAATA
>JBAXGH010000037.1:0-10827 GCA_037139515.1 bacterium
TAAAATATCTCTACTTAAAATATCTATGGTTTCAGCGAATCGCCTGGCAATTTTTCTAGCTTCGACCGCTTGTATATTTTTTGCGCAGGCAGCTTCGGCAGTTTCGGTTTCACCGACAAGTTTGGAGTTTGCAGCAAAGCCGGGGGAGACAGTGAATGTCGCATTTACGATTTCGAATGATAGCGCAGTTGCCATGGGTTATACGCTTTCGGTTCAGGATTTTAAAGCTTCTGAAGATAAACCTGGGCAACCGGAGCTTATACCGGCGAAGGATAGTAATAACGGCTTGACTTCTTGGGCAAACTATCAACATTCACAGGTCGTAGTTCAGCCGGGCGCTGTTATCAAAACAGCGGTTAATTTTGATATTCCAAAAGATGCGCCGCTCGGCGGAATTTATGCATCGGTTTTTGTAACCGAGCATACTTATATTCCAGTTGAAGGTGTGCCGGCGGTCGAATCTCGTCTCGGGCTACTAGTTTTTGGAACCATCGGCGAAGTGCCGTCGACGCCTCCGGTGGTTACGAGCCTTAAGCTTGTTCGCGATACCGAACTCTCTCCGCCAAGGTCTGTCCAGATAAAATTTAAAAATGATGAAGCTTCTCATGTGACGCCAAGTGGCGCTGTGGCTTTTGTGAATCAATTTGGTAATACGGTCGCGAGTCTACCGCTCGGTGCCGAAGAGATGCGGATCTTGCCCGGCGCTTCGCGTGATTTGGTGGTGGATTGGGCGAATGGCGGATATAGTGAAGAATTCGGCATGTCAAAACTAAAACCAGGTTTGTATCGCGCCGTGGTTAAAGTGACGACCGGAAATGGGCCGCTCGAAGATCGTGCTTCGGAGATGTTTCTCGTGATGCCGAAAAATTACTTAATCGGTCTCGGGATTGTTGCTGGGTTACTGGTCTTTGCGTTTCTAAGATTATTGTTTCGCAAAAAGCCTGTAAAAAAATCGAAGAAAAGTGAGATTCCAAAACTGCCGGAGTTTGATGATGCTTTGAGGGGTTCTGGTAGATAGGCCAGTTCATGGGGGCCGTAAAAAAATTGTGTCTAAAACCGCTCATAGATAGATGCTTCCGCCCCTCACGTCATCCTTGACGACCCTGTTGTCATCCCGAAGCCGAGGGATCCAGTTGCCTTCAAATGGATTCCCGCCTTCGCGGGAATGACGACAAGGAAGGGGTAACTGCAGCGAAAAATCACTATTTTTTTTGCTATCCACAATCAGAATTGACACATCTATTTTTCTGCGGCCATAATCGTTGGTGGCAAAACTATGCTCGAGAATCAAGACATTGCGGTCATAAAGGAAGTCATGAAGGAGGCTCTAAAAGAAGCGATTGACCCGCTTTCGTTTAGAATGGACAAGCTTGAAGAGGGTCAAAGGGGTTTGGACGTCAGGATGGATTCGCTCGATACGAAGATAGAGAGTGTTCGTACTGAGCTGGTCGAGAAGATTGACGGTGTTGAAGGTAGATTAAGTTCGAGGATCGAAAGTGTTCGCACGGAACTAGTCGAGAATATCGATGGGGTTGAGAAGAATTTGAACAAGAGTATGGATTCGCTCGATAGGAAGATCGAGAATGTTCGTACAGAGCTGGTCGAGAAGATTGATGGGGTTGAGAGTAAATTAAGTTCGAGGATCGAGAGCGTTCGTACCGAATTGGTGGAGAAGATTGATCAGGTGAATGTCGATGTTGCGGAATCGATAGAAAGCGCCATTCTCCCGCAAATTCAAGAGTTGAATGAAAATTTTGGTCTGTCGAAATCTAGCATTGTAACGAGCAGCCACGTAAAAATGGCGATACAAGATCATGTGCAAGAATTTCACAAACAAAAAAGCTCCGCTTAAAAGGCGGAGCTTTTTCTTTACCTGTGTATAAAAGTTTAAAGGAGTGAACATCGAAAAAAATCTTATGGTAAGATATAGTTACTAAAATATTTAAAAATATTCTTTAGTATTATGGCGCACGTCGGGTGGTAAGCCGCAATAAATTATTCGCGGTGATTATTTGTTAAAAGTAAGTGCCGAAAAAGTTTTGATCCGCTCGAGTTATGAAAATCCTCCAGCGACTTTCTGTGGTTGTCGCGCTAGCCTTGCCTTTTGTCGCGATGGCACAAATGTCGTCGACAAATTTTAAAGTGACTAGTGACACCGTCGCTGCGGCTGGTGGTTTTGGTAGTTCAACTAACTTTAAGGCTAGCGATACATTGGCAGAGTCAGCTACTCCGACCGAAGAAGGTTTGACGAGTACGAACTATCGTGCCTGTGCCGGGTTCCAGTGTGTGCCTGGGACAGATGCGATTTCCGCGGTTCTGACCACCTCAACAGGCGCCTGTACGTCTTCCTCTACGATAGTTAGTCCGCTCACCCAACATTTAGGTTCGCTTACAACCGACACAGTCTCCACCGCTCCGGAAAGAATTTGCGTGATCGTTTCGGCCTCTGGTACGGGTGGTGTCTCGGTTTCGATTCAATCCGCAAACGGGGGATTAAAATCAACTTCAACACCCACTGATGAGCTAGCTTCTAGCGCCGCGAGTTTGGTTTCGGGAACAACCGGATACGGCGCCTGTGCTTCAAATGTTTTGAATGGTTTTAGTAAAGGTTCTGGGTTTGATGGATCTTGTAATACCAGCACCGGTCATGCGGTTGGAGCGTTAACCACCAATCCGACCACGATTTTTAGTGCAACCGGTGACGTTACGGATGCCGTCGGTGAAATATTGACCAAGGCCGCAATAGATTCCGCTGTCCCCGTGCACGAGGACTACGGAGACATGCTAACAATAATCATCACCGGAAGTTTTTAGGTCGAGTTGAGACGTCTTTCTTTAGTTGTCATCTCTAATCCCTCACTGTGTCATCACGAACCCTTAGTTGTCATCCCGAAGCCGAGGGATCTTGAAAAAAGGTGCTGAAAAACCCACGTCATCCTCGAAAAATCAGCAGATTTTATCGAGGACCCATGTTTTTCGGTTCTTTGTTGTCATCCCGAACCCTCTTTTTGTTGTCATCCCCAGCCTTCCCTGTGTCATCCCGAAGCCGAGGGATCTTGAAAGGTTGTAAGTGTATCGATTGTGTACCGAGAAAAGTTCGTAGTGAAAACGAATTTCCCTCGGCACATAAGCCGAATGGGCAAAAAGCCCGCTAAAGGTCGAAACCCTTCATTTTCTGCATCCTTCGTCGCCGAGTGTTTGAGTAGGGGAAAAGCCGTGTATTGTGTAACGTGCATCGACAACGTTTTCAAAAGTTTTCGATATGCGTTACACGATACACGAAGTTGTTTTCGCCCCAGTTCGAACGCTTGCGGAGGCGGATGCCGAGGAGTAAGAGAAATAGTTTAGTAGAAAATTTATTATTATTTAGAGTTTAGATATGAACAAAACGTTCAAAAAAGTTCTAAGTGTCGCAACAGCGACGATGACGGTATTGTCATTTGTTGTGATCGCACAGCCAGCTCAGGCAGCGGTCCTTACGTCGATAAGTGACGTTATGTCGAATCAGAAAATAAGTACATTGTCTGCTCATGATATTTTGTTTACTACAACAGCTGGAGGCGGTGGTGTAGCGTCTACTGAAAATATCACAATCGCTTTCCCTGCTGGCTTCTCTATAGATTCACTTGTAGGCGCAGATATTACCGTGAAGGTCAATGGAGGCTCGGCTTTGACGGTTGTCGATGGAGATCCTGGCGCTAATCAATATGGTCTTGCAATTGATGTTCAAAACATGGTACTGACGGCTGGAAGCGGAACCGCTGTCGTCGCTGCTGGAAATTACGTTGAAATTATTATTAGCGATGATCATATTACGAATCCACCTACAGTCGGTGGCTATAATTTTTCGATTCTTTCCGGAAACCAGGGAGATGCTGGTGGTTTCATCGTGCCAATTGATGATAGTAGCGATGTGTCAGTCACAGCAACTGTTACAATGGCACTCACATTTGACTTAGACATGGCGGCTACGACTACTTGTGCGGAAACCGCAGCAGTCAACTATGCTGTTGATTTTGGCACCTTCACGATTCCGTCCCTTGCATATTCAGATAACAGCGGCGTGAAAGCCATCTGCGCTGATTTGGTCTCAAATGCTGTGAGCACGGTTGTTACGGTAGTATCCACAAATGGCGTGAATGGTCTTTATTCTGAAGTCGCTCCAGCACACGCTTTCCGTTCGGAGGATGAGGCTATGTCATTAGGTGTTGAAAACTACGGTCTGTGTGTTGCGGATCCGAATTTGATGGAAGCGGTATCGCCGTTTAATGGATCTTGTGTTCTTGGCACGGCAACCAACACGGTTGGCCATTTGGATTCCGCTGCCCCTCAGACTGTTCTGCATAAGGATGGTTCGGTGACATCTAATGCCATGATAATGGCACTCCACCTTGGAGTAGCAGCGTCCACACCTGCTCACGCCTATTCTGATACTTTGAGATTCATCGCGACCGGAACCTTCTAAGTCCTGAGATTGCTCACAATATGATCTTACACCGAAAAATGGTTGGCGTGAGCGCCGCAGTAGCGATGCTTTTTGCATCGCTACTGCCGTATGCGGCCGCTGCCACGACGATTCAGCCCCCAGCGTTTGACTATGTGGTCAATCCCGGTGCGACCATGAAGGATATTATCAAGATTTATAATGAAACTCCGGGCGATATCTCATTGGTACCAGAGCTCAAGAACTTTGCCGCCAAAGATGAAAGCTCCGGTACGCCGTGGCTTTATCCTCCAGATGAAAAACGCGAGGGTGGTCATGAACTGGCTCCTTGGATGATCGTTGATAGTAAAATTATCAAGATTGCTCCGAAGATGTGGGGAAGTTTTGAATTCACTGTCAATATTCCCAAAGATGCCGAACCTGGAGGCTACTTTGGAGCTGTGCTTTTTAGAGAAGGCGATGGCAAAGTAGGCGAGGGAGTCGGTGCTACCGGCGGTCCCGCTTCACTGATCATGCTTAAAGTAAACGGCGAAACCAAAGAAGGCTTCAACATAACCGACTTTAAGTCGAAGTCCGCGATGTATACATCTTTGCCTTCGGAATTGATTCTGCGTACCAATAATACTGGTAACGTGCAGCAAAAACCGACGGGAAATATCTACATCAAGAATATCTTCGGTCGGCAGGTGGCTTCTATTCCTGTGAACCCACTGGGTGGCAATGTGCTTCCTGGCACGGCTCGTGTCTTCAATTCGATTTGGCAGAAGTCCGAACCGGTAGCTGGAGCTTCGGAATTCAAGAAAGAATTATCGAACTTCGCTCTCGGTCCATACACAGCGTCTTTGGTGCTGAAATACGGTTCCAAGGGCATGATTGCTACGGCGGAAACTTCGTTCTTTGTTTTCCCGTGGATGGTCTGCTTCATGTATCTAATAATTTTCTTGTTGATTATCTTGCTTTTGATCATCGCCATGAAGAAGTACAATGCTTCGGTGATTAGAAAGTATAAGCAGGGTGGTCAGAAGTAATTGGATTATTGAACGCGAAAAAACACGGGCCGGCAACGGCCTGTGTTTTTTGTGGGGTATTATCCAGAACGTTACACCTGAGCGAACAAAGTACGTCATCCTCGAAATTCGAGCACGAATCATCGAGGACCCATGGGGGTCTTCTTGGGTCCTCGGGTCAAGCCCGAGGATGACGTATTACAACATTGCAAGATCCCTCGGCTTCGGGATGACAACTAGGGTGGGATGACAACTAATAGTTGTCATCGAGTGACGGTCACCGTGGAGCACTCATGGGTCCGGGGTAAGTTCTGCTGACTTTTCAAGGATGACGTGAGGAGTAGGGTGCGAGCGCTGTGGATCTATTTTCCCCATGTTGTCATCCTCGACGGCCGAGGGATCCAGTTGTCTTCAAATGGATTCCCGCCCACGCCTGTGCGAGGACAAACTCTTCGCGGGAATGACGAAGGGGTGAGTGCTACCGTGGGGTACTCATGGGTCCTTGATAAAGTCTGCTGACTTTTCAAGGATGACGTGAGGAGTAGGGTGCGAGCGGCGTGGGTCTATTCCCCCATGTTGTCATCCCGAAGCCGAGGGATCCAGTTGTCTTCAAATGGATTTCCATCCCCGCCTGCGCGAGGACAAACTCTTCGCGGGAATGACGGAGGGGAGGAAATGAGATCCATTAATTGTTATTCACAGCCAGAATTGACGCCTGTTTTTTTCTGAAGCCATAATGCTCTTGTGGCGAAAACTATGCTCGAAGTACAAGACGTTGCGGTCATCAGAGAAATCGTGGAAGGAGCGGTCAAACCGCTCTCGGTTAAGATTGATAAGGTTCATGCGGAGCTTTCAGAAAAAATCGACGGGGTGGAGAAACGATTGGATGCGAAGATCGATGGGGTTCGCACAGAGCTAATTGAAAAGATCGACGGGGTTGAGAACCGGCTCGATGCAAAGATCGAAGGTTTTCACGCAGAGTTAGTGGAAAAAATCGACGGAGTTGAGAAGCGATTGGATGCGAAAATCGACGGAGTTGAGAAGCGGCTCGATGCGAAAATCGACGGAGTTCGCACCGAACTGATAGAAAAGATTGACGGGGTCGAGAAGCGGCTCGATGCGAAAATCGACGGTGTTCGCACAGAGCTGATCGAAAAAATCGACGGAGTTGAGAAACGCTTAGAAGAAAAAATCGATCAAGTCAGTGTTGATATCGCCGAGATGATAGAAGATGCGATTTTGCCTCAGGTTCAAGATTTGAGTGAGAAATTTGATTTATTTTCAACAAATATCGTGACGAGAAGCGGCGTTAAAATCGCCATCGACGATCATGTGCGCGAATATCATAGTTAAAGATTAAACAGATTTGATGATATGGAAGAAACTGAGCCTGCGAATGTTGAGGTTGAGAAGATTGAGAAGCTCGAGGAAGCAAAAATTATTAGAGAGAAATCATCATTTTTCACTTCGCGAGGTTTTTTGATTGGTTTTTTTGTCTTCATCATTCTGCTTCTAGCCTCTCCCTTTGTGGCGACGGCGATGGATTTGTATTATTTTCATTGGCATAATCAATATCTAAATAAAATCGCAACTTCGTTTCCGTTCCCGGCTATTTATTTAGATGGTCGAACTTATACAGTCGCGGATTATGAGCTGGAACTAGACAATCTTGGCAGCCCGGTCGTGCAGGGCAAAAAAGTCGTTGAGCGTTCAGAGCTGCGGAAGATGTTTCTTGAGAGAATCAAAAGAAACGCTGCAGTCAAAATTATTGTTGCTGAGAAAAATATCGATACCACGGAAGCCTTAAAGATTGCGCAGGCTTCGACTTTTGGTCCGGGAATGACGTCGGAAAAAATCGCAAAATCGATTAAAGATAATTTTAATTGGACGGTCGACTATTTTAACGAGAATATTCAGTTTCCGCGCGCTCGTGAAATGGCCTACAGCTTTTATATTTTAAAGCCGATGGCAGATGAAATCGCGGCGCAGGTCAGAGCCCCGAAGGCTAACTTTACGAAGATTGCTAAGGAAAAAGGGGAAGATGCGACCAAAGAATTGGGCGGAGATTTGGGCTGGCTAAAAAAGAAGGATGTGATTCCTGAATTTGGAGCTGTGCTTGTTAGCATGAAAAAAGGTGAAATTAGCGGACCGTTTCTTTCGCGCTTCGGCTGGCATATCCTGAAGCTGGTTGATATTCGGGAAAAGGCTGGGGTGAAAGAATATCGGGCGAGTCACATAATTATCTTACCGAGCAATCATAAAGACATAATCGATCAAGAAATAACAAAAGTTTTTGACAAGGTAAAGATGAGAGTCTTGATCGAATAGTTTAGAGTAAAAAAATATCACGAATATACACAGGAAAAGACCCATGTGTATATTTTTTTTACAAGAATTGGCAGGTGAGCGCCTTCGATTTTTCGAAGATGACATGTGGTAAAAAATCAAGATCCCTCGGCTTCGGGATGACGACCTTTGCCCCCACGTCGTCCTCGAAAAATCAGCAGATTATATCGAGGATCCAAGAGGGCTTCTTTGAGTAACTTTTTCGTCGTGAAGATGACAAGGCTTAATAATATTTTTTTATCGCGAGATGAACGGAAAAAATTGCGCGAAGAAAAATATTCAAAATTTTACGTAATCCGGGTCATGAGAGAAGATTTTTCCACACGATTTTCCCTGTAAAATCAAACAAGATAATAATCTGTTGATATCCATCAACTTTTCGCTTAAGGGGCTCGCTAAAATATGGTAAAATAGCACGATGGGAGAGATGCGCGCGAGTGCGAAAAAAAGTACAAAAAAATACAGCGATGCGTAATAGCGCGGGGCGAAAATTTGGAGGAATTTTCGAGGGGCTAAAAAGCAGACTTTTAGCGGTCTTGTTATTTTCCGTTTTCGCATTTTCAGTTTTTGCGCCGCAGCAAATTATCGCAGCAACTGTGCCGCATTTCTTGAACTATCAAGCGCGTGTAACCGATGCGTCTGGAACTGCGGTTGCGAACGGTTCGTTGAACGTAAAAATAGCTTTGTATACCTCGGCTTCCGGCGCGAGCGGCTGTGTCTGGAGTGCTGGTGATTCCACGGGCGACGGGACTGATACGGTGTTCTCGCAATCAGCAGACTGCCCGAGCCACGTTCCAAGCACGGCGATTTCGGTGACTGTTACGAACGGTATTTTCTCGGTTGTGCTCGGCGACACGGCGGCCGGACAAAACGCCATCGACGAAACGATTTTTAACAGCGGGAATATATATCTTGGACTCACTATCGGCGCTGATACCGAAATGACGCCGCGAAAATTAATCACCGCGTCAGCTTACGCGTTTAATTCCGAGCGCTTGGACGGGCTTGATACTAGCGCGTCGGGCGGCACCGGTGCCTTTGTGCCGGTCACGAATTCCAACGGTCTTTTGACGCTCACCGGAAATTCAACCACGAGCGATGCGGTCTTCACGATCAATTCCGCCGCCGCGAGCAATGAGTTATTGCTTGGCTTGAAAACGAGTGACGCTTCTAAGTTTACGGTTGATGCCGAAGGTGATACGTACATCGCCGGAAGTGTTGGGATCGGAACTTTGTCTCCGGGAGTAGCTCTTGATGTGAACGGCGCGATTAGGTCTGGTGTCGCGGGAACCGATGGCCAGCTGCGAATATATTCCGAGCAGGGCGCGACGGATTATGAAGTTATTTTCAATCCGCATGCAACGATGACTCAAGACGTAACTTACACGCTCCCGGCTAACGATGGTGACGCGAGCCAGTTTTTGCAAACCGACGGAAGCGGCGCCTTGACTTGGGCAACGGCGGGAGGCGCGCTTAGCGGACTCACGACGAATTATATTCCAAGAGCGACTTCATCTTCGGCTATCGGAAACAGCGGATTGATCGATGATGGGACTCAGATTTATACGACTACTCGGAATGTGGGAGTTGGGAGGGCGGTGCCGAATGGAAAGTTGGATGTTGCAGGGTCTGTTGATTCGACTGACGGTTTGGTTTTTTATCAGACTGCGGATAATAAATCAGCGATACAGACTTATCTTGACGGCGCCTGGGCTACTAGGTCGTCGTATGGTTTAGCTTCAAATCATCTTTTATTGCAACCGGATGCCGGACGCGTGGGTATTGGGACGACGGCACCATCGCAAACATTTGCGGTGGGTTCGAGCACTAATTCGTATTTCACGGTGGATGGAGCGAATGGGAACACCGTAGTCTCGGGCACTTTGGCTGCCAATGGCGGAATAACTTTTGATTCATCATCGGATACTATCGGGGCTCATACTGCCGGCGGCACGATTGACATGAGCTCAAACATCATCACAAATATTGGGCATGCTGGAACTGATTTTGTGGCATCAACCGGAGCTTTGAACCTGGCCGGGGTGCTGACTGCGAATAACGGAGCGGTGATTACGGCGGCGGCGGTTGGTTCTACGGCTGAGAATATTTTGAGCTTGGGGGTTTCGGATAGTACGAGTTCTGTCGCTTTAAAGAATGGTGCGAGTGCGGACGGAACATTTTTGCCGATATTCTATGGAATAAATAATGATGATGCGCGATCGGGCTTGGGCTTCACTTCAAATTCGGCGGACGCGCAATATGCGGGAGTGTGGGTTCCGTCACTAAGATTTACCGCGGGAAATCGTTCGGGAAGTCCTTTGACTGCTCAGCCGCTTTTCGGAGTTGAAAATAGTGGGAGCTGGAAATTTGTTACTTGGTTTGATGGAAGAACAAAAATTACCGGTGTTGGGGAGACAACCTATCCGGTAGGAGCTGTTCGTCCTACTGCTCAATTGCAGGTAATCGGGGCGGACACATCGAACTCTTCACTCGCGGCTGATATTGCGGGGAGCAGCGGGACGGGACTTGTGGTGACTAATGCTGGTAATATTGGTATCGGTGATACGGCACCAGCTTCAAAGTTTACCGTCGGTAGCGGCAGCCTCTTCCAGGTGAATTCTTCCGGTAATATCGTGAAGATTAACAATGTTACGACCAGCTTCCCGGCTTCTCAGGGTGCGGCTGGTTCGGTTTTGTTGAATGATGGGTCGGGAAATCTTTCTTGGGCCGCGTCTACAGCTACTGGTTTCTGGAATCGTGCTACCTCGACCTTGTCTCCTGCAAATGCAGGCGATGCGATTACCACGACGGGGAATATATCAACAACTTCAACAGGAACGATTACTTCGGCCGGACTTCTCACAGCTTCGAGCGGCCTGACGGTTACTTCTGGCAATATTTCTGTGTCGGGCGCCAACATCACCGGCGCTTCACCATTATCATTCGATGGCTCAACACCTGATGCAGTGAAGACGATCTTCGCCATCACCGACCCTACCGGCACTTCAAAAACCATCAATGTTCCAAATG
>JBAXGH010000038.1:0-7773 GCA_037139515.1 bacterium
AAGTATTCGGGGAATTACTCAAGATGAGTGGTGCACTAAATCATTGAACTGGCCGTGTAATGTTAGTGTGGTTATTCATTTATGTTGTTATCCCGAAGCCGAGGGATCTAGTGTCCCCGCCGAATACATCTTTCAAGATCCCTCGGCTTCGGGATGACACAGGGAGCGATTCGGGATGACAGAGGGACCGGCTCGGGATGACAACTATAAGGCAGAATGACAACGGATTTTGCTATGTAAAAAGCCCCCGAAGCGTTAGCTCTGGGGGCTGTGACGAAAGCCTGGACGACCGGATTTGTTATTTTCTCACGTATTCTCGCGCTCGACCTTTTGAGGGGTTCGTCGCTTGAATGACATGGCCGGTGTCGCTTATAGGCGATCGTCCCGTAATGCGGGAGTTTCCTCGCCGCGTCACATCGAGGCGGAACAGCTCTCCGCCTTGGGCCATATGGGGGCCCTATTTTGTGTTTGAGTTCAACTTCTTTTGGTCAGACGCGGTCTCACTCCGCGCGCATCTGAGCCATCTTCAATCGGTGTGTCAATGCACCCTCCCGAGTGAGTGGGCGACATCCTGACGGATGCGCCCGAGTTTTTTGTTTCGGCCGTATCCTGATGGGCGGCCGAGCGAAAGGGGGTTGTGAAACGGGTTCGCCGGGCCTTTGTGGTGGCTCGCCGGCGTCAATCCTAGTCTGAGATTTCTTTGTTGATGGGCGCCTCAGACTTTGTTGGCGCCACTCGCTGGGTCTTTCGCATGTTCGGCGCCTCCTTTGCGCCAATCGTCGAACCGTGTGAGATCCACTTACTCTTTTTCGGCGCCAGCGGATCAGTGGGCGCCTATCTCATCTTCTTCATCATCTTTATGGGCCCTCCTTTTGGCCCTAGCGGAGAAAGGGAAAGGGGAACATCGACAGAGGTGTTGGCGAAACCGTAATTTCTTTGTTGATGGGCGCCTACGGCTTGGCGCCATGCTGCTCGGGCGGGTGCATTCACATCTCCAGTCCGGGGCATTTAGCGTGCCCGCTATGCGCGATGTTCTGCGCCTAAAGCTCGTGAGTGGCACCGGCACTTGAGTGCAAGTCCATCACGGTGAAGAGTACTATACCTGAACTTTTGATTAGTGTCAAGAGTAGCGAGTTATAAAAGTACATATTTGTTTAGATTTGGCTCTATTTAGATAGTATAAGATATTATTTTATAGTTTGTGAGTATTGACATATATGGTTTTTCATGATAAATTATGTGAGCTTTAGAGTTCCTTTTTGAAGGCGCCTTGCGCCGAAGGAGAGCTGATGACGATTTCCGGACAAGATATCGCCAGGTGTTTCCAAGTCTATTCGAATGGCGTCAGCAACTTCACCCCGGCCGAGCGCAAGAAGGCGCTTTTGAGCCTGCTTGGGATGAAGGGTGAGGAAAACCTGCTCATGCGAGCGCTCACTCTCCACGAGCCCATCATCATGTGGAAGCAGCAGTTCCCGGCGGCGACGGACTACACTTCCGCGCTACAGCGGGAGCGCATCAGCTTTCAACCTGCGGTCGAGCGTTTTGCCGGGATGAACTTCGGCATGGGTGTCGCGGCCGTTCGTCTTTGTGCGGCCCGTCTGCTCGCGCTCGAAGCGATTCCAGAGACTCTCATCCGCTGCTCGCGGTTCGAGCCTGACTACTGGGAGCAGGCCGACATCGAAGGCGCCCAACTCGTTTACACAACGATGATGGCGGGTGCTTTCAACCTGAGCGAGATCAACGTCTCGAGCATCGGCGTCACGCGTGAGGGTCTGGGCAACCAGATCGAGGATGCCAAGGTCTACACCCTCGGTCGCGGGCTCGCGCGAGTTGTGTCCACGTCGGGCATGAAGCAGTAGTCGGTTCGGTTCGAGGCCACCCACGCGAAACCTGCGTGTGGTGGCTTTTTTGATTTATTGCCCGGTTTTGCCTATACTTCTTTTCGCTATGCCAAATTTAGTTCCGCAACATTTAGCCATCATCATGGACGGCAATCGCCGTTTCGCAAAAGAACAGGGAAAACCTTCATATGAAGGTCATCTTGCTGGTCACGAAACTTTAAAAAATGTCGGAGATTGGTGCTTGGAAGCGGGCGTGAAATATCTGACGGTTTTTGGTTTCTCCACAGAAAATTGGAAACGTTCGGGCGATGAGGTTGAATTTTTAATGAAGCTTTTTTATCGCGCCGTGACGGAAGAGCTCGAAACTTTTAATAAAAAGGGAATTCGTTTGCGGATTTTGGGTCGTCGCGAAGGATTGTCGCTGGAACTAGCCGAAGCTTTTGATAAGGCGGAAAAATCAACGGCCGGAAATACGAATGCGAATTTGTCGCTCGCGATAAACTACGGCGGTCGCATCGAAATCTTAGATGCGGTTAAAAAAATTCTCACGGAAGGCGTATCGGCGGAAAAAATCACCGAAGAATTATTTGCGTCAAAGCTCACGACGAACGGCATGCCCGATCCGGATTTGATTCTGCGAACCAGTGGTGAAAAACGCTTATCCGGATTTTTAACCTGGCAATCGGTATATTCTGAGCTGATTTTTATCGATAAGCATTGGCCGGCTCTCACGCGCGAAGATTTCAACGCGATTTTAGAGGAATTTGCTAATCGACAGCGCCGTTTTGGAAAGTAGTTCACAAGCGAATACAAAAATTCAATCCTGCGATATAATGGGGCAAAGGCCGTAGGTATTAGGCCGCAAGGCGTAGTGAAGACACTATGGCCAACGGCCTACGCCCTAATTTTTATTTTTTTCTTCACCCTATGTGGCAACTCTTGAAAAAGATTCCGGTTCCGGGACTCGTGATTGGTGCTTTTATTATTTGCGGGTTGGGTTATCTCGGAGTCATGAAAATTGCGGCATTGAGTAATAGTCCGGCCGCGGTTTTGAAAAGACTTTTCACGAGCGAATCGTCGAAGTCTTTCAATTATGTACTTGATGGTGCCTGGCGCGGTGAACTCGCAGACGGTATGCCGACCGCTGATTTGAAAACTCATATCGTAGGAGGCATGCAAAACGATTCGGGCACTGATACTAATCTTCAGGGCACTGGATTTGTGGCGCTCACCATAAATCAGTCGCCATTATTCATGGCGAACGGTGAGATTCGCGCCATCGATAAAAAGGTTTATATGAACCTGAGTTCTTTGGTTGCGACCATTCTTGGTGAAACCAAGCCGGAAAATGTGGTTAATAAATGGTTTGCGCTTGTTTCCAAGGATCAGCCGGCGGGTCTTCCGGTCGATTCTTCGATGATGAAAGATGTTAAAGAAGCTTTTAATATCGCAAAGGTTCTTAATTCGGCCGAAGATCTTGGTACGGAAACTATTGATGGAACTGAAGTTAGGGTTCTTCAGCTTCACTTTGATAAGCAAATGATGAAGGACATAGCGGCGAAGGGGAATACGATTACAAGAAAACGTGGCGGAAAAACCATCGACAGTTCGCAAATCGAGAAGCTTGGTAGTGGAATCGAGAAGGGAGTTTTGACTTTGAAGATTACCTCGAACGGCAATCTTTATAGCGCTGAATGGAAAAACAAGGAGGCTTCTGATAAGCCTTTCTTGTTCTCGATTCAACTCTCGAAATTTAATGAGCTGGTTACGGTTGAGTCACCGGCGACCGCTATTCCGGTTGAGCAATTCATGACGCTTCTCAAAGCCGGAACCGGAACGCCGGCAAAGCCAGCGGTCAAAAAATAGATTTGATGTTGAAAAATAATGGCAATCAAAGATTATAATGCGGTCACTCCTAAAACGCGAAACGGTCACGATTTTAGACCGTATGTGATTTTCGGGTTACTGACTTTAATCGCAACGATTGTTGTTGGGCGACTTTTTGTGCTCATGGTCATGCAGCATTCTTTTTATTCAGCGCTGGCTTCCGATCAGCAGGAAATCTATCAAAAACTTTTCCCGGAGCGCGGGGAGATTGCGGTTCGTGATAAACAGACTTCAAAAATAATTCCGGTTGCGGCAAACCGGATTCTGTCGCTTATCTACGTTGACCCGCGAAAAATAAAAGATCCGGTTGACGCTTCGGAAAGGCTCGCGCCCCTGCTTGGAATTATTGTTCCGGAAGATAAGCCAGAAAATGTTGAGGCTCGAACCAAGGCGCTTGAAGATAAACAGCGATTACTTAATAAGCTTGCGAAGAAAGATGATCCGTACGAAGTACTGAAGCGCGAAGTTCCGGATGAAACTGTGGCCGCGATTAAGGCTTTGAATATCGACGGGATAGGGTATTTTGATGAGCGGGTGAGATATTATCCGGAACCGAGTTTTGGCGGTCCGATTCTTGGATTCATCGGTTCCGATGCGGAAGGAAATAAAGTCGGGCGTTATGGCTTGGAAGAATATTTTGAACGCGAACTGATTGGAAAGCCAGGCTTTCTTCAGTCGGCTAAAGGTGCCGGTGGTGGTGGTTGGATTGATCTGTCCGAGCGTCAGATGGAGCCAGCGGAAGATGGCGCCCGGATTATTCTGACAATCGATCCGGCAATTCAGTTTTACGCCTGCAAAAAATTGCGCGAGGCGGTTCTAGTTCACAAGGCCGAACGTGGAGCAGTCGTAATTTTGGATGCCAAAACCGGTGCTGTGATGGCGATGTGTTCGGCTCCCGACTTTGATCCGAATAAGTTTCGTGAGGCGCCTTCGAACGATGTTTTTAATAATGTAGCAATTTACGGTGCTTATGAACCCGGCTCGGTTATGAAGGCGATGACGCTCGCAGCTGCTATCGACAACGGCAAGCTTAATTCACAGTCAACCTATGAGGATAAGGGTTCAATTACGCTCGGCGATGTTACGATTAAAAACTCCGATGGGGTTGCGAACGGCGTTCAAACCATGACCCAGGTGCTCGAAAAGTCTTTGAATACCGGAGCTTTTTATGCCATGGAAACGATGGAGCCGGATGTTTTTAAAAAGTATCTGTACGATTTTGGATATGGTGCGCAGACCGGAATTGAACTTAAAACAGAATCGAAGGGCACGCTGGTTTCACTTGATAAGCCAGGTAGGGTTTTTCGTGCCACGGCTTCGTTTGGACAAGGCATTACGGCAACCCCGCTTCAGGTTGCTAATGCGTTTTTAGTTTTTGCTAATCAGGGCAAGATGATGCGCCCATATGTTATTGATGAGATAAAATACGGAAGCGGGCGAACTGTAAAGACTGAGCCGACTACGGTTCGTCAGGTTGTTTCGGCACGCACCGCATCACTACTCGCCGGGATGTTGGTTTCTGTGGTTGAAAAAGGTCACGGTAAAAAAGCCGGCGTCCCAGGCTATTGGGTTGCAGGAAAAACCGGAACAGCTCAAATTGCGAATCCAAGTGGACGAGGATACTTGGCGGGTATGGGTTCGACGATCGGAACTTTTGCCGGATTCGCTCCGGTTGAAGATCCACGCTTCGTGATGGTCACAAGACTTGATCGTCCACAGGATGCTGTTTACGCGGAAACCACAGCGGCGCCTCTTTTCGGCGATATCGCTAAATTCCTGTTACAATACTTAAAAGTACCGACGACGAGGAAATAGGGTTTAGAGCTTAGAGATTAGAGCTTAGTGATATCTTTGCGGCGTACGACTATAAAATTCATATGCAAAAACTACTCGAAAGCGCACTGGCTCGGCTCACGAAAAAGATTCTTGAAAAGCAGCAGCCTTATGTGGCCGCGGTTTCCGGTTCGATAGGAAAGACTTCGGCCAAGGAAGCGGTTTTTTGTGTTTTGAAAGAGTGGAAACATGCCGCAACCAGTCCGAAAAATTATAATAATGAACTGGGCGTGCCGCTTTCGGTCATCGGCGCCAAGGCTCCTGGGCGGAATCCGCTGAAGTGGCTCGCGCTTTTTGGTAGCGCCATTCGTCTGGCTTATTTTGAGGATAAGAATTATCCAAAGTGCCTGGTGCTTGAATTCGGCGGTGACCACGTTGGTGATATCGAGCACCTTATGAATCTTGCGACACCTAAACTTGGCGTGCTGACCGCAATTGAAGCCACGCATACCGAATTTTATGGTTCTGTAGAGGCGATTGAGAAAGAAGAAGGAAAGGTGATTACGATGTTGCCGGCAGATGGCGTCGGAGTCGTAAACATCGATTCGGCTCACTCCGCGGCTTCATTAAATTCTGCCAGATGCAAAACAATTTCGTACGGCTTTGGCTCAGCGGCAAAAGTTCGCGGGACAAGTTCGACTTGGGCGCTCGACTGGGATCGCCTTACAGCTTCAACTGAATTGCTCGTCGAATCTGATCGCGAAGTCGGCTCGCTTGAAGTGCGCGGCGTTCTTGGAAGTCATAGTTGTTATGCTTTGCTCGCGGCGATTGCGGCTGGTAAAGCGGTCGGCATTTCGCTTGAAGATTGCTTGAAGTTTTTGAAGTCGTATCAGGCGCCAAAAGGCCGGATGCGCGCAATTCCCGGTATCAAGGGCACGATTATTATCGATGACACTTATAATTCTTCGCCGGTTGCCTGCATGAAGGCGCTGGATACGCTTGCGGCGTTATCACCGAAATCCGGTAATGGAAAAAGGTTTGCGGTACTCGGTCACATGGCGGAACTCGGCGCGATTTCGATGCGCAGTCACGAAGAAGTTGGCGTTCATCTCGCAAAGTCCGGGATTGAAATTCTGGTTACGGTTGGCGAGAAGACGCTGGATGTCGCGCGGGCGGCGCGCCAGGCAGGCATGTCGGAACAATGTATTTTCGAATTCGGGCGCACCGAAGAAGCTGGGCGATTCGTACAGGAGAGAATGCATCCCGGGGATTTGGTTTTGGCTAAAGGCTCGCAGTCATCGCGCATGGAAAGGATTGTAAAAGAATTGATGGCCGATCCGCGACGGGCCGAGGAACTACTCGTACGCCAGGATCCGGAATGGATATAAATTTATGAAGGAGGTGATAAATAAAATCGTACGCGTAATGATCTACTCCGATTTTTTGATGATCGGGGCGGAAGGCTTTTTCACACCGATGTTTCCGATTTTCGTGACCAAAAACATTCAAGGCGCAACGCTTGAAACGGTTGGTTTTTCAATCACGCTTTATTGGATTATCAAATCACTTGTGCAGCTGCCGATTGCAAAATATGTCGATAAACATCCGGGCGAAAAAGATGATTTCTTCTTCATGTTCGTGGGGAGCGTGCTTTTTGCTCTTACCCCGCTTTTGCTTCTCGGCGCATCGCAAGTTTGGCATATATATGTAATTCAGGCGCTGCTTGGAGTCTGGGCGGCTTGTTTGTTCCCGACTTACGCGGCGATTTTCACACGGCATATAGATAAGCATCGCGAGGGCTTTGAATGGAGTCTGCACTCGCTCGCGGTTGGCGTTGCCTATGGTTCGGCCGCCGGTATTGGCGGCTGGCTCGCTCAGCACTTCGGATTCATGCCGATTATATTGCTGTATTCGTTAATCATGGTTTCCGGTGCTTTGGTCTTGCTGATTGTACGCGCGGAAATTTGTGCCGACGGAAAAGAACATAATCCAAAGGCTCGCGAACCGGACAGAAACGGTAGGCGAGTGACTTAATCAATATATTCCGTGAGAAGCCTCATAAATATGCTTATGGGGGCTTCTTTTTTATAGTGTTAAAGACTATTGACAAAATAGTCAAAACGTGCTATATTGTGAGGGCCAATTACGGCACCATCCAGTCCCCACGAGGGACATTTGGAGGCATCACATGTCGAAGTCCAGCACCGCCGTTGTTTCCGGGACCGTCAAGCTGATTGTGTCTAAGAGTTGTTAATAAGTGAGAATTGATGAA
>JBAXGH010000039.1:0-4246 GCA_037139515.1 bacterium
TTCCAAGTCTGGTGTTTGGAGACCAGAAATTGGTATTCGGAAATCAGGCGCGGGATGTCTTGAGAAGCTTCGGAGTGGGACATATTTATTTTCCGCGTAAAACCGGTCCAAAAAGTTCCAGAAAATTTGGAATCGCGACAGATTCCAGCGCCGAAGCCGAAACCATCACAATCACCGCGCAGCTTTTCGGCCACCGCACGCTCACTAATTCGCCGGTCGCCACATCACGAACGTCAAAACGCTGAACAGACGAGATTTGGCGTAAAACGTTGTAAACCTCATGTGGAAAATTAGCGTCGCGAACATCCAGCTCGAGCCATTCACCTTTTTCAGCTACTCGCCTAAGAGCTTCAAGCACTTCTGAAGGTGCTTCCACGGCCAGGCGACTAACTACAGCCTTGACTTTCGGTAACATCGGAATCTCGTCAGCTACGATTAAACCGAGTCCACCGCCAGACGCAAGCGCTTCCATGAAAAAAGTGAGCTGTGCTTCGGTAAATTTCATAAATCAATATTTATTCGGATTTACAAGAATATCTTCAAATAATTCTGCAAGAGTTGCCGGCAGTTCTTTAACATCAGGCACAACCGTGCTCGTCGGATAATATTTTCTCACATGTTCAGTACCGGCCCCAAGCCCGACACCGACAAGCTTTACACCACCGGCGCGCTTAATGTCGCTAATAACTTTGTGCAAATCATAAGCAGTACCCTTATGCGCATCGCTTGGTTCCGGCAAGCCATCCGAAAGCACTACCAAAAAACGATCGCGCGACTGATGCTCAAGAAGTCTCTTTGCCGCCTCTTTCACCGCATAACCATCGTCATTATATGCGCTTGCATTATTCCCTCCTGGATTCGAATTCGAAACTTCAGCCGGCATGCCGTTCATCTGGTCACGGATCTTTTTTCCCATCGGATCAGAAAAATTTTTGAAAGGGATTAACTCGTCCTGAAAGCCCAGCACTTCAACCGCAAGACCAACGCGCGAAAGTGCTTCGGCGAGTAGCACCGCGCCCTTAAACGTCTCTTCAATTTTTCCACCCCCTCTCATCGAACCAGACAAGTCGACCAGAATCGTAAAAGCAAAATCGCGCTTTACCGGAATAGTTTTTCGCTCCCACAAATCCGAAGCTTCGTATGGTTTCGCCTCCGATTGCATGGCTCGTTTCAGCGAAAGCCGCGCACCGGTGCCGAAATATCCCTGCCAGCGCGGATGACGCTTTGGTTGGAAAAGCCGGTCGATATCATCAGCAAATTTTCCGATATCTTTTTGCACCGCTTCGTAGGCGCGGTCGTACTCGTTGCGATTTTTTTCGAGCTCCGCTTCGATTTTTTTGCGCTCCTCTTCTTCGCGCTCCGCCTTCGCCCGAGTCTGTGCTTCTTTTTCGGCTTTCTCCCGTGCATCTTGTTCTATTTTTTCATGCGTCAACGGTTTTTCGGGATTTAATTTAGCCCCCAAGGATTCTGACATCTTATCGTCCAGCTTTTCCAATGATTTTTTAGCCGCTTCTTTAATCGCTTTTCTTTCTTCCGGCGAAAGCTTTGCTAAAGCTTTTCGAAGTGCCTCACGAAGTTCCGGTGAAAGCTTCGGCAGCGGCATATCACCTTCCGACCCAGGCTTTCCGGACTCCGAAATCTTTTTCGCCATTTCTTTAAGCGCCTCCTCCATGGCGCGCTCCAATTCCTTGGCCTGTTCAGGACTAAGCGATTTAGTGGCTTTATCTTTTTTCTGCTCCAAGAGCTGCCGAATCTCTTCGTCAGATAAATCTTTTTTCACCAGTTCCGACATGAGCGGCCAAATCTGATCATGAAAAATCTGAAAACGCCGACGTCCGGATAACAAATTCTCCTCCCGCGTCGGATGGTCACCGGGAATCGTCGCAATATATTCGCGGATATGCGGTGCCGCGAGTTCGAGCGCCGTTCGAGTATCCAC
Source organism: bacterium (assembly GCA_037139515.1). Classification (GTDB taxonomy): domain Bacteria; phylum Patescibacteriota; class Patescibacteriia; order JBAXGH01; family JBAXGH01; genus JBAXGH01. The sequence continues at coordinate 1,940 of JBAXGH010000039.1, forward strand.
GTCCAAATTATTGGCAAACTTTCCGGTATGCCAGTAACGAATCATTTCGGAGCCAAAATGCGCAAAACGCGGCGTGCGACCAAGCTTCGCGATAATTTCACCAATTTCCGGCGTAGTCAATGGACCCTCTGACTTTAATTGTTCGTCGTAAAACTTTTTCGTGAGCACCCCGAAGCCGGGAAATTTACGACCCCACCAATCATTATCCGCCGGATCCTCTGCTGCATTCATACCGAATCCAAAACCAATTTGACCATATAACTCGATAGACTTTTCCTTTGGAATTCCGAGCGCTTCCGGCCCGAGCGTAATCGCGCGATGCCCACCTTCATGCGCCACAACAAATTCAGCTTGATATTCTTTCTCCGGATCGGCGACATGAAGCGGGTCAAGCGTAATACTATTTTCCGCCGAATTAAAGAACGACCCCTTTCCAGGCTCGCCGAGCGAAACCGACATGCCGAAATCGCCGCCAATCACCCTGGCGACAGTTTCGATTCTCGACCAAGTCTCTTCGCTGATTTTAAAAGTTTCACGCAGTTTTGTCTCTGCTGCTGTTTTTCCAACCGCCTGAGGCACAAATTCACCTCGCGAAAAATCACTCATATTACAAATAGTATCTCATAGGCCGCCTGCTACGCCCAGCAGGCGTTTTTGTGCCCAATATCCGCACATTGAGTCAAGCGAACCTAAATAGCTCAACACTGCCCGCACGTCTCGCGAATCAAGGCTTGTCTTCGAAACCATTATATCAATTTTTTGCCGAGTCTTGGCTCTCGGCACGAAACCGTACGGAAAAGAAACGGCGCCGAGCACATCGATGCCAGAGCTTGTGCGCGAGATAGAAAAAGTTGTGTTCAGCTTCAAATTTAATCGCATCCAGCAAGAGATATGTGTCTGAAGTTCCGGAGCTCTTGATTTCGTCGAAGTCAAAATGAAGAAATCGTCGTTGTAGCGAAGATAAAAGTCTTCACCCAGCTCATGTTTCATGAATCGGTCCAATTCATGAAGATAGACATTCGCGAAAAGTTGAGAAGTAACGCTGCCGATCGGCATGCCTTTTCCATTTCCATAACTCCGCACCACAGACTCGACGAGATTCATAAGCCAACCATCGCAACAAACACGTCGAAGCCCGTCGAGCAGCATTTCATGATCAACGGATTCAAAATATTTCACCACATCCCCGTGTAGGACAAAGACTTCCTCACGCAAATTTTTACTCGCACGCTGCGCAAATTTAAAAAACCGAGCTCGAGCACGATGAACGCCCTTCCCCACTCTCGCGGCATAAGAATCATAAATGAATCTCGGTTCAAATAGAGGCACGAGCGCATCATAAACTAATCGGTGCACGATGCGGTCGCGAATCGAGGCCGTGTTTATCGTGCGGCACTTTGGGTCATGAACCGCAAATTTTGCGTAAACTCCATGCTGATATGCGCCGTAAACCAAATCATGCGCGAGTTCAGCGAGATGTCGAAACTCATCCACCTTAAAATCCAGAATATCCGCGTTACCCGATTTCCCGGCCGCGACTTTTCGAAATGCCGACGACACTAAATCAAAAACATAATTCTCCATATCCATGCTAAAACCACTCGAATATCCTCCTGCTATTTCTTGTGCGTATGCAATTTATTCGAAAATCTACGCCATCACCACAAAATTTTCGAAGCTTGCAAGACATACGCTCGGTGAAACTCTCGAACACTCTCTCGGAAACACTCTAGAATTGCTGCTCGAGGCAAATGCGCTTCCGGAGCCGCTTCGCGAAATACCGCTCCGAAAAGCGCTTGCGGGATGCCAGTTCGCCGGCCTCGTAATTCGCGTGGCGCACGAACAAAAAGAACTCTGCGCCGAGCAATATCAAGAACTCTCCAATAACCTACTCGAAGAGAGAAAGATGATCGGCGGCTGGATTGATTACATAACCAAGCGACCGATGGGAAAGGCGTAAAACAATGACGGCGGGACGCGCCCCAAGCTTCGGATTCGAATTCGAAGCGTCGTTCCAATTCGCGTTCACCTTGGCAGTATCCGGATTCCAGTTCGCGTGGAGAACACCGGCGGGCGCGTCCCTATCTTCCTCGATCCATCCATACTCGCAGGGTTTCCCACAGGTCACCCTTGTCGCTATTCTCACGAGGAGTGTCATTGTTTAAAACACGGCGTCTTAAGCCGCCGTTCGCAGGCGAACCAACGCGGTTCAAAACCGCTGGCTGCACAAGCCCACACCGGCGGGACCAAAAACAAATGGGCCCAAATCAAATGGGACAAATCGGGCCAATTCAAAATATCGGAACA
>JBAXGH010000040.1:0-4076 GCA_037139515.1 bacterium
TGGTTTCTTCATAGGCTAGAAGCCTACTCCAGACACAATCTAGTTTACAGTCCCTATATTGTGGGCGATACCGGGCGAGCTGGAAGCGATGAGTTGCGCCCTCCGGCGCTTATTCCCAGTGTGACGAGCTAAAGCTCGTCACTTCGTTCTAGGTCATCGTCGGACCGGTACACACGTTGGGGTCAGATCTTGAATCTTGAATTTGGATGCAAGAGCCCAAGAAATGCGGACATTATCACTGCCTGTTTACATACCGGCGGTTGGCTGCGCCGTGTCTTGACGTATATCGTGATTTTTGCTACGTTCTGCCAAGGGTTTACGCTCCTATATGGAGCCAGAAGTAGAGGAGGAGCAATCTGATGAGCCAAAAGCCGGATGGTGCCGATATGGTGGCCCTGCAGAAAATTCTGCAGTCACACGCCCTCGAACTCGATGCGAAGTGCCAGACGCTTGGCATCCTCATGATGGATCGCTCGTCCTCCATGAAAGTTTTCGGTGACACGCCGCGCCGCGCGCTCAATGAGTATCTGCGCGAGCTCGGCAAATTGCCGAATCATGAGGCTGTGAGCGTCGGAATTTTCACTTTCGATGCCGCTGTGCAGATGGATGTTCCGATTTCGCCGGTTGCAAAAGTGCCGTCAATGAAGCACTACGACACGGGTTATGGCACGCGCTTGTACGGAACTGTGTTCGGTGTACTCGGTCACATGCTCCCGAAAATCGAAGCGATGCTCAAGACGGGCGCGGATCTTGAAACCATCGTTGCAGTTTTCACCGATGGCTATGACTCGGTTTCCCGGGAGTGCTTGCCGGAGGTCCAGCATCTTGCGGCGCGCGCAATCCAGTTCCGATGCAAGCTGATCGTCTTCGGCATCGGCGTTGACGCGAAAGCGATCGCGCGCGAAATGGGATTTCCGGAAGATCTTGCGATCGATGTTCCGGCGACGCGCGAAGGCGTGAGGACAGCCACGACGCGGGTGACCGAAATCTCGACAACATCTTCGGCGAGAGACAAGTTTTCACCGCGCTTCAGGGGCTAAAGACGAGGAGATGGAGAAGGAATGCACGAACTCGAGACGGCGAATGCTTTCTTGAGTCTTTTTTTAGAGATATTTGCTATGATTGGCACGTAACCTGTTGCTAATTTTTGGCGTTGGGTGTACTTGTACGCATTATGTCTTTTCCTTCAAGCTTTTTATTACACTACCTGATTTACGGGATTATCTTTCTTGGTTTTGGCATCCAATTATCTGTTCGTGGTATTCGGTTGATTCTGCTCGGTCGAAGATTGGGTCGAGTCGGCGTTCGCGCGGCCGGAAAAGTTATAGAAATAAGCGCGTCTAAATCTCGTCATGGTCCGCGCTATCCGCTCGTAGAATTTGAGGCGCAAGGTAATCGGAAAATCACCTTTCTCGCTAATCTTGGCGGCTCGTCTCGTCGCCATCCGGTTGGAACCGGTGTTCTTGTCAGGTACGATCAAGAACGGCCGGAAATAGCAGTGATAGATGAGCCTAATAGAGTATGGCTGAATGCGATAGCGGCGATGGCAGCGCCTGCGTTTCTTCTTCTAGCCGGCGTCTACTTTATTGCATCGAGCTTTCTGTTGTAGATTAGCTCTTGATATTCGGGCTTAATAAACGCGGATAAATATTTTTTTATGACGCCAAAATTGAAGCTCAAGGTTACCTATTCGATTGCAGAAGACGCTCAGAATCACATGCTCGCGTACAAATTCACACATCTGCGGCATGGCCGTGATGATATGGAGAAGCGGCTACGTTCCGGTTTGAATCCAAAACTAGCGGCGCTCATCGAAACCGCTTCGAGCGAAGAGGAATGTTATAAGCGTATCGTGAAGTACATCGAAGGGTGGCACGTGGAAAAGCCGGGTCAGATGGAGGAATGGCGAGCGAAACTTGAAAGCACCTGGGCAGAAGTTGGAACGCAGGTTATCGCTAATTTGGAGTTTCTTTTTCGGCAACCGTTCAAGCTCGACGCGCTTACGGTACGACTTTCGATGATTGGAATTTGCCCGTACGATTTTAAGCCAGCAGAAAAATGGATTTACGCTTTTGCGCCGAGGGGCGTGAAGATTCAGCTTCGCACGATCACGCATGAGCTGAATCATTACATGTTTTACATGTACTACGAGGCTTTGCGTGCGACGATGTCGTACGAGGATTTTGAGCTTCTCAAGGAATCAATCACATACTTTTCGAATCCGGAAGATATCGGCAAGCCGGCCGAAAAAGAATTGCGTGAGTTCTACGCTTCGCGTTCGTGGAAAAATATGGATGAGGCTATCGCGGCTGGAGCAAAGATGCTGCAGGAGGCATCGGGGTCTGGCCTTAAAACCTGACAAAAATTCATTTATTCACAGCTCCCAAGCACGATCAGCTTAATGGTCCCTTGGAAATCTCCACATTCCAACTCGAAGGAGAGATTCTAAGCAGGCTCTGGAACAACGCTGATTGTCCGCCGCAGACACTCGGCATAATCGCCCACATCGAGCCGACTTATTGCCTTCTTCAAAACAAGCTACTACTTACATACTGGGGGCTTTTGGAAAGCTAACAAATACGTCTTTTAAACAAAAAAGCGGAAGCTAGCTTTCAGCTTCCGCGGTTTCACCTGACTCACTTTGTTTGGTTGTTTATCCAGCGCGCACTTTCAACATGTTCAAGGTCGAATTGTATCGCGCACAGGCCTTCTTCGTGCCAGCCGCCGGGTTGAAAGCAGGGCGTGCCAGACACTGATTGTTGCCAGAATCCGCCGTTTACAAAGGGCGCTTCGTGAACATGGCCAGATAGCACAGCTAGCTTCTTGCTGCTTGTGAGCCAGTCTGAGATACCAGAACTCCCAAAATGTTCACCGCCGAAGCTCTCGTCTAAGCGCGAATTGAATGGTGGCTGATGAATCACGAAAAGCGTTTTCGCCGGATCGGCAGCCCGTTCAAGCTTGGTGAGACCCTCGAGCATTTCGGCTTCAGAAATATCCCATCCAGGGTAGAAATTGCCGCCGAGATGAACGTAAGGGTAGCCGGCGACGAAACGCCCAGGATAAAGCTCTACGGTTTTCTTGTTCAGGTAAGTCAGGAGGCCTTGGGTTTCGAGCCTTAGCATATCTTCCTCGCACTCGAGCATGTCATCATTTCCGAGGATTGCGTAAACGTGGCCATCTCTGACTTTTTCAAGATAGTTTTTTAGACTTTTCTTGAAATAGTTCCGAAAAAACATTGATTGAGCTTTCGCTATGCGGTCGTAGCTCGTGGATTCCGAAGCATACTTCAACCATTCGCGAGCAGGGTTGCGCTTCAGGACATTCACGAACTCTGAGGGATAGAGACGCTTGGGAATGCTTTGATAGGATGGACAATAGCGACCGAGCAAATCCAGAATCACGCCAGTGTGGGTTCTCAGGATTTTATTCCTAGAATCATGAATCTGCTTGATGGCGGTTAAGATAATCTTGGCTTGATCCTCTGGGAGAAGGGAGAACTGAGCGTCGGCGTCTTCATCCTGCATCATGGCTGCGAGCGTGGTTAGATCTTCGCTTGCAATCTTTTCATGTCCGGAGAGTAAATCGACAAGAACGCGTTCGAGCGTGATGACCTGCTCTAAGTTGAGGCGAATGGCGATATATCTTTCGATACCGCCATAATTCATGTAATATTCGCGAGCTTTGGTGACTTTGCGTTCAGAGCGCTCGCGAGCATCGGTCAGATATTTCAGGTAGGTGAATTCGAGCGCATCATCAGCATCCTGCTTGTACCACTTGGATTGCAAGGGCAAGAGCGCAGTATTGTAGAAGTTTAGGAACTCCCACTTGGGGGCTAGATCACCACCCAGAAAAACGTACTTGATATTTTCGCGTTCAGCGAGGCCAAACAGCCTTTCGTAGGCAAAGCGATTGCCGTGCAAATCAGTGGCGAATAGGGCGGGGGTTTTCATGCCATGATCCTCTTTTGTCAGGGGCCAGCTTCTAATTAGCAGAAAAACATAATAGAGTCAAGTCTTTCTGAGGGCCAGTTCAATGATTTAGTGCACCACTCATCTTGAGTAATTCCCCGAATACTT